>NZ_JBWKVP010000012.1:0-102277 GCF_059421765.1 Stenotrophomonas sp. GW821-FHT02D01
TGTCAGCCGCATGGATGCGGCTGCCAAGCCTACAAGGACGTACTTGCGGCGTCCCCGCCATCCGACACCGCCCCGCCCCCCACGGAATACCCGCTGTTGCTGTTGCTGTTGAGATTGAGGTTGCCGGCCAGCGGCCGGCACTACAGCAGGTGCAGGGCGCAGCCCTGCCGAACCACCCTCAACGCAGACGGATCAGCAGGCTGCCACCGGCGCAGATCGTCGCCAGCCACGCCACGCCGTGCCAACCCCACTGCGCCAGCGCCAGGCTGCCCAACGCACCGCCGCCAGCCATGCCGATGAACATGCCGGTGAACAGCAGTGCATTGAGGCGACTGCGCGCCGGCGGCACCAGGCCGTAGACCAGCGTCTGGTGCGCGACCAGCGCCGACTGGAAACCGAAGTCGAACAGCAGCGCGCTGACCACCAACAACGGCAGCAGCGCCACGGCCGGCAGCCACGAATCGACCAGCAACAGCGCAAAGCCAACCAGGGCGACGGCAATCGCCAACCGCGCGACCGCGGGGCTGCCCAACCGATCTGCAAAACGACCGGCAACCGGTGCCGCCAATGCACCCGCAGCACCGGCAATGCCGAACGCACCCGCGGCGGCACTGCCCAGACCCAGCCGTGCGTGCAGCATCAGCGCCAGCGTCGACCAGAACGCACTGAAGCCCACCGCCAGCAGCGACTGGCTGGCCACGGCGCGGCGCAGCTGCGGCTGCTCACGCCAGAGCGCCAGCAACGAACCCAGCAGCGCCGGATAACGCAGCGTACTGGTCGCAGCGAAGTGCGGCAGTGCGCGTGCCATCACCGCCCCCATCGCCAGCACCGAAAGCGCTGCGAGGCCGAACTGCACGCGCCAGCCCCAGGCTTCGGCCACCACGCCGCTGACCACGCGCGACAGCAGGATGCCCAGCAGCAGGCCGGTCATCACTCTGCCCACCACCTGCCCGCGCTGCGCATCCGGTGCCAGCACCGCGGCGGCCGGCACGATGTCCTGTGCCAGCGTGGCCATCAGCCCCACCAGCAGGCTGGCAACAAGAAGCCCCGGCAACTGGCCGGCCAAGGCGGCCGCCCCCAGGGCCAACGCCAGCAGCACCGACTTCAGCAGGATCAGGTTGCGCCGGTCGAAGCGGTCGCCCAACGGAGCCAGCAGCAGGATGCCCAGCGCATAGCCCAGCTGGGTCAGGGTCGGCACCAGGCCCACGGCACGCTCGCCCGCAGCCAGATCCTGCGCGATCAGGCCCAGCATCGGCTGGCTGTAATAGAGCGAGGCCACCGAAAAGCCCGCGCCGGCGGCCATGGCCAGCACCAGTGATGGGGCGGGCGCAGCGCGTGGCGCAGAGACGACGGTTGAGAGCGAGGGAGCGGGCATGGAAGGCACCAGGGAGAGAATTGGAGCCTAGCGTGCCTACATTCGCGAGGCGTCTGTAGTAGGCTCAACAACATACTTTACATACGCCATACGCATGAACGATCTCGCATCGGGCGGCGACCGCCTGGACCTGCTGCGTACCTTCCTGCGCATCGTCGACAGCGGCAGCCTTTCGGCCGCCGCCGTGCAGCTGGGCACCACCCAGCCCACCGTCAGCCGTCGGCTTCAAGCCCTGGAACGGCAGCTGGGCCTGCGCCTGCTGCAGCGCTCTACCCACGGCCTGCTGCTGACCGAGGACGGCCAGCGCTGCCAACGCCATGCGCAGCGGGTGGTGGACGAATGGGAAGCGCTGCAGGCCGAGCTGCACGGGCAGACACAGAGGCTGAGCGGCCGCCTGCGGGTGATGGTGCCGCATGCGTTCGGCCAGGCACAGCTGCTGCCCACCATGCTCGACTTCCTGGCCCAGCATCCACAACTGAGCCTGGAGTGGATCCTCGAGGACCGCCGCCCGGACTTCATCGCCGAAGGCATCGACTGCGCGGTGCGGGTCGGCGCGGTCGATGAACCGCGCGTGGTTGCCCTGCCGCTGGCCGAAGTACCTCGCATTGTCGTGGCCGCACCGTCGCTGGCCGATGCGGAGTCGATCACCACCCCCGAACAGGCGCAGGCGTTGCCGTGGATCTCGCTGGTCACCTACTACCGCGAACGTCTGCTGCTGCACGATGCGCAGGGCCGTGCGCACACGCTGTCGATCACGCCGCGCCTGCTGAGTGACAACCTGTTCGTGGTGCAGCAGGCCGCAGGTGCGGGATTGGGAGCCGCAGTGGTGTCGGCCTGGCTGGTGGCCGAGGATCTGGCCGAAGGTCGGTTGGTGCAGCTTTTAGCGGACTGGCAGGCACCACCGCTGCCGGTGCATCTGGTGTTCCCCGCTGCGCGACGGCAACCGCTGCGCCTGCGCGCCTTCATCGATGCGATGAAAACCACGCTGCCGCAGCTGCATGGCATGCGGCCGGCACCGCGCTAGGCGCTACCGGCCGCATCACTGCGAAGCGTGGTCCTGCTTCGCCACGGCATTCCATGCAGCGACCTTTGCCTTGGTGTCGGCCAGCATCTTGTCCAGCGCCGCGCGATCGTACACATCACCGCGCAGGATCACGCTGTCGATCTTTTCGGTGGCAGCGATGTCCTGCAACGGGTTGGCGGTCAGCAGCACCAGATCGGCCGCCTTGCCCGTGGCGACGCCGCCATAGCGCTGCATCTGGCCGAACCAGGCCGGGCCCGAACGGGTCGCGGCCGACAGCGCCTGCGGTGCGCTCAGGCCTTCCTTCACGAACAGCTGCAGTTCCTGGTGCAGGCCGATGCCGGGATAGTTGAACGAATTGAGGAAGCCAGCATCGGTACCGGCAATGATCGTCACTCCCGCTTCCTGCAGCAGCGGCAGCACCGCAGCCACCTGGTGGTACTGCGCATGGCGCGCCTCGATCTGCGCCGGGGTGGCCTTGGCCGCGCGTTCGATGCGCCAGGTGTAGGTCGCGCGCAGGCCCGGGCCGATATAGGCCAGATACGGGTCGTTGGCGTGGTCGTCCTGGTCGAGGAAGTCGAGGATGCGGCCACCGTTGAGGGTCGGCGTCACGAATACGCCACGCTTGGCGAAATCACGGTAGGCATGCAGCGCGGTTTCGCGATCGAAGCTGGCGTCGAGCCGGCGGTTGGCTTCGGCGCGATCGATGCGCCCGGCGCCGAAATCGGCCGCGATCTGCGCCTCGTCCTTGCTGCCAGCCTTGAAGGCATAGTCCAGATGCTCGATCGAGGCCAGGCCCGCATCCACGGCCTGCTCCACCGTCAACGCCATCGGAATGTGGCCCGAGGCCTTGAGACCCGCCTTGCGCGCCGCGCTGGCCGAGTACAGGAACAGTTCCGGGGTCAGCGTGCTGTCGGTGATCTTCACGAAGTCGACCTTGTCGTGCTGCAGGCGCTCGATCGCCTTGTCCGCGTCGGCCTTGCTGCCCACCTCGATCGTGCCCTTCCAGACCGGCTTGATGCCTTCGATCTTCGCACCGGACGTCAGCAGGCGCGGACCGAACAGCGCGCCGTTGGCGATTTCGCCGCGCCACTGCAGCACCTGCTGCGGAAGGTCACCGGAGCAGTCGCGGATCGTGGTGATGCCGTGGGCGATGTACAGCGGCAGCAGCGCCTTGTTCTCCTCCACCAGCGCAGGGCCGCCGCCGAAGTGCACGTGCATGTCCCACAGGCCTGGAATCAGGTACTTGCCCTTGGCATCGATCTGCCGGCTGGCACTCCACTGGCCGCGCAGCTGCGCATCGGGGCCGACCGCGACGATGTCCTCGCCACGGATGACCACGCTCTGCCCGGGCACGCTGCGTGCGTGCTCGACATCGACCACCGTGGCGTTGCGGATCAGCAGATCGGCGCGCTCGGCGGCAGACGCCGACAGCGGTGCAACGGCAAGAAGGACGGCAAGGGACAACGGACGGGAACGGAACATGGGTGGCATCCTGGTGGGCACGGCAGCGTGCGGGTGGAAGGGGCAGGTGTCAGCGCGTCGCGCCGTGTTGGCGCAGCAGGGTTTCGATGTTGGCGTAGCCGCGTTGCCGGGCGTGCGCGAGCGGCGTTACGCCGTCGCCATCGGCAAGCTCGGGGTTGGCGCCGGCGTCCAGCAGCAGCTGCACGATCTGCACGTGGCGCGGGCCGCCATCGCCAAGCAGGATCGCCTCCAGCAGCGCAGTCCAGTGCAGGCGGTTGACATGGTCCACCGCCACGCCCGCGCGCAGCAGCGTACGCACGGTGGCGACGTGGCCGCGTTCGGCAGCAGGAATCAGCGCGGTACCGCCATAGCGGTTGGTGCTGCGCAGGTCTGCACCGTGCGCGAGCGTCAGCGCCAGGATCTCATCCAGGCCGCGCGCGCCGGCGTACAGGTAGGCGCTGTCCTGCATCGCGTCCTTGGCATTGACGTCGGCGCCGGCCTCGATCAGCTCACGCGCCGCATCCACGTTGTTGCCGTGGGTGGCCAGCAGCAGCGCCGTGCGGCCCTGGCCGTCACGGGCTTCCAGATCGGCACCGTCGCCCAGGGCCTCGCGCACGGCGCGGGCATCACCGCGGCTGGCGGCATCGCGCAGCTGCGCATCGGCGTCGCTTCGGGAAGTCGCCGTGCACGCCGGGATGACCATGGCCAGCAGGCACAGCAACAGCATGCGACCCAATGCCGAACGGCGCTGGCGGGAGCGAGGGTGGTGCATCGTGACTCTCCTCATGCGCGATGGCGCCGGCCATTGCCGGTCCCTGCCCTGCATGGTAGAAGTCGGCACCGGTATCCAGAAGTGAAATGTTCAAATGCAAGACAGTGCCAAATCGAATAGAACAGTGTTCGAACTGGACCTGCTGCGGGCCCTGGTGATGGTCGCCGATTGTGGCAGCTTCACCACGGCGGCCACCCGCCTGCATTCGACCCAGTCCACGGTCAGCCAGAAGGTGCGGCGGCTGGAGGAACTGGCCGGGCATCGCCTGCTCGAGCGCGGCCACCGCGACGTGCATCCCACCGATGCCGGGCACACCCTGCTGGGCTATGCCCGGCGCATGCTGGACCTGAACGAGGAACTGGCCCAGGCCTTGGCCGGCGCCACCGTGGAGACCGCGGTGCGCATCGGCGTGCCGGAGGATTTCGTGAACCCGCAGACCACGCGCATGCTGGCCGCCTTCAGTCGCCGCCACCCGCAGGTCAAGCTGGAAATCAGCAGCGGCCTCAGCCGTGATCTGGCCCATGGCTTCGACCATGGCGAGCTGGACCTGGTGCTCGTCAAGCAGCGTCGCAACACCCGCCAGGCCGTGCACTGCCGGCGCGAACCGATGCACTGGATCGACAGCCTGCGCAGCAGCAGCCTGCAGCAGGACCCGCTGCCACTGGTCACCTTCCCGCCGCGCGGGCTGTACCGCGACGAGATGATCCAGGCCGTGGAGGCGCTGGGCCTGCGTTGGCGCATCGCGTTCACCAGTTCCTCGCTGAGCGGCATCCAGGGCGCGGTGGCCGACGGCATCGGCATCAGCCTGCTGCCACGGCGCGCGGTCAACCGCGAACACCGCATCATCGATGGGCAGCGCGACCTGCCACTTGTCGACAACTACGAGATCGGCCTGCTGCATCGCGCCGATGCCGATGATGCGGTGCGTGCGCTGGCCAGCGAGTTGTGGCGCCAGGTGCAGCGCGAGCCGGAATAGTCGGCAGGGCTGCGCCCTGCACCCCATGGGTAGTGCCGGCCGCTGGCCGGCAACCTCAACGGCAACGGCAACGGCAACGGCAACAGCAACGGCAACAGCTGGTTTCCTGTGGGATGGCGGGGTGGGTCCGGTTGCGGGGGACGCTGCAAGTCCCCCTCCGGGGCCCGGCCCAGCCGCTGGCGGCTGTGCGTTCGAGCGCTTGCGAAGCAGTGCTTCGCAAGCAAAGCACCCTCACCCCTGTAAGCTCGGTCGCCGCATCCATGCGGCTCACGCCCCCGCAACCGGACCCACCCCGCCTTCGACAGATCTCCGCGAGCTGTCGGGACGGCGCTCTGTGATGCTGTTGGTAGGTGTCGACCTTGGTCGACCAGTAGATCCACGCCATGCGTGGATGCTCTTCGATCAGATATCGAAATATTCGATTTCGATGGAGATTCATCCACGCATGGCGTGGATGTGCCAGACAACGGGAAGCTGTCGAAGGTGGGGCGGTGTCGGATTGCGGGGCATCCGCGCCACGGATGGCGCGGCTGGGCACGGCCCGGCCGCTACAGCCAGCGGCCGTCGACCACCACGCGTCGCTCGGCCGGCACTGCGGCCACCGCCGCCGGGCCATGGTCGGCACGCACCGCCACGAAGGTAGCCGGACGACCTTCTGCAATGCCGTACTGCGGCAACCCGATCACCTCCGCCGCATGGGTGGTGACCATGTCCAGCGCCAGCATCAGGTCCGCATCGGTGTAGAAGCCCGACCGATAGCCCAGCAGCATCGCCCGCTGCAGCAAGTCGCCATTGCCATAAGGCCACCAGCAGTCGCGGATGTTGTCGTTGCCGGCGAACACGCACACACCGGCGTCGTGCAGAGCGCGCAGCGGCGGGAACGGATGGTCGCCCGGCGCATTGCTCATGATCGCTACGCCTGCGGCAGCCAAGGCCTCACCCACCTGCAGCGCCCGCGCCAACGGCACCTCGCCCAACGCATAGGCGTGACTGACCGCCACCCTGCCCTGCAGGCTCGCCGCGCGTGTGCGCGCGGCGATCCGCAGCAGCTGCGCCAGCCCGGTCTCGCCCGGCTCGTGCAGATGGATGTCCAGACGCACGCCATAGCGCTCGGCCAGCCCGAACAACAGCGCAAGCTGGCCTTCGGCATCCCCGTCCAGCGTGCTCGGGTCGATGCCTCCAAGCACCTCCACCCCGGCAGCAATCGCCTGTTCCAGAATGGCCGCCGTACCCGGGCACGACATCACGCCGGCCTGAGGGAATGCCACCAACTGGATGCGCATGATGTCGGCACAACGCAGCGCTGCTTCACGCACCGCCTCCAGGTGACGCAGGCCGGTGCTGCCATCGATGTCGACGTGGCACCGCATCGCCACCGTACCGAATCCGCTGCACTGGCGGATCAGGGCCTCGGCACGATCGGCCATGGGTGCGGCGGTGGCAATCGCGGCCTTTTCCACCGCCAGACGCTCGCGCAGGCTGTTCACCGGCTGATGCGGATGCCAGCGGTCGCCGACGAAACTCTTGTCCAGGTGGATATGGCCGTCGACCAGTCCAGTCAGCACGGTAAAACCGGTCAGATCGACGCTTTCGGCTCCCTGTGCTGCTGCATCGTCGCCATTGATGCCGACAAACCGGCCATCACGGATGTGGAAATGCAGCGGGGCACCGTCGCGATCGACGCCACCATGGACGAACTGCAGGGTCATCAGGTTCTCCCGGAAAGCCAACACTGGCGCCATCCTGCCCGCCGCCGCGTCCATCGGCCAACGAAATATCTGCATGCCATGCATTCACCGGCACGATGAATCCCGCCCGCGACCGTGCGCCGCAGGGACGCCGGATACACGCCTGAACGGGTAACATGGGCACCTGTTTCCGCTGTGATGCCGCATGGGCCCGTCCGACCGCCACGATCGTCTTCGCCGCTGGCAGGCCGCGTCCCTGCTGGCCGCTGCCCCGATCGCCAGCCTGTCCGCCACCGATGCCAGCGCCAGCGCGCCCCTGCAGGCGCCGCCGGGCCAGCAGCGGATCGCCTCCGCCGCGCTGGTGGAGGTACTGCACCAGCGCGTGCTGGCCGGCCAGAGCGCCACCGCCACCCTGGAAAGCTGGTGCGCCGAGCACGGTCTGGCCGAGCAGGCCCGGGTCCGTGCCGTGCGTGTGCACGGCCAGGACAAGACCGCGCCGGCCGACGTGCTGCAGGCCCTGGGCGCCACTGCCTCCACGCCCCTGCGTTACCGGCGCGTGCAGCTGGCCTGCGGCAGCCGCGTGCTGTCCGAGGCCGACAACTGGTACCTGCCCGACCATCTCAGCCCGGCCATGAACCAGGTCCTGGACACGACCGACGAGCCGTTCGGCCGCGTGGTCGGTCCGCTCGGCTTCCAGCGCCAGACCGTGACCGACCAGACGTTCTGGCCGCCGCGCGGCGAAGGCGACCATGGTGTGATCCTGGAAGTGCGCGCACTGCTGCGCGACCGCCAGCAGCAGCCTTTCAGCTACGTCATCGAGTCGTACTTGGTGCAGGCGCTGCCCTGATCCACCCGCAGATAAAGAAAGGCCCGGCAATGCCGGGCCTTTCGTTTTTCACCGCTTCATCAACGGAACCGGTAATCCAGCTGCACCCAGAACTGACGGCCATACGGGTCGTAGTTGCCGACCGGATAGAACGGCCAACCGCCACCGTTCTTGTCCGCCGGCGGGCGGCTGTCGCGCAGGTTGTTGACGATCACGCCCACCGACAGGTTTTCGCCGAACTGGCGGAACACGCTGGCGTTGTAGGTCATGTACGGTGCGATGCGGCCACTGCCATCGGTCTTGGGCAGCGAGCCGAAACGGTTGCCATACAGCGTCGTGGTCCAGTCGCCCTGGTTCCAGGTGATGCTGCCATTGGCCTTGCTGCGCCACTGGTAGTCATCCAGCGAATTGCGGATGTCGCGCACTTCGTCATCGGCGAACTGCTTGTATTCATGCTCCAGCACCAGGGTGTAGGCCAGGCGCGTGGTGAAGCGGCCATAGCGGCCCGCATCGAAGCGCCAGTTGCCCTTCAGGTCGATGCCGCGCACCGATTCGGACGCCGCATTGATCGGGTTGATCAGTACGCGGGTCACCTGGTCCGGCTGCACGGTGGCATTGGAGGGGTTGCGGATCACCCGCGACAGCGCGTCCTGGCACAGCGGCGAGCTGATGTCGCGTGCTTCGCCGCCGAGGGTGCGACCCAGCCGGCAATCGGCCTCATCACGCAGGATGCGGCTGGTGTCGAGGCTGGTCACTTCGTTGTCGATGCGGATGTCGTAGTAGTCGGCGCTGAAATCCAGCCCGGACAGTGGCGACCAGACCACGCCGAAGCCATACGATTTGGCCGACTCGGGCTGCAGCTGCGGGTTGGCGCGGTTGCTGTAGTCGATCGACAGGCCGTTGTAGTCGCAGTTGTCATACGACTGACCGGCGGTGCGGCAGCGCCAGTAGTCGGTCATGCCGGGGTTGTAGCCACGGGTCTCGGTGGCGAACACATAGTTCATGTCCGGCGCACGGAAGCTGGTGGCCGCGGTGCCGCGGATCAGCAGACTTTCGATCGGACGGAATTCGACACCGAAGCTCCAGGTCGCCTTGCCGATATGCTCGCCGCCGGCGCGGTACTGGTCGTAGCGACCTGCCAGGGTGGTGGTCAGCGACTGCAGCAACGGCAGCTGCAGTTCAACACCGGCCGCATAGCGGTCACGTTCGCCACCGGCACCGATGCCGGCGCTGGTGTTCCAGAATTCGCCGGTGCCCAAGCGCGGGTCCGGGCGATTGCGGTAGCCCTGGCTGCCCGCTTCGACCACCGCGGCCAATGCGGCATCGCCACCGGGCAACGCGAACAGGCGGCCGTTGACCGTCGCGCTGAAGGTCTGCAGCCACGCGGCATTGCGGCTCTCCTGGTAGTCGGACAGGCGGCCGTACTCATCGGGCGTCAACGGCTGGAACAGGCGCGCAGGGTCTGGTGCATAGACCTCCACGCCGTTGCGCACGCCCAGCTGCGGGCCCAGCAGGTACTCGTTGATGCCGGCCAGCAGCACCGGGCGGCGCGTGCGGTTCTCGTAGCGCGAGCGGCTGTAGACAGCCTCGTAGTCCCAGCCGCTGTCGCCGATCTGGCCCCGCGCACCGACGTTGAGCGACCACGAGCTTTCCAGGAAGCGATTGGCGTTGCGCGGCAGGCCGCCGATTTCCTCCGGCGCGAAGCGGCGGTACCAGCTCTCCAGGTTGCCCGTGTTCTGGTTGTAGAAGTAGTTGCGTGACGAGGTCCAGGTGGGCGCACGGGTATTGTTGTTGATCCGTGCGCTGCCCAGCGCGACATCCGCGAACAGGTCGGTGGTCTCGTTGACGTGGAAGGTCAGCAGGCCGTAACCGTTGAGGTTGCGCTTCTCGGTCTGCACGGTCCAGTAGCTGGCAGCGGCTTCGTTGCTGCCGCAGTACCAGCCCTGGCGCGGGTTGTTGGCGCGCAGCACGCTGCCACCGTAGATGGCCGAAGCCGCATCGCAGCCGGCGGCGCCCGGATCGATGTTGCGACCGGTGGCTGCATTGCGACGATAGGCGACGGCCGTCGGCTGCGGCGCCTTGCCAGTGGGGTCATCGTCCAGCGAATCCATGAAATCGCGCTGGCGCGCGTGGATCGCCTTGCGCACGTCCAGTTCGAAGCCGAACAGGCCTTCCCAGCGTTCGCCCGAGCTGCCTCCCACAACCTGCACGCGCTGGTTGTCACCACCGCCCTGCTGGGTGACGCCGGCGCGCACGTTGACGTCCACGCCGTCGAAGCGGTCCTTGAGGATGATGTTGACCACACCGGCGATGGCATCGGAGCCATACACCGCAGATGCCCCTGCGGCCAGCACCTCGATGCGCTCGATCAGCGCACTGGGGATGTTGGCCAGGTTGACCACGTTCACCGAGCCTTCGTAGGCCAGCGGATAGTCGGCCTGGCGGCGGCCGTTGACCAGCACCAGCGTGCGGTTCGGGCCCAGGCCACGCAGGTTGATGGTGTTCGCCGCCGGGGTGAAGGTATTGCCGAAGTCCTCGCCCTGCACGTTGCCGGTGTTCTCGGTGAGCGCGCTCAACGCATCGAATGCATTGCGATAGCCCTGCGCATCGATCTGCTCGCGGCTGATCACCGTGACAGGCGACGGCCCCTCGACACTGGCACGCGGGATGCGCGAGCCGGTGACCTTCACTTCCTGCAATGACGTGGGTGCGCTTTCCTGCGCGAAGGCCGGCAACGAGGCCAGCATCAGGGACGACAAGGCAAGCACCAGCGGACGCGGGCGCAGCGCCAGGGAAGAGGCGGACATGGGCTTCCTGGGGGAGTTGGGCGGGTGGTCCGGGGCGCTGGCGACGGTGCGCGCATAACGATCCCGTAACGAAAGTGTCCTGAACGGATGGTTGCAACGGAAATGACCAGGCTTGATGGCGTTATGCCTGAACCGAATCAGACCGCAGCCAGCGACCGCGCCGCATTTGCAACTTCTTTCATTGTTCTCCCTCGCCGGCCTGCGGCATCGTCGCACCCCATGAATCGGTATTTCCCTACTTCCCTGCCACCGCTGCGACCGGTGCTGCGCCGCCACCTTCTGCTGCTCCAGCACGGGCCTGTGGTGCTGCGGCCGTTGCAGCGTTCAGACCTTTCCGCCTGGCGTCACCACTATCGACAGGTCGAACGCAGCGGCAACCCGCCTGACCATTTCGATGCCGAAGCCCATTTCCTCTGCGGTGTGCAGCGTTCGCAGCTGCAACACGACAACGATCAGCTGCTGCTGGGCAGCTTCGACGCAGCGGGTGAGCTGCTGGACCAGTTGAACCTGCGCCTGCATTGCGCGCATGCGCGCAGCGTTGAACTGCGTTGGCTGCATGCCGCAGGCTGTCCCCAGCGGCGGCAGCTGCACGCTTCGTTGCAGGCGCTGTGCACGTTCCTGTTCGAACAGGTGGGGATCCGTCGCCTGTTCGTACTGCTGCCGCCCGATGCAGGCAGCGCGCTGGTCACTACCCTGCAGGCGATCGGATTCGAGCGCGAAGGCCTGCTGCGCGACCACCACCTGGATGTCGAAGGCTGGCAGGACCGCCAGCTCTACGCCCTGACAGCCCCTGCCTGGCTGCAACGGCAGTCAGCAGAGAACTAGCGCACCCGCTCCAGCGAAGCATCCGCGCCGGTCAACACGCTGCAGGCATGGTCCTGCAGCTCCTCGGCGCTGGCATCGTTGTCGCTGCCGGGATCCAGCTGCGTGGCCAGCAGGATGAAACCCGGCGCGCCATGCACGTCCTCGTGCCCCGCCACCAGCAGGCTCCATTGGCCAACCCTGTCCACACCGCTCAGGCCATAGGCCAGCAGGTTGAGGGGATTGGCAGTCAACGCCTCGCCCGGCAACAACCGCGCCTGGTATTGATGGCCGCGCAGCCGTACCGGCAGCGGTGCCCACTGCGTGCCGAGGGCCGCGCGATTGTCTTCCAGCGCCCGCAGCACGTCGGAGCGCAGGCAGTCGACGTGGATGTGCAGCTGGTGCTGCGAACGTCCATGCGGCGAGTTCAATGCCAGGCTGGCGACGCTGCGCGGCAACCGCTGGCCAAGTGCCTGCTCGGTACGAGCGCGGGCCTGCCAGGCGGCAGCAAAGTAATTGGGTGCCCCGCGCCGGTACAACGCGGGACTTTCGATGCCACTGACCTTGTCCAGTGGCATCAGCAGGAACTGATAGCGGCCGTGCGCGTCCTTGACCAGCACATCGCGGTGATCAACGGCCGGGCGCACCTGCAGGCAATCGCCCCGTGGCGACTGTGCGCCCTGGCAATCACGTTCGATCAGGCGCCACAGCGCATCCGAGTGGGCCGGTGGCGGCGCAGGGGGCACGCTGGCACAACCGGCCAGCAACAGCAGGGGCAGCAACAGAAATCGCACGGCAACAACTCGCAGGATCAGGCGCGCAGGCAGCGCCGCGCGCCATTCTAGCCAGTGGGATGTGGCAATCAGTAGGTGCCGAACGGCACTTCAACCACGACCGGGGCGCCGGCAGGCAGCACCTGCAGGGTGTACCGGTCCAGTGCGCCGTCATCATCGGCCAGCGGCTGGCGGTGGAACTGCAGGCGATAATGGCCCTCGCCCACGCGCACCTCGGTGCCGTCGGCAGCCAGCGCGGCAGCGTCGGGCAGCAGCATCCCGCCCAGGTCGCTGTAGGCACCGGCAACATCGGCGAAACCATAATCGGCCAGTTCATCCACCCGCTGCATCGCATAGACATGCGGCAGATACGGGCGCGCCGGGCTGCGGCCGTTGCTCAGATCGGTCACCCCGGCCTGCGGCAGGTGGTACTGCTCGCGAAGCGCGGCAACACCCAGCGACTCGCTGGCCACCTGCAGGCAGCACACCGTGCGCTTGCCTTCACGGTCGAGGATCGCGAAGCGATCACCACGGGTTGCGGCCTGCGGCAGCATCGCGAACGCCAGGTTGCGCTGCGCCGGCTGGTAACCGGCTTCGGTCTGCAGGTTGCGCCAGCCACCAAATACCGGCGCTTCGGCCGCCGGCGCTGGCGTCGGTTCGGCAGCCATGGCTGCCACTGCCATGCAGAGCAACGACAGCACTGCCGTCGCCTTCACTGCGTTCTGCCTGCCACGGAAACTGCCTGACCTCATACCGGACCCAACACCTGCACCGGAGTGGCCCGGCCTGCCCGCCGGCACGTTGCCGGCAACGCCGGCCACTATGCAGTGCGGCGGCCGCGCGGGCAATGACCCGAACGCTGCCGGGTTTCGCGCGGTCAGTGCTATCGTGCCGCCAATCCCCTGCGCAGGAGCGCCCGCATGACCATCCGCCTGACTCTGTTGCTGCCCGCCTCGGCCTTGTTGCTGTCGGCCTGTGTCAGCACTCCCGGCCCGGAGGTCAAGGGCAGTGGCCGCTGCGATGCCAGCCAGTTGGGCTGGGCCATCGGCCAGCCGGCCAACGAGCCGAACATCCGCCGCCTGTCCAGCGAAAGCGGCGCCGGCATGGTCAACCCCATCGGCCCGGCCACCATCACCACCAAGGACATCCGCCAGGACCGCCTGCGCGTGTTCGTGGACAAGGACAACATCATCACCGCCACCCGCTGCGAGTAAGCGCGTCACGGCCGTTGCCCAGAGCCGGGCATGCGCCCGGCTCCATGGCTCAGGGCTCGGTGTAGGCCGAGCACTCCGGCAGCGGCTGGTCCGGTTGGTACGCCCCTGACGTGAAGCGGAAGGTGCGCGTGTAGCTGCATTGCGCATCCTGTTCGGTGCGCAGGTCCTTCTTCGTCAACCGCCCTTTGGCCAGCGAATCCCGCTGCGGTGATACCCCGGCCGGATAGTTGGTGGCCCCGGTCTGGTAGCGCAGTACGGGCATGTCCTGCGCTTCGGTTGCCAGCGCAAGTTCCGCATCGAAGCTGTACTCGTCATGGCAGGCGCCGGCGCGCTGATCAAAATCGCGCTCGCTGAAACAGGCCCGGATCATCTTGTCGGCCGACCACGCAACGGACAGCACGTCGGCGTCCACCTGGATGCCATCGTCGAGATGACGGATGCGCGCCAGGTGCAGGGTCGATGCGCTGGCACCGCCGCCGGAATACATCGCACGGGCCTCCACCAGACCGCCGACGAGCACGTTCTGCAATGCGACCTGTTGTGGATCGGCCACGGCCTGGCCTGCCCCGGCGCCGGGAGCCAGGCGCACGATGAAGGGCCAGACCCGCAGGTCGCCATCGTCAACCACGTCGATGGGCACGTAGCGCATCTGCGGCTCGCCTTCAGCATCCGCGCGCTCGGCAACTTCCAGCGAGGCCGGCTGGTCTTCGCCCGCTGAAGGCAGCGCCTGCATGCACCACTGGCCATCAGCAGTGCAGTAGCGCTCCGGGCCGTCCGGTCCCTGCCCGCCCTGCAGCAATAGCGCTTCAAGTCGGTTGCCTGCGGCATCGTGTTGAACGGGCGCGGCAGCCTCCGCAAGCAGCGGAGCGGACAGCAGCAGCGTGCTCAGCACGGTGCGAATAATCGTTCTCTGCATCGCAATTCCTGCGCATCGGTGCGTGCCTAGGGAACACGGATGGTAACGCAGAGAAGAACGGGCTCCCCGAATCAATTTCCGATCACGTAGCGAGCAATGCAGGGAGCCATCAAGAGAGCGAAATCCAAGGCTATCCGCTGATGCTACGTAGAATCGCAGGAGGAGCAAAACCATCATCGGCCATGGATTGCAGGTCGCCGTCATTCCAACGCGACTGTTGGATCCACTCCAAGGCCTTCGCCACAAAATCATCAAAAGTACGTGCGAGAAGATATTTCGTATCTTCGTCGGCGCCAAACGCAATCATCTGACCCTCAGCCCCTCCCGCATCCGGATCGAAGTCCAGGCCCATATGATTTCCACCACCATCATGCGTGAGCGGTATCCAGCGCGCATTTGAGTACATGGGCTTCACCACCCCAGGAGGGCTAGCCCCCATGAACTCAGCGCAGTCTTCGTTCATCCCGTCAGCCTCGATCTCCCGCCATCCCTGCCACTGTCGCAGGATCTCCGCTGTCGAGAGCATCTGATTTCCGAAAAGAAGCCCGAACCCATCCTGTCCGTCGTGAATCATCAGCATCTGCTTCAGCAGATCTGGCAGAACAACTCCCAGCTTGGTCTCCAGTCCAATCAATTCACTTTCGGAAGCTCCTGGCCGTAGCTGCATCTCATCCAGACAGTTCTTCTCGAAAAGCGACGCTTTGATGGAAACCCATATTTCATTTGCGCTCTGCATCGACCCTGTATCCGTCTAAGGCAATGGCTGAGGCTAGTGCCAAGGCGATGAGCCTGGAATACAAAGAATCCGAATTTTCGACGAGCTCACCATCAATGCCCGTCGCAGTCGCAGCTGCCCCAGCCCCTCGCCTTCGACGTCTGGCCGATGCCGGGGTTGAAGGTATTGCTCGGGTCTAGCGTGCGGTAGAAGCCGGCCAGCGCCGGCTTGGCCGGATACAGGTGGCCGACGTTGTGCTCGGCCGGGTACTCCGCGCCGCGCTGGTCCAGCAACGCCCACATCGCATGCTCGATGGCCATCGGATCTTCACCCTTGCGCGCGATGTAGTCCTGGTGGAACACATGGCACAGGAAATGACCGTAGTACAGCTTGTGCAGCAGGCGCCCATCGATATCGGCCGGCAGCTGCTCGAACCAGTCGGCGTCATCGCGGCGCAGCGCAATGTCCAGCGCGACGATGTCCTGCACCTGCCGGCGGTGCACTTCGCGGTAGCGCACCGCCGCACCGGCCACCGCGAAACGATGCAGGAAGGCCTTGCGTCCTTCGTCCGCCGTGCAATGGAAGTAGCCGCCTTCGTGGTCGTTGAAGAAGCCGCGCAGCCAGGCCTCGGTGGCAGCCGCATCCTGTGCGGACACCTTCAGCAGCAGGTGATGCTCGTAACGCTGGCGGAACTCGCCCATGCGCTTGGGCAGGTGCGAGGGCAGCAGGCCGGTCAGCAATTGCATCATGCGGTCGGTGACACCGCGCAGGCCCAGCCGTTCGAACCAGCCATCAACCCGGCTCTTCAGCGCGAATGCGGCCGGAACGCGCGCGGTACCGAGCTTGTCGATCAGCAGGAAACTGTCCTTGCCGTAGCGCTCGCCGATGTCATAGGCATCCCGGTGGATGTACTCGCCGGCGATGGGCAGGCGCTCGAAGCCGGTCAGCAGCTGGCGGCGGATCGCGGTCAGGCTGCCGGTGCGGTTGCTGCCGATATAGAAGACCTCGGCGGCCTCCTTCTCGAAGGTATCCAGGCGCACGGCGAACACCGCCAGCTTGCCGGCAGATCCGGCCGCCTCGAAATGGCGGCTGGGGTCGGCGTTGAAGCGTGCCGGGGTATCGGCATCGACCCTGCGCACTTCCTCGGCATAACGCGGATCGGAGGCGGCACGGCCATCACCGTCGCTGACATCGGCGGCGCTGTAGTCACCGCTCTGCAGGCGCTGCAGGATCTGCTCGGGCGTGTCGCCCAGCGCGATGCCCAGATGGTTGACCAGTTGCAGTTCACCCCGCGCGTCGACCTGCGCATACAGCGCCAGTTCGGTATAGGCCGGGCCGCGGCGCACCAGCGCGCCACCGGAGTTGTTGCAGATGCCGCCCAGCACCGAGGCGCCGATGCACGACGAGCCGATCACCGAGTGCGGCTCGCGGCCCAGTGGCGCCAGCGTCTGCTCCAGCCGGTCCAGCGTCGCGCCGGGCAGGCACAGCACCTGGCGGCCTTCATTCAACAGCTGGATGCCGGTCAGGCGCAGGGTGCTGACCAGCACGATCGGCCGGCCGTAGTCATCGCCGTCCGGGGTCGAGCCACCGGTCAGGCCGGTATTGGCCGCCTGCAGGATGATGGCTGCCCCGCCCTGCACCGCCGCCTGCAACACACGCCACAGTTCCAGCAGCGTGCCCGGGCGCACCACCGCCAGTACCGGGCCGTCACCGAAGCGATAGCCGCGACGGAAGCGACGGGTGGCCTTGTCGCCGGTCAGTACGTGGCGGTCCCCCACCGCGGCACGCAACTGTTCCAGCACCGTATCGCGATCACTCATGGCAGGCGCACCAGCGAATCACGGCCGATGTCGGCAATGCGATGCGCGCCGGTCAAGGTCATCGCCACGCGCATTTCCTTGGCGATCAGGTCCAGCAGGTTGGCCACGCCGGCCTCGCCCTGCGCGGCAAGAGCGTAGACGAACGCGCGGCCCAGCAGCACGGTGTCGGCGCCCAGCGCCAGCATGCGCACCACGTCCAGGCCGGTGCGGATGCCCGAATCGGCGAGGATCTTCAGGTCACCCTGCACGGCGTCGGCAATGGCCGGCAATGCCCGTGCGGTGGACAGCACGCCATCGAGCTGGCGGCCGCCATGGTTGGAGACCACGATGCCATCGGCGCCGAACGCGACCGCATCGCGCGCATCGTCCGGGTCGAGGATGCCCTTGATCACCATCGGGCCTTTCCAGAACTCGCGGATCCACTCCAGGTCCTTCCACGAAATGGACGGATCGAAGTTGCTGCCCAGCCAGCCGATGTAGTCCTCCAGGCCCGTTGGATTGCCACGGTAGGTGGAGATGTTGCCGAGGTCATGCGGGCGTCCGCGCAGGCCCACGTCCCACGCCCAGCGCGGATGGGTGATGGCCTGGCGCATGCGGCGCATTGCAGCGTTCGGACCGCTCATGCCCGAGTGTGCGTCGCGATAGCGCGCGCCCGGCACCGGCATGTCGACAGTGAATACCAGGGTGGTTACACCGGCCGCCTGCGCGCGCTCCAGTGCGTTTCGCATGAAACCGCGATCGCGCAGCACGTACAGCTGGAACCACATCGGGCGCTGGATCGCCGGGGCGACTTCTTCGATCGGGCACACCGACACCGTGGACAGCGTGAACGGAATGCCGCGGCTGTCGGCTGCACGCGCGGCCTGCACTTCGCCGCGACGGGCATACATGCCGGTCAGGCCAACCGGTGCCAGTGCCACCGGCATCGCCAGTTTCTCGCCGAACAGCTCTGTTTCCAGGCTCAGGTCGGACATGTTGCGCAGGACGCGCTGGCGCAGCGCGATGTCGGACAGATCGGATACGTTGCGCTTCAGCGTGTGCTCGGCATACGCGCCACCATCGATGTAGTGGAACAGGAACGGCGGCAGCCGGCGTTCGGCTGCGGCACGGTAATCGGTGGAGGCGGAGATGATCATGGGGTCAACCGTGTGGGGAAGGTAGACGCGAAGCCCGTGCACGCCGGGCCTCGTTGTCATCGAGGGTGCGCAGCGTGGTGTGCACGAACTCGAGGTGGGCATGCGCGGCGGCGCGCGCGCGTTCGGGGTCGCCGGCCAGCACCGCATCCATCATTTCGCGATGCTGGTCGGACAGCGGCGAGAAGGTCCTGGCCGAGGTGTAGAGCTTTTCGCGGCTCTGCGAGATATTGGTCTGCAGCAGTTCGAACAGGCCGCGCATCACCTGCAGCAATACCAGGTTGTGCGAGGCCTCGGCGATGGACAGGTGGAAGGCCGCATCGGCCTGCGCCTCACCGGCGGGGTCGTCCTTGCCATGCGCATCCATCATGGTCTGGAACGCCTGGGCGATGCGCGCGCGGTCCTCGTCGGTGGCGCGCAGCGCAGCGTGCCAGGCCGTGGCGCCTTCCAGCGCGTGGCGGATTTCCAGCACATCGAAGCGGTATTCCGGGTCCCCCTGGAACAGCGGCAGGTACGGCACCAGCGGTTCATCCAGTGCCTGCCGCGCACGTGCGGCGGGCTCGCTCACGTAAGTGCCACCGCCTACCCGCGCGGTCAGCAGACCATGGCTGGACAACTGCGCGATGGCCTCGCGCAGCGCGGTGCGCGAGACCCCCAGCTGAACGGCCAGCGCGCGCTCGGCCGGCAGCCTGTCGCCCGGCTGCAACTGCTGTTCCTGCACCAGCGCACGCAGTTGCGCGGCCACCTTGTCCGAAACCCGTTGTGTGCTCATGGCGCCATTGTGGCCCGAAGCACGCCGCTGTTGGTCGGCCTGTACTGCATGGCTCAGGGAATCATCCAGGTCAACCAGTAGGCCTGGGCCAACGTGATCAGGCCGACCATCGTGGTGAAGATCAGGCTGTGCTTGACGGTGAAGCGGAACAGGTCCGACTCCTTGCCGGCCAGGCCCACCGCCGCGCAGGCAATGGCAATGGACTGCGGCGAGATCATCTTGCCGGTGACGCCGCCGGTGGTGTTGGCCGCTACCAGCAGCACGTCGGACACGCCGATCTGCTGGGCGGTGGTCGCCTGCAGCGCCGAGAACAGTGCATTGGACGAGGTATCCGAACCGGTCAGGAACACGCCCAGCCAGCCCAGGAACGGCGAGAAGAACGGGAACGCCTTGCCGGTGTGCGCCAGTGCCAGCGCCAGCGTTGCCGACAGGCCCGAATAATTGGCGATGAAGGCGAACGCCAGCACCATGCCGATCGAAAAGATCGGCATGCGCAGTTCGCGCACGGTTTCAGCGAAGGTCTGCAGCGCCGAGCGCGCCGGCATGCGCAGGGCGATGATCGCGATGATCGCGGCAAGGATGATCGAGGTACCCGTGGCCGAGAACCAGTCGAACTTGTACACCGCCTCATAGCTCAGCGGCGCATCGACGATCGGCGGCATCTTCTGCACCATCTGGTCCAGGCCCGGCACCGGAATCTTCAGCACCCAGCCTTCAAGCGGGCCACCGGCTGCGAACAGCGACTTGAACGGCTTGATGCTCCACACGGTGACCATCGCAGTGAGGATCAGGAACGGCGACCACGCCTTGGCGATCTGGCCGACGCTGTGGCGCGGCGCCTCCATTGCCTGTGCGGCCGCCTCAGCGCTGGTTTCGGTATCGAAGCGGAAGATCCGTACCGGCTTCCAGCGGCGCAGGAACAGGGTCAGGCAGACCAGCGACGCCAGCGAGGCGGTGATGTCCGGCAGTTCCGGGCCGATGAAGTTGGAGGTCAGGTACTGGGCGATGGCGAACGAACCGCCGGCCACCAGCACCGCCGGCCAGGTTTCCTTGACGCCGCGCCAGCCGTCCATGATCGCCATGATCCAGAACAGCACGATGACAGTCAGGAACGGCAGCTGGCGGCCGGCCATCTGGCCGATCTCGAAGGCATCCAGGCCGGTCACCTGCCCCGCCACGATGATCGGGATGCCCATTGCGCCGAACGCTACTGGCGCGGTGTTGACGATCAGGCACAGGCCGGCCGCATACAGCGGCTTGAAGCCCAGCCCGACCAGCAGCGCGGCGGTGATTGCCACCGGCGCACCAAACCCGGCTGCACCTTCCAGGAAGGCGCCGAAGGCAAAGCCGACCATCAGCATCTGCAATCGCTGGTCCTCGGTGACCGACAGGATCGAGGCACGGATGATGTCGAACTGGCCGGTCTTGACCGAAACCTTGTACAGGAACACCGCGCCGATGATGATCCAGGCGATCGGCCACAGGCCATAGACGAAGCCGAAGCCGGCCGCGCCCAGCGCCTGCGCCACCGGCATGCGATAGAACAGCAGCGCCACGGCAAGCGCGATGGCCACCGTGATGGTGCCGGCGATCCAGCCTTTCATGCGCAGCACGGCCAGGGCGATGAAGAAGAAGGCGATCGGCAGCAGCGCGATCAGGCTCGACAACCACAGGTTGCCGGCGGGGTCGTACACGTGTTGCCAGGGCTGCATAGGGCTCTCGACAGGAACAGGAGGTTCCCCACCGGGTGGGGGCGTCGGGCCCGCCATATATTGGTCGTACCACATTGACCAACAATCGGACCACAGGCGCGAATTGAACCTCCAATCCTGCCGGCAGCCTATTAGACCATAGGGCTATACGGAATTATTGGTAGTACCATTTAGCGATTACAGCTTCTTCTCCACCCGCCGTATCAACGCCAGCACCAGCACGCACAGCACGCTGACACCAAGCGCGATCACGTACTTGCCGATGCCCACGGCAATACCGATGGCCGCGGCCATCACCAGCGAACTGGCCGTGGTGAGCCCGCTGACCTGGTCTTCGCGATTGCCGCGCAGGATGGTGCCGGCGGCAACGAAGCCCACGCAGGCCACCACCGCTTCGATCAATCGCACCGGGTCGACCTGCAACAGATCGCGGTAGCGTTCCTGCTGGAAGTGTTCGGCCACCGAATCACCGAGGCCGACGATCAGCGCAGCGGCACCGGCAATCAGCATGTGCGTGCGCAGGCCGGCAGCGTGCTTGCCCATCTCACGTTCAACGCCCAGCACGCCGCCAAAGACCATGGCGGCGGCTACGCGCAACAGAATGGACATGTCCTGGGTAAGTTCCATGGGGAGGCTCCGGAAGTTTCCCGGAGCGTTGCTCGGCGGCCGTGGGACGGGGGTGAAGGCGATGGAACGCGCTCTTCACCGGGCGATGCCGCCTTGTTCCATGCAACGGGAGTTGCCGGCCAGCGGCCGGCACTACTGCGCTAGGTAACCACCGTCGATGGCGTAGTAGGCGCCCGTTGCGAACGAGGCATCGTCGCTGGCCAGCCAGGCGACGAGCGCGGCCACTTCCTGCGGCGTTCCCAAACGCTTGAGTGCATGCCGGCCCTCCAGGGTGGCACGCACTTTGGCGTCCATCTTTTCCAGCAACGGCGTGTTGATGAAGCCCGGGCCCACCGCATTGATGCGGATGCCATCGGCAGCGTGCTCCCATGCAGCCGTCTGGGTCAGGCCGACCACGCCGTGCTTGGCGGCCGCGTAGGCGGTCGAACCGGCATACCCGACCTGGCCCAGGATGGAGGCCATGTTGATGATGCTGCCGCCGCTGCCCGCCGTGCGCATCGCCTGGATCTGCGCCCGCTGGCACAGGAACACGCTGGTCAGGTTCACATCGACCACGCGCTTCCAGCCATCGATGGGATAGTCGCCGCTGCTTGCCGCTGGCCCGCCGATGCCAGCGTTATTCACTGCAACATGCACGCCGCCCAGTTCCTTCACCGTGCGCTGCACCGCCGCTTCCACCGCAGCTTCGTCGGTCACATCCAGCGCAACGCCGATGGCCTCGGCACCCTGGCTGCGCAGCGCGGCCACCGTGGCATCCACCGCATCCTGCTTCAGGTCCCACACTGAAATGCGCGCACCCGATGCAGCGAGCGTTTCCGCTACCGCCAGGCCGATACCGGATACACCGCCGGTGACGATCGCGGTTTTTCCGTTGAGTCGATAATCAATCATCTGTGGTCTCCATCTGTTGGGAAATCGATGCGGACAGAACCGTCCGACATCACCGACACTACGCCCTTCGTCGTGACGAAAGCGCTGCATGCGTGATACTTGCTCGCGTGCCCGCCACCTGAGCTCCCATGCGTACAGCCTGCGTTCCACTTTCTGCCGATGCCGAACGGCGGCTGGATACCGATTCCTGCCTGCCTGGCGACCTGTACGAAGTGATGCTCAGCGATGCCACGGTCGATCTGCTGTTCGACAGCGGCTTCCTCACTACCCTCAATACCCGGTTCGGCCTGCTCTTTGACCACTACGAAGACGAATCGATCACCCGCCCCGAGCAGTTACAGTACGCACGCGCATTGCTGCGCGATCTTCAACTTGGCCGTAAATGCCAATCGATTGACCCGTTGGATATCGCATTCGGGCTGGCATTGGAGAAAATGACAGGAATCTATTTCCAACTCTGAAAGCGCAGGACCGATCCGCGCTGCAGGTGCACGATGGAACGTGCGGGCACATCGTCGCCGGCACCCATCATCTATGGTTGAGCGCCGAGCGATGTCCCGATATTTCACGTTTGCCGATTACCGCCGTTTTGGCCAGCGACACGGCTATGACTACCGTGCCGATCCAAGCCACCTGCGCGAAGAACAGTGGGCCGGTCACGGCGACCTGCACGAACAGACCCTGCGCGGCGGCATGAGCCTGCTCGCATCGGATGTGCACAACCGCATCGCCTACACCGCCACAGCGCACGAACGGCCCGGCCTGGTCATCCGCGTGATGCTGCAGGGCCAGGTCGACGTGCAGGTTCCCAACCGCAGTGACTTCAGCCTGCGCGCAGGCACCGCAGTGACCACCAGCCACCGCGACCATGTGGCAATGGTCGGCGTCCATCCCGGCAATATGCGCCTGCGTGGCATCAGCCTGATGGTGCCAGCCGATCTGGACCCGGACCTGCTGCGGCAACCGCAATTACAGCGGGCGTTGGGTTCACACATGGAATGCAGGCACTGGGCGATTCCGCACGCGATGCTGCCGCCTCTCGCGCAGCTGTTCGACAGCCCCTGGCAGGATGGCCTGGATGCGCTGTGGCGCGAGGGCATTGCCCTGCAGTTGCTGTCCACCGGCCTGCAGGCCGATGATCTGCACGCCGAAGGCGCGCGTGCGCTGCGCAGTGGCCAGCGGGCGCGGCTGGAACGCGTACGGACGTTCCTGCACGACGACCCTGGCCATGCGCACAGCCTGCTGGAACTTGCCCAACTGGCCTGCATGAGCCCCAGCGCACTGCGCCGGCACTTCGTCCAGGAGTATGGTTGCTCGGTGTTCGACTACCTGCACGAACAACGCATGCGACATGCCGAGCAGGGCCTTCGCGAATCCGGCTGGAGCGTGGAACAGGCGGCTGCGGAGACCGGCTATCGGCATCCCAGCAACTTCGCTGCCGCATTCCGCAAACGCTTCGGGCTGGTGCCCAGCCGCTGGCGCACCGGCCCTTCGAAGGTTGGTTGAAGCGCATCTGCCCGGGCAGGTGTCGACCTTGGTCGACACGCTTTCGCACCATCGCGTTGCCGGCCAGCGGCCGGCACTACCACACCCGGCGCTACCGATATCGCGCGACCGGGATAGCGCCGGGCCGTGCCCGGCGTCATCCTCTCCGTCTCAGTACACCGGCAGTTCGATGTAACTGGCCTGCGCGGCACTGTGCCATACCCGCTGCGTCGCCTTCTGGTAGTCACCCGGCTTGGCCAGGTAGATGTTCGGCACGTAGGTCTGTGGGTTGCGGTCGTACAGCGGGAACAGGCTGGACTGCACCTGCACCATCACCCGGTGGCCCTTCTGGAAGGTGTGGTTGGCATTGGGCAGGTCGAAACGGTACGGCAGCACCTGGTTGGCCGCCAATGCCTTGGGGTCGCTGAAGCTCTCGCGGTAGCGGCCACGGAAGATCGCCAGCGACACCGGCAGCTCATAGCCGCCCATCTCCGGTGTCGATGCTTCCTGGTCGGGATACACGTCGATCAGCTTCACCACCCAGTCGCTGTCGGTGCCACTGGTGGACGCCTGCAGGTTCACCACCGGCGTACCTCCGATACGCAGCGGTGCGGTCAACGGCTCGGTGATGAAGGTCAGCACGTCGGGGCGGCCATCGACGAAGCGCTGATCCTTGACCAGCCAGGTCGTCCACATGTCGCGGTCGCCAAAGCGCACCGGACGCGGTACGAACGGCACCGGCTTGGACGGATCAGACACGTATTCCTCGAAGTCGCCCTCGCCCGCCGCCGGCGCCTGGAACGCCAGCTTGCCACCGGCACGCAGGTACAGCGGCTTGCTGTTTGCCGCGCACGCCTTCTCGCAGCTGCGCGGCCAGCCCTGCAGGCGGTCCCAGTGGTTTTCACCGGTGTTGTAGACCAGCACTGGTGGCGTATCGGCCTTCGGCGCGCCATCCACCAGATACTGGTCGAAGAACGGCTTGAGCACGTCGCGGCGGAACTGCAGCGCAGTATCGCCATCGAATTTCAGCGCCCCAAGCTGGCTGCCGTCATAGTTCACCTGGCTGTGCCGCCACGGGCCCATCACCAGGTAGTTGTGGGTGTTGCCGGTATCGCGCCCTTCCATCGCCTGGTAGGCGTGGTTGGCACCCCACATGTCTTCCTGGTCCCATAGGCCCTGCAGCCACATGGTCGGCACCTTCAGCGGCGTCTTCGCCATCACCGCATCCAGCGCCTGGCCCTGCCAGAACGCATCGTATGCGGGGTGCTGTACCAGCTTTTTCCACCAGGTCAGCTGGTCCACGCCGGTAAAGCGGGCGTAGTCACCGGCCGAGCCGATGCGCAGGAAAGTGCTGTAATCGTCGTAGCCCAGCGACGGCAGCGGCGCGCCCTTGCCCCGCTTCTCGGTCTGCATCGCGAAGTAGTTGAAATTGACCTGACGGAAGGCGCCGTAGTTGAGCCAGTCGTCACCCATCCAGCCATCGACCATCGGGCTCTGCGGCGCGGCCACCTTCAGTGCAGGGTGCGGATCGGTCAGCGCCATCACCACGGTGAAGCCTTCGTACGACGAGCCGAGCATGCCGACCTTGCCGTTGGTCTCCGGCACATGCTTGACCAGCCAATCGATGGTGTCCCACGCGTCGGTGGAATGATCGACCTTGGTATCGTTCAGTGGCCCACGCAGCGGCCGGGTCATCACGTAATCGCCTTCGGAGCCGTACTTGCCACGGATGTCCTGGAACACGCGGATGTAGCCGCCATCGACGAACACTTCATCGCCCTGCGGCAGCAGATCGCGCATGCGCGGCGAATCGCTGCGGCTGGCGCGGCCGGCGGCGTCGTACGGTGTGCGGGTCAGCAGGATCGGTGCATTGCGGGCGCCCTTGGGCACCACGATCACCGTGTACAGCTTGGTGCCATCACGCATCGGCACCATCACCACGCGCTTGTCGTAGTCGCGGCCCACATCGGGGGCGACGAAGGGTTTTCCGCTGATGTCC
Source organism: Stenotrophomonas sp. GW821-FHT02D01 (assembly GCF_059421765.1). Lineage (NCBI taxonomy): Bacteria > Pseudomonadati > Pseudomonadota > Gammaproteobacteria > Lysobacterales > Lysobacteraceae > Stenotrophomonas > Stenotrophomonas sp. GW821-FHT02D01. The sequence goes on from NZ_JBWKVP010000012.1 coordinate 25,788, forward strand.
GGGGTCATCGGCGGCGTGTCGGCGGCCAGCACGGCGCTGGACAGGCTCAGGGCTACGGCAACAGCAACGGCACGCACACGCATGGACATCACCTCCCGGCAGGAAAGGCCCCAGCCTACTCCCGTAGCCCCCGCAAAGCGTGTGCCTGCTTTGCATTCTGCGGCGTTTACAGGCAGGACTGATGGCACATGTGCGGTCTGCTGCCGCTGCGCTCACCGGGCATGGCGCAGTGCTACCCGTTCACGGCCAACCACGGTATCGCCGGGCCATGCCCGCCGGATCCATCACGCCACCGGTACTTCATGCAGGGCCAGCCAGCGCCAGCGCCCTCCTTCCTGCCGCAGCACTGCCAGCGATTCCCGCCACGCGGTTTCTCCCTCACCCACGGCATGTCCCTCGCGATAACGCAGCGCCGCCAGCGGCGACGGCGCTTCCACCGCCTGTAAGGCCTCGATGGCGATCCGCAGTGCCGGCCGGGCGCCGTGTCCGCCCACGAACAGCGCCTGCACGGCGGCGCGGTCCAACCTGCGACCGGAGATGCCGACCATGCTGAAGTCCGCGCAGAAATGTCCCATCAGATCAGCCAGTGCATCGGCCTCGATCTCTGCCCGGAACCAGGCCTGCAGCTTGTCGTGCAGCAGGTGGATTTCGTGTTCGGCGGTCATGTCCATCAAGCAGTCTCCGGAGTGGAAAGGGAATGCAGCTGCGACCGGCGCAGCAGCACCAGCGGCAACAGGGTGAGTACGGCCGCCAGGCCCAGCGCCACACCGGTGGCATGCGCCGGCCACCACTGCATGGCCAAGGCCAGCAGCAGAGCGATGGCGGCGGTACCCAGGCAGAAGCTGAGCTGGCGGTTGAGATTCCACAGCGCACTGGCATCGCCCAGCGCCTCGGCGTCCACACCATGGAACGCCAGCGTCTGCGCGGTGCTGCTGCACAGGCTGCCGCCGGCGCCCATCAAGGCGAACAGCATGGCGGCCAGCGCGAAGGGGGGCTGCGATTGCAGCGCCATCAGCAGTAGACCGCTGGCCTGCAGGACCATGCCCAGCCGCAGCACCGAGCCCGGCCCGAAGCGCGCCAGCAAGCGCCGGCTGCCGGTGATCGCCAGTGCCGAGGCCAACGCCCACGGCAACATCAGGGCGCCGATCTGCGCGGCACTGTAACCGGCGTGGCTCAGCTGCAGCGTACTGGCCAGCTGGCTGCCGATGAACACACCCGGCACTGCCAGATAGACCAGCATCGCCATGCGCAGGCCTCGATGGGACAGCAGCGACCAGCGCAGCAGCGGCTGCGGCTGCCGGCGTGCATTACGCAGGTGGGCGGCGGCCAGCACTGCTGCCAGCAGCAGCAACCCTGCGCCGGCGAAGCGATGGTCGGGCTCACCCAGCCAGGTCAATGCCAGCAGCAACGCGCCCAAGGCAGACATCGCGGTGGCCAGTGCATAGCCCTGCAGGCGTGGCGCACTGCGCAGGCCATCGGCTGGCATCCACGCCAGCACCAGGGCGACCGCCAGCACCGCCAGCGGCAGGCTGGCCCACAGCACGCCGCGCCAGGACAGCCACTGCACCAGCAGGCCGCCAAGAGCCGGTGCAAGTGCCGGCACCAGCAACGCCACCAGCAGGATGCGCCGGGTCAGCGCACCGCGTTGCTCAGGCGTGCACTGCCGGTACGCCGCCGCCTGCGCCACCGGAATCAGCAGCCCGCCAGCCAACCCCTGCAGCAGCCGCCAGCCCAGCAGCCAGCCGATGGACGGCGCGGCGCCGGCCAGGCCCGCAGCCACCGCGAACAGCACCAAGGCAGCCAGCAGCAGGCGACGCTCGCCGCAGCGCGCGGCCAGCCACGGGGCCAGCGGAATCACCACGCTCAGGCCCAGCATGTAGGCCGTGCCCACCCAGGCCAGGGTGCCGATGTCCGCATGCAGCTCGGCCGCCAGCGCCGGGTAGGCCACGGTAGCTATGAACATGTTGACCAGGTCCAGGGCGAACACCAGCAGGAAGATCGCCTCATGGCGCAGGCGTGGGGAAGGCATCAGCAGGCTCCAGCAACGAAGGCGTCAGCATGGCGGACCAGCGTTGTTGGAAAAACACGACGGCAGCTGCAACACTGTCAAACCTGTTTTGACAATCAACCACCATGGTCAGCCTCGATCGCTTCGATATCTTCCGTGCCGTGGTCGAGGCCGGCAGCCTGACCGCCGCCGCCGAGCGCCTGGGCCTGAGCCGGGCCGTGGTCAGCTTCAACCTGAAGCGGCTGGAGCAGGAGCTGGGGGTAACCCTGCTGCTGCGCAGTACCCGCCACCTGGCGCTGACCGAGGCCGGCGAACAGTTCCTGCAGCACTGCGTGCAGGCACTGGATGCCGCGCAGGCCGCCATCGATGCCGCGCGCCGCGACCAGCATCAACTGCAGGGCGTACTGCGCCTGACCACCACCCCGGAGTACGCGCAGCTGCGGCTGATTCCAGCACTGGAAGCCTTCCGCGCGCAGCATCCAGCGCTGGTGCTGCATCTATCGACCTCGCCGGCACCGGCCGACCTGATTCCCGAGCGCTTCGACCTGGCGATCCGCCTCGGCCGCCTGCCCGATTCGCAACTGCACGCCACCGAGCTGGAACGTCACCTGCTGTGCGCGGTCGCCGCTCCGGCATTGCTGGCGCGCCTGGGGTCCGCCGAGGCGGCGGATGATCCGGTACTGCTGGGCACCCTGCCCCGCCTCGGCTATCCGCGCCTGGCCGATGTGCCAGTGGTCGCGCCGGATGGCAGCGATGCATTGTTCGCCACCAATCCGGGCAACGCGGTGATACGCGTGGATGGGGCCAGCAGCCTGCGCGCGTTCGCCTTGGCCGGCGCAGGAGTGACCGTGCTGCCACGCTGGCTGATCGAGGACGATCTCGCCCACGACCGCCTGCGGCCGGTGCTGCGCCAGCATCGCTTCCCGCAGCAGAGCGTGTACGCGGTGTACCCGCACAGCAGCCAGCCCTCACCGAAGGTGCGGCAGCTGATCGATTTCCTGCGCGGGTGGTTTGGTGACGACGCCAGCTGAATCCTTCGCCCGCCGGGCATGGCCCGGCGAGCGCAGCGGCACCCCGTAAACAGACACGGCCCCTTGCGGGGCCGTGTCTTCAACCATCAGTACCGCCGCGGATCAGCGCAGCACCTGCTCCACCAGCTGCACGTCCACCGTCTGCAGCGGCTCGGCGGCGTTGCGCGACAACTGCACCTGGTAGGTGCCGCCAGCGATCTTCCACTGGCGTGCCTGCGCATCGTAATGCGCCAGGGTCTTCGGCTCGGCTTCGATGCGGATGCGGCGCTGTTCGCCCGGCTGCAGCTCGACCTTGTCGTAGCCGATCAGGCGGATCGGCGTGGTGCTGCCGGCCGGCAGCTTCAGGTACAGCTGGGCGACGTCGGCACCGGCGCGCTTGCCGGTGTTGCGGATGTCGACGCTGGCGACCAGGCGCGAACCCTCCACGCTCACCTTCAGGTTTTCATAGGCGAACGAGGTGTAGGACAGGCCGTGGCCGAAGGCGAAGGTCGGGGTCAGGCCCTTGGCCGCCATCCACTTGTAGCCGACGTTGGCGCCTTCGATATCGAAATCGAACACATCGCCGAACGGCTTGGCCGGCTTGAAGCCAAGGCCATCGATGTGCGGGCGCGGCAACTGCGATTCGTCCACCACCCAGGTCACCGGCAGGCGGCCGGACGGATTGGCCTGGCCGGTCAGCAGTGCGGCAATGCCTTCACCGCCACGGATACCCGGGTACCAGGCCTGCAGCACCGCCGGCACCTGCGCCAGCCACGGCGTACGCACCGGGCCGTTGGTTTCCAGCACCAGCACGGTCTTCGGGTTGGCCTTGGCCACCGCCGAAATCAACGCATCCTGGTTGTCCGGCAGCTGCATGTCCGGCAGGTCCACCGATTCGGCCGCCCACTGGGTGGCGAACACGATGGCCACATCCGCCTGTGCAGCAGCCTTGGCCGCAGCGGCGGCATTGGTGCCGTCAACATAGGTGATGGTGGCGTCCGGACGCGCGGCACGCAGCGATTCCAACGGCGAGGACGGATGGAAGATCACCGGGCCCGGCCAGGTGGTCGGCAGCACGCCCGGCACAGCGTTGGTGCCCTTGGCCGTGACGCCCACCATCGACGAACCACCGCCACCGATCACGCCCTTGTCGGCATGGCCACCGATGATGACGATGCGCTTGGCGCTGTCGGCCAGCGGCAGCAGACTGCCTTCATTGCGCAGCAGCACGCTGCCTTCTTCCACCGTGCGCTGGGCCACGGCGAAACCGGCTTCGGCGTCGACCTTCTGGTGCTGCGGCGGGTTGTCGAAATTGCCGTGCAGGAACATCGTGCGCAGGATGCGCGCGACCATGTCGTTCAGGCGCGCCTGCGGTACCACGCCGCCGTGCACGGCCAGGCGCAGCGGCTCATCGAAGAACACCGCCGCATCGAACACTTCACCGGCGGACTGCTGGTCCAGGCCGGCCAGCGCCGCCTTCGAACCGCTGTGCACGCCGCCCCAGTCGGACATCACGAAACCGGGGAATTTCCACTCCTGCTTCAGCACCTGGTTCATCAGGTAGCCGTTTTCGCAGCCGTAGGTACCGTTGATCTTGTTGTACGAGCACATCGCCACGCCCGGGCGGCCAGCTTCCAGCGCGATCTCGAACGCCAGCAGATCCGACTCGTGCATGGCCTGCTCGCCAATGCGCACGTCGTGGAAGTTGCGTCGGGTCTCCATGTCGTTCAGCGCGAAGTGCTTCATCGAGGAGATCACGTGCTGGCTCTGCACGCCCTGGATCACTGCGCCGACCATCGAACCGGCCAGCAGCGGGTCTTCACCGGCGTATTCGAAGTTGCGGCCGTTACGCGGGTCACGCTGCAGGTTGACGCTGCCGGACAGCAGGATGTTGAAGCGCTGCTGCCAGGCTTCGCGGCCCATCGTCGCGCCACCGGCAAAGGCAACACCGCGGTTCCAGGTGGACGCCGTGGATGGGCCCGACGGCATGGCGGTGGCGAAATCACCCGGGCGGATGCCACCGGGATTGGTCACGCCCACGCCGGCGTCGGCCGACTGCTGCGACGGAATGCCCAAGCGCGCTACGCCCGGCACGAAACCGGCCGAACCCACCGCACCTTCCGGCAGCTTGCCACCGTCCTTGCCCAGCCCGAAGTAGCTGTGCAGCATCTGGAACTTCTCGTCCTCGGTCATCGCCTTCAGCAGCAGCGCAGCGCGCGCATCGGCGGTGAGCGTGGTATCCATCCACGGCTGCTCGCCGCCCTTGTCAGCCGCATAGGCCAGGGTCAGCAGGGTTGCACGCAGCGCGCTGCCTTCAACCTTGAACGGCGCACTGCTGGCGGCCTGGAAGCCATCGCTGAAATAGCTGGCATCGGCCTCCAGGGCCACGCGTGCCGGATCGAAGCCGGCCGCCTTGGCCGATTCACCGGCCACCGCGCCGAGCAGCACCGCCGGCGCGCCCAGTCGCGAACGCGACACCAGTGCCGGCAACTGCGAAGCACCGGCGCCAGCGTCGGTGTACACCGCCACTGCATGGCGGCCGTCATCCAGGCGCAGGTAGTTCAGGCCCGGCTGGTCGGGGCCGGATTCGGCGGCGATCGGCAGCCGGGTCAGCACGGCCTGGCCGTGCTGGGTCTGGCCGTCATCCTTGCCGGCGGCGATGAAGCGGTACTGGTAGCCAAGGCCATCGGCCAGCAGCTGCAGCGGATCGACCTGGCCGATGCCGCGCTGTACCTGGCGAACGCTGACCGCATCCACCTGCAGGGTCTTCAACTGGGCAGCCAGGGCCGGCATCGCGTCCGCGGTCGGCGCCTGTTCCAGGGTCAGCACGGTGAAGGCGGCGGAGTCGGCCCAGGCCGGGGTGGCCAGTGCGGCAGACAGGGCCAGGGACAGGGCGAGCGGCTTTGTAAACGTTTTCATCGGCGGGCGTAATTCCGTTGCCAAGGCAATCGGTCCAGGGAAAGTGCCGCCGAAGGGTGCAGCGTCATGCCGCGCATGCGTTGCCGGGCAACGCCTTGCAGGCCAGAGGACGGGCCGGTCTGCGCGCGGGACCCTCCTCCCGTGCGTGACAACCTGCCTGTCCGGGCCGCGCAGGGCGACCCATCATGTGAAGAGTGTGCGAGGGCGTTCATCGCTGTCAACAGGACCTAAGTCACAGGCGCGATGTGCGGACTGGTTATCAGCCCATCACCGGCGGTCATCAACGGGCTGCACGGCGCTGCCGATAATGGTTCTCCCCGGCGACGAATCGAACCCATGACCGTACATCGCGACTTCGACCATCTCTGGCGCGACCGCTGTGACACCTCCAGCCAGCGCAGCCCGCGCGTGCTGATCCGGGTGTTCGTCGCCCCCGGCGAACTGGAACGCAGCGTGGCCTTCTACGAGCAGCTGCAGGGTGTGGTCGCCGATGCCGGCTTTCCGTTTCCCGACGCGGGCCTGCGGCTGGCGATGGTCGGTGCGTTCCTGCTGATCGAAGGCTGCGACGAGGCGCTGGCGCCGTTCACTTCGACCACGGGCACGTTGCTGGTCGACGACGTTCGGCCTTATCACGACAAGCTGGTGGCCGCCGGCGCCGAGATCATCTTTCCACTGCAGGTGGTACCCACCGGCGCGGCGTTCAATGCGGTGCATCCCGATGGAACCGTGGTCGAGTACGTGCACCACCGGCCGGACCCGCAGGGGCGGTGAGGTGGCGGCCGGGCTGCGCCCGGCACCCGCAGAGGCAACGGCAACTGCAACAGCAATAGCCGAAGCAAAAGCTGGGCTCCTGTTGGTAGGCGGGGCAGGTCCGGTTGCGGGGGACGGCGCAAGTACGTCCATGTAGCCTCGGTCGCCGCATCCATGCGGCTCACGCCCCCGCAACCGGACCCACCCCGCCTTCGACAGATTCCCGGCGCGCAGTAGATCCACGCCATGCGTGGATGTTTTTCCCATGAATTTTTGCGGCATACGTCATCCACACATGGCGTAGATCTACAATTCCTCCATGTCCTCTCCCGCTCTACCCTGGAATGGCACCCTGCTGCTGGATGCACACGTGGCTGTGCTGCAGGGCCACGCCGGTGACAGTGACACGCATGCGCACTACGCCCATCAGCTGCTGCTGAGCGAGGGCATCCCTTGGCAGGTCGAGATCGATGGCGTGCAGCAGCAGGGCCAACGGCTGTGGCTGCGCTCCTTCCAATCGCACGCGATCCTGTCGGCGCCCGCTGACGGCTGCACGGTGTTCCTCGAACCGGCACATGCCGACCTCGAACAGATCCAGCAGCATCTGCAGTCGTTGCCCGGCAATGCTGCGCAGCTGCACGAGTGGCTGCCGCGACTGAGCCGCCCACAGCCCCTGGACCGCCGTGTGCAGGCGGCGCTGGCCCGCATCACCCAGCACCTGCCCGGCCCGGTGCCGGCCGCCGATATCGCCGAGGCCGCGCATCTGTCGACCAGCCAGCTGCATCGGCGCTTCCAGTCCGAGCTGGCAGTGACCCTGCGCGGTTGGGTGCTGTGGCAACGGCTGCGCAGTGCGCTGGCGCATCATCTGCGCGGGCACAGCCTGACCGACAGCGCGCATGCCGCCGGCTTCGCCGATCTTCCCCACCTCTCGCGCAGCCTGCGCAGCATGTTCGGCATCGGTGCCGCGCAACTGCAGGGCCTGCAGCTGCACGCGGCCTGACGCATCGATCACCCGCGCCTGCGCAATCCTTCCGGAAGCTCCGGCACCTCGCCATGGGGCAGCGCGCGGAAGGGGGCCAGCAGTTGTGCGGAATACGCCTGCGGATAGTCCGGCTGGCTGCCGATGCCCAGATCACGCTGCCGCAACCGATAGCCCGGTGCATCAAACGCGGTCCCCAGCAGGTGGTCCCACACGGTGAAAAACAAACCGAAATTGACATCACCTGCGGTGCCATAGCGGATGTGGTGGAAGCGGTGCAGCGGTGCCCATGCCATCACCCGGCCCAACACTCCCGGGCGCATGTCCACGTTGGAATGCTGCAGCAGCAGCTGGATCGCGATGGCGAACGCCAGCACCGCGGCCACCGGCATCGGCATGCCCAACAGCAGCAGCGGCAGTACGCCGCCCACCGCTTCGGCGGCCTGGTGCAGTGGGTGTTTCATCAAACCATTGAAGCCATACATGCGGGTCACGCTGTGATGCACCGCATGCAACCGCCACAACCAGCCGATGCGATGGCTGGCGTAATGCACCAGGGTGATGCCAAGGTCAGCCGCGATGATCGCCACCAGCACCTGCAGCACGAATGGCCACTGCGTCGGCCATACGTGCCAGGGCACGATTGCCGCCAGCAGCGGCACCGTGGCGATCGACAGCAGGTTCAGGCTTTCATTGACCAGCGCATGCAGGACATCGCGCAGGCGGTCACCCTGGTCGTGGTTGAACGCCGGATCGTATGGCCACAGCCGTTCGGCAGCGAACGACACCGCGATGGCGACAGCCAGCAAGGCAAGCAGCCACAGCGGGTCACCGTGATGGTGACCGACCCATACGATGGCGGCAGTGACAAAACCCAGCAGGAACAACGGGGCATACAGGCGGAGCATCCAGTGCTTCATGGGCAACCCGGGAAGTGAGAGGCCTGCATGTTGGCGGGGCGTACAGACTGTCGGCTTGAACAAACGGCGCAACACCCCGCGTCGTCCATCCACGCATGGCGTGGATCTACAATGGCGACCTCATCGCGGCCGGGACCGGCATGGACTCCTTCACCTTGATGCGCGCCTTCCGCCGCATCGTCGAACGCGGCAGCCTGGCCCGCGCCGCCGAAGACCTGGGCCTGTCGCCAGCCGGGCTGAGCAAGCAGCTGCGCACGCTGGAAACGCATCTGGGCGTAGTGCTGCTGCAGCGGACCACCCGCCGCATGAGCCTGACCGAAACCGGCCATGCCTATTACCGCGAATGCTGCCGCCTGCTCGATGAACTGGACGCGCTGGAGCGCGGCATCGCCGAACAGCGCGGTGAAGTGAGCGGGCGCCTGCGGGTCAATGCACCGCAGTCATTCGCGCTGAGCACGCTGTCGCCATTGCTGCCACGCTTCCTGCAGCAGCATCCGCAGCTTGCACTGGACCTGGTGATGGAAGACCGTCTGCTTGATGCGGTTGGCGAAGGGTTCGATGTATCCCTGCGCATCCGCGCCGAACTGGAAGATTCGCGGCTGGTCGCACGCCGCCTGGCTTCGCTGCAGCAGGTGCTGTGCGCGGCACCGTCCTATCTGCAGCACCATCCGGCACCGCAGGTGGTGGAAGAACTGCAGGCGCACAGCGTGCTTGGCTACAGCCTGTCCGATTCACCCGGCAGCTGGCCGCTGCTCGGCCCCGATGGCCAGGTCACGGTGACCCTGCCGACACGGGTCACCGCCAACAACAGTCTGCTGCTGCGTGACCTGCTGGTCGCCGGCCTCGGTATCGGTGCGCTGCCCTCGTTCCTGGCCGCACCGGCACTGGCCAGCGGCGAACTGCAGCAGGTGCTGCCCGACCATCGCTATCCGCCGCGGTTCGTCTATGCGGTCTACCCCACCGCGCGCCACCTGCAATCGAAGGTGCGCGCCTTCATCGATTTCCTGCACGCCGAACTGCCCGCCTGCGCCGGGTTGGATTCGTAACCGCCAGCGAAAACTGAGCTGCCCGCCGCGTGCTGTTTCGGCCCGGCGCCACTGCCTACTCTGCCGCCTCCCCTCTCACGGACGGCAGGCCGATGATCGCCTCTCCTTCGCTGACCACCACTGCACCGGTGGTCGATTTCTTTCATGACGTGGTCTGCGGCTGGTGCTTCGTGCTGGCCCCGCGTCTGCAGCAGGTCTCGGTCGAACTTGGCATCCAGGTCCGCCACCGCAGCTTCGTGCTGCAGGACTCGCGCGAACAGATGATCGAGGTATTCGGCTCGATGCCGCGTGCCAAGGCCATCATCCTGCGCCACTGGGCCGACTGCGCCGCGCATGACGACAGCGCGCGCATCGACATCGAAGGCATGCGTGCCCAGGACTTCGAGTATCCCTCCGGCTGGCTCGGTGCGCTGGCCTGCCAAGCCGCCAGCATGCTCGGCGGCAATGCCGCACACGGCGCGATGTTCGATGCCGTGCAGTGGGCGCACCTGCACCAGCACCGAAACGTCGGTGACGTCGAGGTGCTGCTGGACATCGCCGAACAGCTGGGGCATCGACGTGGCGTCTTCGCCGACCGGATGCGCAGCGATGAGGTGCGCCAGCGCGTGCAGGCCGACCGCGCCGAAGCTGCCGCACTCGGCATCCGCTCCATCCCCACCGTCATCACCGGCAACGGCCTGCGCCTGCAGACCCTGCCGCTGCCGCAACTGCGCCAAGCCCTGGCGCCGCTGGTCGCGGCCTGAGCCGCACCGTTTCCCCATCCTCAAGGAGATTCCCATGACCCCACGTACCCTGGGCACCGCACTGGCCCTGCTGCTGGCCGGCGCCGCGGCTTCCACCACCGTGTCCGCGCACGAACGCGCTCCCTCCGGCCAGCAGGTCGGCACCAGCCCCTGGGGGCCGAAGGACGAGATCGGCCGCCTCAACCTGATCACCGAGGCCTCACGCGCAGCGATCCTGTCGCGGGTCAGCGGCGGCAAAGCCTACGATCTGGCCACCGAGTACTACGTCGGCATGCCCAGCTGGCAGGATGCCGGCGACCCGCACTACCAGTTCTGGATGACCCACACCCCGCGCGGCACGGTGATGGACGACCCGATGGGCGTAGGCGAGACGATGAACCTCACCCGCAGCTACACCGGCACCGCGTTCTCGATGTACAGCCACACCGGCACCCATATCGATGCGCTGAACCACTTCGGCATCCACGGAAAGATCTGGAACGGCTTCGAGGCCGACAAGCACCTCGGCGATCGCGGCTGGAATGTCACCGGCATCGAGAAATTCCCGCCGCTGATCGCGCGTGGCGTGCTGATCGACGTGGCCGGTGCCAAGGGCGTGGACATGCTGCCGGACAGCTACCGCGTCACCCGCCAGGACCTGAAGGATGCATTGACACGCCAGCAGGTGAAGCTGCAGCAGGGCGACATCGTACTGATCCGCACCGGTCGCATGCGCCTGTTCGAACAGCCCAAGGCCTACATGGCCAACCCGCCGGGCCTGGGCCTGGATGCGGCGCGTTTCCTGGTGGAGGACAGCGGCGCGATGATCGTCGGCGCCGACAACCTCAGCTTCGAGACCTTCCCTTCCGAAGTGTCCGACGACTACGTGCCGCTGCACACCTACCTGCTGGCGCAGCAGGGCGCGCCGATCATCGAGCTGGTGGCGCTGGATGAACTGGCGCGCGACAAGGTCTACGAGTTCGCCTTCATCGGTGGCCCGCTGAAGATCCGCGGCGGCGACGCCGCGCCGCTGCGCCCGGTGGCCCTGCCGGTCCGCCCGTGACCCGATAGCCAGGCCAGGGTGGGCGGTGCCGACCTTGGCCGGCACCGCTTTTCCCGCATCCAGGCCCCGTTCCCCAGTAGATCCACGCCATGCGTGGATGCTTTACCTCCTTCAGCAAGCTGAAACCCCGCCCTCCGATTTCATTAGTAATATTACTCACAAGCCGAGTAGCATGTCCGGTCTCAGCCCCTGATATCGGCCTGTCGATACTCGCTTCATGCCTGCCGTTTCCGCCCACTCCTGCCGCTTCCCGCCAGCCCGGCGCCTCCCCCGGAGGACCGGCTGATGGGCGCCGTCGTCGCCCTCGACCGCCTGCTGGACGGCCGCCAGGTCTGGCGCGGGCCGGCACGCCAAGGACAGGCCAGCGACCATCTGGCCAGTGGCCACCCGGCGCTGGACGCGCGCCTGCCCGGCGGTGGCTGGCCAGCCAGCGGGCTGTGCGAAGTACTGCAGGCCTCACCCGGGGTCGGTGAACTGGCCTTGGTCTGGCCGGCGCTGGCAAAGCTGAGCCAGCGCGAACGGCCGATCGTGCTGATCGCCCCACCCCATCGCCCGCACGCCCCGGCATGGGCCGCTGCCGGGCTCGACCTGGCCCAGCTGCAGATCATCCACGCCGCACCGAAGCAGGCGCTGTGGGCGGCCGAGCAGTGCCTGCGCTCTGCCGCCTGCGCCGCCGTGCTGTGCTGGCCGCAACAGGCCGATGATCGTGCCCTGCGCCGCCTGCAGGTTGCCGCCGACAGCGGCCAGTGCCTGGGTTTCGTGTTCCGCGAGGCCCGCGCCGCCCGCAACCCCTCCCCGGCCAGCCTGCGCCTGCAGCTCGAGCACGGTCAGGTGCGGGTGCTGAAGTGCCGCGGCGGGCTGCCACCGGCGCAGCCGTTGCCGCTGGCCATCGCCCACTGAGGCCGCGCCATGCACTGGGCCTGCCTGTTGTTGCCGCAGCTGGCGCTGGACAGCGTGCTGCGCCTGCAGCCCGATCCACAGCGGCCACTGGTACTGCTGCAGGGGCCGGCGCAGCGTCGTGTGCTGCGTGCGGTCAGCCCTGCCGCGCGGGCAGCGGGGCTGCGCCCGGGCATGCTGCTGTCGGCCGCGCAGGTGCTGGTGCAGGACCTGCAGCTGCATGACTACGATCCCAGCGCCGAACAGCACACCCGGCAGTTGCTGGCCAGCTGGCTGTATGCCACCAGCTCGCTGGTCAGCCTCGATTTTCCGCATGCGCTGGTGCTGGAAATCGGTGCCAGCCGTGCCCTGTTCGGCGATTGGCTGACGATCGAACAACGCCTGCGCAACGGCCTGCACGACCTGGGCTTCCGCCATCGCCTGGTCGCTGCCCCCAACCCGCATGCCGCGCGCGTGCTTGCCAATGTGCACGATGGCCTTGGCATCGATGCGCAGCAGCTGCCCGCCGCACTGGCACAGCTGCCACTGGCGCGTAGTGGCCTGCCCGTTGATGCAGTGACCGTGCTGGCACGCTCCGGCCTGCGCACGCTGGGGGCGGCCTTCGACCTGCCGCGCGAAAGCCTGGCCCGCCGCTTCGCCCCCGAGGTACTGCAGCAGCTGGATGCCGTGCGCGGTTTGGGCAACGCGCCGCTGCGCTATTACCAGCCGCCGGACCGGTTCGATGCGCGCATCGAATTCGAATACGAGATCGAATCCAGCCAGGCCCTGCTGTTCCCGCTGCGGCGCCTGCTGCTGGATCTGGCCGCATTCCTGTGTTCGCGCGATGGTGGCGTGCAGCGTTTCGATCTGCATTTCGAGCACGACCTGCTGCCGGCCAGCGTGCTGACCATCGGCCTGCTGGCCCCCGAACGCGATGCGGCGCTGCTGTTCGAGATCGCACGCAACCGCATGGAAGCCTTCGCCCTGCCCGCCGGCAGCCGTGCGCTGCGCCTGCAGGCCGAGCAGCTGCCGCCGTTCGTGCCGGCCGCACGTGACCTGTTCGATACCCGCCCGGCGCAGGCGATGCCATGGACCCAGCTGCGCGAGCGCCTGCGTGCCCGCCTCGGCGATGACGCCGTGCAGCCACTGGCCGTGCAGGCCGACCACCGCCCCGAACGCGCCAGTGGCACCCAGCCACCGGCCAAGCCACCCGCTTGGTGGCCGCTGCGCCCCGGCTGGCTGCTGGAGACGCCACAGCCGCTGCGCGATCCGCGCCTGCGCATCGTCGCCGGGCCGGAACGGATCGAATCGGGCTGGTGGGACCAGGCCGATGCACGCCGCGACTATTACGTGGTGGAAACCGCGCAGGGCCAGCGGGGCTGGGCCTTCCGCACGCGCAATGATCCGCATGCGCCGTGGATGCTGCACGGCTGGTTCGGTTGAGCCCCATGCACACCGATCTGCCCGGATACGCCGAACTGCACTGCCTGTCGGCCTTCAGCTTCCAGCGTGGCGCGTCCACCGCCGAGGAACTGTTCGCACGCGCTGCCGGCCAGGGTTACCGCGCGTTGGCCATCACCGACGAATGCTCGTTGGCTGGCATCGTGCGCGCATGGCAGGCGGCGAAGACGCACGGCGTGGCGCTGATCGTCGGTGCCGAATTCCAGGTTGAAGACGGGCCCAAGCTGGCCCTGCTGTGCACCAACCAGGCCGCTTATGCCGGGCTGTGCCAGCTGATCACCACCTGTCGCCGGCGGGCAGCCAAGGGCGGATACCGCTGCCTGCGCGAGGATCTGCAGGGACTGCCCGAGGGCCTGCTGTGCCTGTGGCTGGACCGGCAACCGGCGGCCACCGAACTGGAACTGCTGCGCCGTTGTTTTCCGCTGCGCCTGTGGCTGGCCGTGGAGCTGCACCACGAACACGACGACACGCGCCGGCTGCAGCAGCTGCAGGCCTTCGGCGAGCGCCACCAGCTGCCGCTGGTCGCCAGTGGCGACGTGCACATGCACGTGCGCCGGCGTCGTGCCTTGCAGGACACGCTGACCGCGATCCGCCACCGCTGCAGCGTGGCCGAGGCTGGCTGGCGCCTGTTTGCCAACGGCGAGCGCCATCTGCGCCCGCGCACTGCACTGGCCCAGCTGTATCCGCCCGCCCTGCTGGCAGAAACCCTGCGCATCGCCGAACGCTGCCACTTCTCCCTGGACCAGCTGAAATACACCTACCCGCGCGAACTGGTGCCCGAAGGCCACGACCCGGACAGCTGGCTGCGCGTGCTGGTCGAGCGCGGCATTCCCTGGCGTTGGAAAAAGGGCATCGAGCCAGCCCAGCGCAAGCAGATCGAGCACGAACTGGCACTGATCAAGCAGAAGCAGTACGCCTCCTATTTCCTCACCGTGCAGGACATCGTGCGCTTCGCCCGCAGCCAGGACATCCTCTGCCAAGGCCGTGGCTCGGCTGCCAATTCGGCGGTGTGTTTCGTGCTGGGCGTGACCGAGATCGACCCGGCGCGCAGCAACCTGCTGTTCGAGCGCTTCATCTCCGCCGAGCGTGATGAACCACCGGACATCGACATCGACTTCGAGCACGAGCGCCGCGAGGAAGTACTGCAGTACGTGTTCAACCGCTATGGCCGCGAGCGTGCCGCGTTGACGGCGGTGGCGATCAGCTACCGTGGCCGCAGCGCGATCCGCGATGTCGCCCGCGCGCTGGGCCTGCCGATGGACCAGGTCAACGAACTGGGCGCGGCGATGGATCATTGGGGCGGCAACATTCCGTTGCCGGAAACCCTGCGCGAGCGCGGTTTCGATCCGGAAACACCGTTGATGCGCCGGCTGCTGGCATTGACCGCCGAGCTGATCGATTTTCCGCGCCATCTGTCGCAGCATCCGGGCGGCTTCGTGATTTCCGAGCATCCGCTGTCGACGCTGGTGCCGGTGGAGAACGCAGCGATGGCCGACCGCACCGTCATCCAGTGGGACAAGGACGACCTGGACGCCACCGGCCTGATGAAGGTCGACTGCCTGGCACTGGGCATGCTCACCGCCATCCGCAAATGCCTGGCGATGCTGCAGCAGCACGGCCTGCACGAAGGACGCATGGATGCAATCGAGGACGATGACAAGCCGACCTACGACATGATCTGCGCCGCCGACACCATCGGCGTGTTCCAGATCGAGTCGCGCGCGCAGATGGCGATGCTGCCACGCATGCAGCCGCGTAATTTCTATGACCTGGTGATCGAGGTGGCGATCGTGCGCCCTGGCCCGATCCAGGGCGACATGGTCCATCCCTACCTGGAACGTCGGCGGATCCTGCGCGAACAAGGCCCGGATGCGTTGAACGATCCGGACAACCCGCTGTATCCAGCGCGACTGGAACGCGTGTTCGCGCGCACACTGGGCGTGCCACTGTTCCAGGAACAGGTCATGCAGTTGGCGGTGGACGCGGCCAACTACACCGCAGGCGAAGCCGATGCACTGCGCCGTTCGATGGCTGCCTGGAAGCGTCGTGGCGGCCTGGAGCCCCATCGCGAAAAGCTGCTGACCGGCATGCTGAAAAACGGCTTCAGCCTGGAATACGGCGAGCACCTGTTCGAACAGATCAAGGGCTTCGGCGATTACGGTTTCCCGGAAAGCCACGCGGCCAGCTTCGCCCTGCTCACCTATGCCAGCTGCTGGCTGAAGTGCCATCACCCGGCCGCGTTCGCCGCCAGCCTGATCAACAGCCAGCCGCTGGGCTTCTACAGCCCCGACCAGCTGCTGCAGGATGCTCGCCGGCATGGCATCACGGTACTGCCGGTGGACGTGCGCCACAGCGACTGGGACTGCACGCTGGACTTCAGCAAAGGCGCGGCGGCAATCCGCCTCGGCCTGCGCCTGGTCGATGGCTGCAGCGAACCGGCCGCGCAGATCATCATGCGTGAACGCGCACGACGCCCCTTCGACGATGTCGGCGATCTCTGCCAGCGCACCGCACTGGATCGCCGCCAGCAGGGCCTGCTTGCCGATGCCGGCGCCCTGCGCGGCCTCAGCGGCCATCGCCACCGCGCACGCTGGGATATCTCCGGCGTGGAGAACCGCCTGCCGTTGTTCGACCAGGCCCGCGCCACCGCCGAAGCGCGCGTGGCCCTGCCCCTGCCCAGCGCCTGGGAAGACATGCAGGCCGATTACCGCAGCACCGGCACCACCCTCGGCCGCCATCCGATGTCGTTCCTGCGTGCGCAGCTGCGAACCCGTGGCTGCCTGGATGCCACGCAGCTGGCCAACCATGGTCATGGCCGGCGCGTACGCATCGCCGGCCTGGTACGCATGCGCCAGCGCCCGCAGACCGCCAGCGGTGTCACCTTCCTTACCCTGGAAGATGAAACCGGCATGGTCAACGCCGTAGTCTGGCGACATCTGGCCGACCGCCAGCACCACGTCCTGGTAGATACGCAGCTGATGCAGATCGACGGCCGGCTGGAACGCGTGGATGGCGTGCAGCATGTGATCGTGCAGCGCATGCACTGCCTGGACGAACTGCTGCAGGGACTGCGCAGCCACAGCCGCGACTTCCATTGACGATACACACCGTCACACACCGAACTGGCCACGGCCGACCGGATTCCGCTATCGTCGGCCACGTCCAAGGAAGGAATACACAATGGCTCGTGCCCTGACCCTGACCACCCTGGTGGTCGCCATGCTCGCGTTGCTCGTTTCCGGCTGGACCGCCTGGAACCTGCATCGCAGCCAGTCACCGCACCGCGTGATCGAAGCTCGCGGCCTGATCATCCACGATGCCAGCGGCCAGCCGCGGGTGATCCTCGGCGCCCCGGTTCCCGACCCCCTCAGCCGGGGCCGCCCGCAGGGGCCGCGTGCCACCGCCCTGTCCGGCCTGATCCTGCTCGGCCCCGATGGCTCCGAGCGCGGCGGCTACGGCACCAGCGACCGGGGTGGCGAAGCCCTGCTGACCCTTGACGATGCCACCGGCACCACCGAAGTCTTCAAGGTGGTGGCCAACCCGGACCGCGGCGCCAGCCTGATGGTCAAGCACCAGAACAACACCGGCGCCATGCTGAGTTCCTGGCAGGGCAAGCCGGAGCTGGTGTTCCTCGACGACAGCGGCCAGTCCTACTACGTGCGCCCCGGCGCCAGCGCTGCGCCCTGAGCACGCACGCTCAGCGCATCACCGCCGCCAGGTCATCGGCCAACCGACGTTGCTGCGGCGGGCCGAGTGCCGCACAGGTGATGCGCAACCCATGCGCCGGTGCAGATACCGCAAAGACTTCACCCCCACGCACATGCCAGCCACGCGCCGCCAGCGCCAGCACCTGCGGCGTGCTGTCGGCCGGCAGTGGCAGCCACAGATTCAAGCCTTCCATCGGCATCGGTGTCGGCAGCCCGCGCGCCTGAAGCAGGGCCTGCAGACCCTGCAGCCGCTGCTGGTAGCGCTCACCGGCGGCAGCCACCTTCGCCCGTTGCTGCGCCGACTCCAATACCGAACTGGCTGCATCCTGCAGCAGATGGCTGACCCAGCCGGTGCCCGCCGCCAGGCGCAGGCGCAGGCGCACCGCGGTCTGCCCATCGCAGGCCAACCAGGCCACGCGCAGGTCCGGGCCCAATGCCTTGGACAACGAACGCAGCAGCGCCCAACGCCGACCGTCCATCGGCAGCACCGAGTGATAGCTCTGCTGCGAGAGCAGCGCGTAGTGATCGTCGATCAGCACAGCCACCTGCGGATAGCCGGCCAGCAACTGGCGCAGCGCACGCGCACGCTTCGCATCCAGGCTGGCACCGGTGGGATTGTGCGCGCGTGGGGTCAGCAGCACCGCACGTGCACCTGCATCCAAGGCCTGCCGCAGTGATTCCACCTGCATGCCGTATGCATCCACAGCCACCGGTAACGGCGCGTGTCCGGCCGCACCGAGCACATTGAGGCTGCCCAGGAAACAGGGATCCTCCACCGCGATGCGGTCCCCCGGCAGCAGCCACGCCGACAGCAGGCGCTCGATGCCATCGACCGCGCCATGGGTCAGTTCCAGCGCATAGCCCGGCGGGCAATCGGCATCCAGCGAGGCCCGTGCCAGGCGTTGCATGCGTGGATCAACCGTCTCCACCCCATACAGGCGCGAGGACGTCGCAGCCACCCGCAGGCTGGGCAGGCAGCGCGGATCCGGATTGCCGCCGGCCAGATCATGCAGGGCCAACCCCGGTGCGCTGCCCTCGCGTGCCATCGTCGCCGGCAGGCCGCGCACCACGGTGCCGCGACGCCCCGCCGTACTGGCCAGGCCCGCCGCGTCCAGCCGCTTGTAGGCAGCGGCTACGGTATTGCGGTTGACCCCCAGTCGATCGGCCAGATCCCGCACCGGCGGCAGCACGCTGCCGGCCGCCAGATGGCCGCTACCGATGCCCTCGCGGATGCTGTCGAAGATCGCTTCGGCGCTGTTCCCGGTGATTTTCATTTTGTCCTATGCCAAACTATCTCTTGTCCTGTGCCAGTGTATCCCACCCTGGCCACCCCGCACCGGAGGTGCCCCATGTCCCTCGCCGCCGCCGACTGGCCCGTCGCCCAGTCCGTCGAACAGATCGCCGCCAATCTCGCCACCGTGCACCAGCGCATCGCCAGCGCCTGTGCCCGCGCCGGTCGTGATCCGGCCAGCGTGCGCCTGCTACCGGTCAGCAAGACCGTCGATGAAGCACGCATCCGCATGGCCGTAGCCGCCGGTTGCCACCAGCTGGGGGAAAACAAGGTGCAGGAGGCGCAGCGCAAGGCCGAGGCCATGGCTGACCTTGGCGTGCACTGGTCGGTCATTGGCCACCTGCAGACCAACAAGGCCCGGTACGTCGCACGCTTCGCCGGCGAGTTCCAGGCGCTGGACAGCCTGCGCGTGGCCGAGGCGCTGCAGCAGCGGCTGCTGCTGGAGGACCGTACGCTGGATGTGTTCGTACAGGTCAACACATCGGCCGAGCCCAGCAAATACGGCCTGGAGCCGGCGGCGGTGGCCGACTTCGTGCAGCAGCTGCCCGCCTTCGACCGCCTGCGCGTGCGTGGCCTGATGACCCTCGCCATCTTCACTCCCGAGGTGGAACGCGTACGCGCCTGCTTCGTGCGCCTGCGCGAGCTGCGCGACCAGCTTCAGCAGACGGCGCCGGCAGGCCTGGACCTGTCGCAGCTGTCGATGGGCATGTCCGGTGATTTTGAAGTCGCCATCGAGGAAGGTGCCACCGTCGTCCGCGTTGGCCAGGCGATCTTCGGTGCACGCGCCACGCCCGACAGCTTCTACTGGCCCACCCCGGGAGCACCGGCATGAAGCGCGCCGTTGCCCTGCAGCACGTGGCCTTTGAAGATCTCGGCACCCTGCAGCCGCTGCTGCTCGCGCAGGGATGGCAGGTCAAGGTCGTGCAGGCAGGCGTGGATGCACTCGATGCTGCCGAAGATGCCGATCTGCTGGTGGTGCTGGGTGGCCCGTTCAGCGTCAACGATGGAGCGGCCTACCCGTTCCTCGCCGACAGCATCGCGTTGCTGCAGCGTCGCCTGCAGCAACAGCGGCCGACGCTGGGCATCTGCCTGGGCGCCCAGTTGATGGCGCGCGCACTGCATGCAGTCGTTGCCCCCACCGGCGGCAAGGAAATTGGTTTCGCACCGCTGCTGCTCACCGATGAAGGCCAGCGCTCACCTTTGCAGGCATTGCAGGGCATCCCGGTGCTGCACTGGCATGGTGAAGCCTTCGAACTGCCGGAGGGCGCACGCCGCCTCGCCAGTACGCCCGCCTGTCGCCACCAGGCCTTCGCCATCGGCCACCATGCGCTCGCCCTGCAATGCCATCCCGAACTGGATGCGCGCCAGTTCGAGCGCTGGCTGATCGGCCACGCGCTGGAACTGGCCGCGGCCGGCATCGATCCCATCGACCTGCGCGCGCAGGCCCGACGCTACGGCGGGCCGCTCGCCGCCGCGGCGACCGCGATGTTCCAACAGTGGCTGCACGACCTGCCGGAGACCCGCCCATGCACTACCGCCTGACCATCAAGCACAACGGCATCCATTGGGGCCATTTCGACTGTGACGGTCCCAATGCGCTGCAACGCATCGATGCCATCGCCGCACGCCTGCCCGCCGCCGAAGGCTTCAGCCTGCAACGGCAGAAGGGCATCGGCGAGGAGCGCATCCTCTCCAGCACTGCCAATGGCCTGCGCGTGCTGGCCGCACAGATCCAATACCGCGATCTCTGATCCCCAGGTGATGCGGCATTGACCCAACGCATGCTGCGCAACGTCCTGTAGAGTCGTTCCCGCTTGACGCCGCAGGAACGCGCCCATGCCAGACCACCTCCCGCCAACCTCCAGACTGTCCCTGTCACGCGGCACCATCGACGGCCTGCGCATTGCCCCGCGCTGGCCCGCGTCACAGATCATCCTCGAGGCCGAGGTCCTGCAGTGCCTGCTTGATGCGCAGGCACTGCTGCCATCCACGCTGCGCCTGCTGGTCACCCGCGGCTTCGAATGCAGCCAGGGAAAGCTGGGAGGCTTCCGGCGTCTGGTACGGCGGCTCGGCATCGCCGTGTTCCGCTGCTGCTATCGGCATCGCCACGATGAGATCGACGCCATTTTCGGCGCCAACGGCCATGATCTGGACGGTCGCCATGTGGATGTCTCGCTGGTCCTGCACGGCCGGCGCGTACGCCTGCTTCCGCTGGGCGTGTTCACTCCACTGCGCTGGCAGCAGCACCGCGTCAGCCGTCATGCAGACGCCGTTGCAGCGGCCAAGGATGCACTGCAGCGGTGCGGCTTCGATCTGCGCCCCAACGCCACGGAAAGCCTGCAGATCCACTGCGACTATCGCGGCACCACGCTAGCGGAACCGTCGCGTTGATCGACGTTCCCCGCGCGTTGCAGGCAACCTGCACCGACCTCCAGCAACGGCTGGGCCGGATCGATAACCTGTCGGGCAATGGTGAACGCAGCCTCATCCTCGGGGGAGAGCTGCTGCGGTTCCCCTATCGCATCTACGCCGACGCCACGGACATGTTCCGGCTCGCATCCCATCTGCAGGGCGATGCGCGCGCCCTCTGCCTCTGCCTGCTTTCGCGTCACTGTGACGGACATGTACGGCAACGTGCGGTCGAGACGCTGGGTCCCTCGCCGATGCCCTGGGTGCATGCCTTCCAGCTGGCCTTGCTGGGTGAGTACGTGGACGAGATCGCATCGGCCGTGACGATCCAGGCGCAACAGACGGGCCTGCAGCGCTATGCCGCGCTCATCGGCGAGAACCGCGCATTCTTCGACCTCTGCCGACAACGCGCCGCCAGCTACTGGAATGCCTACTACCGCGCCCGCTACCCCAGCCTGCGCATGTTCCCGGCCCACCGACTGCTGCTGCAGATGGCGCACGCCGCGCGCTCGCCGTAGCGCTCTCTGTACCGCCAGCGCACGTCCGCTCGGTACTCCAGCAAGACAGGCACAGCCTGCGTCCCCGCACCTGGATGCAAATGATTCTTCTTTACTGTAAGGTAATGCCGCTGCCCTTGCCGCCGCGGGCTGTTCCCTTCCCCAGCCTTCGCCCGCCCCGTGCCCACACCTGTCGAATCGACGGATGTCGCGCAGCTGTGCGCCGCCCACTATCGGCCGCTGCACGCCCACGTCCGTCGCAAACTCCCACAACGCAGTGACGCCGATGATGTCGTCCAGGAAACCTGGCTGCGTGTCGTCAAAGTCGCCGCCAGCGGCCTGCTCAGCAATGGCCGCGCCTATCTGTATCGCGTTGCCCACAACCTGATCGCCGACCACTATCGCCTGATCCAGCGCCGTCGCGAAGAGGCCTTGGACGACGCGCAGCTGCAGGCCATCGCCGATCCCTCCCCGTTGCCCGAGCAACGCCTGCTCGATGCCGAACAACTGCGTCACCTCGATGCGATCATCGCGGCCCTGCCGCCGCGCTCGCGCGAGGTGTTCCTGCTGGCACGCGTCGAGCAGTGCAGCCTGGCCGACATCGGCCGCCAGCTCGGCATCAGCCGGCAGACCGCGCATGGCCATCTGCTGCGCGCACTGGTGGCCCTGCAGCAGGTGCCGACCGCATGAGCCAGGATCCGATCGCCCGCGAAGCAGCGCGTTGGTGGCTGCATGCGCACGACGAACAGCGCGACGAAGCCGCCTTCACCCAGTGGTATGAGGCCGATCCGCGCCACGCGGCGCAGTACCAGCACCTGTTGCAGCTGTGGCAGGCCGGTGCAGCACTGCCGAGCCTGCAGCGGCAGCAGCAGCGTCGCCAGCGCCGGCGACTGCGCGAAGCCGGCATCGCCGTGCTGCTGCTGTGTGCGCTCGGCCTCTACAGCCGGCACAACGCCCCCCTGCCGGAACAGATACTGCGCACGGCATCGGGCAAGATCGAGGAGGTGCGCCTGCAGGACGGTTCACGCCTGCAACTCTCGCCGAACAGCGAACTGGGCGTGCGCATCGATGCCAACCGGCGTGCGTTGCAGCTGCGGCACGGCCAGGCCTGGTTCCAGGTCGTTCCTGATCGCGACCGTCCGTTCCAGGTGCATACGCCGCACGGTACGGTCACGGCGCTGGGTACTGCCTTCGACATTGCGGTCAGTGGCGATGCCAGCGTAGTGACCGTCACCGAGCACCAGGTGCGCGTGGACAGTGGCTTGGGCAGCAGCGAAGCGGCCGCCGGCCAGCAGCTACGCTTCGACGGCACTGCGCCCTCGCCCGCACTTGCAGCAGACCCGGCGCAGCTGGCATGGCGCGAACGCCGGCTGGCCTGGGTCTCCGCGCCATTGGCTGACGTCGTCCAGGATCTGGATCGCTGGCATGGTGGCCATACCTGGATCGCCGGCGACGCACTGCGGCAGCAACCGGTCACGGTACTGGCCGACGCGGATACGGCCGCGCGCAGCCGCGACCAGCTGGCCGCCGAGCTGCACGTGCGCGTTGTCCGTATCGGGCCCAACCTGCAGGTGTGGCTGCCGGCGAAGGCATCGTCCGATGCGCGCTGAACGCATCGACCCTGACATCCGGGCTGCCGCTGCGTCTTCCCAGGGTGACGACGCACTGCGTCACTCCCTGGAGCCCACGATGCTGTCCCACCGCCCCCTTGTTCTTGCGCTGTCCCTTGCCTGCGCCGGTATCGCCCCCGTGCTTGCTGCCAACACCCGGGCACAGACCAGCGCAACCCGCCGCTACGACATTCCCGCCCAGCCGCTGGTCACCGCGCTGGACGCCTACAGCCGCCTCAGCGGTGTCGATCTGGTGATCGGCCGTGCCCTGCCGGGCAACCAGAGCGCACCCGCGCTGCAGGGTGACTTCGACGAAACTCAGGCATTGGCACGGCTGCTGACCGGTAGCGGCCTGCGTGCGCGCTTCATCGATGCACGCCGTGCCACTCTCGAACCGGCACCGGCCAGCACCGACGATGGCAGCCGCCAGACCGGCCCGTTGCGCGTGCAGGGGCGCACCGCCCATGCCATTGCACCGGGTGCCGGGGCGAGCCAGTACGTTCCGGCCACGCAGGATGGCTTCGCGCCGAAGATCGGCAGCGAACGGGTCGCCATGGCCGAGCGCCAGGACGGCAACAGTCTGCTGCGCTCGATGCCCGGCACCCACAGCTTCCACTCGCGCAGCCAGCCAGGCCTGCAGGTCAACATCCGCGGCATGGCCGGCGCAGGCCGGGTCAACACCATGATCGACGGCGTCACCCAGACCTTCCGCAACAACGCCGGCCATGGCTCGGGCGGCCCGTTCGCCTACGTCGACCCGTTTCTGCTGGCAGGCGTCGACGTACAGCGCGGCGCAGTCAGTGGTGGCGATGGTGCCGGTACGCTGGCCGGCAGTGCCAACTTCCGCACCCTGGACATCGAAGACCTGATCTCCGACGACCACGACTGGGGCCTGCGCGCAGGCTACCGGCATGGCAACAATGGCTATGGCAGCGGACGCACCTTCGCCGGCGCCTGGCGCCACAGCGAAGACGGCGGCGATCGCCAGTTCGGCCTGTTGGCAGCAGCCAGCAGCAGCCGCAGCAGTGAATACGCAACGTCCCATGGCCAGAAGAACAGTGCCGACCCCGGCAGCCAGCAGCCCAGCAGCTGGCTGCTGAAGGCGCGCCTGCAGCCCAGCGACCAGCACCGCCTGGACCTGAGCCACATGCGCTATGAAAACGACTTCTACCACAACTATCCCTGGCAGATTTCCGCTCGCAACCAGCGCGCCAGCTACCACTACACGCCCTACTCGCCGTGGATCGACCTGCGCGCCGGCTTCGCCGCCAACAAGACCCGGCTGTTCTATCCGCCCGTGGAAGATTCCAGCTACATCGGCCGGCGTACCCACAGCAGCCTGAGCAGCTGGAACGTGGACAACACCAGCCGCTTCGACATCGGCGCCGTACAGGCGCGCTGGAACACCGGCATCAAGCATCAATCGGACGTCTTCATTGCCGATACCCCCACCCTGCGTGGCGCCAACCCACAAGGGCGCAGCCAACTCGACAGCGTGTTCACCTCGCTGGAGCTGCAGTACGACATCTACGCGCTGTCGGCGGGCCTGCGCCAGGACCGCTATGGCATCCGTGGCCACGTCCCCACCTGTTCGGATGTGCCTGGGCAATGCCTGGAGATCGGGGGCGGTGGCATCGACGTCGATCGCACCCAGCATGCGCTCAGCCCCAGCCTCTCGCTGTCGGTGCAGGCCACTGACTGGCTGCAGCTGTTTGCCGAGGTCTCGCGTACCTCGCGGCCGCCGCGCGTGCAGGAAATGTTCTTCGAGAAGATCCCGCTGGAAGGGATGAGCGATGCCGACGGCGTCGGCGCCAACCCCTTCCTGCGCCGCGAGCGTTCGCGCAACCTGCAGTTTGGCGCCAACCTCAGCACCAGCTCGCTGCTGGTCGACGGCGACCTGGCGCAGCTGCGCCTGACCCGCTTCGACAACCGAATCCGCGACTACATCAAGCCGCAGTATCTGCTGATCGTGCATCCGCCGGAAGTCGAACCGTTGGTGGTGCCGATCGACAGCGACCCGCAGCTCAACGCGTGGACCGACAACCTGGACGTGGACGACTTCAGCACCACCACGCGATGGATGAACCATACCGGCGTGGTGCGCATGCGTGGCCTCGAGCTGGAAGCGCACTACGCCAGCGAGCACTACCACGCCACCCTCAGCTGGACGCGCTCGCGTACCAGCGCGCCGGCCATCGAATTCGTCAACCTGGAAGACATCACCGCCCTGCCCGACCGCTACTGGACGCTGGATGTCGGCGGCCGCTGGTGGCAGCAGCGCCTGCAGGCGGGTGTGCGCGCCGAGTACTCCGGCCCCACCGAAGAAGGCTATGACTTCTTCCAGACCCGCAAGACCGGCGGCACCGGCGTGCTACTGGACTTCTACGCCAGCTTCAAGCCACAGGCCAACACCACGCTGTGGCTGAACATCGAAAACCTGCAGAACAAGGCCTATGACAACAACGCCTCCATCGACAGCATCTTCAGCCCGATCCTGGACCGCGGCAACGGCCGCGGCCGTACCGTCTCGGTGGGCGTCAATGTGGCGTTCTAGCCAGCGCTGGCTGGCGCTGGGGCTGATCGCGCTTGCATCAGTGACCAACGCGCAGCCGATGCCCGGCAAGGTGATCGATCTTGCCAGTGGTAAGGAACTGGATCAGGCGGCCTTCGTGCAGCGGGTTGCCGCCGCTGAGCGCGTGCTGCTCGGCGAACGTCACGATATCGATGCCGACCATGCAGCCCAACGCTGGCTGTTGCAGGCATTGCAGCAGCAGCGTCCACAGGGTGCGCTGGTGCTGGAGATGATCGCCAGCGACCGCCAGCCACGGCTGCAGCGCGTGCAGCGCTGGCTGGACAGGGGCCATCAGGTCGAACCGCAACGCCTGGCCGAACTGCTGGACTGGGATCCCCGCTGGCCTTGGCCACGCTATGGCGGACTGGTGCAGATCGCCACCGACAGCGGCATTCGCCTGCAGGGCGGCAACCTGTCACGCGCTGACGTCAACACGCTGCTGGCGTCATCGCCCGAGGTGATGTTCCCGAGCACCGGCGCGCGGCAGCGGTTGTCAGCAGTGGTGCTGGCGCAGCACGCCGACGCTGCGCCCATGCTCAATGGCATGCTCGCCGTTCAGCACGCACGCGACACACGGATGGCACGGGTGCTGATGCAGTCGCCGGCACCCGCCCTGCTCGTCGCCGGCCGCTGGCATGTGCTGCGTGGCACCGGCGTGCCCGGCTATCTGCCAGCATCTGCGCCAGCGCTGGTGATCACGCTGGCATCAACCGACGAAGATGTGGCGGGCGATGACGCCGACCTGTTGTGGGTAGTCAGCGATGAGTGAGCGTCGGCAGCACTGGCAAGCGGTGACGATCAGCATCGGGCTGCACCTGCTGCCGTTGCTGCTGTTCGTCCATTGGGTGTCCACCCCGCCGCTGCTGCCGCCGCCGGAACAGGACGTGCGCATCAGCCTGCGCCTGCTGGCACCGGCCACGCCACCGCAGCCGGTGGAAGAACTGCAGTCCGAGCGCCCCAGCCAAGCGCAGCAATCACGGGCGGCCGAAACGCGGAAAGCCCCCCCGCCACCGCGCGCCACGGCGGCACCCGAAGGCAACCTCGCCGCCAGCCAGAAGAATGGCGACGGCCACCAGCCCTTGCCTGTGGCCCCGCCTGCGGCCGCGACCGATGCCCGTTCCGCACCGGCATCGATCACGGCCGCACCGCCCACCCCCGACGCACCACCGGCAGACTTCCAGGCCGGCGCCGCCAGCGACCAGTGGGAAGCCCGCCTGATGGCGCGACTGGAGCGTTACCGCTACTACCCCGCCGTAGCGAGGTCGCGGCGCCAGCAGGGCACCGCATGGGTCAGGGCCAGCATCGACCGCGACGGCCAACTGCGGGCATTGCGCCTGGAACAGTCCAGTGGACAGCCGATGCTGGATGAAAGCGCGCTGCAGACATTCCGCCGCGCGCAGCCTCTGCCCCGGATTCCAGAAGAACTGCCAGCTCCGCAGGAACTGGTGGTGCCGGTGGAGTACTACCTGCGCTAAGCGCTGTAGGCCTCTGCCTCGATCTCGAACAGCATTCCGTCCAACGCCAGCCGCGGCACCGGAATCAACGTGCAGGTCGGCGCTGCGCGATTAGCCCAACGTCGCCGCACCTGGCGGGCGATGATGCCCAGGCGATCCTCGTCGTGGCCGACCACCAGGATCCGCAGTCGTGCAACATCGGCCAGATCCGCATGCGCCGACCGCAGCGCGGTCTGCAGATTGTCCAGTGCCTGCGACACCTGCTCCTCGAAGCTCGGCGACAGGCTTCCCTGGTCGTCCTCGCCTCCCTGTCCGGCGATATGGATCACACGCGCCGGCAGTCGCACCACCGCCACATGCGAATATCCGTTGGCACTGGGATCGTGCAGGCCAGGCGGATCGAACAGATCCAGCAGGCCATGGCTGAAGTCCGGAGTGGTCAGCAGGTTCATACCGCATGCCTCGTGGGGAATGCGACGCAGTCTGCGACCTCAACTGCTGTTGAGGTCAAACCGCCTGCATGCAACAAAGCGGTCCACCACACGCAACGATCGGCAGGAACAACATCAGGTCCACGCCGGGTCCGCGGTGAAATCGATCGTCAGCCAGAACGTGCTGCTTCGCGCGTCCAACCGCACTGCGATCTCATCGCGCATCGCGTCCACCTCACCCACCGTGCCCAGCGGCGTCGACGGCGACGTCAGGATGTGGATCTCGATGAAGCGCATCCGCCCCATCTTCGCTACATGGCTGGTGAAGCCGGCATAGCCATGCTCGGTCACGAATGCCTGCATCACCTGCTGCACGCGCTCGTCCAGGTCATCGGGCGCCACCTGCAGCACTTCACGCATGGCCTTCCACGCACTGCGCGCCGGCACCGGCAACACCGCCAGGCTGATCAACGCCAGTACGATCGAATCCAGATAGGGCACCCAGTGGTGCCACTTACCGCCATGCAGCACCAGCGCCAACACGAAGGCCAGCACCACCGCCAGGCTCATCAATCCGCCCAGCATCCAGCCACGTACATCCAGCCACAGCAATGCCGACTGCAGCCTGCGGGCCCGCTGGGCCACGAACGCGGCCATGCCCAGGTTGCTGGCACTCAGCAGCGCCGCCCACCACAGCGCCGGCCCGAACTTCACTTCATGCCCGCCGGTGGTCAAGCCGATCACCGCGTTGGCCAGCGCATACACGCAGGCCAGAGACAGGATCACCCCGCCCAGCGCCTCGACCATCGGCTCCAGGTGCCAATAGCCGTACTGGAAGCGCGGGCTGTGCTCCCGCGCCACCAACCGCAGCACCGACAACGACACCAGGGTCAGGGCTACGTCGACCAGGCTGTAGATGCCGTCGAACAGGATGGCCTGCGATCCCACCAGCAGGCCACCGATGAAGCCGACCGCGCTGACCGCCACGGTGACCCCGATCGAGAACTTCAGGATGCGTTGCTCGCGCGCGGTATCCATCGTCCGCCGAAGGGCCGACCGTACCGGCTCAGGCCTTCAGCACCTCCACCTTGTAGGACGGCACGTCGCCATCGCGCTCGATGATAAGGCCATGCACATCCGACTCGAAGCCCGGGAAACGCGCGTTCTGCTCGCGGGCGATGCGCAGCGACTGGATGATCGGTTCGTCGCGGTCGCCGAAGCGCTCGCCCGGCATGATCGTGGGGATGCCCGGCGGATACGGCACCAGCATCGTTGCAGCGATGCGGCCGCTGATCTGCTCGATGTCGACCCGCTCGATCTCGCCCTTCACGAGATGGTTGTAGGCATCGGCCGGGGTCATCACCGGCGTCGGCAGGTCCACGTACATCTCACGCATCACCTTGGCCACCGCGAACTCCTGGTTGAACGCATGCAATGCGTCGCACAGGTCACGCAGGCCCCAGCCGGCATAGGCATGGGGATAATCGGCGGCCAGCGACGGCAGCGCCTGGGTCAGCGGCGCGTTGCGGTCGTACAGCTCCTTGAACGCCATCAGCTCGGTAACCAGCGTGCTCCACTTGCCCTTGGTGATGCCCATCGAGAACAGGAACAGCACCGAATACAGATTGGTCTTCTCCACGGTGATGCCGCGGCCCCACAGGAACTTGCTCAGCACCGCAGCCGGGATGCCCAGCTTGCCCATGCTGCCGTCCATCGACAGCCCCGGCGTCAACAGGGTCACCTTGATCGGATCGATCAGCACATAGTCATCGACCAGGTTCTCGAACCCGTGCCAATGCGCATCGGGCTGCAGGTACCACTCCTCGCGCTTGGCGACCAGCGGCGCCGGTGTATCGCCCTTGTCCAGGCTGCGCTCGACCTTTGTCGGTTGCCACACGCTGAACCACCAGTCATCGCGGCCCAGATCGTCGCGTACATGCAGCATCGCCCGGCGGAAGGCGATCGCCTCGTCATGCATTTCCTGCACCAGCGAACGCCCCGCATCCCCTTCCATCATCTTCGAGGCAACATCACACGCCGCGATCACGCCGTAATGTGGGCTGGTCGAGGTATGCATCATGAACGATTCGTTGAAGCGTTCGGCATCCAGGTCGCGGCTGGCCGAGTTGCGCACGTGGATCATCGAGGCCTGCGAGAACGCGGCCAACAGCTTGTGCGTGGAATGGGTGGTGAAGATGATCGCGTCCTGCTCGCGCGGCTTGCCCTTGGCCATGCCGTAGTGGTTCTCGTAGAACGGATGGAACGCGGCATAGGCGTACCAGGCCTCATCGAAATGCAGGAAGTCGACCGCGCTGCCGATCTCCTCGGCGATTTTCTCGGCGTTGTAGCACAGGCCGTCGTAGGTCGAGTTGGTCACCACCGCGATACGCGGCTTGGAACCGGCCTGGTAGGCCTGGCTGGCCAGCGGATTGGCCGCGATGCTCTGCTGCAGGGCTTCCGGGGTGAACTGGTCCAGGCTGATCGGGCCGATGATGCCGTGCGCATTGCGGCTGGGCGTGAAGTACACCGGCACCGCGCCGGTCATGATCAGCGAATGCAGCAGCGACTTGTGGCAGTTGCGGTCGACGAACACCACGTCGCCGCGGGCCACGGTGCCGTGCCACACGATCTTGTTGGCCGTCGACGTACCGTTGGTGACGAAGAAGGTGTGGTCGGCGCCGAAGTTGCGCGCGGCCTCGTCCTCGGCCTCCTTGATCGGGCCGGTGTGGTCCAGCAGCGAGCCCAGCTCCGGCACCGAAATCGATAGATCGCTGCGCAGCGTGTTCTCACCATAGAACTGGTGGAAGGCGCGCCCGACCGGTGACTTGGTGAAGGCCACGCCACCGGCATGGCCCGGTGTATGCCAGGAATAGTTCGACTCGGCCGCGTGGTGGATCAGCGCCTTGAAGAACGGCGGCAGCAGGTTCTGCATGTAGTCTTCGGCCGCACGCATCACCTGCCGCGAGATGAAGCTCTTGGTGTCTTCGAACAGGAAGATGAAGCCGTGGATGTACTTGAGCAGCTTGCTCGGTACCTTCTCGATGGTGCGTCGCTCGCCGTACAGGAACACCGGCAGGTTGGCCCGGCGCGCACTCTGCTCGCGCAGGAAGGCGGTCAGGCGCTGGAACTCGCCATCGACCTCCTCGCTGCCGTCGATCGAGATCAGCACCGCCGAAGCGGCCACATAGGTACGGGCGCCGGCGCGCGCGTCATCCAGGTTCAGACCGCACAGCACGCGCTGGTCATTGCTGCGCAGCTCTTCCACCAGTGCACGGATGAGGATGCCGCCGATACGCGGCGAATCGTAGTCGCCGTCAATGACGATGACCGGATAATCCAGGGACTTGAAATACACGTTGATTCTCCTTGTCTAACTCAGGAACGCTGGGCGCCGGCAGAGATCGCCGCCGCCTCGCGGGAACGCTGCCGCTGCTGGCGACGCTCCTCGCTGAAGAAGGGATAGAACACAGTGATGAACAGCACGAACAGGAAGGCGTACTGCACGATCGTTCCCGACGAGCCGTAGATCGCCCACAGGCAGTACACGACCGTCAGGCTGGTCAGGGTCCAGAACGCACCGGTGTGCACCAGCGTGTGCGAACGCTCCACCACGAAATAGCAGGCCACGCACGAGTAGATGTACGGCAGCAGGGTCAACACCACCGCCGCCGAGGTGATCACGTCGAACTGGGCCGAAGCGGTCTTCGAGGTGGAGGTCACCAGCACCGCCAGGGTCATCAGCACGGCCACGATCAGCACGCCCTTGACCGGCACGTCGTCCTTGTTGGTCTTGCTGAAGATGCTCGGGAACAGGCCATCATCGGAGGCCGCCTTGGCGCTCTGCGCGGTCAGCAGGATCCAGCCGCCCAGCGAACCCGCGGCGCCGATGAAGGCGCACAGGCTGACCAGCGCACCACCCCAACCACCGACGGCCTTGGCCGCCGCCAGTGCGAACGGCGCATCAGACACCTGCAGCTCGCCGTTGGGCACCATGCCCATGATCACCGACGAGCTGGCGATGTAGGCGATGGCGGCCAGGAACACACCGGCCAGGGTGGCGCGGGCCACGTTCTTCTCCGGGTTTTCGACCACACCGGCCGTGACCGAGGCCGACTCGACGCCGATGAAGGCCCACAGGGTCAGTGCCGCAGCACTGGAGATCGCACCGAAGTTCGACTCGCCGGAGACGTTGTAGGCCCCCTTGAAGATGTCGGCATCGAAGAAGAACCACCCGAAGATGGCGATACCCAGGATCGGCACCAGCGCGAAGCTGGTGGTGACCGTCTGCACGCGGCTGACGAACGCCGGTCCGATCATGTTGGCAAAGCTCAGCGCCCACACCAGGATCAGCACCGCGATGCAACGCACCAGCGGCTCGGACAGGATCGGGAAGAAGTAGCTGAAGTAGCCCACCGCCGCGATGGGAATGGCAACGTTGCCGATCCAGTTGGCGAACCAGTAGATGGTGTTGGTCTGGAAGCCCATGTAGGGACCGAACCAATCGCGTGCATACGCATACGGGCCACCCGCTTTGGGCGCCAGCTTGCCGAGCTTGGCGAACACGAAGGCCAGCAGCAGCGCACCGGCCGTGGTGATCAGCCACCCCCATATCGAGGCGGTACCGATCTTGGCCAGGCTGGAGGGCAGCAGGAACACCCCTGAGCCCATCATGTTGCCGGCGACGAGGAAGGTGGCTCCGACCACCCCGATTTTCTTTGCTTCTGCCATGACAATCTCCTGTACCTGGCATGGGCCCGGTGAACCCGGGCGTGGGGAATGGCTACGCTGGCATGCTGCCGCTGGCGCTTACTTGATGAAGTTGTATTGCAGGCTGCCCTGTACCCGGACCGTGTCGCCGCGCGCTCCGCTCTGCTGCTGCAGGCGGCCGTACAGCAGTTCCATGCCCATCGTCCACGACGGTGCCGGGCTCCAGATCAGGTTGAACACGCCATAGCGGCTTTGCCGGAATGCATCACTCGGCAGCGCCGCATTGCGCTCCAGGGTCAGCTGACCGTAGATCAGGTTCGATCGCCACAGATCAGACCAGTAGTGGGTATAGCCGACGAAGCCACCGTGCAGGTCCAGCGCATCGATGCGCCCACCGGCACCTACCACGGCGTCAAGACCGGAACCAGTGAGATCGGCGGTATAGCGGCTCAGGCCGCGGCCGCCCAGCGCGCCGAACAGCAACAGATCGCGTTCCCCCACCGAGGCCGAGCCACTGAGCTGCGCGCCACCGGCAAAGACGCGGTCACGGCGGGCATCGCCGTCGTAGGCCAGATTGCGCGCCACGACGCCCAGTTGCAGGTGGCCCCAGTCACGCTCCATGCGCGCGATGGCACTCACATCCGGCAATCGATTGACCGCCGCCATCGCATCGCTGGCGCCGGCCAGCTCGGTGTCCGGGTCTTCGGCGGCCAGGGTCAGGGTGTTGCCCTTGCCCAGTGCAAAGCTGTGATGGATGCCGGCCACCAGCAGGTAACCGGCGCCGCCGGGTCCGGCAAAATCCAGCGTGTCAGGCAGGCTGTCCGGGTCCATGAAGCTGGAATACCCGTAACCCGCATACGTGTTGCCAAGCTGGCCGTAGGCATGGCGCAGGCGGAACTGATAGCCATCGCTGCTGCCGAAGAAGTCATTCTCCAGATAGAAGCGCAGGTTGCCGTGCGTGGTTGGACGCCGCGCCTCGAAGCTGAAACGCGTCTGCTTGGCGTGGATATTGAAGTTCGAGACGTCGCGATGGCTGCCGCCCACCGGCATCGACGAGGGAATGAACTGATCCTCGTCCCCGGCGCCGCGCGAATCCGCAATCGCATCGAGCTTGGCATAGCCACCGATGCGGATCACGGTGTCGGTGCCGGGAATGGCGAAGAAGCCTTTCAGGTCCGGATCGGTCGGGCCGGCGGCGCTGTCCGGGCGCGAGGCCGCCGTTGACGGATCGGCCACCGATTCACGCTGGGGCAGCACGGTCGGCGACACGCCAGGAACCTGGGTCGGGTGCAGGATGCCGCTGGCGGTTGACACCGTCGTGGTCGCCTGCGGTGCAGCGGACGTCGGCGACGGCAGTACAACGGGAGCCGCAGCCGCGTGCTCTTCGCGTCGTTCAAGCTGGTCCAGACGCTGCTGCATGCCCTGCAGCGTCTGCCGCATCGCGTCGATCTCCCGACGCAATGCCTGCGCATCCTCCTGTGCGTGCAACGGCATCGCTGCCATCGCCGTCAGGCACCCCATACTCAGTACCGCCAAGCGCATTGCATCCTCCCCGGACTGGAACTTCCGCCGCGCGGCCGAGCAGCGCGCGTGCGCCGCCCCGACCTCAACGAGCCGTTGCTGGAAATGCGGGTACTGCGTCGACGACCGTCGCCAGCCTGCGCGATGCAGGCAACAGGGCGATGACATTGCCCCACCTGCCCGGACAGCGCCGGAGTCGCTTCCCCTTCGGCAGCGCTGCCGAAGGGGTGGCGACCGCAGGGGTCTGGGTAACAAGCGCTGGGTGAGAATGTCGTGAATGGCATTGCGCGCACGCCCTCTCGAGGGCATGACGTGTGCGGCATCCATAGCGCAGTGACGCTGTATTCCATGCGCCAAGGCTAGTTCGACTGTCGTTTTTGGCCTTGATTGGAATCAAAGCAAAATGCTTGATGTCAGTCACGATTCAGACGTGACATCTGTTCGTGACGTGCGCAGCCCTCTTCGCCGGGACTGTCGCAGAAAGCAACAGGCCCACATGTCGCCATGTGGGCCTGTCACTCGGTTCAGCAGCCCGGGGGCCTCAGCGCGGGCCGAGTACCGCCTGCAGATCATTGCCCTGCGGAAGGCCGGCACGTCGCTGCACCTGGCCCTGTGCATCCTGGAACAGGATGCCCGGCGTGCCCTGGAAGCCCATCTCCACCATCAGCACCTGATTGGCATCCAGCTTGGCCGCGATCTCCCGGCTGATGCTGGGCAGCGGCTTGATGCCACCACGATCGAACTGATGCTCGTTCTCCAGCAGTGCCGCACTGGGATCGCGTGCGGCCATGATCGCCGCCGCCTTGGCCGGACTGTCCTCACGGATCACGCCGACCATGATGTGGCGCAACTGCACCTTTCCTGCGTCGACCCAGGGCCGTGCCGCCTCCCAGAATTTGTGGCAATAAGGACAGTTGGCATCACTGAAGGTGTACACCACGCGCGGCGCTTCGGCCTTGCCATCGCGTACCCAGGCACTGGTCTCCAGCTTGCTCCACATCTTGGCCGACATCGGCGCGGCAACCAGCTTCTCCAGCGTCTCGGCTGCAACTTCGTTGCCCTCGGCGTCGAACAGGCTGCCCACCAGCACATGCTTGCCATCGGCGGTCACGTAAGCCGCCGCCGGCTGCTGGCCGCCAACCATGCCGGCAAAGCCGCGCAGGCCGCCCGGCGCGTCGAACTCGGAGACCACCTCGAAGCCATGCTTCTCGATGCCCTTCAGGACAGCCGGCAACTCACCCTTCCTGGCGGCTGCCGTTGCCGAAGCCGTTGCCGGTGCAGCGGCACCCTTGCCCGGTGGGGTCTGTGCCTGGCTGCAGGCAGCCAGCGCCAGCATGGCCGGAAGCATCAGCGTATGCGCGATACGCGGGGAAATCGACAACATGGAAACTCCGTAGTGGGATGCCAGCGCAGGCTACCGTAGCCGGCGCAGTTTGTGTTCAAGGCCGGCCTGGGTCAGTTCGCCGAGATGCAGTTCCCGCAACCGCCCCTGCGCATCGAAGAAGAGCGTGGAAGGAAAAGCCCGGACGTCCAGCGTGGTCGACGCAGCCGATGACTCATCCAGCAGGACGTTGCCCAGCGCGATGTGTTCAGCGGCAAGAAAGGTCTGGACCTCCACAAGAGTCTCGCCCTGGTTGAGGAAGACGAACTGGATATCGGCATGTTTCTGCTGGGCCGTCGCCAGTACCGGCATCTCCCGGCGACACGGGCCGCACCAGCTGGCCCACAGGTTCAGCACCAGCGGCTTGCCATGAAACTGCTTCAGCTCAATCGCCCTGCCCTGCAGGTCGACCACCTGCAATGTGGGCAGCGGCATCTGCTGTGCCTGCCAGTACGCGAGCCCCTGGCTTGCGCCGCCCCACAACAGCAATCCAGCCAGGGCACCTGCCAGCACCGGCGCCCTCAACGGGCGCTGCCCGCGCAGCCGCCACAGCGCCCAGGCAAATCCAGTGCCAACGACGACGGGCAGGTGGTACCCGCCATCGGCAATCTGCAGCACGCTCCAGGGAGCTTCACGGTAGAGGCTGAAATGCGCTGCGACAAAGGACAGTCGGCCACACAGCAGACCCACCAGCAACATGTCCAGCACCATTCCAGCCACGGGCGGCCGAACCTGCCCTGGCTCACCACGCGACCAGATCCGCGCAATGGCCATTGCCAGAAACAGGAAGATCAGGATCAACACCACCGGCATCGGCACCGGCCCAATACTCGACATCAATTCACCCGCTCTCGCCTGCAGAGACCTGCATGGTCAAATCGTCGTGCCCGCGATGCAAGCACGACGCATCCAACATCGTTCATCAAGCGGCGTTGCGCCCCAGTTGCGTGCCCGGTGAGGCGCTCAACCCACGCAGGCTGCCGGCCACGGCAGACGTCAGCGGTCGATCGCGGCGTTTGCTGCTGACGTGGCGACGATAGTTGGCGGGCGTCAAACCGACGATGCGCAGGAACAGCCGGCGGAATGCGCTCTGATCGGCGTAACCCACCCCCCAGGCAACCTCGTCGATGCTGGCACCTTGCTGCAGCAACGTCTGCGCCTTGGCCACGCGCAGCCGCTGGCAGTACTCGATGGGCCGCAGCCCGGTCGCCTTCAGGAAACGACGCTGCAAGGTCCGCGGTTCCAATCCAGAGATCTCACAGATCGCCCCCAGCGTGGCCCCACGTGCGGCCGTGGTATGCAGCCAGCGCTGCGCCTTCAACACATCACGGTCACCATGGGCGAAGTTGGCACTGAATCGCTCGAGATCCTGCTGGATCCCCACTGGCACCACTATCCCCAACTGCTGTGCCACCGCGCTGGCCACGCCCTGGCCGTGCAGCCGGTACAGCAGGCGCAGACCGAGGAAGCGCCAGGCCTGGGCCCCGCCCACGGTGAGCAGATCGCCATCATCGACGAGTGCACGCTCACTGGGTGCCCAGCTGCCGACCTGCACCTGCAGCGCCGGATGGCGGTTGAGGTCAGGGCCTGACACCGTGCGCCCCGTCAACAGACCCGCCCGTGCCAGCACACTGACCCCGTCACCTGCGGCGGCCAGCAGGCTGCCGCCGTCGTAGTGGGCCCGCAACCAGTCCAGCAGGACATCCTCGGCGCGCAGCGACGCACCGGAACTGACCTGGCCCGGCAAGGCGATCACTGCGGGAATTGCCGCGTCCAGCATTTCGGCACCGGCAATGCGATGCACGCCGGTATTGCTGGCAGGCACAATCCAGCGGGTGACCAGCACCCGCTTGCAGGGCCGTCGTTGCTGCTGCGCCAGACGATTGGCGACGTGCGCCATTTCGGCAAGCACCGATGCAGCCGACGGGTCGCCTCCGGGGTATTCAACCACCGCAACCTCGACGAATCCTTCGTTGCTGATTCCCTCCACTCCCCACCTCCTCTTCCGGTTCAGGCCGTCGAGCGGCCGGTTCAGGTTGAGGGTAGGAACTGCTTTGCCCCGGGGGCTATGAAGAAAGTTGCAAAGTGTGCTGAATGGGCGACGCAGGCAAAGCCTTGACTCTTGACCAGAGTCCAGGGATGACTATGCACGGCAGGTCCAGAGGAGTCCGCCGTGAACATTGGTCAGTTGGCACGCCAGGCCGGCGTCCCCATCGACACCGTCCGCTACTACGAACGTCAGCAGCTTCTGCCCACCGCGGCACGTACGGCAGGTGGCTATCGCATCTTCGGCGAGCAGGATCTGCGACGCCTGCGCTTCATCCGCCGGGCAAAGACACTGGGCTTCAGCCTGGACGAGATCGGTGAACTGCTTTCCCTCAGCGATCATCCTCCGCAGGACATGGGCAGCGTGCGTGACACCGCGCGGATTCGACTGCAGGACATCGAACTGCGGATGGCCGAACTGCAGCGCATGCATGGCGCCCTCTCGCAACTGGTCGATGCCTGCCCCGGACATGGCGCGCTCGACCAGTGCCCGATCCTGGCCGCGCTGACCGGGGAAGACCGCTGAGCGCCTGGCGTCTGCGTCGACACATGTGCTGCCTGGCAGGCGGAAATCGCCTCCGCGCCATCGCGCGCCATGTGTAGAAAAGTGCAACAAAGCGCTTGCCAACCCCCGGGGGCACAGCTATTATTTCGCTCCTCAGCGACGTGGGGCCATAGCTCAGCTGGGAGAGCGCCTGCATGGCATGCAGGAGGTCAGCGGTTCGATCCCGCTTGGCTCCACCATACTTTCGGCATTAGGCCGTCGAAAGGTCGCAAAGAACATTGATGAGATCTGCGTCCCCATCGTCTAGAGGCCTAGGACATCACCCTTTCACGGTGGCGACCGGGGTTCGAATCCCCGTGGGGACGCCACTCATCATGAACAACGAGGACCCGGCCGATAACCGGGTCTTTTTTGTTCACCGCCCACCGGCATTCAGGTTGTGGCGTCGGAACGCTCCTGCCATTGTGGCAATGAACGATTCGATGAAAAAGCTTCAAAAAAAGCTTCCACAAATGTGAACAGGCAGGTATGATAGGCGGCTCGGTAACACGGGGCCATAGCTCAGCTGGGAGAGCGCCTGCATGGCATGCAGGAGGTCAGCGGTTCGATCCCGCTTGGCTCCACCACTTTCGACATTAGGCCGTCGAGAGTTCTACAACTTGAAGTTTTTCGTGCGTCCCCATCGTCTAGAGGCCTAGGACATCACCCTTTCACGGTGGCGACCGGGGTTCGAATCCCCGTGGGGACGCCAATCTTTGAAACCCCGGCTTCGGCCGGGGTTTT
Source organism: Stenotrophomonas sp. GW821-FHT02D01 (assembly GCF_059421765.1). Lineage (NCBI taxonomy): Bacteria > Pseudomonadati > Pseudomonadota > Gammaproteobacteria > Lysobacterales > Lysobacteraceae > Stenotrophomonas > Stenotrophomonas sp. GW821-FHT02D01. Next base: position 64,456 of record NZ_JBWKVP010000012.1, read on the forward strand.
TCTTTGCCTGCGATTCCCTGGTGACCGCGTTTCAGAACCGGCGATACATGCCGATCGAGGCTGGCGCCGTCGCCGCAAAGCCAAACTGCGCATACAGCCGATGTGCCTCGCCATCGGCCAACAGACTCACATACGCCGACGGCGGCAGGTTGCCCTGCATCCAGTCGCTCAGATGCTGCATCACCGCCTTGCCCAGACCCCGCCCCTGCAGACGGGGCAGCACGGCGATATCGCAGACCTGCAGGTGGCAACCACCATCGCCGATGATCCGGCCCATCGCTACCAGCTCGCTGCCCTGGTAGGCACAGACACCGAAAACGGTATTGGGCAATGCCCGCGTCGCTGCCTCATGGGTCTTTGCACTGAGCCCGGCCAGCGCACGCAGCTGGCAGTAGTCCTCAACCGTCGGCACCGCCTCGCGGAACTGGATCGTCTCTGGATCATTCATGCAACGTCTCCTGGAAGGTCGGGCTATCCTGCCGCATCCTTGTCGCAGCCGCTGCGACCCATCTTCCGGCAGAGTCCCATGTGCTATTCCGCCCTGATCCGCGCCGACTACGCCAAGCTGGTCCGCGAGTTCGGCGCCGTCCTCTCCCTGGAGGAGTTCGCCGAACTCTATGCGCATGATCCCGGCAAGAAACGACCGAAAACGCCGAAAGCGATGGACGACGGATTTGCCGGTGCGCGCACCGAACTGGGCCGCGACATCGTGGCGAAGATCCAGCAATGGCATGCACAGGAGCGGCAGCAGCTGCAGGCCGAGCTGGAGCGGCAGCTTGAGCGTCGCGACATCGCCAATGCAACCCTGGCCACCCGTCCCACGCAGAAAGCACGCAATGACCTGCGCGTTGCCGGCAACCGCATCGAACGGGCGCAGGCGCGACTGGACGACCTGCACCGGGAACAGCTGCTGCCACGCGACAACCGTATTTTTCCTGGCACCTACGCGCCGGTGATGGTCAGCGAGAATGGCCGGCGCGTGATCAAGCCGATGCGCTATCAATGCCGGCTTCCGGACAAGCCCGCGCGCAACGATGTCCTCTACCCCGGCACCTACAATGCGCGGCGGGACAGCCTGGAAGGCTATTGGCGCGGGGCCTTCGGACTGCGCCACGGCGTGGTGGTGGTACAGGCCTTCTACGAGCACGTTCCTCGCGACGCCATTGCCGGCCGCCCCCTGCACAACGACGAGAAGGAACAGGACGTGGTGCTGGAGTTCCGCCCTGATCCGCCGCGCGACTTGTTGCTGGCCTGCCTGTGGGCGGAATGGGAGGGCCCGGAAGGACGCCTGTTGTCGTTCGCCACCATCACCGACGGACCGTCAATCGATGTTGCCGCTGCCGGCCATGACCGGGGCGTACTGCCGATCCGCGCCGAGCATCTGGACGCATGGCTCAACCCGGACCCGGACAACCTGGCGGCGCAGTACGCCATCCTCGACGACCGCGAGGAGATCCGTTATGTCTACGATGAAGCGGCCTGAGCGGTCGGATCAGGCGTTTGCGCTGGAGCGCCCCACTGCGCGGACCAATGCCTTGGACAGCTCCGCCGACAGATAGGGCTTGATCAACAGCACCCCCGATCGCATCGCGACCGGCAGTTGTTCGGCGGTCATGCCGGTGGCGAGCACGAACGGCACCCCGCGCGCGGCCAGCGCCGCAGCGACTGGTTCACTGGTCTCGTTGTGGGCCAACCGGTAATCCAGCAGGGCCACGTCAGGGTTGGCCTCTTCCAGCAGGCGCAGTGCCTCGGCAACGGACGCGGCAAGACCAACGACCAGAGCACCGGAATGCACCAACTGCATCTGCAGCAGCGCCGCACTCATCTCGTCGTTCTCCACTACCAGCACCCGCAGGTCCTGCAACGCTGACATAGGCTATCGCTCCGTGCCTGTTAAGCCTTGCCAGTATAGCCAGCAGTCGGCCGATACCGACAATTTGAAGCCATTTCGGCCCCGTTCGCCCGCACCTCTATGAACGCCCGCCCGGCTCGGGTACACTAGCCCGCTGCTGCCGGTGTGGCGGAATGGTATACGCAGCTGACTCAAAATCAGCCGGGGGTGACCCCATGAAGGTTCGAGTCCTTTCACCGGCACCACAAGCCTTGCAACGCGAGGCTTCCAGAAGGAATGGCGTAATGGAGTCGTGAATCAGCCGACTCCGGCCAATTCTCCTCCCCACTTCCCCTCTCGATCGTCCTGTCACCGCCGCAGTTGCTGCAGCACCGCCCTCCCGTTGGGACGCAGATAGACGTCGCCGGTCTTGGTGTCCAGCAGGATGTTGAAATTCCGAAGAACTTCACTTCCGATCGTGCCATCGCCACTGGAGCCGTCTTCGTCGATGGTGAAAGACACCTTGGGCTGGTCCAGACGAATCCCCTGAATATCCGCCGAGGGAACGCGAACGTCGACCGCGCGGATCTTCTTGCCTGCGCTCCCACTGAACTGTGACGTTCCGATCTTCTTCGTAAGAACATCCTGGAGGTTGTGTCGGGAACTGTAGGAATACCCCAGGTCGATGGTCCCGTTGCTGCCGGTATCCAAAGAGAGCCACGCCTGGAGTGATGCGTTCTCCGCATGCAACGTCACTTCGACAGCGGGAATGTTGTCGATCCATCGCGTGTTCATCCTGGTGTATCCCGCCGTGCTGGGCAAAGTGCCATGCACGAACAGGGTCTTCTTGTCGTAGTCGATCTCGACAACGCTCCCCTCGAAGAATTTCCAGCCGAGAACTGCATCGAAGGGCCGATTCTGGTAGTCGATTACTGCGGCGCCCAACGTTCTGCTGGCACCGCCGAGAGCGACCGTGTTGTTCGTACTGTAGTCAACCAACGTCGTGCCGTCCGCGCCGGTGTTTTCGGATTGATCGTCGATTTTCATACCAGCCAGTTCGCTTGTAGCGACCGACACGGCCATACCGTCCGCCCCCGTGTCCACCAGGAAACGGAGGGGGCGCGAATGATTGATCGTGCCTTCGGCATATATTCGATGGTCCTTGCCCAGCTCGAACGGGATCGCGATGGTCTCCGCGGAGACGGCAGGAGCACCACAAAGGGCAGTCACCGCGAGAAGGGCAAGAAACCGGATACGGCAGATCCTGGACATTGGCAGTTTCCGTTGGGCAAGGCATGAGTCCATGCTCCGCCTTGGATGCGCCACCGGGCCAAATGGTTTAATGCGAAGCCTGGCTTGGCCGCGATCGCGAGCCGGCGTATAACGCAAAACTCCGGCATCAAGGAAGCTGTAGACTTCGGCTCCATGGAAAACGGGCGTTAAGGATTCGAGCATGGCCGACACTGGATTGTTCCTCCTCAGCGATGTTTTCGGGCAGGAAGACGACAGCGGCCGTCTGCTGCAGGTAACCCAGGTGATGTGTCGATGTCTGGAATGCTCGTGCCGGTTCACCGGGCGGCCCAACGAAGGCCTGATCGATCTCCCCGGTGGCGCAATTCTCAGTTGCCCCAAGTGCCCCAATCGGCAGGCTATCAGCCTGGCCAGATTCGCAGACTTTCTGCAGAAGAACGTTTGATGCTCGGGCGTCCAGCGCTTTGACCGGTCCTGGTTGATCAAGCGGCGATTGCACAAGGGTCGACCAGCGTCCTCAGCCTGTCCGTTTAGGCAGAATCCATAGCGCTTCAGCTCCAAAACTCTTGCTGAATCCGCACTCTCGTCACAAGATCAACCCGCTCCACCCTGCAGCATGCATTGACTCTTCGGTACACGGCCATGCCAGACACAGGTCTTTTCTACGTTCTCAACATCGACCCGATGCGCGATCAGCAGGGGAACATCCAAAGCGTCATCGCCATCAGCGTCCGGTGTAACAGTTGCCAGCACGTCACTCACTCGACAGGCCCCGACCTCCAATCCATACCGGGCGGTACGCTGCTCGCTTGTGCCCAATGCGGAGGGCGCCAAGCCGTCAGCAACGCCCGCTTGGTCGAGTGCGATCACACCTTGGCCGCCAGAGCGGACTCATCAATCAGTCCGATGCCTGGGTAGGCCCTTCCCAGCCATCAAGGTACCTGGCTAAATCGTCGAGAACGTCGACCACGCGCTGCCGATAGGGACACGGTGACTGAGCATTGACGGGCGAGCCCGGAGTTTACTGCCGTTCCAGAGCAAGCCACCGTTGCGTTGGCCGGGGCGGCCCGCGCCGCCCCATAAGCCAGCGCGCGCCGGCGCCCTACACCACCCGCAGCGCTGGAGAATGCACGCCATGGCCATGCCCTGCCCCCGCGTGCACACGGAACCCTGCCACCGTCTGCAGCAGCTGCGAAGACTGCTCTTCCATGCTGCGCGCGGCCGCTGAGGCCTCTTCCACCAGCGCTGCATTCTGCTGCGTGCCCTGATCGATCAGATCCACCGCGTGGTTCATCTGCTGGATGTCATCGCTCTGCTGTTGCGCAGCCGCACTGATCTCGGTCATCAGGTCGCTGACACGCCGCACGTCGACCACGATCTCGTCCATGGTCCGGCCGGCGCTCTCGACCTGCGCCGTTCCGGCACCGACGTTGGCAACAGACGCATCGATCAGCTGCTTGATCTCCTTTGCCGCACCGGCCGAGCGATGCGAGAGCTCGCGGATCTCGGTGGCAACCACGGCGAAACCACGACCATGCTCACCGGCACGCGCCGCTTCCACCGCCGCGTTCAATGCCAGGATGTTGGTCTGGAAGGCAATGCCATCGATCACACCGATGATGTCGACGATGCGACGCGAGGAAGCATTGATCACCTCCATCGTCGAGACCACGTCATGCACCACCTGGCCACCCCGTGCGGCCACATCGGCGGCGCCGCCGGCCAGTTGGCTGGCCTGGCGCGCGTTGGTCGCGGTGCGCTGCACGGTCTCGGCCAGCCCCTTCATCGACACGGCGGTTTCTTCCAGAGAGGCAGCCTGCTGTTCGGTACGCTGGGAAAGGTCGTTGTTGCCTTCGGCGATCTCGCTCGCACCGACCGCAATGGTGTCTGCGGCGAACTTGATCTGACCGATGATGGCCGCCATCGCCTCGACCAGCGCGTTGACGCCACCGCATAGCTCGGCGATCGGGCCCGTCTTGTCGGCCATGCCGATGCTCCGGGTCAGGTCGCCCTCCTTTGCCGACGCCACCACTTCGCGCGTCTGCGCGACGGCGCGCTGCATGGCCTGGCTCTCATGCACCTGTGCGGTGATGTCGGTGGCGTACTTGACGACCTTGAACGGCCGGCCACCGGCATCAAGGATCGGGTTGTACGACGCCTGGATCCACACTTCACGACCGCCTTTGCCCAGCCGCCGGTACTGGCCTGCGTCGTACTCGCCGGAGCCGAGCTTTTCCCAGAACCGCCGATACTCGACACTGGCCCGGTAGTCGGGCTCGACGAACAGCGAATGATGCTGGCCACGCACCTCTTCCAGCGTATAGCCGGTGGCGGCGAGGAAGTTCGCATTGGCCGCCAGGATGCGGCCATCCATGCTGAACTCGATCACCGCCTGCGATTTGTCGATGGCCGCCAGTTGCCCCGCCGACTCGGCCGCCTGCTGCTTCTGCACCGTGATATCGGTCGCGAACTTGACCACCTTGTATGGCCGCCCGTGCTGGTCAAGCACCGGGTTGTAGGACGCCTGGATCCAGATCTCGCGCCCACCCTTGCCGAAGCGCCGGTACTGCCCTGCATCGAATTCACCGCGACCCAGTCGCGCCCAGAAGTCGCGGTATCCACTACTGCGCGCGTCCTCGGAATCGACGAACAGAGAGTGATGCCTGCCCTGGATCTCATCCAGGCGATATCCCACTGCCTGCAGGAAGTTGTCATTGGCCTGCAGGATGGTGCCGTCGAGGGCGAACTCGATGACCGCCTGCACCCGGTGCAGTGCGGCCACCTGGGCCTCAAGCTCGACGTGCTGCCGATGCTGCTCGGCCACCTCCGTGGCGCGGCGCTGCCTGCCCAACAACCCCCGCAGCGCGCGCAAGGGAGACCAACGGGTGAGCACTTCGACCGGCGCCTGAGCACCTTCCATGGAGCCTGAAATAAGCATCGTCTGATCCTCGGTGTCCGGGTAGCGGTTGCGACCCGCCGGGCGGGATGCCCGGCGGCAACTTCGATTGCCTGGGACGTGCAGACGCCGACCGGCGTCACTCGAGCGACTGGCAGAAAACAGTACGGCAGCTGCGATCGTCATCAAACAGCGGCAAAGCACACGGCACGGGCCGCCCATCGGAGGCAGCCTCGGGTCCGGCAGCGGGAGCCAGCAGCGGGCTCCAGAGAAGGTATCGGCGGGGCGGCCAACTACTTTAGGGGGCCAGCCCCTGGTCGGCAGCGCGCCGCAGAATCCAGCGCAGCAGCACCGTTGCCAGCACGCCCGGCAGGTAGCCCAGACTGCCGCAGACGACCAGCAGGGAGGGTTCCACGAGTGGCCCGCCGCCACCCAGGAACCAGTTGCGGGTGGAAAGGATGTACAACGCGAACGGCACCAGCAGCAACGGTGCCAGCCGCAACAGCTGCCACCGCCATCTGCCCGGCCCGATCCAGCCGGCCAGTGCACCCAGCACGGCACCTGCGGCTACGATGGTGGCGATTTCATCCATGACGCGCTTCCGGAAGTCTTCCAGCCACCATTCTGGACCAGCGCCGACGGAAAGGGGATGCGGCAAGCACGCATAAGGTTGCAATGACCATCGGGACATCCCTTGCCTGCGCACTGCCGGCAGCATGCGCCCACTGACTGGATCTTTCCTGGGAGGCAGCATGCTTCGACGCTTGAGCGCCATCATCATCCTCAGCCTGTGCAGTGCCGGCGCATTGGCCAGTGACGCGGGGTTCCGGCCCAGCTTCCATCCCGACCAGCTGAAGGGGCCACCCGCCGGTCGCCACAACGAAGTACTGGTGCTTGGGACAGCACATCTGTCGGAACTGCCAAAGACCTTCGAGCCGGCCCTGCTGGAGCCCTTGCTGCAGCGCCTGGCACGTTGGCGCCCGGAGGCGATTGCCACCGAAAACCTGTCCGGCCTGCAGTGCGACTTCATGCGTCGCAATCCCGGCCGCTATGCCGAAAGCGTTGAAACCTACTGCTTCGACACCGACGCGGCCCGCGTCGCCACCGGCCTCGACGTGCCGAGCGCGAACGCCGAAATGGGACGCCTGCTGTCGGCATGGCCGGCAAGCCCGGCAGCCGCGCAGCGTCGACACTTGGCCGCGGTGTTCCTGGCCGCTGGCGAGCGCGGATCGGCGCAGGTGCAATGGCTGCGCCTGCCTGTGCAGGAGCGCGTCGCCGGCGACGGGCTGGATGCTGCGCTGGTCGAGATTCTCGACAAGAGCCTGACCCGCCGCAATGAAACCAACCTGGTGGCGGCAGTCCTAGCTGCCCGCCTGGGCCTGGAACGCCTGTGGGCAGTGGACGACCACACCGCCGATTCGCCCACCCCGCCGGAGGACAAGAAGGCGGCACGCGAAGCGATGATGAAGGCCTGGGACAACCCGCACGCAAACGCACGGCTGGACGCCGACGAGCCGCTGTATGCCAACGTCGGCAAGGTCGGTGGCGTGCTGGACCTGTATCGCGCCTACAACCGCCCCGGCGTCGGCCTGCAGGCCTACCAGGCCGATTTCGGTGCTGCGCTGGTCGAACCCTCACCCCAGGGCTTTGGCCGCAACTATGTGGGCTACTGGGAAACCCGCAACCTGCGCATGGTCGCCAACATCCGCGAAGTGCTGGGCCAGCGCCCGGGAACGCGCCTGCTGGCCATCGTTGGCGCTTCGCACAAAGGCTACTACGAGGCCTACCTCAACATGATGCACGACGTGCAGCTGGTGGATGCCGAAGAGGTGCTGCGCTGAGGCCCGCACCTGATCAACGCAGCAGATCCGCTACCCACGTTGCTGCGCATCGCGACGCCCGGCGCGCCAGATCATCACGCTGGCAGCGACAATGCAGCCCAGGGTGACCAGCAGCATCAGCGCCACGCCCCACTGCACCACGGGGACCAGCATCCGGGCCTGCTGGTCATTGCGCAGCTGCTCCAGCCGGAGCCAGCCGGAGAGAGCCAGGGACCAGCCGACAACGGCCGGTGCATAAGCACGGACTGCACTCAGGTTCCAGGACGTCATGTTGTTTTCCTGCCAAGGTGGGGCGTTGGCGCAGTATTCGCCGCGCCCCTCTCACAGGCTGAGATCAGCCGTCGCTGAGGTCGCCGCCGTCCGCCGGCGAGCTACCGGGCAGTTCGCCGGTTTCGCCCTGCACCTGCACATTGTTGCGACCCATCGCCTTGGCCCGGTAGCACTGGGCATCGGCGGCGGCGACGGCCTGGTCCACGCTCATGCCGGCGGCAAGCGGTGCGATGCCGATGCTGGCGCCGATCCGCAGCTGGTGCTGGTCCCACGGAATGGACAGGTTGGCCAGGGTATGCAGCAACTCGCCGCCGATGCGCGCCGCGCGCCGCGGGCTGCACCCGGACAGGATTACCGCGAATTCGTCACCGCCCAGGCGGGCCACCACATCCGAGTCGCGTACACCATGGCGCAATACGCTGGCCACGGCCCACAGCACGGCGTCGCCGGCCAGATGACCAAAGGTATCGTTGACCGGCTTGAACCGGTCCAGATCGATGTACATCAGTGACGCCGCCTGCCCGGTCCGCTCGACCCGGGTGATCGCCTGCTGCAGATGCACTTCGAAGCCGCGGCGATTACCCAGTTCGGTCAGCGGGTCCATCTCCGCCAGGTGTCGTGCCTCGCGCTCGCGTGCGCGCTGCTGGGTGTCATCGCGCAGGACCCACACCGCACCACGCACCTGGCCCTCGTCGTCGCGAAGCCAGGCCCGGGTCAGGTCAACCGGCACCACGGCGGTGCCCATCTGCAGCAGCAGATCGGCATGCAGATCCACGGCGTTGCTTTCCGGATCCAGCAGCACGCTGACGTCGAGCTGCGATTGCGGTGCGTATTCGGTGGTCAACGACAGCACGTCCTGCACGAGATGCCCGGCCAGCGACAGCGCTCCATCGCCGGCAAGCATTCGCACGGCGGCCGCGTTGGCATATTCGATGTGGCCATCCAGGGCCACGCTGAGTACCAGGTCGGCAACCGCATCCAGGGTGATGCGGCTGCGCTGCTCGCTTTCGAACAGGCGCTGCTCGCTGCTGCGCTGGGCGCTGACATCCTGGATCTGCGACACGAAATGCAACGGTTCACCGCGCTCATTGCGTACCAGCGATACCGACAGCCGTGCCCAGATGGTGTTGCCCTCACGGCCCAGGTAACGCTTTTCAAGGTGATAGTGCGTGCGTCGCCCCGCCAGCAGGTCCTGCACCAAGGCCAGGTCGGTCTGCAGATCGGCCGGATGGGTCAACCGCTGGAAATCGACCTGCAGCAGTTCCTCGCGCGTGTAGCCGAGAATGCGGCACAGCGCATCGTTGACATCCAGCCAGCGCCCTTCCAGCGACACCAGCGCCATGCCCAATGCCGCCGAGGTGAACGCACCGGCGAACTTTTCCGCCGCAAGACGAGCCTCGGCGCGCGCCTGCAGGATCTCGGTGATGTCGATGGCCATGCCGACATAGCCGATGCGCTCGCCATTGGCGCCATCCATGCGGCTGATTGACAGGCGTACCTGGCGACGCTGACCGTCCTTACGCAGCAGTGTCCACTGCCGCGAATACGTCTGGCCGTCGGCACGTGCACTGAGTGCCTCGAACACACCTGGAACCTGTCCATCGGCGGTCGCCAGCGGTCGCAGCCACGCCTGCAGTTCAACCGGATCGTGGAAGGCATCCAGGCGGCGCGCACCCACTACTTCAGCGGCGGTGTAGCCGAGCAGGCGCTGCGCGCCGGTATTGAAAATGGTGATGATGCCATCGGTGTCGGTCGCGATCACCGCCACTTCGTCTGAAGCATCCACCATCGCCTGCAGGCGCTGCCGCATTTCGGCCGCGTCCTGGCGCGCCTGCTGCAGTTCGGTGACGTCGGCATGGGCGCCGGCCATCCAAAGTGGCCTGCCCTGCCCGTCCCATTCGAATACCCGTCCGCGATCGTGGATCCAGATCCACTCGCCATTCCTGTGGCGCATCCGCAACAGGCAGACATAGTGGTCGGTGCGGCCATCGAAGTGGTCCTGCAGGGCCGCATCGGACAGCGCCAGATCATCAGGATGGACCAGCGCGGTGAAGGTCTTCTGGCAGATCGGTTCAAGTTCGTCCAACCGGTAGCCGACGATCTCGGCCCACCGTTCGTTGACCCGCATCTGCCCGCTCTGGACGTTCCATTCCCAGGTGCCGGCCGCGGTGCCCTCGATGATCATCGCCAGGCGGCGGCGCTCTTCGGCCAGTTCCTGCAGCCGGCGCTCCAGCAGTGCGTTGCCGCTGTTGCCCTGATCGGCCATCAGCCGCCTCCCCTGCCGACGCAGCTGCCCGCAGGCCGTGGCGGGGTGCCACAACGTTCACGGAACAAGGCGGATGGTGCTGACGGCATGGCCTCCCCAGCGACAGCAGGGGCCCAAGCGCCCCCTCCGGCGCAAGTGTGCGCATTGCCGGGGAACATCGACAAGTCCCCCACCCGGCAGCGCCGGGAGGGGGACGGCGGACTCAGCTGCGCTTGGCCCGGGCGAACGCCTCGGCCAGGGCATTGTTGGCTGGCGGCGCGGCCTGTGCCGGGCGTCCGCCATTGCCCGGGTTGCGCCCCTGACCACGTCCCTGCCCGGGGTTGCCGGCGTCGCGGCGCGGCGCCTGCCCCTGGCTGCGTTCGTCACGGCTGCCCGGGCGGCTGGTAGCCTGGCCGGGCGTGTCGTCCAGACGACGGGTCAGGGCGATGCGCTTGCGCGGCACGTCCACCTCCAGCACCTTCACCTTGACGATGTCGCCGGCCTTGACCACGTCACGCGGATCCTTCACGTAGGTATCAGACAGCGCCGAGATGTGGATCAGGCCGTCCTGGTGCACGCCGATATCGACGAACGCACCGAACGCGGCCACGTTGCTGACCACGCCTTCCAGCACCATGCCCTCGCGCAGGTCCTTGATGTCCTCGACGCCTTCGGCGAAACGGGCCGCCTTGAATTCCGGGCGCGGATCACGGCCCGGCTTTTCCAGTTCCTTGAGGATGTCGCGCACCGTCGGCACACCGAATGTCTCGTCGGTGAACTGCTCGGCCTTCAAGCCGCGCAGGAAACTGCCGTCGCCGATCAGCGCCTTGATCGGGCGCGCGGTGCTGGCGACGATGCGCTCGACCACTGGATAGGCTTCCGGATGCACCGACGATGCATCCAACGGCTCATCGCCATCGGCGATACGCAGGAAACCTGCGCATTGCTCGAACGTCTTCTCACCCAGGCGCGACACCTTCAGCAGATCCTTGCGACGCTTGAACGGACCGTTGTCATCGCGGTGGCGCACGATGTTCTCAGCTACCGTCGACGACAGGCCCGAGACGCGCGACAGCAGTGCAGCCGACGCCGTGTTGACGTACACGCCAACGGCATTCACGCAGTCCTCCACGCGCGCATCCAGCGCACGCGCCAGGCGGTACTGATCCACGTCGTGCTGGTACTGCCCCACGCCGATCGCCTTCGGCTCGATCTTCACCAGTTCGGCAAGCGGGTCCTGCAGGCGACGCGCGATCGATACCGCACCACGGATCGACACGTCCAGGTCCGGGAATTCCCTGGCCGCCGTTTCCGACGCCGAATACACCGAAGCCCCGGCTTCACTGACCACGATCTTCTGCGGCGCGTTGTCACCCAGCGCCTTGATGGCTTCACCGGCCAGCTTGTCGGTCTCGCGGCTGGCGGTGCCGTTGCCGATCGCGATCAGCTGCACGTTGTGCTTGGCACACAGCTGCTTGATCGTCTGCAGCGACTGCTCCCACTGCCGGCGGGGCTCGTGCGGGTAGATGGTGTCGGTGGCGACCAGCTTGCCGGTGGCGTCGACCACGGCAATCTTGCAGCCGGTGCGGATGCCCGGGTCCAGGCCCAGCACGCTTTTCGGGCCGGCCGGTGCGGCCAGCAGCAGATCCTTGAGGTTGTCACCGAACACCGCGATGGCTTCGGCCTCGGCTTTCTCGCGGGCCTGGTTGAACAGGTCCAGCAGCAGGTGCATGTGCAGCTTCGCCCGCCAGGTCAGGCGGCAGGCGTCCAGCAGCCAGCGATCGGCGGGGCGCCCCGCATCGCGGATACCGGCGTTGTGCGCCACGCGCCCTTCGGCGTACTGATGCCCGGCCTCGGCATCCTTGCCTGGGTCCAGCTCCAGGAACAGGATCTCCTCGCGGCGCGCACGGAACAACGCCAGCAACCGGTGCGAGGGAATCTTCGCCAACGACTCGGCGTGTTCGAAATAATCGCGGTACTTGGCGCCCTCGGTTTCCTTGCCCTCGGCAACGCGGGCACGGATCACGCCCTGCTCGCTCAACCAGCTGCGCAGCTCGCCAACCAGCGTGGCGTCCTCGCCCCAGCGCTCCATCAGGATCGCGCGGGCACCTTCCAGCGCGGCCTTGGTATCGGCCACGCCCTTGTCGGCATCCACGAACGTGGCGGCAAAGATCTGCGGGTCCTGTGTCGGGTCGCCCAACAGGCCGTCGGCCAACGGCTCCAGGCCTGCTTCGCGGGCGATCTGCGCGCGGGTGCGACGCTTGGGCTTGTACGGCAGGTACAGATCTTCCAACCGGCTCTTGGTGTCGGCGGCGAGGATCTCGTTGCGCAGCTCATCGCTGAGCTTGCCCTGCTCGCCGATGCTGGCCAGCACCGCCGCACGGCGGTCTTCCAGTTCACGCAGGTAGGTCAGGCGGGTTTCCAGGTTGCGCAGCTGGGTGTCGTCCAGGCCGCCGGTGACTTCCTTGCGGTAGCGGGCGATGAACGGAACGCTGGCGCCTTCATCGAGCAGGCCGACAGCGGCGCTGACCTGGGCGGTCTGGGCACCGATTTCATCGGCGATGGTCTGGGCGATCTGCTGGGCGAGCTGGCGCTGGGCGTGCTTGGCGTCGTGCATTGTTTCCGGCCGGGGCCGCATTGCGGGAAAGGCCCATTCTTGCAATGCGCGGGCGGCAGGGACAAGGCGTTGACAGAGCGGCGGTTCAGGCGGCGGGTCCGGATGGGACGCCGGCATCCTGGCAAAAGGGGCTCGGACTGGCCCCGGGGCTGGGATGCCGGCGCGGACGCGCGATGGTGGAGCGCGTCCTGCCGCGTGCTGCGAAGGTCAGCGGTAGTGGCGGGCGGCACGCTGCATGACGATGTCGTCACGCAGGCTCTCCAGCGCCATCAGGCGGACCTTGCCGACACCCTGCAGTTCCATGAACCGCTCCGTGTAGAACTCCGGCCCCAGCGCGGTATCGGCGCGGGATTTGCTGAAGCCGTAGGGCACCACGCCCTTCTCGCCATCCTTGCTACCACCGACATAAAGAACGATTGCCATGTGATGTCTTCCTCCAAATTGCTACTGCGTACTGCACACGATGAGCGGTACTTGTTGGCTCATCGGGATAGAGCTTACCGCGACCAAGCTGACTGGAACGTCACGAAGACTAATGACGATCGGTTGCATGCAGATGACTGCGGGATAGCAGCAGAACGCTTACGGATCTTTAACTTCCGACTAACGAATAGAGGGGTTTTCAGCCAACGGCGCAGCCCCTCGCGGGTGGGTTGGTTGGTCGCGGAATGCAAAAGCCGTCGCGCTGGTCGGCCGGGTTGGGTTCGCGGGGGACGCCGTGAATCCGTCCCTGGAGGCTTGGCCGCGGCATCCATGCCGCGGACACCCCCGCGAACCCAACCCGGCCGCCCTCTGACAGATTTCTGCGGTCTGCCACCCACGGAAAAGAAAAAGAAGATCAAAAGCAAAAGCGGCCTGGCTGGCCGTTTCCTGTAGAGCCGAGCCCATGCTCGGCTCTATACGAGCAAGCACAGCGCGCGACCCGCTTCTGCTGTTCTTTTTCTTTGTCCGTGGGTGGACGCGCCGAGAAACTGTCAGGGGTCGGGCAGGTGGGTTGCGCAGGGGCGTGAGCCGCATGGATGCGGCGACCGAGCTTACAGGGACGTACTTGCAGCGGCCCCTGCGCAACCCACCTGCCCGGCCCAATCACATGAATCGCTCTACGCGACCACCCACGAGGGGCTGCGCCGTTGGCTGGAAACTACGGCCACCAGCCGTGCCCGAACCGCGCGTAATGATCGGCCGCACGCTCGAACGGATTACGCGCACTGACACCACCACACAGCAGATACACCGGCAGGTACAGCGGCCCCAGCACCAGATACTGGTACACGTGCGCACGTTCATGGTCATCCAGCCGGATCAACGGCTCCACGCCCCACCCCGCCTGATGCGCGTAGGTACGGCAGCACATGCCCAGATCGTGGCCGGTGTGCAGGATCACGTTGCCCAGGGTGATCGCTCCGCCCGGGCCCCACGGCCAATGGTCGAACACCACCGCGCAATCGCGACCGCTCCAGCGCATCTTCGCACCACCCAGCAACCCGGCCAGACCGCCAAGCAGGCCGATCAGGGTATTGGGCACGGTCCACAGCGCGCCCAGCACCTGCAACGCGCGCAGCCAGATCGGCCAGGGACGGGACGCGGTGTTCAATCCGCCTCGTTGGGGATCAGCAGCCACAGCAGCAGGTAGACCAGGATGCCGGGGAAGGCGGCCGACGCCAGCGAGACCACCACGTACAGCACCCGTACCAGGGTCGGGTTCCAGCCGAAACGATGGGCGATGCCGCCCATGACCCCGGCAATCATGCGGTCGTTCAGCGAGCGCGACAGGGTGCGCGGCACAGCGTTCATGGCGAGGTCTCCCGGCTGACTGGCTGTTGCCACTGTAGCGCCTGCAATGTCTACGGCGTGCGTTGGCGCAAGGCCTGCAGGCGGGCGCCGAACCACGCCGCGGAGGTCTGTTCGGGCTGGCCGGGGCAGCGGATCCGGTACGCCTTGCCACTCATGCTGCTCTGGCTCGCGGCACGCTCGATGAACTGCTCGGCGGTGTCGACCATGTTCTTCTTCAGCAGGTAGTCGTACTTGCGCTGCAGGTGGGAACGCGCATCGGCGGGACCGTACCAGCTGCCATTGCGCTGGAACTGGCACTGGGAGCCATCCAGGCTTCCGATCAACTGCGCGATCTCGCGGCGCGCATCGGCGCTCGGCGCAGCGCTGGCGACGCCGGGCGCAAGGGCCAGAGCAAGCGCAAACAGAGGGGAATGTTTCATGGCGTGCGTTCCTTCAGCCAGTTGTCGATGGTCGCCGGCACTTCGCGCTGCGCGCGGCCGGAGACGTAGATGCCGATATGCCCACCGCGGAAACTGGATTCGGTGTAGTCCTCCGTGCCCAGCCGGCCACGCATCGCGCGTGATGCATCCGGTGGCACCAGGTGATCCTGTTCGGCGTAGATGTTCAGCACCGGCAGGGTCACCTGCGACAGATCCACCGCCTCTTCGCCGATGCGCACGGTGCCATTGACCAGGCCGTTGCCCTGGTAGAACTGCTTGATGAACTCACGGAAGGCTTCACCCGCCAGGTCCGGCGAGTCGAAGATCCACTTTTCCATGCGCAGGAAATCCTCCAGCGCCGCCTTGTCATCGAGGATGTCGAGCAGGCCCACGTACTTCTGCACGTTCAGGCGGAATGGCTTGAGCATCAGGTAGCTGGCATTCATCAGATCGGCCGGGATGTTGCCCAGCGTATCCACCAGCAGATCCACATCCACCTGCTGGGCCCAGTGCGACAACATGTTGTCTGCGGTCTGGAAGTCGACCGGGGTGACCATGGTGATCAGGTTGCCCAGCTTCTGCCGCCGCAGCGCGGCGTAGCACAGGGCGAACACGCCGCCCTGGCAGATGCCGAGCATGTCGACCGTTCCACCACTGCGCGCGCGCAGCGCATCCACCGCGCCATCGATGTAGCGCAGCAGATAGTCCTCAAGCGTCTGGTAGCGTTCGGAACGGTCCGGATAACCCCAGTCCAGCACATATACGTCCTGGCCCAAGGCCAGCAGCTTCTGCACCAGCGACCGATCGGCCTGCAGGTCCACCATGTACGGGCGGTTGACCAGTGCGTACACGATCAGCAGCGGTGTGCGGCGCACCGGCGCGTTCTCGCCGACGAAGCGATACAGCACAACTTTGCCATCGCGCCAGACTTCCTCGCGGGCGGTGGCGCCATAGTCGACATCCTCCACCTGCGGCAACAGCTTCAACCCTTCCATCAGCTTGCGCTGCATGGCCAGGGTCTCCTGCATCAGGTCATCGGCATTGAAGCCCAGCGGTCCTTTCATGGCTTACGACTTCCGCGTGGTCGCGCGGGTGGTGGACTTCTTCGCTGACGCTTTCTTCGCTGCAGCCTTCTTCGCTGCAGGCTTCTTCACCGGCGCGGCCCTGCTCGCCGCCTTCTTCGCCGCAGGCTTGCGCGCGGCGGGCTTGACCCTGGCAGGCGCCGGCTGGGCCACCGGATCGACCGTATCGGTACCGGCAAGCACCGCCACCTGTGCCTGCACCCGGCGCAGGCTGCGCTCGAGCTCGGCGATGCGACGGTGGGCGGCATCCATCTCGCTGCGGGTGGGCAGGCCGATGCGTTCACTCATCTGTTCAACCTCGCGCTGCAGGCCTGCGCGCAGGCGCATCTGTGCGTTGCCCAGCGAGGCATACACCTGTTGGAACGGCTCGGACATGGCCACCTTGGCGTAGGCCTCCTCGGCCACTTCAATCCACAGATCGAACATCGCCCGGGCGCTGGTCAGCTGGCTGCCGGGCTGCTCGTGTTCGGCCAGGCGCTGCTCGAACAGGTCGAACGCCTCTTCCAGTGCCTGCTTGATCTGCTCGACATAGGCCTGCGAATGCTGCTGGTACTCCTCCTGCGCGCGCAGCAGGGCCTGCCACCGTGCCTGGTGCTCGCGGCCGGGCCCGAACGCCGGGCTCTGCAGCCAAGGGCCAGCCAGCGTCTGCAACTGCTGGAACCACGCCGTAAACTCGGGCGGAGCAGCGTCCACATGGGTGCTGCCGCGGGCCCCCTGCAGCATCCATTGCAGCATGCCGTCGCCCTGCCCCTTCACCGCTTCACGCCAGGCCTGGGCGACCTCGGCACTGCTGGCATCGCGGCCGGCAAAGCGTGCAGCGACTTCCTGCATGGTGCCGTACCAGCTGCCAGCCTGCTCGCGGAACCGCCGCACCGCCTCTTCGGGCGCGGCAGCACCGGTCCCGGGCAGCAGTTGGCCCCACCAGTCGAACAGGCGCTTCCAGCTGCCCGGGTCGTCGCCAGCCGGGGTTCCCGGCACGGCTGCATGGCGCAAGGCATCACCCCAGGCGCCGAAGTACTGCCGGGCGAGGTTCTCGAAATCGCTGCTGCCGGCGTCATTGGCCGAGCTGCTCATCGCGCTCCTCCGCAGGGCTGGGTCATGGCTTGGGAATGCGCAGGGTCTTGCTGATCATCAGCGACCCGGACAACGCGAACAGCAGCACCAACGGATGCAGCTGCCAGGGGCCGATCTGCCACTGGCCCAGCCACAGGTCGTGGCCGATGGCATCAGTGCCGGCGGCGATCGCCAGCACAATCACCAGCGCCAGGCTGGTGGGAATCGGCGTTCCCTCGAAGTACTTCACCTTGCCTTCGTCACCGCTCATCGCCTCGGCGGTCACGTTGTAACGGGCCAGGCGGCTGACGCCGCAGCAGACGAAGTAGCTCAGCACCAGCCAGTCCCAGCCGCCCTGCATGCCACAGGCATAGGCCAGCGCTGCGGGTGCGACACCAAAGGAAATCACGTCCGACAGGGAGTCGAGCTCGCGGCCCAGGGTCGAACTGGATTTGCGCCAGCGCGCGATGCGGCCGTCCAGTGCGTCGAAAATGAAAGCCAGCGGGATCAGCGCCATGCCGAACAGCAGGTAGCCGCGCTCGCCATCCTGCAGGAAACGCATTGCGGCAAACACCGCGCCGGTGCCGCAGAAAGCGTTGGCGAGGGTGAACCAGTCCGCCAGATGGAACTCGCGCAGCATCGAGAAGTGACGTTTCATGAAGTCTCACGGGGCATCAAGGCCCACAGGGTACCGCGAGCGCCGCCACCGGCAACAGCGTGGGCTGCCCCTGACCTTCACCCTTCACTCACCGATCCTCACCAGCGGTGAATTTTTCGCCACCCATCTTGACAGCCTAGGGGGGTGGCGCCTGTCAGCGCTTATCCACAAAGTTGCCCACGCGTAATCCACACCCCCTGTGGACAAGTGGTTCTCACCGACTGCGACGCTGGACATTTCCTCATCACCTCGGGCCGGGGTTTCCCTACTTCCCAAGCCGATCGGCTGGCGCTATGGTCTGCGGCGGACCCGCCGCCGCCACGTCCGACTCCTTACCGACGGACGATGTTGATGCTGGATGCACGCACCCTGGCCGCGCAGTTGCGGCAGCCCCATGGCGAGGCCGCGCTGGCCGTGGGCGAATCGATGAACCGCAGCAACGGCGCCCTCAACCAAGCGGCGATCGCATTGCTGGCTGTCGCTGCCGGAGAGCAGGTGCTGGAAATCGGTCCAGGCAACGCCGCCTTTGCGCCGCTGCTGCTGCAGGCCAGTGGCAGTCGCTACGTGGGTGTCGAGCTGTCCAGTGCCATGGTCGATGCCGGCAACCAGCACCTTGCCGCCAGCGGCCTGGCTGGCCGTGCCGCGCTGCGCGAAGGTGATGCCCATGCCCTGCCCTTGGCTGATGCCTGCATCGATGCTGCGCTGGCGGTCAACACCCTGTACTTCTGGCCGAACCTGGCCCCCGTGCTGGATGAACTGGCACGGGTGCTGCATCGCGGCGGCCGGCTATGCCTGGCCTTCGGCGATGCCGGATTCATGCGCAGCCTGCCCTTTGCCGAGGACTTTGAGCTGCATGAGCTGGACGCAGTGGAGCTGGCGCTGCGGGTGTCCGGCTTCACCGTCACGGCATGGCGCTCGCATCGCGAATGCACGGCCGGCAATGACGGCCAGCAGCGGGAAAAGCACTTCCACCTGCTGCTGGCGCGCCGGCGGTAGTGCCGGCCGGGCACGGCGCTACCGGGAAGCACGGTAGTGCCGGTTGTGTCAAAGCCGGCTGAAGGACCAGCTCTGCATGCGTCCATCCCGATAAGGCATCACCCCGTGGAACGGGCGCGGATCGGCATCGAACACCAGCGGCAGGAAGTTGCGGTCGCCCTCCCACATCGGCAGCTGGTCCAGCTTGTCCACGTCCACCCACTCCAGGGTGCCCTCGTGATTGCCGCCGTGCGGGGCACCCTCGAAGCTGTCGATGACGAACACGAAACCGAACCAGTCTTCGCCGTGCTTGCCGAAACCCGGCCAACTGATGGTGCCGCGCAGGCGCATGGCAGTGCAGTCGATGCCGGCTTCCTCGGCGATTTCCCGGCGCATGCCGGCGGCCACGTCCTCCGTCGGCTCGACCTTGCCGCCAAGGCCGTTGTACTTGCCCAGGTGGTGGTCGCCCGGCCGGGTATTGCGATGGATCATCAGCACCTGGCGACGATCGGGCGAGAGCACATAGCCCAGGGTGGCGACGATCGGGGTATACGGCATGTATGGATCCGGCGGCGGGTCAGCCGTGGATTATGGCCGATCAACGCACCAGCGACAGGCGACGGTCGCCCTCACCCACGGCGTTGCCGTCAGGGTCACGACGCAGGGTGGCCACGCCATGGCCGCGTTCGGCCAGGTATTCCAGCCATTTGCCAAGGAAGGTGTTCATCCGCATGCGGTGGCTGATCAGCTCCGCCGGCGGTGGGTACAGGCCCATGGTGTCCTGCCAGCGGCGGCCGACGTAGCAATGGGTAGTCTCGGCTTGGCGCGCGTCCCGGTACAGGCGGACGAAGGCCGATGGGTCCGGTTCACCGGTCACCGGGTCGGCCAGGTCATAGGTCAGGCGCAGCTCCACGGTGTAGCGGTGGCACTCGATCACGTCCAGGCGCACGTCCAGGCCATCACCCACCGAAGAGACGTAGCTTCCCGCCACCAGCTCGGCCGGCGCGAACAGGCGCACCAGGTGACGGTAGTTCTCTGCGTACAGCCCCATGAGCCAGCTCAGCCGGCTCAGGCGGGGGATGCGCTCGGTACGGGGCAATGCTCGGGCCATGGGTTGATCCTACACGTTGGCCCTTCAACGTGGGGACTGCTCGGCCCCGGCCAAAGGGGCCCTGTATCGACCAACGGTCGATACCCACCGCGCAGGTAGGCCACGACCGTGGGTCGTAGCGCACCCGTCAACCGCGCAGGTAGGCCACAACGGTGGTCGTGGCGCCCCCGTCAATACAGTTCGCGCTGCAGCCCCAGCGTGCCGAGCACCTTGCTGGAGATCTCCTCGATCGAGGTATGGGTGGTGCTGAGGGTCGGGATGCGTTCCATCTGGAACATGACCTCCGCTGCGGCCACCTCGCGCTTGCAGGTGTCCAGGTTGGCGTAGCGCGAATTGGGCCGGCGCTCCTGGCGGATCTGCTGCAGGCGGTCGGGGTCGATCGTCAGGCCGAACAGCTTGCGTCGATAGTTGCGCAGCCGTGGCGGCAGGCGGTCGCTCTCCAGATCCTCGTCGGTCAACGGGTAGTTGGCCGCGCGCACCCCGTAATGCAGGGCCAGGTAGATGCAGGTAGGCGTCTTGCCCGCCCGCGACACCGCTACCAGGATCACGTCGGCGTCGTCGTAATTCACCGCGATGCCATCGTCATGGGTCAGTGCGAAGTTCATCGCGTTGATGCGCCGGTGGTAGGTGTCGAAGTCGACCATGCCATGGGCCTGGCCCACCCGGTTCAGCCGCGAGCTGGACAGTTCGCGCTCCAACGGCTCGATGAACGGGGCGAACACATCCAGCATCAGCGCCCCGCTTTCGGCCAGGATCAGGCTGAGGCTCTGGTCCACGCAGGAGTTCACCACGATCGGCCGGACCTGGTAGCGCTCCCCCGCTGCCTGGATCCGGGCACAGGCTTCACGGGCTTTTTCCGGGTCATCGACAAATGACATCCGGTCGGTAATGAAGCTGAACCCGGAGAACTGGGTCAGCAGGCTATGCCCAATGGTTTCAGCGGTGATACCGGTTCCATCGGAAACGTAGAACACCGGACGGATGGTCGACATGCGCGCTTTTACCCCCTACGAAGCCTAAAAGGGCCGTCAACACAAGCTTGTGCCGACAGCGGTCTGCCCGGCATCATATCGGCTTCTTCCTACGGACGCGGCCATCAAAGCCCGCCTCGGGCGATGGCCAAACGGAGCATCGCGCTTGAACGAGAACATCCTGTGGTTGCACGAACTGCGTCTGGCCGACCTGGCCCGCGTAGGCGGCAAGAATTCCTCGCTGGGCGAGATGATCGGCAACCTTGCCGGTCTGGGCGTCTCCGTTCCGGGAGGCTACGCGACCACGTCTGAAGCCTTCAAGGACTTCATCGCGCACAACGACCTGTCCAAGCGCATCTTCGACAAGCTGGCCACGCTGGACGTCGAGGACGTCAACGCGTTGACCGCAGCCGGCAAGGAGATCCGCAGCTGGGTGATCGACGCGCCGCTGCAGCCGCAGCTGGACCAGGACATCCGCACCGCCTACGCCAAGCTGAGCGCCGAGAACGGCGGCGGCGACGTGGCCGTGGCCGTGCGTTCGTCGGCCACCGCCGAAGACCTGCCCGACGCGTCCTTCGCCGGCCAGCAGGAAACCTTCCTCAACGTCACCGGTGCCGACGACGTCGTGCACAAGGTCAAGGAAGTGTTCGCCTCGCTGTACAACGACCGTGCCATCGCCTACCGCGTGCACCACGGCTTCAAGCACGAGGACGTGTTCCTGTCCGCAGGCGTGCAGCTGATGGTGCGTTCGGGCGTGGGCTCGTCCGGCGTGCTGTTCACCCTGGACACCGAATCCGGCTTCCGCGACGTGGTGTTCGTCACCTCCTCGTTCGGCCTGGGCGAAATGGTCGTGCAGGGCGCGGTCAACCCCGACGAGTTCTACGTCTACAAGCCCACCCTGCAGGCCGGCAAGCCGGCGATCCTGCGCCGCTCGCTCGGCAGCAAGGCGATCCGCATGGTGTACTCGGATGTCCCCGGCGAGCGCGTCAGGATCGAGGACACCCCGGCCGAACTGCGCAGCACCTTCTCGATCAACGATGAAGACGTGGCCGAACTGTCGCGCCAGGCGCTGACCATTGAAAAGCACTACGGCCGCCCGATGGACATCGAGTGGGCCAAGGACGGTGTCAGCGGCAAGCTGTTCATCGTGCAGGCGCGCCCGGAGACCGTGAAGTCGCGCAGCCACGCCACCCAGATCGAGCGTTTCGCGCTGACCGAAAAGGGCGGCAACGTTCTCGCCGAAGGCCGTGCCGTCGGCGCCAAGATCGGTGCCGGCGTGGCGCGCGTGGTGAAGACCTTGGAAGACATGAACCGCGTGCAGCCGGGCGACGTGCTGATTGCCGACATGACCGATCCCGATTGGGAGCCGGTGATGAAGCGTGCCTCGGCGATCGTCACCAACCGCGGCGGCCGTACCTGCCACGCGGCGATCATCGCGCGCGAGCTGGGCGTGCCGGCCGTGGTCGGTTCGGGCAACGCCACCAAGGTCATCGAGGATGGCCAGCTGGTCACCGTCAGCTGCGCTGAAGGCGATACCGGCTTCATCTACGAAGGCAAGCTCGGCTTCGAGCGCACCACCACCGATCTGGGCAACATGCCGCCGGCACCGTTGAAGATCATGATGAACGTGGCCAACCCGGAACGTGCCTTCGACTTCGGCCAGCTGCCGAACGCGGGCATCGGCCTGGCGCGTCTGGAAATGATCATCGCCAGCCACATCGGCATCCACCCCAACGCGCTGCTGGAATACGACCGCCAGGATGCGGCGACGAAGAAGAAGATCGACGAGAAGATCGCCGGTTATTCCGACCCGGTCGGCTTCTACGTGGACCGTCTGGCCGAAGGCATCGCCACCCTGGCCGCCTCGGTCGCGCCAAACCCGGTGATCGTGCGACTGTCGGACTTCAAGTCCAACGAGTACGCCAACCTGATCGGCGGCAGCAACTACGAGCCGCACGAAGAGAATCCGATGATCGGCTTCCGCGGCGCCAGCCGTTACGTCGATCCGAGCTTCTCGGCCGCGTTCGCGCTGGAGTGCAAGGCCGTGCTGCGCGTGCGCAACGAGATGGGCCTGGACAACCTGTGGGTCATGATCCCGTTCGTGCGCACCCTGGAAGAAGGCCGCAAGGTCGTCCAGGTGCTCGAACAGAATGGCCTCAAGCAGGGCGAGAACGGCCTGAAGATCATCATGATGTGCGAAGTGCCGTCCAACGCACTGCTCGCCGATGAGTTCCTGGAGATCTTCGACGGCTTCTCGATCGGTTCCAACGACCTGACCCAGCTGACCCTCGGCCTGGACCGCGATTCGTCGATCGTGGCGCACCTGTTCGATGAGCGGAACCCGGCGGTGAAGAAGCTGCTGTCGATGGCGATCAAGTCGGCACGGGCCAAGGGCAAGTACGTCGGCATCTGCGGCCAGGGCCCGTCCGATCATCCGGATCTGGCCGAATGGCTGATGCAGGAAGGCATCGAGTCGGTGTCGTTGAATCCGGATACCGTGGTCGATACCTGGTTGCGCTTGGCCAAGTTGAAGGCCAAAGGTTGACCTGTTGACGTGTGATGGCTGACGTCGCTTTCATCGACGTCTGCCCATACTGAAGCTGCACGCAAGCCCCGCCTCTGCGGGGCTTGCTGTTTCTGGCGTCCGCGTACGCCATGTTTCCGTCGCACCTGTTCCCGTTGCAAAGGAGTCCGCATGATCGCCGCTGCCCCACCCTCCCCCGCCACGACCTCCTGGTTCCGCTCACTCGACTGGGAACGCCTGCTGGAGACCTACGGCGTGCCGTTGCTCGCTGCCATCGTCGTGTTGCTGGTCGGCATGTGGGTGGCACGACGGCTGTCCAATGCCATGCCGCGCGCCACCTCGCGCATGGGCGTGGACCCGATGCTGGGCAGCTTCCTTCGCAACGTGGTCTACGCGGCCTCGTTGGTTATCGTGGTAATCCTGGCCATCGGCACGCTCGGCGTGCAGATCACTCCGCTGCTGGCCGTGCTCGGTACCGCCGGCTTGGCCGTTGGCCTGGCGCTGAAGGATTCGCTGTCCAACATCGCCTCCGGCGTGATGCTGGTGACCCTGCGTCCGTTCCGCGTGGGTGATGTGGTGACCATCGCCGGGCAGACCGGCACGGTGCGCGAAGTACGCATTTTCCAGACCGTGATCACCGGTGCCGACAACCAGCACACCACCATTCCGAACACGCTGATCACCGCCGCACCGATCATCAACCTCACGGCAGAGCCCACCCGTCGCGTCGAACTGGTGGTGGGCATCGGTTACGAAGACAACATCCAGCTGGCGCGTGATACCGCACTGGCCCTGATGAAGGCCGACCCGCGCGTGCTGCAGACGCCGGCACCGGACGTGGTGGTGTACGAGCTGGGTGCGCACGCGATCAATCTGGGCATCCGCTGCTACGTGAAGTCGGCCGACCACTTCGGCACCAAGGTCACCCTGCTGGAGCAGATCAAGCTGGGCTACGACAAGGCCGGCATCAACATCCCGTATCCGCAGCAGGACATGCACCTGTACCTGCATGGCAAGGATGGTGGCGTGATCGAGGCTGACGCACTGGTGCGCGACAAGCCCTGACCGGGAGTGCCGACCAACGGTCGGCACCCACCCCATCCCCGTACCCCGGTAGTGCCGGCCGCTGGCCGGCAACCTCCCGGATCAAGCCGCGACGCTTTCTTCCAGCACCGGATAGTCGGTGAATCCCGCCGCGCCACCGCCGAAGTACGTCGCGCGATCGGGCGAATTCAACAGCGCGCCGGTACGCAGGCGCTCGGGCAGATCGGGATTGGCAATGAACGGCCGACCGAAGCCGATCAGATCAGCCCAGCCTTCCGCCAGCGCCTGCGCGGCACGCTCGGCGGTGTACTTGCCGGCGTAGATCAACGTGCCCGGATAGATCATCCGCAGCGCCTGCTTGAACGCCACCGGCATCAACGGGGCATCCTCCCAGTCGGCCTCGGCGATGTGCAGGTAACCCACACCCAGCTCGCCCAGCAGGTGCGCGGCAGCCAGATAGGTCGCCTGCGGCGTGTCATCCACCGCCCCCTGCAGCGTGGTCAGCGGCGCCAGACGCACGCCGACTCGCTCGCCGCCAGCGACATCGACCACCGCCTGCACCACCTCACGCAGGAAGCGCAGGCGATTCTGCAGCGCGCCGCCATAGCCATCGGTACGCTGGTTGGCCTGCGAGTCGATGAACTGGTTGATCAGGTAGCCGTTCGCGCCGTGCAGCTCGACGCCATCGAATCCGGCAGCCAGTGCATTGCGGGTGGCCTGCGCATAGTCGGCCACGATGCTCGGAATCTCGTCCTCGCCCAGCGCGCGCGGCATCGAGTGCTGGATCATTTCGCCCACGCCGGATTCCGGACCGGCGCCGGTCGGGTCGACGAAGACCTTCACCCCTTCGGCCAGCAGGGCCGAAGAAGAGACCGGCGCCGCGCCGTCCGGCTGCAGGGCCACATGGGAGACACGGCCGACATGCCAGAGCTGGGCGTAGATGCGCCCACCCGCCGCGTGCACGGCATCGGTGACCCTGCGCCAGCCCTGCACCTGTTCGTCGCTGTGGATGCCCGGGGTCCAGGCATAGCCCTGGCCCTGCGGGCTGATCTGGGTGCCCTCGCTGACGATCAGCCCGGCACCAGCGCGCTGGGCGTAGTACTCGGCCATCTGCGCGGTGGCGATATTGCCGGCAGCCGCACGCGAGCGGGTCATTGGCGGCATCACGATACGGTTGGGCAGCGTCAGCGCGCCCAGGCGGTGGGGGGTGAACAACATGGCGGCACTCTCTTGCGGGGGATTGCCGGCAAGGATGGGGATGGCGCTGCGCGCGCAACAGGCGCGTCCGCGCAAAACAGTTGTGCCTGGCAGGCAAGGATCAGAGCCCTTCCCTCCGACCCCATCGTTACAACGTCGGCTCGATCAACGCCCCGCCGTGTGCGATGCGGTCGTAGCAAGTGCGCACTACCTCTTCGCCGTACTTCAGCTCCAGCCGGCGCACGATGAAATGGCCACGGGCCATGTCCTGGTAGTAGTCGGTGAACATGGTGTTGAGCGTCGCGCCGGCTGCCGCACCGACGATCGGTACCGCCTGCGCGGCAAACTTCTCGGTGACCACCACGCCGAAACGGGCGGCGACCTTTTCCACCAGCTTGGCCAACAGCTTGCCGGCCTCCTTCGGCGCCACGCCCAGGGTCAGGTCACGCCCGGTTACCACGCGCCCGGCCAGTTCGGCCGAGAGGTGGCGCATGACATCGGTGGTGAAACCACGGGCGAGGTAGTAACCGGTCTCGCTGGCGTCGTCGCGCGGCGAATTGCCGCCCAGTGCGAACACCTCCAGGCAGGCCTGGCGGGTGCTGAACTGCGATAGATCGAAGCCTTCACTGCGGGCAACGTCGGCTACCGCGCGCATCATGATCGTGGTCGACACCGGCAGCTCGATGAACAGCGCAGCGAAACCGAACGCCCCACCCACCGCGCCGGACGTCGCCGCCGCGAGCTTGTGCCAGCGCGTCGAAGCACCCTTACCCGGTGTGTTGTCCATGCTCCACAGCGCGGCCTGCACGGATTTGGACAACGCCGCCTGCACCGCACCGTGGATGCGGTTGGACACCGAGGTGGGAAGCGCCTTCACCGCGAACTCCAGCGGCGTCCCGACCAGGTTGGCCATGCGCGCGGTGATCGTGGGGGCTTCCAGCAGCGCTACCGCCCGCTGCAGGTCAGACCAGTCGCCAGCGTCGTGGGCGATATCGCGGGGCAGCAGGATGGGCTCGTTCATGCGGCCGATCTTAGCGCCGTGGAGTTGAACGGAGCGTAGTGCCGGCCGCTGGCCGGCAACACCTGATCCTCACCAACGCCGCGGGATTGCCGGCCAGCGGCCGGCACTACCCATCAAGGGCTCGGCAGGCCCGACAGCGCTCCCATGAACTGGCGGTAGTGGCGCAGCTCGTTGATCGAATCGTGCACATCGCTCAGCGCGGTGTGGTTGCTGTTCTTGCCTACGCCCGCGGCCACGGTCGGCGCCCAGCGCTTGGCCAGTTCCTTCACCGTGGACACGTCCAGGTTGCGGTAGTGGAAGTACTTTTCCAGCCTCGGCATCTGCCGGTGCAGGAAGCGGCGGTCCTGGCAGATGGAGTTACCCGACATCGGTGACACGCCGGCCGGAATCCACTGCGCCAGGAAGGCCACGGTCTGCGCTTCGGCCTGGCCAAGCGTGGTGGTGCTGTCGATGACGCGCTGCCACAGGCCCGAACGACGATGCTGGTTGCGGTTCCACTCGTCCATCGCTTCCAGCGTTTCCAGCGGATGATGGATGGCGAACTCCGGGCCCTCCGCCAGCACGTTGAGCTGGGCATCGGTGACCACGGTGGCGATCTCGATGATCGAATCGTTGTCGGTATCCAACCCGGTCATTTCCAGGTCGATCCAGATCAGCCGCTCGTTGGCCGCGCCGTTCTCTGCCATCGTGTCGCCTCGTTGCTGGGCAGGCACGAGGCCGGCCGGTAAAGGAAAGTGGCGGCCATCATACCCTTTCGCCACTCAGCCCTCGCCAGCGTGGTCCTCCAGCAGCAGCGGCGGCTTGCCACGCTTGGCCCTGAAGTAGTTGGTCAGCCGGTTGCCCGCTTCCTTGGCCAGCACACCGGCATGGACCTCCACCCGGTGATTGTGGCGGGCATCAGCGACCAGATCGAACACGCTGCCGCAGGCGCCGGTCTTGGGGTCGCTGGCACCGTAGACCAGGCGCGCCACGCGTGCGTGCACGATCGCCATCGCGCACATCGCGCACGGCTCCAGGGTGACATACAGCGTGCTGCCGATCAGGCGGTGATTGGCCAGCGTCCGTCCGCCCTCGCGCATGGCAACGATCTCGGCATGCGCGCTGGGGTCGTGCGAGGCAATGTTGAGGTTCCAGCCCTCGCCCAGCAGCTGACCGTCGGCACCCACCAGCACCGCACCGACCGGGATCTCGTCGAACTCGCGCTGTGCGCGTTCGGCCAATGCCAGTGCGTGACGCATCCAGCTCTCGTCGACGTCGTGCACCGGCACGCCCAAGGCATCAGTCATGGCGTTTCTCGGGTTCAAGTATTGAGCGCCTGGCTAGTGTAACGCAGGCCCCCTTGGCGCTTCCGATACCAGAATGCGAAGCGCCGCGCTCGGATGACGATGCAGCGCCGCTTGATCTTGTGTGAAGACTCCTTCACGCTGCGCCCGCGCTTTCAAATCATTGACGATGGCGCGCTGCCATTGTCGGCAGCGAATTCACCTTTCGATCTCTACAGGGGGTAATTTTGAACGCAATTGCAGATACCACCGTGCAGGCCAGCCCTGCCGGAAAAGCCGCATGGATCACGCTGGCGATCGCTTGGCTGTGCTTCCTCGTCCCGTTCCCCGGCCTGGGCCTGTTCCTGGGCTGGCCTCTGAACCTGGTGGCCTTCATCCTCGCCATCGTCGCGATGGCCAAGGGCGGCGCCATGAAGGGCCTGTTCCAGCTGCTGGGCTCGATCATCGTTTCGCCGATCGTGTACTTCGTCGGCCTGGCGATCTTTGCCGGCACCGTGAGCGGCATCAGCGCGCAGAGCAAGGGCCAGTACGATGCGGCCGTTGCTGAAGCCAGCGTCTCGTCCGCCGCTGCGGAGGCAGATGCTGCCGCCAAGGCTGCAGAGCCTGCAGCCACCGCCGTCACCAACGATGCCGCTGCGGCCTCCGCCTCGGCTGTGGAAGTGACCGCCACCACGATGTTCAGCGACTACCAGGACAACGAGATCGCTGCCGATGGCAAGTACAAGGGCAAGGCGCTGTTGGTTTCCGGCACGGTCGACTCGATCAGCTCGGACTTCATGGACAAGCCGGTCGTGCAGCTGAGCGCCAAGCCGTTCGGCTTCGTACAGGCCAGCGACCTGCCCAAGGACGTGGCTGCCACCCTGAAGAAGGGCCAGAAGGTCACGCTGGCCTGCACCGGCAATGGCGAAGTCATCGGCTTCCCGGCACTGTCCGGCTGCACCGTGCAGTAAGGCGCAGCGAACGGTGACATCCAAAGCCCCGCTTCGGCGGGGCTTTCTGTTTGCGGACATCGCACCGGTACAATCCGGGTACTGCAAAGCACCTTGGCCGATCCCATGACCACCCTGCGCCCTTCCCGCGCCACCGATGGTGACGCTCTCGTCGATCTCTGGCGTCGCGCCGTCGATGCTACCCATGATTTCCTCAGTACCGATGACCGCCAGGCGATCGATGCTGAAGTTGCCGGCTTCCTGCCACAGACCCCGCTGGTCGTGGCCGTCGGCGACCAGGACCAGCCGCAGGGTTTCATGCTGATCGACGGCTCGCACATGGAAGCGTTGTTCATCGATCCCGACCTGCGCGGAACTGGTATCGGCCGCCAGCTGCTGCAGCATGCGTTGGCACTGCAGCCGCAACTGACCACCGACGTCAACGCGCAGAATGCGCAGGCCGTGGGCTTCTATCGGCGCATGGGTTTCATCGAAACCGGACGCTCGCCGGTGGATTCGCAGGGTCGTCCGTATCCCCTCATCCACCTGCGCCATCCAGGCTGACCGGCGGTTGGAACGCCGGCCGTTCCCCGGTCAGGCAACCACGTCGAACGCCGGCGAGTAACGCACCTCCCCCTGTGCCATCGGTGGCTGCAGGCACAGAGCCTGGAAATACTCCGCCGGTAAGCCGGGCAGTACCAGATCCGGCACGGCACGGAAGCCGAAGCGCCCGTAGTAGGCCGGCTCGCCCAACAGCACGCAGCCCCGCGCGCCCCTCTTGCGCAGAGCCTCGATCGCGGCCCGCATCAATGCTGTGCCCACGCCGCGCCCCTGCTGCTGCGGCAGCACCGAAATCGGCCCTAGCCCGAACCAGCCCTGGCTGCCGTCCTGCACGCTGACCGGGGACAGCGCGACATGACCCACCAGAAGGCCCGCATCCTCTGCCACCAGCGACATGCTCAGCTCGCCGCGCTCACGCAATGCGTCAACGATGTGGTGTTCGGTATGGCTGCTGTGGACAGCATCGCGGAACGCCATTTCGGTGAGCTTGTGAATGGCAACATGGTCGTCGATGGATTCTGGGCGGATTGCAAGGTTCATGGCAGGCACTTTGTCAGGGCAAGGAAGGTGTGAATTCATGATTCAAGTCACAAATTGATAGTGAGAGCCGATCGCGACATTGAAACGCCCTGGCGCTATCGAATCGCCTGTGCCGCAGTCGATTCACTGGCATCACCCTTCGCCGAATGCGTCAATAAATCGCCCCCCTTGTCCAGAGACGGCTGGCGCCAGCTTTCCCGGGCACTCCATAATCGCCGGACCTGTCACCAGGGAAGGATGCATGGACATGGATGTACCACGCCGTATCACGCCAAAGGGAGCGCATGAACGTCGAATCGCGCCTGATGCATGTCCCCCGCGCATCGAAGAGATTGCCGGATATGGCGCAAGCGGCGAGGAAAACCCGACGCTCTACCGGGTCGATCTGCGTGACGCGTTACTCTCAACCATGATCACTGCGCAGAATCTCGCGCGGAGAGTGGCCTGCTCCATATATCCCTCTATGCCCCAGGGAGGCCGACATTGCGCCCCAAGATGCTTCCGTGCCTTGCTCTGCTTCTATTGACCGCCTGCAACCCGGAGTCCGCCATGAACCAGGAACGTGCCGCTGCCGAAGCCGATGTCGCCCAGGGCGGGCGTGGCCTCGCAAAGCTCAACCCCAGCCCGCGCAAGGCCTATGAACTGGTGCTGCGCCTGAAGGATGCCCCCGGAGATTTCGCGGTGGTCGAGGGCGTTGCGCAGTACGACGTCATCAACGAAGACCAGTGCGGCCACATCGAGCCCGCCACCGGCACCGCCGCGCGCATCACCAGCCAGGAGCCGGTGGAGCTGCGCAAGGTGGCCGATGGCGAGTATCGCGGCACGTTGTATGTGGACCGTATGCTGGATGAGGACTACTACGGCCGCGGCGTCTGCAGATGGGAATTCAGCGGAGCCGGTGCCATGCTGAAAGCAACCGGCGCCGAAGACGAAACTCGCTTCCTGACCTTCGTCGATGCCAAGCCGCTGACCGACGGCAGCGCGCATACGCTCTACTATCCGGAACTGGTCTATCCGCGGGCAGATCGCGTTCCCAATTTCCCGGCCAGTGGTGAGCCTGATCGCAGCGGCTATGCCGCCGACCTGCAGGACAAGCTGTTCACGATCAGCCTTTCTGCGAGTGAGGTGGCACCGTGACCATCACCTCCCAGGACTACGCTGCGTTATCCGATGACGCCTACAAGGACCGCGCCGTCGGCCGACGTGCACCCGGCCAGGAAGAAAAGGTCACGCTCAACGGCCATGAGTACAAAATACTCGAGCATGTCGACAACCGGCTCAACGGCTATCAGGGCACCGTCTATCAGCGCGTAGACAGCAAAGAGATCGTCATTGCCCATCGTGGCACGGAGGATATTGCCCGCGATGCGATCCTGACCGATGGCGGCATGGTGGTAGCGCGCACCAATGTACAGGCACCTGACGCGATCGCATTGACCCAGAGAACGCTTGAATCTGCCGCACTTCAGTCCCGCTTGAATGGTGGACATACTCCCCAGGTCACCGTCACCGGCCACTCCCTCGGCGGCGCCCTTGCCCAGATCACCTCGCACCACTTCAACGTCAAGGGTGAGACCTTCAACGCCTATGGTGCGGTCAGCCTCAGCTACCGCATCCCCGAAGGCGGCAACACCATGATCAACCACGTCATGGCGTCCGATCCGGTCAGTGCTGCTTCGCCCCACTTCGGCCAGGTACGCATCTACGCCAACCCGGATGAGATCAAGAGGTTGTCAGCGGCTGGCTTCAGCAACCACCCGCTGCGCGACCTGATCCCGGATCGTCCAATCCTTGCAGCAGGCAGCTCGTTCGGCGCGCACAAGCTGGGCAACTTCCTCGGCGACGGCTCGGTCCTGAAACATCCGGATACGCAGCAGCTGGCGAAAGACAACGCCAAGATGATCGATGAGTACCGCGACGACGTGGAATCCCTGCGCAGTGGCGTTACCCGCGCAGCGCGCGGCATTCCCGGCGGCGCCATCGATCTGTACGACCACATCCGTGGCCCGCTGCAGCCCGGTGAGCCGGCACGCCGCGAAGCGGAGAAGAACGGCCATCACACCAGCATGCTGCGCATGGACGATGCCAATCATCTGGGCAATCCGTTATTCAACGACGCGATCCGTGGCGTGCATGCGCAGGACGTGCGCGTCGGCCGCGTGCCGGATGTGATGAGTACGCAGCTGGCTGGCAGCCTGGCCGCCGAAATGCACGCCGCGGGCGGCAAGCGCATCGACGAAGTGGTGATGAACGCCGATGCCTCGCGCAGCTTCGCGGTGCAGGGCCCAGGGGGGGACCCTGCCCATCTGCGTGTATCGGTGGACACGGCCGTTGCGATGAATACGCCGCTTGAGCAGAGCAGCCAGCGCATCGAGCAGCAGGCTGCCGGCCAAGCCCAGGCACGCGAGCAGCAGCTGGAACAGACCCAGGCGACCCAACGCAGCCTGCACGCCTGAGACGCTTGCTGGAATGAAAAACGGGAGCCGGCACTGCCGGCTCCCGTCATTTCCGAGGTCGATCAGGGGCTGGAGACCGCCGAGTTCGCCGCCGGCCCTGCCAGCACGTACGCATCCGGGCCCGAGTCCGGGAAGCCGCCACAGGCCTTGTCGCCCGGCGCCACCGGATCACACGGCCACTGCGCGCGCGTCACGGTATCGCGCAGCTCGAAGCGAGTGCCGTTCCACACCACGAAGGCCAGATGTTCGCGGTTCCAGTCACTGAAGCTGTGCGGACCGGCCTTCTGAGGTGATTCCGGGTACTGCACGAACCAGCGCATCGCCGGCCCATACTGCAATTTGCTGTGATCCAGGCTGACCTTGCCTTCGCGGGCGCGGTGACGGGCACGATCGGCCTCGGTGATCGACGGTGCCGCCGGCATTGCCGTTGCGGTGATGTCCTGCGGCACGCCATCGCTGCCAACCTGGTACACGCGCTGGCGTACGTAGGCCTGCCCGCAACTGCCGGCTGCGAGTCGGACGGGCTCTGCGGTGTTCTCGTTTGGCAATGCGCCATCGGCACAGTCGAACGGCGCCGAGACCAGGTAGGTGGTCGTCGACGCATCCGCGCCTTCAAACGAGCGGACCCAGATGTCTCCCAGGCGGGCGATGAAGTCCGGGCGCTGGCCCATGCCGGCCACGGCCTTGAACCACGCCTTCTGGCGCACTTCGCGCTCGCGCCAGCTGCGCGGCAGGTGGATGTCCGGCTCAGGCAAGGCCACCAGCAGCGCCGCCAGGTGTGGTGGCAGCGTGCCCTGGCAGGCGCCGATCATCAGATCACCCTGCGGCGCCAGGCGCCCGGCCAGATCGACCGGGCAGCGCGCACCGAGCTGGCGCTCGGCGGCCTGGTCTGGTGCGAGCGGGACGATCGGTGGTGCGACGGGGGCTGGGGCCGGCGGCGGGACGGGTGCCGGGGCCAGTGCGGTGTCGGGCACCTGTGCAGCAGCGGCAACGGGCGCAGCCACCTGCGCGGGAGCCGGCGATGGGGCTGCGACAGCGGCTGTTGCGACAGGCGTAGCTGGCGCAACATTGGAGGAGGCAACATCGGCCGCTGGTGTTGCCGGTGCTGCTGCAGGCGCTGGCGCAAGCGCGGGTTCGGCGGCAACAGCGTCTTGGGCGACGTCCGTCGTCGCCGTCGGCTGCGCTGCGGGTGCGGGTGCGGGCGGCATGGACGACTCCGCCGTAGGCACAGGTGCAGCCACGACGGCAGGCACCGGCTCAGGCGCGGCGACGGGAGCCGGTGCAGCTACGGCATCAGTTGCGGTGTCAGCGGCCGTCTGCGCGTCAGCCGCGGCCACTACCGGTGCTGGCACAGCCTCCTCGACGGCGGGAATCGTCGGGGCGTCCGGTGCCTGCTGTGCGTGGGTCATGGCGGCAGCCAGTCCCAGCGGCAGCAACCACAATGCCGAAGCGCGACCACGCCGGGCGACTTTGGAACGCGGGAAAGTGTTTCGCATGTTGTGTCCTTACAAAGAGATCCATGTAGGCACCCGAGGGTGCTCGGTGTCGTGCGATGGGCCCGCCGGTCTCCGACCTGCAAGCGGTGCCCAGATTACAGCGATCGCGGGCGATTCTGCTCCTGCTCGCGGGTGACCGAAGCAGCCTGTTCCTGGCGGGAAGAGGCTTCGGCCGCCAACTGCTGGCTGCTCTGCTCCAGCGGCAGCTGCGTGGCGGCCTCACGCTCGACCATCGAGCGCTGCATCGCCGGGTCCCCCATGGCGCCCTGCACCGCGAACAGTGCCCTGCCGTCGGTGCCCGCGACCACGTGATCGATGCGGCTCATGCCGGCCTTCTGCGCGCTCAGCGCCAGGGCGCCGGCCGCATTGTCCAGCTCCTGCTGGCTGCGCAGACCGCTCTGCGGCCCCATCTGCTGTAGATGGCCGCGAGCGTCGGTGAACAGCCGGTTGCCGGCATGGGACGGATCGGACATATCGCGCGCGGGCTCGGGCAGCTGTGCGCGCTCCCCCACTTCGCCGCGGGCAAGCCGGTCCATCACGTCAGGGGTCAGCTTCTGCTGCCACGCCTCGAAACGCTTGAGCCGGTCCTCCACCCCGTTGACGGCTCCGTTGATGGCGTAGGTCGCCTCGCGCACGTCCTCGCGCGCGTGTTCCGGCACACGGTTCTGCCACTGCCACACCGCGATGCGACCTGCATGTTCCGGCTGCGATGCAAGCTCGGGCTGGTTGACCAGATCCAGATCCAGCGCAGTGCCGGCGCGCTCGTAGCTTTCTT
The DNA here is from genome assembly GCF_059421765.1 of Stenotrophomonas sp. GW821-FHT02D01. Taxonomy (NCBI): domain Bacteria; kingdom Pseudomonadati; phylum Pseudomonadota; class Gammaproteobacteria; order Lysobacterales; family Lysobacteraceae; genus Stenotrophomonas; species Stenotrophomonas sp. GW821-FHT02D01. Next base: position 99,296 of record NZ_JBWKVP010000012.1, read on the forward strand.
TACCGGTCAGCGGCAGATAACCGCGCCCGTGGTACTTGAGCGCATCTCCGGGCGCGTCATTGCCCATCCGGCCGCCATACATCAGCTCGGCTAGGTCATCCGGACGCCCTCGCAGGGCTTCCTGGCGCGCGGACTCCAGCGCCTCGGTGCCATTGCGCCACGCCGCCTCGACCGGGATCTGCGAGATGCCCCGGGTGTAGTTGAAGCTCTCGTTGAGCCGGCTCAAGCCGCGCGACTCGTGCCCTGCCTGGGCCATGAAATTGGCCAGTTCAAGGGGGGAGTCGATGCCGGCGTTGGTCGCCTGCCGCAGCAGTTGCGACTCTCTATCGGTCGACACAGTGCAACTCCTGGATGTTCATCAGCGCGGATTCCTTTCCGCCGGTTGGAGCTTGGCTCATGGAAGCGACACCTCGGCGACACTGGACGGGTCGAAGTCCTCGAACCGCACCCTGCCCAGCTCCGCCACCGAGAAGTCCCGGATGTTGGTCGCTTCAGTCTCGATATCCACGACCTTGCGTCTCACCCCATCCACCCAGCAGGACTTGTCCGCCGATGCGTAGCGGAACCGGTACGTGCTGCTCCAGCGCTCACGGCTGCCGCCGTTGGTGATCACGCTGAAGGTGTCTTCCTCAACCATTGCATACGCAAAAGGGTCGCCAGCCAGGCCACCGCGGGTGGAACACGGCACCAGCTTGTCGTTGCGCGCGGCCAGCTGCCAGCGCCCGCGCCCGTCACCGCGCAGCAACAGCAGCACCCGGTTTGGTCCGTGCTGGCCGGGCACCAGCCCTTCCGGCGTCGGCTGGTCGATGACCAGCAGCTGGTACTCGATGCCATCGCCGTTGAGCTCGCCCCTGACGGCTTCCAGCAGGTTCGCACCGGACGGAACGAATGCCAGGGCATCGTCCATGTGTGCGCCAAACCTGTCGTCCATCCCCTCCCACTCCTTCAATGTCGTCTTGCCGATGCCCGCGTTGGTGGCGGGCACGGTGGCGTTGCCCGGCCGCGCCGGTCACCCTGCAGATGCGGATGATAGCTCCGGGAGCACCGTGGCAGCGATGGTGGCAAGCGTCACCCGTCGGACGGGCAGACAGGGTCCTCATGGACGGAAAAGCTCCTGCAATCGGTAGCGCCGAAGCGTCATTTTTCTGACGCGAGGAGAGCTTAGCGCGAGGAGGTCTATTGCGTCGAAGAGCGCAAGCTTGAAATGGAGCCACCAGTCACAAAATCAGGGTCTACATCCACGAAGTAAGAGGGACGCGGGCGGCGCAGCGCCCCCAAATCGCCCGTAGCGTCACATGCAGTTGTTGAATACCAGCGGACAGGCTTTCGCATCGGCATCGATACATTCTCCCACTGCCTTTTCCTCCGCTTCGGGCAGCGTCCCGGCCACGGCAGAATAGGTCTGCACAACGTCACTGCCCCTGCTGCGGGCACGGACCACTGCGGCGCACTGGCCAAGCATGAACGCAGCCACCACTTTGCAGTCACCTGCCCCCCACTGGCTGACCGCGGTGTCCCGTGCATCACGCTCGTTCAAGCCCATATGGATCGCGTAGGCCTTGGGCGCACTGCCTGCAGCGATCTTGCTCCAAGACTGGGCCATGTTGGCCACCATGCGGCCATCCTTTGCGGTTCCCGTGGACGCGCCTCGCTTGTCGAGCGGCTTTGCGATGAACTCCGTGGCCCCCGGAAAAGGAACGATAAGGAAACTACGTGATGTTGAAGCTTCATTCTCCAACGTCCTCCAATCTCTCGACCGCCATCATCCGATACAGGGTGCGCACGTACCAGCGTCAACTTCAGCGCTAGAGGCCCGAGGCCCGTTGCACGCGATCCGGGCCAACGTGCAGTTTCACGCGCCACCCTCAAGGCCACAATGCCTTACCAAAACCAGTTGGTTACGACGTTGGCATACCCCTCTGGCGAAAGGCCAATGGGACTCAAGCACTCCCATTGCGGGGCTTGGGATTCACGACTGTCCTTGTTCCCTGAGACCTGCTCGCGCCAGGAGTGATGTACTCGGCGTCCGGTTCAGCACACCCGGCGAGTCAGACGCGTAGCCTGCCTGGCCTCTGCCTCGTGTGCGCCATTGCGCTGACCTGCCTTGCCGTACGCCCTCTGTCAGAACTCATCAAATAATGGCTTGGTACAGTTCGAGTAGAACACCTCACATTGTCCTGCACGATCATTGCGGCACATGGATTGCGAAGCGACCTGCGCCAACTCAGGGGTAGCCCCTGTCCCAAGTCCCGCACGCCCTGCACCGGATCGCCCGCTTGGAATGACCCAGGAAATACACTGATTGAAATAGCTCATGCTGACTGTGCAGTCTCGGGCACCTGACGCTCCACACTTTGAAACTGCTTCGCGCTCGGCCTCATTCTTGGATCGCAACCCCGTTGAAACCCCAGCATCCTGAGTGCTCTTCGACTCCGCAACTGCGCCCCAGGTTTTGGTCCACTTACCGGTCGGAGTTGCGAGACGGATCTCCGAGGAGCCAGTGCTTCCAGCGCCACCTCCGGGAATCGGCGCACATCCCCGTGCACCTTGCCCGCCAATAGGGTAATACCCAGGCGGGCAGTTTCCTTCCGCCCACGCACGATCAATACCGCCCAGCAGGAGAAGACACGAGACAAGCAGCACCCAATATGCAATCAACTTCATAGCTAACGTACCTCCAACATCTCCACCCAAGTAATCGGACTAGGCAGTTCCTGAATTGGCGTTCCCCCTGACGCCGGAAGACGGCTGCTGAGGCTCATACCCGCCTTGCAATCTTGGCATTACCCCCTGCCCTCCGCCCAACTGCGATCCCGCAGCCGACGATGGCGCTTCCGGTCTGTAACTCTGACCTCCGCCCGTCGAGCCCGGCGGCTGACCATTCGGGCCCGGCGATGCCGGTACTGCACTACCGCCTATCTGCGAATATGCCATGAAGCTGCCCAATGTTCCCTGGAAGAACATTGCCGCCATTGGGGGCGC
>NZ_JBWKVP010000013.1:0-96809 GCF_059421765.1 Stenotrophomonas sp. GW821-FHT02D01
CCCCCCCCCCCCCCCCCCCCCCCCCCCCCCCCGCCCCACCCCAGAAATCCGCTGTAAACGACCAACCCCAGCCACGAGGGGGCTCCGCCGATGGCCGCCGACCGCGCGCCAGCGCCGCTCTCCGCCAAATCCCCGAACCATGCACTCGCTCACGGATTGACCACACAATTGATGACAACGTTGTCCCCACCTGGCGCCGGACTCTCTCCCCGGCCCACCAGGTACCTCCGTCCGCCCCCTCCGTCGCCTTCCCGGGCGATGTCCGGACCCTGCGTTACGTGCGGCGCCGTCCTGGCCCGCGCGCCAACCATCGATCGGAGACACACCATGTACGACCCGCTTGTGCAGAGTGCCGATGTACGCAGTGCCCACCCTTCCCTTCATCGCTGTCGCCCGCGCCGTCTGGCCTGGCTGCTGGCCCTGGCCGGGGCGGTTGCCCTGCCCGGCCTGGCCCAGGCCGCCAGCTGTGCCGGCGTGGCCGAATGGGACCAGGCCAAGATTTACCGCAGTGGCGACACCCTGCAGAAGGGAGGGGTCCTCTACCGGGCGAACCAGGACATCTGGAATGCGCCGCCGGACCATCCGGCCGGGGCGCCCTACTACACCAACCTCGGCGCATGCGACGGCGGCGGGACCAACCAGCCGCCCGTGGTCAGCCTGACCTCGCCGGCCAACGGCGCCACCTTCAGCGCCGGCAGCACGGTCAACGTGACCGCCAACGCCAGTGATGCGGACGGCAGCGTCAGCAAGGTCGAGTTCTTCCGCGATGGCAGTTCGCTGGGCGTCGACACCAGCGCGCCGTACAGCGCCAGCTGGGCCAACGCCAGCGCCGGCAGCCACACCCTGCGCGCGGTCGCCACCGACAACAACAACGCCACCGCCAGCACCGCGACCATCACCATCACCGTCAACGCGGCCAGTGGCGATACCACCGCGCCCAGCGTGCCCGGTGGCCTGGCCGTGGGTACCCGCACCGCCAGCAGCATCGCCCTGAGCTGGAGCCCGTCCACCGACAACACCGGTGGCAGCGGCGTGGCCGGCTACGACGTGTACCGCAATGGCAGCCTGGTCGGCTCACCGTCCAGCGCCAGCTATGTCGATGGTGGCCTGACTGCATCGACCAGCTACAGCTACCGCGTGCGCGCCCGTGACAACGCCGGCAATGCGTCGGCACAGGGCACGGCAGTGACCGCCAGCACCCTGGCCGGCGACGGTGGCACCACCGGCAAGCGGGTCATTGGTTACTTCACCCAGTGGGGCATCTATGGCCGCAACTACCGGGTCAAGAACATCGACAGCAGCGGTTCGGCCGCGCGCCTGACCCACATCAACTACGCCTTCGGCAACGTGCGCAACAACCGCTGCGAAGTAGGCATCACCCAGGCGTCGGACCCGAACAGCGGAGCCGGTGGCGATGCCTTCGCCGACTACACCAAGGCCTTCGGTGCCGGCGAAAGCGTGAGCGGCAGCGCCGATACCTGGGACCAGCCGCTGCGCGGCAACTGGAACCAGCTCAAGCAGCTCAAGGCCAAGTACCCGGGCATGAAGGTGCTGATCTCGCTGGGTGGCTGGACCTGGTCGCGCGGCTTCTCCAGCGCGGCGCAACCGGCCAACCGCCAGGCCTTCGTCGCCTCGTGCATCGACGCCTACATCAAGGGCAACCTGCCGGTGACCGACGGTGCCGGTGGCCCCGGTGCGGCGCTGGGGGTGTTCGATGGCATCGACATCGACTGGGAGTACCCGGTGGCCTGCGGTATCGCCTGCGGCACGCCCGAGGACAACGCCAACTTCACCGCGCTGATGGCCGAATTCCGCCGCCAGCTCGATGCGGTGCGCCCGGGCCTGCTGCTGACGGTGGCGGTGGGCGCGGGCATCGACAAGATCCGCGTCACCGATCCGGCTGCGTACCACCCGTACCTGGACTACATCAACGTGATGACCTACGACTTCCACGGCGCGTGGGATGCGAAGACCAATCACCAGTCGGCGCTGTTCGATTCGCCGAATGATCCGTCCACCGGCGACCAGAAGCTGTACAACAGCAACGACGCCATCGAGGCCTTCATCAGCCGTGGTGTTCCCGCCGCCAAGCTCAACCTGGGCATCGGCTACTACGGGCGCGGCTGGACCGGGGTGACCAACGCCAACAACGGCCTTTACCAGAGCGCCACCGGTGCGGCACCGGGTACCTACGAGGCCGGCATTGAAGACTGGAAGGTGCTGAAGAACCTGGCGTGGCCGAGCTACACCGACAACACCGCCGGTGCGACCTGGATCTACAACGGCAGCACGTTGTGGAGCTTCGATACACCGGCCAACATCACCCGCAAGATGGGCTACGTGAAGACCCAGGGACTGGGCGGTGCGTTCGTCTGGGAGTTCAGCGGCGACGATGCGCAGGGCACGCTGACCAAGGCGGTCAGTGATGGGTTGAAGTAAAAAAAGGCCGGGGGCGCACTGCGTCCCCGGCCTCGTTCGCGTTGCTACATCCGCCGGGCCGAGCCCGGCGGAATCGCATCAGATCAGCGGCCGCCGCCAGCCGCGCCGGCAGCCGCGCGCTTCTCCAACGCCGCACGCAGCTGCGCCGGCGGCAGGTAGCCGCCGAGCTGGGTGCCATCGGGCGCGAAGATGGCCGGCGTACCGTTCACGCCCAACTGCTGGCCCAGGGCGTACTGCATCGCCACCGGGTTGGTGCAGTTCTTCGCTGCCACCGTGCCACCACGCTTGGCATTGGTCAGCGCCTGGCGGCGATCGGCCGCGCACCAGACCGAGATCATGTCGGTGTAATCCTTGCTGCCCAGCCCCATGCGCGGGAAAGCCAGGTATTCGACGGTGATGCCGTTGCGGTTGAGCTCGGCGATGTCCTGGTGCAGCTTGCGGCAGTAGCCGCATTCGATGTCGGTGAACACGCTGATGGTGTACTTCGCGTTCGGCGCGGCGAACACGATGCGGTCGCCATGGTTGGCCTTGGCCAGCAGGTCGCGACGATAGCCCAGCAGGCCTTCGCTGTTGGCCGGGCTCTTGGCGCGGGTGTCGTAGGGCTGCGACTGGAACAGGTAGCGGCCGTCGTCGGACACGTACAGCAACTGGCCGGAGACCACCACTTCACGGAAGCCCGGGAAGGGCGCGGCACCGATGTAGTCCACCTGGAAGCCGGGGTTGAGCTCGGTCAGCGCCTTGCGCACGGCCTGCTCGGCCGGAGCATTGGCCGTGGCGGCAGGGCCGGCCTTGGCTGCCGCTGCAGCGGGGGCCTTTGCGGCTGGCGGGGCGGGCTGGGCGCAGGCACTCAGGCTGAGCGCGCCGAACACGGCGGCGATGGCGAATCGGAGCATGGAGCAGTCCGCAGCAGAAAGAAGACCCCGGATTCTGACACAGCCATCCTGAGCGGTCCGCGATGCCGCGCACAGGCCCGGCAGGGGTTCAGCCGCGTGGATGATGGCGGGCGTGCAGTTTCTGCAGGTGTTCGCGTGCGACCAGCGTGTAGATCTGCGTGGTGGACAGCGAGCTGTGGCCCAGCAGCATCTGCAGCGCGCGCAGGTCTGCGCCACGGTTCAGCAGGTGGGTGGCGAAACTGTGCCGCAGGCCATGCGGACTGATCCGCGCCGGGTCGATACCGGCCACCGCCGCATAGCGCTTGACCAGGTGCCAGAACGCCTGGCGGGTCAAGCCATGCAGCGCCGGTTCGATGAACAGCGGCGTCTGCCCGTCGGCCAGCGCCTGCACCTTGCCCTTCCCCACCAGCTGCGGTCGCGACTGCTGCAGGTAGCGTTCCAGCCAGTACTGCGACTCCTCGCCCAGCGGCACCAGGCGTTCCTTGCTGCCCTTGCCGGTCACCCGCAGCACGCCCTGGCGCAGGTTCACCGCGGTGGCGGGCAACAGCACCAGCTCGCTCACCCGCAGCCCGGCGGCATACATCAGCTCCAGCATGGCGCGGTCGCGCAGGCCGAGCGGACTGTCGATATCCGGTGCCGCCAGCAGCGCGTCGATCTGGCTCTCGGCCAGCGCCTTGGGCAGCAGCCGTGGCAGCTTCGGCGGGTCCAGCAGTGCGCTGGGATCTTCGCTGCGTTCGCCACGCCGCACGGCATCGGCAAAGAACGCGCGCAGCGCCGACAGCAGCCGCGCGTTGCTGCGCGGCGACCAGTTGTGGCGGGTGCGCCAGGCCAGGTAATCGAACAGACCGGCGCGTTCAACACCGGCCAGACCACCGTCGCGCCCGTCACACCAGCGCGCCAGGCCTTCAAGGTCGCGGCGATAGCTGTCCAGGGTGGCGCGGGCCAGACCGTGCTCGGCCCAGATCGCATCGAGGAAGCGCTGGATGCGCTGGCTGTCCTCGCCGCGCAGCTCGGGGAGTTGCTGGACCAGCTGACGACGTTCGGCGGGAGTTGAAGTGACGGCCATGCACGCAGGATACGAGGCCAACTGCGGGCACGGCCAGCATTGCGTATGCTCGGCACATGTCGAGCCCCGCCACCGATGCGGCCCACGTCGCCGCTGATACGCCCCGCCCGCGCGCGCTGCTGCTGTGGCGCCTGCTGGCGATGATCTATGACGCGCTGCCGGTGTTGGCCTTGTGGATGCTGGCCGGCACGGCCTTCACCCTGGCCTATACGTTCAGCGGCCATGCGCAGCGCGAGAACATCGCGCCTTTCAGTACCTGGCAATGGCTGCTGTGGGCGGTGTGCTGGGGGTTGACCGGGTGGTATGCCACCGCCAGCTGGCGGCGCGGTGGGCAGACGCTGGGCATGCGCCCGTGGCGCTTGAAGCTGGAATCACGCGATGGCACGCCGTTGCGACGCGGCCAGCTGTGGCTGCGCTTCGCGGTGGCCACGCTGTCGTTGCTGCTGGGCGGATTGGGCTTCTGGTGGGCCTTGGTGGATCGCCAGCGGCTGACCTGGCACGACCGCGCGAGTGCCACGCAGCTGCTGCGGATACCGAAGCGCTGACCTGTCCTGGCAGCGCCGGGCCATGCCCGGCGGACGCGGGAAATCGCACACCTTCGCCGGGCATGGCCCGGCGATATCGGAATCAGCCCGATTTGCGCCGGAACAACAACCCGGACACGGCCAACATCACGATCGGCGGCAGCGCGTAGGCAATGCGGTAGTCGAACTTCAGCGCACCGGCCATGCGGCCGAAGAACAGCTGCAGCAGCCAGAACGCCAGCGCGAACAGGATGCCCAGGAACAGGCGCTTGCCCATGCCACCACTGCGCAGCGAACCGAACGCGAACGGCACCGCCGCCAGGCACAGCGCCAGCACATTCAATGGATAGAACCAGCGGCTCCAGTACACATCCTCGTAGTCGCGTGCGTCCAGCCCGTTGCGCTCGCGGTAGGCGATGCTGGTGCTCAGCTCGGACACGCTGAGGTTGCGCGGCTTGGCGATGCCGGTGGCCAGGGCGCCGGCGTCCAGCTTGGAATTCCACGGCTCACGGGCCGCTTCCTGGCGCGTCGCCGAGCGCTCGCCGAAGGTGTCACGACGCACGCCGGTCAACACCCAGCCATCCTTGTCATGCTCGGCGGTGGCGGCGTGGGTCAACGTACCGATCCGACCCTCTTCGTCGATCTTGTACAGGCGCACGTCACGCAGAATCAGCCGGGTGCCCTTGTCGCCGACCAGCTGTTCTTCGCCACTCTGTGCGTTGAGGAAGGTGTCACCTTCGCGCGCCCACAAGCCGGAGTAACGCGCCACCGCCATGTCGGTGCCCCACTTGGCACTCATCTTCAGCGAATCGGCGCGGTTCTGGCCCCACGGCCCCAGGGTCTCGGCGCTGATCACCATCAGCCCGGTCAGCAGCGACAGGGCGATCGCCACCGACACGCTCAGGCGCTTGCGCGACAGGCCCAGCGCGCGCAGCGCCGTCAGCTCCGAGGTCGCGGCCAGCTGGCCCAGGCCCATCAGCGCGCCGATCACCGCCGCGGTCGGGAACATCGTGTAGGCCCGGCGCGGCACGGTGTACAGCACCCAGGCGGCAGCATGGCCCAACGAATAGCCGTTCTTGCCGATGTCCTTGAACTCACCGGAGAAGGCCATCAGCACGTCCAGGCCCACCAGCACCGCCCAGGTCAGCAGCACGGTACCCAGCACTGCCCGGCCCAGGTACAGATCGAAACGCATCGGTCGCAGCATCATGCGCGGGCTCCCTTCGGGCGGGCCATGCGGCCGTCACGCGCGTACATCCAGATCGCCAGTGCCAGCAACGGCAGGGTCAGCCACCACAGGCCAAGCGCCGGCGGAATCTGGCCATTGGCGATCCAGCCACTGCCGATGAACATCAGGTTGGTACCGACCATGTAGGCCATCAGGGCCAGCATCATCCGCCCATAGCGCTGCTGGCGCGGCGAACTGCGTCCCAGCGGCACGGTCAGCAGGGCAAAGGCCAGTGCGATCAGCGGCGGCGCCAGGCGACGGTGCAGCTGTGCCTGGGCCTCGGGGCGCTTGTCACCGAACAGCGCGGTGGTCGGCATCAGTTCGGGGTCATCACTCTTGCGTGCTTCACTGCCGTCGGGCAGCGCCACGTCGTTGCGGGCGAAGGTCGCCAGACGGTAATCCAGTGCACCGGCCACCGGCCCTTCCAGCTGGTGGCCATCATCCAGTTCGAGGAAACGCTGGCGGGCGCCTTCGAAGTACATGCGGCCACCGGCGGCGGACACCACTTCGAGGCGATCCTCCTTCTGCCGCTGCAGGAACACCCGGCCCAGCTGGCTGCCATCGGGCGAGATCGAGGCGACATAGACCACGCCGCCATTGGGCAGCGGGGTGAACCGGCCCGGCTCCAGGCCGGCCATCAGCACGCTGCGGTTGGCGTCCTGGACCATCTGTTCGGCGGTGCGCCCGGCCCAGGGGCCGAGCCACAGCGAGCAGGCGCCGACCACCGCGATCACCGGCAGCACCAGCATCAACAAGGGCTTGAGCAGGCGCCGGGGGCCGACACCGATGGCGGTGATGACCGCCATTTCCGAGTCGCGGTAGAGGCGGGCGATGGCCAGCAGCAGGCCCAGCATCAGTGCCAGCGGCAGGATCAGCGGCATGTAGACGATGAACTGCAGGCCCAGCTGCGAGAAAAGCAGCTTGGCCGGCAGCCGCCCGTCGGCGATGTTGCCGAGGATGTCCACCAGCACGCCGCCCACGCTGACCACCAGCAGGACGATCAGGGTAGCCAGGAAACTCTGGACGAAATCGCCCAATAGATAGCGGTCGAGCTTCAACATGGGGCGGTGGTTTAAACTCTCAGGTTCGTTCGCGGTGCCGCCCAGTCTAGCGTCTGGGCGTAAACGGTCCGCGATTGTACGGACTTGCCAATGGAATCTGCTCAATGGCTCTCGAATTCACCCTGAACCACCTCGCTGCGGCTTCGGCCGCCGTTGACTGCATCGTCGTCGGCGCCTATGCCGACCATACCCTGACTGCGTCCGCGCAGGCACTGGATGCTGCAAGCGGTGGCCGCCTGGCCGCCCTGGCCCAGCGCGGCGACCTGTCCGGCAAGACCGGCGCCACCGCCCTGCTGCACGACCTGCCGGGCGTGACCGCCCCGCGCGTGCTGGTGGTCGGCCTCGGCGATGCCGCCCGATTCGGCGTGCCGCAGTACCTGAAGGCGGTCGGCGATGCCGTGCGCGCGCTGAAGGCCGGCGCTGCCCGCAGCGCACTGTTCACCCTGTCCGAAGTGGCAGTGAAGGACCGCGACGCGGCCTGGGCGATCCGCCAGGCGGTGATCGCCGCCGACCACGCGGCCTACCGCTACACCGCCACCCTGGGCAAGAAGAAGGCCGACGATGCCGGCCTGGCCCAGCTGGCCATCGCCGGTGATGACGCGCAGGCCCTGGCCCAGGGCCAGGCCATCGCCGCCGGTGTCGAGTTCGCCCGCGAGCTGGGCAACCTGCCGCCGAACTACTGCACCCCGGCCTATCTGGCTGAAGTGGGCGTGAAATTTGCCGGCGAGCATGACGGTGCCGAAGCCGAGATCCTCGACGAGACCCAGATGGAAGCGCTGGGCATGGGCTCGCTGCTGGCCGTGGCCCGTGGCTCGGCCAACCGCCCGCGCCTGGTCGTGCTGAAGTGGAGCAATGGCGGCGACGCCAAGCCCTACGTGCTGGTCGGCAAGGGCATCACCTTCGATACCGGTGGCGTCAACCTGAAGACCCAGGGCGGCATCGAAGAGATGAAGTACGACATGTGCGGTGGCGCCAACGTCATCGGCACCTTCGTCGCCGCGGTCAAGGCCAAGCTGCCGTTGAATCTTGTGGTGGTGGTGCCGGCGGTGGAAAACGCCATCGACGGCAATGCCTACCGTCCGTCCGACGTCATCACCTCGATGTCGGGCAAGACCATCGAAGTGGGCAACACCGACGCCGAAGGCCGCCTGATCCTGTGCGACGCACTGACCTACGCGCAGCGCTTCGAGCCGCAGGCGCTGGTCGATGTGGCCACCCTGACCGGTGCCTGCATGGTCGCCCTCGGCCACCAGACCGCAGGCCTGATGAGCAAGCACGACGACCTGGCCACCGAACTGCTGGCTGCTGGCGAGCAGGTCTTCGACCGCGCCTGGCGCCTGCCGCTGTGGGACGAGTACCAGCCGATGCTGGATTCCAGCTTCGCCGACGTCTACAACATCGGCGGCCGCTGGGCCGGTGCCATCACCGCCGGCTGCTTCCTGTCGCGCTTCGCCGAAGGCCAGCGCTGGGCCCATCTGGACATCGCCGGCGTGGCCAGCGATGAAGGCAAGCGTGGCATGGCCACCGGCCGTCCGGTCGGCCTGCTGAGCCAGTGGTTGCTGGACCAGGCCGCCCGCGCCTGACGCTGTCCCTGACCCTGGCCGGCAACCGCCGGCCGGGGCCTCGCCGGTCCAGCCGCCACCCGGCATGGATCGGCACCTGCCTCACCTGGATGCCGCCATGCCCCGCGCCGACTTCTACCTGATCGCCAAGCCCCGTTTCCTGACCGAGCCGTTGCGCCTGGTCTGCGAGCTGGCGCGCAAGGCCAACGACGCCGGGTTGTTCACCCTGGTCCTCGCCCGCGACCAGGCCCAGGCCGAAGAACTTGACGAACTTCTCTGGTCGTTCGACGACGATGCCTACATTCCGCACCAGATCGTGGGTGAGGACGTGGACGAGGAAGAAGCCCTGGTGCTGATCGCCCCGCCCGGCGGCGAGGCCCCCGTGCGGCCGCTGGTGATCAACCTGCGCGACGAACCCTGGCTGGGCCAGTGCGAGCGCGTGCTGGAAGTGGTCCCGGCCGATCCGGAAGCGCGCGAACCGCTGCGCGAGCGCTGGCGCCAGTACAAGACCGCCGGTTACGACCTGAACAAGCACGACATGTAAGCCCTGCGAGGACCCCTTGATGCGCCTGCTGATCGCCCTGATTCTTCCCTGGCTGTCCTTTTTCACCATCGGCCGGCCGTTTGCCGGCATCGTCTGCCTGATCCTGCAGATCACCCTGATCGGCTGGCTGCCCGCCGCCATCTGGGCTGCCTATTCGGTCAGCCAGTACCACACCGACCAGAAGATCCGGCGCACCCTCGGGTCGCGCTGATCTCCCTTCCCGCCTTGATGACTGGTTCCCCCGCATGACCCAACTCGCCTCCAGCTACGACCCGAAGTCCTTCGAGACCGACCTCTACGAGGCCTGGGAGAAGGCCGGCCATTTCAAGCCGTCCGGCAAGGGCGAGCCGTACACCATCCTGCTGCCGCCGCCGAACGTGACCGGCACCCTGCACATGGGCCATGCCTTCCAGCAGACCCTGATGGATGCGCTGGTGCGCTACCACCGCATGCGCGGCTACGACACGCTGTGGCAGGTCGGTACCGACCACGCCGGCATCGCCACCGAGATGGTGGTCAGCCGCAACCTGGCGCTGGAAGGCAACGGCGAGACCCGCGATTCGCTGGGCCGCGAGGGCTTCATCGGCAAGGTCTGGGAGTGGAAGCAGCAGTCCGGTGACATCATCGAGCGGCAGATGCGCCGCCTGGGCACGTCGGCCGACTGGTCGCGCAGCACCTTCACCATGGACCCGCAGCCGTCCGAAGCGGTGACCGAAGCCTTCGTGCGCTGGCACGAGCAGGGCCTGATCTACCGTGGCCAGCGCCTGGTCAACTGGGATCCGGTGCTGAAGACCGCGATCTCGGACCTGGAAGTGGAGAGCGCCGAGGAAGACGGTTTCCTGTGGTCGATCGCCTACCAGCTGGATGAAGGCCTGAGCTACGAGCACATCGAGCGCGATGCCGACGGCGTCGAGACCCTGCGCGAAACCCGCGATTACCTGGTGGTCGCCACCACCCGCCCGGAAACCCTGCTGGGCGACACCGCAGTGATGGTGCATCCGGAAGACGAGCGTTACCTGCACCTGATCGGCAAGAGCGTGGTGCTGCCGCTGACCGGCCGCCGCGTGCCGGTGATCGCAGATGACTACGTGGACCGTGCGTTCGGTACCGGCGTGGTCAAGGTCACCCCGGCGCATGACTTCAACGACTACCAGGTGGGCGTGCGCCACAGCCTGCCGATGATCAACCTGTTCACGCCGGTGGCCGCGATCAACGACAACGCGCCGGAGCGTTTCCAGGGGCTGGACCGTTACGACGCGCGCAAGGCCGTGCTGGCTGAACTGGAAGACCTGGGCATCCTGGTCGAGACCAAGGCGCACAAGCTGCAGGTGCCGCGCGGCGACCGTACCGGCCAGGTGATCGAGCCGTACCTGACCGACCAGTGGTTCGTGAAGATGGACGAACTGGCCAAGCGTGGCCTGGAGCTGGTCGAGAACGGCAGCATCTCCTTCGTGCCGCCGAACTGGATCAACACCTACCGCCACTGGATGACCAACATCCAGGATTGGTGCATCAGCCGCCAGCTGTGGTGGGGCCACCGCATTCCCGCATGGTTCGATGCCGCCACCGGCAGCTGCTACGTCGGCCGCAGCGAAGACGAGGTGCGGGCGAAAAACAATCTCGGCAGCGACGTCGTGCTGAGCCAGGAAAGCGACGTGCTGGAGACCTGGTTCTCCTCGCAGCTGTGGCCGTTCTCCACACTGGGCTGGCCGAACGAGCAGGCGATGGCCGAGCGCGGTTTCGACCGCTACCTGCCGTCGTCGGTGCTGATCACCGGCTTCGACATCATCTTCTTCTGGGTGGCGCGCATGATCATGGCCACCGACAACCTGACCGGGAAGATCCCGTTCAAGGACGTCTACTTCACTGGCCTGATCCGCGATGGCCAGGGCCAGAAGATGTCCAAGAGCAAGGGCAACGTGCTCGACCCGCTGGACATCATCGACGGCATCACCATCGATGACCTGGTGGCCAAGCGCACCGGCGGGCTGATGCAGCCGCGCATGGTGGAGAAGATCGAGAAGGCCACGCGCAAGGAATTCCCGGACGGCATCGCCGCCCATGGTGCCGATGCGCTGCGTTTCACCATCGCCGCGCTGGCCACCCATGGCCGCGACATCAAGTTCGACATGAACCGCGCCGAGGGTTACAAGAATTTCTGCAACAAGCTGTGGAACGCCAGCCGCTTTACGCTGATGAACACCGAAGGTGCGGCGTTCACCGGCGTGCCGACGCCGCGTACCGATGCCGAGCGCTGGATCCTCTCGCGCCTGGCCGCTACCACCGCCGAAGCGCAGGGTCATTTCGCCGCCTATCGCTTCGACCTGTTGGCGCAGTGCCTGTACGAATTCGCCTGGAACGAGTTCTGCGATTGGTTCCTGGAGCTGAGCAAGCCGGCGTTGAACGGTGCCGATGCCGCCGACGCCGAGAGCACCCGCCACACCCTGCTACACGTGCTGGAAGCGCTGCTGCGCCTGCTGCACCCGCTGACCCCGTTCATCACCGAACAGCTGTGGCAGCAGCTGGCACCGCGCCTGGGCCTGGCCGAAACCACGCTGTCGCTGCGTCCGTACCCGACCGCCGCCGAGTTCGAGGGCGATTTCACCCAGGCCGAGGCCGACGTGGAATGGTTGAAGGCGGTGATCAGTGCGGTGCGCCGCGTGCGCAGCGAACTGAACGTTGCCCCGTCCAAGCTGGTGCCGCTGCGCCTGCTGGCCGGCCAGGAACAGGACCGCGTGCGCATCGAGCGCTTCAGTGCCTCGCTGTCGTTCCTGCTGAAGCTGGACAGCATCCAGTGGCTGGCCGACGCACAGAGTGCGCCGCCGGCAGCCGCCGCGATCGTCGGTGAACTGAAGCTGCTGGTACCGCTGGAAGGCCTGGTTGATCTCGATGCCGAGCGCGCGCGCCTGGACAAGGAGATCAAGCGCGTGGAATGCGAACAGGAGAAGAGCGAGACCAAGCTGGCCAAGTTCTCCGACAAGGTGCCACCGGCGGTGATCGAGCAGGAACGCGTGCGCCTGGTCGACTGGAACAACCAGCTGGCCGGCCTGCGCGAACAGCGCGCGAAGCTGTAACGCCGCCCTGGTAGGTGCGGACCGTGGTCCGCACCGCTGTGATGTGCCAACCAAGGTTGGCACCTACCAAAGCGCCAATCCTGGTTGGCACATTCTCGAGGTCGACGCCGGGCAATGCCCGGCGTTTCCTTTTGCCACGCGTGGCATCATCGCCTGATGCCGCTTTCCATCTTCCTGCTGGTCCTCGCCGCCGCCGCACTGCACGCCAGCTGGAACGCGATCGTCAAGCGCGGGCCGGACAAGTTCCTCGGCACGGTGCTCGTCACCGGCAGCGCTGCGCTGTTGTCTGCGCTCGTCTTGCCGTGGCTACCCTTCCCCGCCGCGGAAAGCTGGCCGTGGCTGGGCGCTTCGGTGCTGCTGCAGGTGACGTATTACGCGTTGGTCGCACGCTGCTACCAACAGGTCGACATGAGCCTGGCGTATCCGATGATGCGCGGCTGCGCGCCCATCCTCGTTGCGCTGGCCGGCGCCGTTCTCGGCGAACGCCTGCCCCCGTCGGCCTGGCTCGGTGTCCTCCTGGTGAGCGGCGGCATCCTGTGCATGGCCCGCGGTGCACGTGGCGGCCAGCTGCGCCTGCCGTTGCTGACGGCGGCAATGATCGCCACCTACACCCTGGTCGATGCGCAGGGCGCGCGACTGTCCGGCAATGCGCTGAGCTACACGTTGTGGCTGTTCCTGCTGTCGGGCATTCCGTTGCCGTTGTGGGCGCTGCATCGGCAGCGCGGTGCGCTGCTGGCGTATGCGCGCCGGCACTGGCCGCTGGGCGTGGCCGGCGGCATCGGTACCACCGCCTCGTATGCGATGGCGCTGTGGGCGATGACCCAGGTGCCGGTGGCAATGGTATCGGCGCTCCGCGAATCGTCGATCCTGTTCGCGCTGCTGATCTCGGTGTTCCTGCTGCGCGAGCGGGTGCCACGTGCGCGCTGGGTGGCGGCAGCATTGATCGTGGCTGGCGTGCTGGCGCTGCGGTTGGCGTGAGAACGGCGTACCAACCGAGGCGGAGATTCATCGGCAGTGCCGGTCGCTGGCCGGCAACCGTCTCCATTACAGCGGCGGCATTGTCTCCAGCTCGCCGTCCACCAGCTCGATCGCCATCACCAGCGCATCTTCGCGCCCCTGCGCAGCAGGGTAGTAGCGAGGGCGCCGGCCGATCTCGTTGAAGCCTTCGCTGTGATACAGCGCCAGGGCCGGGGTGTTGGATGGACGCACTTCCAGGAACACCCGCTGCGCGCCTCGATCACCGGCCAGGCGGACCAGTGCACGCAGCAGCTGGCGGCCCAGCCCACGCGATTGCACCAGCGGATCGATGCAGATGTTCAGCACATGGGCTTCATCGGCAGCGAGGCTGAGCACGCCATAGCCGATCAACAGGCCATCGCGCTCCATGGCCAGGCCGGGGTAACCGGCGCGCAGGCAATCCAGGAAAATGCCGCGGGTCCAGGGATAGGGGTAGCCACGCACTTCGATGGCCATCACCCCGTTGAGGTCGCTCTCGCGCAGCGCACGCATCGCCACCGGCCCGGGCTGGCTGACCGCACTCATGCGGTTCCGCCCTTGCGCAGCGCGCGCAGCTGCGGCCACAACGCGCGCTTGGCAGCAGGGTCGCGACGCAGCTGTTCCAGCGGCCAGCTTTCCATCAGCGTCTGTGTGGCCGGATCGTTCGGATTGCAGCCGGAGGCACGCAACAGCGCGATCTGCAGGCGGTCAGGCAAGCGCACCAGCGGTTGGCGCGCGTTGCCGGTGGGTAGCGGACGGGCCGCAGCCGGTATGGTGTCCGGCGCCGCCACCGGCACGGCAGTGCGTGGTGGCGCGCGCTCGGGCCGAGGTTCCGGCGCCGCGTCGCGCTGGCTGGGCGCGTGCTGGATCGAAGGTGGAGCCGTGCGCGTCAGCTCAACCGGCACGGGTGCCGATGCTGCGGCTTCAGCCACGCTCAGCTGCAATGCCGCGTCCATTTCAGCGGCCAACTGGCCGTCGTGATAGACGGTGTAGCCCATGGCCTGCAGCCAGGCCTGCTGGGCCGGGGACCACAATAGGGGCAGGTCCTGGCTCACGCCGCCTCGGGCTTCTTGCGCAGGCGCTGCACGCCCCACATCACCGGGCCAGACAGGGCGTACAGGATGCCAACGACCAACAACACGCGGGGCAGATCGATCACCGCGATGGCGATGGCGATCGGCACCAGTGCCAGCACCAGGAACGGGACACGATCCGAACGTGCGCCTTCCTTGGCCGCACCGCCCTTGAAGCTCCAGAAGCGGATGCGGCTGACCATCAACAGTGCGGCGACCAGGGTCACCGCCAGCGCCACGAAGCGCAGCTCGTTGCCATTCCAGCCCAATGTGCCATCGGCGAAGGCCCAGACGAAGGACATCATCAGGCCGGCAGCAGCCGGGCTGGCCAGGCCGACGAACCAGCGTTTGTCGACCACGGCTACCTGGGTATTGAAGCGCGCCAGGCGCAGCGCCGCGCAAGCGGCGTACAGGAATGCCACCGCCCAGCCCAGGCGACCGACCAGCTCACCGTCGTATTTCAGTTCCGACAGGGACCAGTGATACATCACCAGGGCCGGCGCCATGCCGAAGCTGACCAGATCGGCCAGCGAGTCGTACTGCACGCCGAACTCGCTGCTGGTACCGGTCAGGCGCGCGACACGGCCATCGAGGCCGTCCATCACCGCCGCCACGAACACGGCGATGCTGGCATTGACGAAATCCCCGTTGGCCGCGGCGATGATGGCGTAGAAGCCAGAGAACAACCCAGCCGTGGTGAACAGGTTGGGCAGCAGGTAAATCGTGCGCGAGCGCGGCGGCGGTGTGATCGGGTCCATGGAATCCAGTTTAATCGACTTGCCAGCGGTCGGCGCCAATGCTGCAATCGGCGTTCTACGCCCATTCTGCGGAGTTTGCCATGCGTGCCCTGTCCTGCCTGGGATGCCTGCTGCTGTTGGCCAGTACCACTGCGCTGGCCGGCCCTGTCTACAAGTGGAAGGACGCCAAGGGCGTGACCCAGTATTCGGAAACGCCGCCGACCGGGGCCAAATACGAGACCCGTGCCCAGGCCAGGACGCCGGTGGCGGAAGAAGCGGCGGCGACCAGCGCCGCTCCGGTGCCCAAGGAGTGCAGCACCGCCCGCGCCAACGTGGCGCTGCTGGATGGCGGCGGCCAGGTGATGCACGACACCGACGGCGATGGCAAGGCCGATACCGCGCTTACCCCGGAACAGCGCAGCGCGCAGAAGGGCCTGGCCGAGGCAGCGATCAAGGCGTACTGCCCCCCGGCGGGTTAAGGGGGTAGCGGCCGGGCGGCGCCCGGCACCCGCCGAATCAACGTCAACGTCAAAAGCGGGCATTCCGTGGGATGACGGGGCGGTGTCGGATTGCGGGGACGCCGTAAACCCATCCGTGGGGGCTTGGCAGCCGCATCCATGCGGCTGACACCCCGCAATCCGACACCGCCCCGTCTTCGACAGTTTCCCGGTGGCCAGTAGATCCACGCCATGCGTGGATGTTCTACGTTCAATTGTCGAAATATTCGATTTCGACGGAGATTCATCCACGCATGGCGTGGATCTACGTGTCGACCAAGGTCGACACCCACCACCACCAACAGCCGCGGAAATCTGTCGAAGGCGGGGTGGGTCCGGTTGCGGGGGTGTCCGCGGCAAGGATGCCGCGGCCAAGCCCCCAAGGATGGGTTCACGGCGTCCCCCGCAACCGGACCCACCCGCCATCCCACAGCAACCCCGCTGTTGCTGTTGCTGTTGCCGTAGCTCCAGCCGTTGCCTCTGCGGGTGCCGGGCGCAGCCCGGCCGATACCCCTCCCCCGGCCGGGCTGGCAGAATAGGTATCTCTGCCGTTATCCGAAGCCGACGATGCGCCTCTCCCAGTTCCACCTGCACACCACCAAGGAAACCCCCAGCGACGCCGAGCTGACCAGCCACCGGCTGATGCTGCGCGCGGGCATGATCCGCAAGCTCGCGTCCGGCCTGTACACCTGGTCGCCGCTGGGCCTGCGCGTGCTGCGCAAGGTCGAACGCATCGTCCGCGAGGAAATGGACCGCGCCGGTGCCGTGGAATTCCAGATCCCGACCATCCAGCCCAAGGAACTGTGGGAGCAGACCGGCCGCTGGCAGAAATTCGGACCGCAGCTGCTGAAGATCAAGGACCGCAAGGAACAGACCTTCTGCTACAGCCCCACCGCCGAGGAAGCGGCCTGCGATTTCGCGCGCAGCGAACTGTCCAGCTACAAGCAGCTGCCGGTGAACTTCTACCAGATCCAGACCAAGTTCCGCGACGAGATCCGTCCGCGCTTCGGCGTGATGCGTGCGCGCGAGTTCCTGATGAAGGACGCCTATTCGTTCCACCTGCATGACGAAGACCTCGTGCGCGAGTACGAAAACATGAAGGTGGCCTACAGCCGCATCTTCACCCGCCTGGGCCTGGACTTCCGCATGGTGCAGGCCGATTCCGGCGCGATCGGCGGTGACGCCTCGCAGGAATTCCACGTGATCGCCGACTCCGGTGAGGACGCGCTGGTGTTCTCCACCGGTTCGGACTACGCGGCCAACATGGAAGCGGCCATCGCCGCCGATCCGGCCGCGCGTGCTGCGGCCAGCGAAGCGCTGCGCAAGGTCGAGACCCCGACCCAGAAGACCTGCGAAGACGTCGCCGCGCTGCTGGGCATCGATCTGCAGCGTACGGTGAAGTCGGTGGCGCTGATCGCCGGCGAAGGCGAGGCACAGCAGTTCGTGCTGGCGCTGGTGCGTGGCGACCACGAGGTCAACGAAATCAAGCTGGGCAAGGTTGCTGGCCTGGACGAGCAGCGTTTTGCCAGCGAAGCAGAGATCGCCGAATACCTCGGCAGCATGCCGGGCTTCCTTGGTCCGGTCGCCCCGGCCAAGCCGATCCGCGTGGTCGCCGATCGCGAAGTGGCGGCGATGTCCGACTTCGTCGTCGGTGCCAATGAGGCCGGTTTCCACCTGGCCGGCGTCAACTGGGGCCGCGACCTGGCCGAACCGGAAGTGGCCGATATCCGCAACGTGCGCGCCGGTGATCGTGCGCTGGACGGCGGCGAACTGAAAATCGCCCGCGGCATCGAAGTCGGCCACGTGTTCCAGCTGGGCCGCACCTATGCGAAGGCGCTCGATGCCACCGTGCTGGACGAGAATGGCAAGGCCGCGGTAATGACGATGGGCTGCTACGGCATCGGTATTTCGCGTGTGGTCGCCGCAGCCATCGAGCAGAACCACGATGACGCCGGCATCATCTGGCCCGACGCGATGGCGCCGTGGCAGGTGGTGGTCTGCGTGATCAATCCGAAGGGCGACGCAGGCGTGGCCGATGCAGCTGCAGCTCTGCTGCAGGAGCTGCGCGATGCCGGCCTGGATGCCGCACTGGACGACCGCGGCCTGCGCCCGGGCGCGATGTTCGCCGACATGGAACTGATCGGCATCCCGCACCGCGTGGTGGTCAGCGAGCGCGGCCTGGCCGCAGGCACCTTCGAGTACCGCTCGCGTCGGGTGGCCGAAGCGGAGAGCCTGGACAAGGCCACCCTGCTGCAGCGCCTGCAGGGCTGATCGGAAAAAGACCGGGGTATACCCCGGTCTTTTTTTTTGCGGCTGGCCGCCCCGGGAAAACCGCAACGGACATAATCCGGTCAAAATGGTCGCAACCGGGCCAGCCAGCCGACAGACGGTGACCGCAACTGTTTGTGCTGGGATTAATTCCTCATTACTCTGTCCTGCGACGCCACGGACCGGCTCGTCCCTGTCCCTAAATTAGTTTCTGGAGTAATCGTTGATGAGCATCGACCTGACCGGCCTGTCTGCACGTGAGCTGGGCGCATTGATCCGCACAGCCAAGAAGCAGCAGACCATCGTCGCCAAGCGTCGCCCGATCACCAAGGTTCGTGCCCAGCTGAGCAAGCTGGCCAAGACCGAGGGTTACACCATCGAGGAACTGTTCGGTGGTGAACCCGCACCGCGCGCGCGCAAGGTCGCCAAGACCACCAAGGCCCCGTCCAAGGCTGCCGGCCGCAAGCTGGGCAAGGTTGCGCCGAAGTACCGCAACCCGGCCAACCCGAAGGAAACCTGGACCGGTCGTGGCAAGCAGCCGCGCTGGATGGCCGAGCTGACTGCCAAGGGCAGCAAGAAGCCGGAAGATTTCCTGATCAAGAAGGCCTGAGGCCAGCTGCAGCAGGAATGAAAAACGCCGGCGAAAGCCGGCGTTTTTCATTCAAGGCGTGTGGACCAACGGTCCACACCTACAGGGTCTTGCGCGCCGGCATCAGCAGGTTGCCGAACAGCAGGCCGGCGACCAGCGCCATCACCACGTTCAACACGGTCAGGAACACGCTCTGGCCGGCGCCCACGTCCTGTTGCTGGACCAGGGTCAGTACGCCGCGCAGGCTGGTGCTGCCGGGCACCATCATGATGATCCCCGGCAGGCGGATGATCGCACCGGGGCGGCCGACCACGCGCCCGAACAGGTTGCCGCCGGCGGTCAGCAGCATCGCCGACAGGAAGATGCCGGCGGGCGTACCCCAGGCATGACCACCAAATTTGGAGATCGCGTAACCGGCTACCGAGGCGGCGATCACCCACGGATAGTCGCGGCGGTTGGCCTTGAACAACATCGCAAAGGCGAACGCCGCCGTCAGCAGCGAGCCCCACTCCACCCACGGCCCCTGTGGCCGCGAGGCACGGATCATCGGATCCAGCCCCAGCACATCGGCCAGGGTCACCGCGATCATCGCGCCGACACTAAGCTTCATGATCGTAGTCAACGCGCCGGCAAAGCGCGCGGTGCCGGACACCCAGTGCTGGCTGGCCAGTTCATTGACCGCATTGGTCAGTGACATGCCCGGCAGCAGCACCACCAGCGAGGCGATGATCACCGTGTTGAGATTCAGGGCACCCACGAACGTGGCAACCACGGTGGCGACCAGGCCGGCCAGCAGCGCCGCCAGCGCTTCGGCCGCTTCCCGGCTGGCCGGGCGCTTGTCGGTGACCATGCCGAGCAGGCCGATCAACAGGCCGATGACGCCGGCGGTGGCGATGTCCAGCCACGGCAGCTTCCACATGCCCGCCACGCCGGCCGCACCGAGGGTGAAGGACAGGATGGTGCGCAGCTTGCCGCGCCGGCCCGGATCCTTGTCCAGCTGGCGCAGCGCGGTGTGGCCTTGGGCAATGCTCATGCGGCCATTGGCCACTTCTTCGGCGATCCCGTCAGCCACGCTGAGCTTGTGCAGGTCGTTCTCGCCGGGCGCCAAGCGGATCACCCGGGTGATGTCGCTGGAGCCGATGGCCTGCGCCGGATCGCTGAAACTGAGGATGATGCCGGTGGGGTTCGACCACGGTTCACAATCCAGATCGAGCTGTCGGGCCAAGGCAACCACCGCCGCTTCCAGGCGCTGGGCCGTTGTGCCGTAGCTGTGCAGGCGGCCGGCGATCTCGGAAACGAAGGCCACGCGCTGCGCGTAGGTGGCCTGGGGCGTGGGGATCGTGTGAGCGTCTGCGGACATGCGCCGTAGTATTACCTACGTCAGGCTCTGCTGGAGAAATTCATCCTGGTTCGACGCGACGTGCAATTCAGAACGGTTATGCTGCGACCCGAATGGCCCCCATGACCCCGACCCACGCCCCCCAGCTCGAACAGGACGCTCAGGATCCGGGATTGATCCGGCTGTCCGGCCACTGGACCCTGAAGACCGCGCTGGCCGCGGCCGAAGTGCTGCGTGGCGTTCCGGACAAGCTGACCGGCATCGACGCTACCGGCATCGAGCTGCTCGACTCCGCCGGCGTGCTGCAGGTGCTGCGCGTCGCCCATCGCGCTGACCTCAGCGAAGACGCGTTGCAGTTCCGCTCGGACCACCAGGCGCTGGTGTGCACCATTGAAGAAGTAGCCGACGACCGCCCGAAGCCGAAGCGTGACTTCGGCGTACTGGCGGCACTGGAGCGGCTGGGTGTCAGCGTCCATGCCACTGGCCACAACATCAAGGCACTGTGCAGCTTCCTCGGCGAGAACCTGGTCAAGGGTGCGCGCCTGGTCAAGGAACCTCGACGTTTCCGCCTGACCGCGACCGTGCACCAGATGGAACAGGTCGGGTTGGATGCGGTGCCGCTGGTGGCGCTGCTGTCCTATCTGGTCGGCGCGGTGATCGCCTTCCTCGGCTCGACCATCCTGCGCGACTTCGGTGCGGAGATCTATGTGGTTGAGCTGGTGAACATCGCCTTCCTGCGCGAATTCGCCGTGCTGCTGACCGCGATCGTGCTCGCCGGCCGTACCGCCAGTGCCTTCACCGCGCAGATCGGTGCGATGAAGGCACGCGAGGAAATCGATGCGATGCGCACCCTGGGGCTCGACCCCATCGACCTGCTGGTACTGCCGCGCCTGGTCGCGCTGCTGTTGACCCTGCCGCTGCTGACCTTCATCGCGATGGTCGCCGGCCTGGCCGGCGGCATCACCGTCGGCGCGTTCGACCTGGACATCCCGCCGCAGATGTACATCGCGCGCATGCACGAAACGATGGAAGTGCGGCACATGCTGGTGGGCCTGTCCAAGGCGCCGGTGTTCGCGCTGGTGATCGGCCTGATCGGCTGCCTGGAAGGCCTGAAGGTGGAAGGTACCGCGCAGTCGGTCGGCGAACGCACCACCTCCAGCGTGGTGCAGACGATCTCGCTGGTGATCATCATCGATGCCTTCGCGGCGTTGTGGTTCATGCACATGGACTGGTGACATGACTACGCATCTGCCCCCCGAAGACGTGCCCATGCAGGACGACGACGGCCACGACCTGGCCATCCGCGTGCGCGGGCTGGTCAACCGCTTTGGCAGCCAGACCGTGCATGAAGGGCTGGACCTGGACGTGCGCCGTGGCGAGATCCTTGGCGTGGTGGGCGGCTCGGGTACCGGCAAATCAGTGCTGATGCGCTCGATCCTCGGGCTGCGCGTGCCGGATGAAGGGCAGATCGAGGTGCTCGGTCGCGATGCGCGCGCCGACGATCCCGAGAGCCGCCTGCATATCGAGCGCAACACCGGCGTGCTGTTCCAGGACGGCGCCCTGTTCTCGTCGCTGACCGTCGGCGAGAACGTGCAGGTGCCACTGAAGGAACACCACCGCGAACTGCCCGAACGCTGGCATTACGAGCTGGCGCTGCTGAAGGTAAAACTGGCCGGCCTGCCCGCCGATGCCATCAACAAGTTGCCCTCGCAGCTGTCTGGCGGCATGCGCAAGCGCGCCGGCCTGGCACGTGCGCTGGCGCTGGATCCACCGCTGCTGTTCCTGGATGAGCCCACCGCCGGCCTGGACCCGATCGGTGCGGCCGCGTTCGACCGCCTGATCAAGACGCTGCAGGAAGCGCTGGGGCTGACCGTGTTCCTGATCACCCACGACCTGGACACGCTGTATGCGATCTGCGACCGGGTGGCGGTCATCGCCGACCGCAAGGTGGTGGCCAATGCGCCGCTGCCGGAAATCGAGAGACTGGATCATCCGTGGATCCAGGAATACTTCCACGGACCCCGCGCGCGCGCTGCGCGTGGCGAACAGATCGAGAGTGCCTGAGCCATGGAAACAAAAGCCAACTACGTGCTGATCGGCGCGTTCACCCTGATCACCGGCCTGGCCCTGCTGGCCTTCGGCCTGTGGGCCGCCAAGTACTCCTCCGACCGCACCTGGCAGGAATACCGGGTGGTGTTCCGCGAAGCGGTGACCGGCCTGTCGGTCGGCAGCCCGGTGCAGTACAACGGCATCGCGGTGGGCTCGATCACCGAACTGAACCTGGTACCGGATGACCCGCGCCAGGTGGTCGCGCGCATCCGCCTGAACTCGACCACGCCGGTCAAGACCGATACCCGCGCCAAGCTGGCAATCACCAGCCTGACCGGTCCGTCGATCATCCAGCTCAGCGGCGGCACGCCACAGTCGCCGGCGTTGACCACGGTCAACAAGGATCCGGCACCGATCATCCCGACCACGCCGTCGGCGCTGCAGAACATCACCGACGTGGCCAACCGCATCGTCGAGCGCATGGACCAGATCCTCAGCGACCGCAACGTCGCCTCGATCAACGCCACCCTGGCCAACCTGGAAACGATCAGTGGCGGCCTGGCCGACCGCGACCAGGGCACGCAGTCGCTGCTGCTCAGCGCGCGCGATGCCGCGCGCAGCCTGGACACCACCCTGAAGACCACCAACGGCACCATCGAGCGCCTGGACAAGAACCTGGTGCAGCAGCTGCCGGGCATCATCGACAAGCTCGACGCCACCCTGGCCAAGCTTGATTCGGCCGCCGGCAATGCCGATTCGATCCTTGGCGAGAACCGCGCCGCCATCAACAGCTTCGCCAATGACGGCCTGGGCCAGCTCGGCCCGACCCTGGGTGAACTGCGTGGCCTGATCCGCGACCTGCGCCGGGTCAGCGACCGCCTCGAGAACAACCCCGCGCGCTACCTGCTCGGCCGCGACGCCCCGAAGGAGTTCGAACCCAAATGAGCCCGACCACCCTTCCGCGCCTGCTGCTGGCAGCGTCGCTGGCCACCCTGCTGGGTGGCTGCTCGATCCTCGGCAGCGGCGACAAGAACCCCGTCACCCTGTATTCGCCGGCCGTGCAGGTCAAGGTCGACCCCAGCTGGCCGCAGGCCGACTGGCAGCTGGTGCTGGCCAAGCCCAGCGCCGCGCGCATGGTCGACAGCCCGCGCATCAACGTACGGCCGACGCCGTCGGAGCTGGAGATCTACAAGGGCGCCAGCTGGGCGCAGCCGGCCACCGACATGATCGAGGACACCCTGCTGCGCGGCTTCGAGGATTCCGGCCGCATCCACGGCGTGGCCCGCGTCGCCGCCGGCATCCGCGCCGACTACAAGCTGTCCACCGACGTCCGTCGCTTCGAATCGGACTACCAGGGCCAGCCCACGCCGACGGTCGTCATCGAGATCAACGCCAAGCTGATCGACGTGACCAGCCAGCGGGTGGTCGCCGACCGTACCTTCCGCCAGCTGCAGCCGGTGGGCAGCACCGACGTGTCGGCCGTAGCCGCCGCCTTCGAGCGTGGCCTGCAGCAGGTGGCCCAGGACGTAGTGGGCTGGACGCTGACCAGCGGGCAGAATGACAAGCAGGCGCTGAAGCGCTGAGGTTGCCCGTTTTGCACGCCGGGCATGGCCCGGCGCTACCGCCACCTGTTCCTGGTAGCGCCGGGCCATGCCCGGCGAACCCCGGTCAACGCGGATGGATCCAGCGGAATGTCAGGTTGATGCGTTCGCCCTGCACCCGCGCCATCTTCGGCAGCGCATGCTGGTAGTGGCGCTGGGTGGCGCCGCCCATCAGCAGCAGGTCGCCATGACCGAGCAGGAATTCCGCCTTGCGCGTGGTGTCATCGCGGCGGCGCAGCAGGAACCGCCGCGCTGCGCCGAGGCTCAACGAAGCGATCAGCGGCGCCGGCCCCAGCTCGGGCTCGTCATCGCTGTGCCAGCCCATGTAGTCGGTGCCGCCGCGATAGCGGTTGAGCAGTACGCTGTTGAACTCGCCCGTGCCCTGTTCCTGCAGGCGCATGCGCAGTTCCTGCAGCAACGGTGACCACGGATGCGGGATGAACTCGGCGCCTGAATAGCGGTAACGCGCCTGCGGATCACCGATCCAGCAGCTCAAGCGAGGCGAATCCACCCAATTGCCGAACATGCGGATGCGGTGGATTTCCCACGGGATTTCGGCTTGCAGCGCCTGCTGCAGGGCATCAGCCTGCCCATCAGGCAACCAGCCTGGCAAATGGCGGACATCAGCGTCGGAAATGTCGGTCGGGAACAGCATCGACCAACGCTAGCACGGCATGTTTGCCGCCGTGGCCGCCAACCCCGAAAATGGGGGCATGACCGATGCTCTCAATGTGATGCCGAGTTTCCGTTCCCCCTTACCGGAACGCGTCCGATGACCAACACCCGCTTGCGTCAGGTGCTGTTCCCGCTGCTGCGTGCAGCTTTCCGGGCGCTGCCGCTGTCGGAGGGGCAGCGCGACCGTCTGCGCACGCGCTGGCTGGCCCGTCATGGCGACTGGGTGCCGCCGCCGCCGAAAGGACAGCAGGACGCCAGCGGACCGCGCCCCAGTGCCCAATTGCGGTGGCGCGCCGACGAGCCAGCGATCGGCCACGTCCCCTGGCGCGAAGGCATCCTGCCCTCGCCACTGCCCGCTACCCTGGTGGCGTTCTACCTGCCGCAGTTCCACACGTTCCCGGAGAACGATGCCTGGTGGGGCAAGGGCTTTACAGAATGGCGCAATGTCACCCGTGCCCTGCCGCAGTTCGAAGGCCACGTGCAGCCACGCCTGCCTGCCGACCTCGGCTTCTACGACCTGCGCAATCCGCAAGTGATGCGTGACCAGGCGCGTTTGGCTGCGGAGTATGGCATCGGCGCGTTCTGCTTCTACTACTACTGGTTCAGCGGCCGCACGCTGATGGAAGACCCGCTGCGCCAGTGGCTGGACGACGACAGCATCGACCTGCCGTTCTGCCTGTGCTGGGCCAACGAGAACTGGGCGCGGCGCTGGGACGGGCGCGACGATGACATCCTGATCGGCCAGCAGCACAGCGCCGAAGACGATCTGGCCTTCATCGCCCACATCGCGCCCTATCTGCGCGACCGGCGCGCGTTGAAGGTCGATGGCCTGCCGATGCTGCTGGTCTACCGTCCCCATCTGCTGCCCGATGCACGTGCCACCGCCGACCGTTGGCGCCGCTGGTGTCGCGACAATGGCGTGGGCGAGATCCATCTGGCCTACGTTCAAGGCTTTGAACGGCCTGACCCACGTGACATCGGATTCGACGCAGCAGTCGAGTTCCCTCCGAACATGAGCAACCCTTCCTCGCTGTCGGCGCGGCAGTGGCTGCTCAATCCCGATTTCAATGGTGATGTCCGCGACTGGCGTGAACTCGCTGCCGAGATCAGTACGCGCCCGTTGCCGGACTATCCGTTGTATCCCGGCGTGAACCCTGGCTGGGACAACGAAGCGCGTCGCTCCGGCCGCGGACGGGTGTACCTGCATGCCTCGCCGCGCGGCTACCGCGACTGGCTGCGCACCACAGTGCATCAGCGACTGTCGGCAGTACCGGCAGAGCAACGCCTGGTCTTCATCAACGCCTGGAACGAATGGGCCGAAGGGGCAGTGCTCGAGCCAGACGCGCGGCTGGGGCATGCATGGCTGCAGGCGACGCGCGAGGCCTTGTCCCCGGCCCCACCGCCAGGTCAGGCGCGTGCCTGCTTGATGGTCCTGCTTGACGATCCCGATGCGATCGCCGCGGTGCTCACTGCTGCGGGCGACCTCGGGGTGCAGTATCGCTTGTTCGTGCCTGCCGCCCTGCGCCCGCGGAACGCACCCGCCGAGGTCATCGGCCATGCCGGCAATGCGCTGACCAGCCTGCTTCAACTACTGCAGGAGCATTCCTCGGAGGGCGCTCTGCTGGCATGCTGGCTGGACATGCGCGGGAACACCGTCCCGCAGCACATACCGACAGCGGGCGCGATAAAAAAGGTGCTTGAGGAATTCACGCAACGGCCGTCGCTGGGGATGATGCCAATAGCCGCGCCGGAACGCACCGATGTCTGCAGCAGCCATCTTCGCTGGGCGACCCGCCTGGGACTGGCTCAGCGCCCGATGCCACGAATCGTCCGCGCTGCCTGGCTGCGAACAGAAGCCCTCAGACCTCTGTTGGATGCGCATCTCCATCCCAGCGAACTCAACGCAATGGATGCGTCCGGAGCGCTTGCCCAGCTGCTGCCGGACATCGTGATCAACGCAGGCTACGTTATCGCGGCAGCGCAGGACCAGCACTGATGCTGGCCCTGCGGGGCACGGGACCGATGCCCGTCAGCGGAACGCGACGCCGGTCTTTTCCTTCAACTCATCCTCGCCCACACCCGCGGCGGTCTCCACCAGCACCAGACCGTCATCGGTCACATCGAACACCGCCAGGTCGGTGATGATGCGGTCGACCACGCCCACACCGGTCAGCGGCAGCGTGCATTCGGCCAGGATCTTGTGCTCGCCGTTCTTGGCGGTGTGCTCCATCAGCACCACCACGCGCTGCACGCCGGCCACCAGGTCCATCGCACCGCCCATGCCCTTGACCATCTTGCCGGGCACCATCCAGTTGGCCAGGTCGCCCTTGTCCGTCACCTGCATCGCACCGAGGATGGCCAGGTTGACGTGGCCACCGCGGATCATCGCAAAGCTGTCATGGCTGCCGAAGTAGCTGGCGCCCGCACGTGCGGTGACGGTCTGCTTGCCGGCATTGATCAGGTCGGCGTCCACCTCGGCCTCGGTGGGGAACGGACCGATGCCCAACAGGCCGTTTTCCGACTGCAGCCACACGTCCACGCCTTCGGGAATGTGGTTGGCCACCAGCGTCGGCAGGCCGATGCCCAGGTTCACGTAGGCGCCATCGGTCAGTTCACGCGCAGCGCGCGCCGCCATCTCATCGCGGGTCCATGCCATGTCAGTTGCCCTCCGCACAGATGGTGCGCTGTTCGATACGTTTTTCAGGGGTGGGGTTGTGCACGATGCGGTGCACGTAGATGCCCGGCAGGTGCACCTGGTCCGGATCGATGCTGCCGACCGGCACCACCTCCTCCACTTCCACGATGCAGACCTTGCCGGCCATCGCACAGGCCGGGTTGAAGTTGCGCGCGGTCTTGCGGAACACCAGGTTGCCGGCCTCGTCGGCCTTCCAGGCCTTGACCAGGGCAACGTCGGCGCGCAGCGCGGTTTCCATCACGTAGTGCTTGCCATCGAACTCACGGGTTTCCTTGCCCTCGGCGACCACGGTGCCGTAGCCGGTGGCGGTGAAGAACGCCGGGATACCCGCCCCGCCGGCACGCAGGCGCTCGGCCAGGGTGCCCTGCGGATTGAATTCCAGCTCCAGCTCGCCGGCCAGGAACTGCCGTTCGAATTCCTTGTTCTCGCCCACGTATGACGAAATCATCTTGCTGATCTGCCGGGTTTCCAGCAGCTGGCCCAGGCCGAAGCCATCGACGCCGGCGTTGTTGGAGATCACGGTCAGGCCCTTGGCGCCACTGTCGCGCAACGCGGCGATCAGTGCCTCGGGAATGCCGCACAGGCCGAAGCCCCCCACGGCCAGGGTCTGGCCATCGGCGACCACACCCTGCAGGGCCTGCGCCGCAGAGGCGAAACGCTTGCTGCGCGTGCCGCTGGAAGTTGATTGCTGCATCTATACTGCCCTACCCGGTGAGAATGCCGCCATTCTAGCGGCACACTCGAAGCCGGCTGGGATGCGCCGCAGCATGAACCGGCATGCCGGGCTGCCAATCCGTAGAATGTTCGCTTTCCCGCTTGCGGTGCCCTTGGCAACGCGTGCTGTAGATGGAGAGGACAGGACGACGCATGGCCGAAGTATTCACCGGAGGGGAACTGTCCCGCTGGCTGGATGCCGGGACGCTGGAAAAGGGCAACCACCACGTGTCGGCAGTGCGCGAGCTGGGCTACCGGTCACCGCTGCTGACCGCCCAGGTCGAGGGCTGGCAGGTAGCGATCGACTTGGATGCCAGCGCCCGCACCCCGCACAGCCCCCTGCAGAGTCGCTGCACCTGTCCGGCTGGCACGCACTGCGAGCATGTCGCCGCCGTGTTGCTGGCCGCACTGCGGAACTCACTGGAGGGTGAACCGGGTTCGCTGCGTGCGGCCGCCGATCCGATACTGCCTACCCTGCAGATCCAGGCGATGACGCCGATCCTGCATCTGCACAGCATGGAATACCGACCTGCCTGGCTCACCGATCGTGACCCCTCGCAATGGCTCGACGTCGCCACCGTCGCGTTCGAGTACGACGAGCACGTGCGTTTTCTCGACGACCCCTCGCTGTTCGTGCACGACGCCGAGGGCCAGCTCTACCTGCTGCCGCGTGACCTGGCCGGGGAGGCACGGCGCGAGGCTGAACTGCACAGCGTCCACCTGCACCGCGAGCGGCAACCGCGCATCGTGCTGGACGGCGGCGGCCCGTTGTTCGAGCTGCGCAGTTTCGACTGGACCCGCTTCCTGCTGGAGGACGTGCTGCGGCTGGAAGCACTGGGCTGGAAGATCGAAACTGACGATGCCTTCCGCCATCGCATCACCCGGGTGGAGGAGATCGACCTGGATGTCCGGTCTGTGCCCACCGACAGCAACGAGCTCGACCTGGCCCTGACCATCGACGTCGATGGCCGCAGCATTGCGCTGGTTCCGCTGCTGCAGGGTGTGCTGCAGTCCGATCCGCGCTGGCTGCGCGGCCAGCTGGACGCGATTGGCGATGACGAGAACGTATTGCTGACGACGGCAGACAATGAACGTCTTGCCCTGCGGGCAGCCCGGCTGAAGCCGGTGATCGCGCTGCTTGCGGATCTGTTCGGCGACCGCGGGCAACCGCTGCGCCTGCAGGCGCATGATCGCGGACGCCTGCAGGCACTGCAGGAAGCTGCGCAGTTGCGGCTGCACAGCAGCAACGATACCCGTGCACGCGTGCAGCGCCTGCTGGACGCACCGGCGATGACCGCTGTCCCAGCGCCCCAGGGTTTGCGCGCGACGCTGCGCAGCTACCAGCTTGAAGGCCTGTCCTGGCTGCAGTACCTGCGCCAGCAGGGCCTGGGCGGCGTGCTGGCCGATGACATGGGCCTGGGCAAGACACTGCAGACCCTGGCCCATCTGCTGCTTGAAAAGCAGAGTGGCCGCCTGGACAAACCGGCGCTGGTGGTCGTGCCAACCTCATTGCTGCACAACTGGCAGAGCGAAGCGGCGCGCTTCACCCCGGATCTGCGTGTACTGACCCTGCACGGCCCCGCACGTGACACGCATTTCGACGCCATTGCCGCCCATGACCTGATACTGACTACCTATCCCCTGCTGTGGCGCGACGAACCGGCGCTGCAGGCGCATTCCTACCATCTGCTGATCCTGGATGAGGCACAGCAGGTGAAGAATCCCAGGTCGCGCGCGGCGGCCACGCTGCGCACGCTGCAGGCGCGTCATCGCCTGTGCCTGACCGGCACCCCGCTGGAGAACCATCTGGGCGAGCTGTGGACGCAGTTCGACTTCCTGCTGCCCGGCCTGCTCGGCAGCGAAAAACAGTTCAACCAGCACTGGCGCCATCCCATCGAACGCGGCAGCGACCAGCGGCGTGCTCAGCTGCTGGCCCAGCGGCTGCGACCTTTCATCCTGCGCCGGCGCAAGGACCAGGTCGCTTCCGAGCTTCCACCAAAGACGGTCATCACCCGCACGGTGGCGATGGAAGGCGCCCAGCGCGATCTCTACGAAACCGTGCGTGCGGCAATGGAAAAGCAGGTCCGCGATGCGATCAACGGCAGCGGACTGGCGCGCAATCACATCGTGGTACTGGACGCGTTGCTGAAGTTGCGCCAGGTCTGCTGCGATCCGCGTCTGCTGCCAGGCGAGACACCCGCTCGCGCTGCCGGTTCGGCCAAGCTGGACCTGCTGCGCGAGATGCTGCCGTCCATGGTCGAAGAAGGAAGGCGCATCCTGCTGTTCTCGCAGTTCACCGGCATGCTGGCCCTGATTGCTCAGGCATTGGATGCATTGGGCCTGGCCTACGTGACCCTGACCGGCGACACCCAGAACCGGGTCACGCCGGTGCAGCGCTTCATGCAGGGCGAGGTTCCGGTGTTCCTGATCAGCCTGAAGGCCGGTGGCGTAGGCCTGAACCTGACCGCCGCCGACACCGTCATCCACTTCGATCCCTGGTGGAACCCGGCCGCCGAGAACCAGGCCACCGACCGTGCCCATCGCATCGGCCAGGACCAGCCGGTGTTTGTCTACAAGCTGATCACCGCCGGCAGCGTCGAGGAACGGATCGCCGAGCTGCAGCAGCGCAAGGCCGACTTGGCCGACGCGATCCTGGAGGGCGGTGGTGGCACAGGCCCACGTTTCGACGCAGCCGATCTGGAGGCGTTGCTGTCTCCGCTGCCCGGCGCGCCAGGTAAACGCACCGCTGGCAGGCGCAGGGCCAGCCGGACCTGACACCGGCGGTCAGCCGCCGTTGGGCCTGTGGAAACGATTCCCACACGGCGCTGGGATTACACTAGCCAGCTGATCTGACAAAGGATTCCACCATGCCCCTGCCCGCCTTCAAGGCCTATGACATCCGCGGCCGCGTGCCGGAAGAACTGAACGAAGACCTTGCCCGCCGTATCGGTGTGGCCCTGGCTGATCAGTTGTCGCCAGGCCCGGTGGTGCTGGGGCACGACGTGCGCCTGACCAGCGCAGCGCTGCAGGATGCGTTGGCGGCAGGTCTGCGCGGTACCGGCCGCGAAGTAATCGACATCGGCCTGTGTGGCACCGAAGAGGTCTACTTCCAGACCGACCATCTGCGTGCGGCCGGTGGGGTCATGGTGACCGCCAGCCACAACCCGATGGACTACAACGGCATGAAGCTGGTCAAGGAGAATGCCCGGCCGATCAGCTCCGATACCGGCCTGTTCGCGATCTCCGATGCGGTGGCTGCCGATACCGCGCCGGCCAGGCCTGCCAGCGCCGGGCAGATCGCCCAGCACGACAAGAGCGCTTATGTCGACCACCTGCTGTCCTATGTCAACGCCGGCAAGCTCAAGCCGCTGAAGCTGGTGGTCAACGCCGGCAACGGCGGCGCCGGCGCCATCGTCGACCTGCTGGCACCGCACCTGCCGTTCGAGTTCATCCGCATCTGCCACGAACCCGACGGCAACTTCCCCAACGGTATCCCCAACCCGCTGCTGCCGGAAAACCGTGCCGCCACCGCCGAGGCAGTGCGCCAGCACGGCGCCGATTTCGGCATCGCCTGGGATGGTGACTTCGATCGCTGCTTCTTCTTCGACCACACCGGCCGCTTCATCGAGGGCTATTATCTGGTCGGCCTGCTGGCCAAGGCCGCGCTGGACCGCAACCCGGGCGGCAAGATCGTGCACGACCCGCGCCTGGTCTGGAACACCGTGGAGATGGTCGAGCAGGCCGGTGGCGTGCCGGTGCTGTGCAAGAGCGGCCATGCCTTCATCAAGGAAAAGATGCGCGCCGAGGACGCCGTGTACGGCGGCGAGATGAGCGCCCACCACTACTTCCGCGAGTTCGCCTATGCCGATTCGGGCATGATCCCGTGGCTGCTGATCGCCCAGCTGATCTCTGAAAGCGGCCGCTCGCTGGCCGACTGGGTCGAAGACCGCATGGCCGCCTATCCGTGCAGCGGCGAAATCAACTTCAAGGTCAGCGATGCGAAGGCGTCCGTGGCCCGCGTGATGGAACACTTCGCCGCGCAGTCGCCGGCGCTGGACCATACCGATGGCATCAGTGCCGACTTCGGCGACTGGCGCTTCAACCTGCGCAGTTCCAACACCGAGCCGCTGCTGCGCTTGAACGTTGAATCGCGTGGGGACGCCGCTCTCATGCAGGCGCGTACCGACGAAATTTCCTGCCTGCTGCAGAAATAATCAAAGGAAGATCATGAGTAACATCCAGCCCGTTATCTTGTCCGGCGGTTCCGGCACCCGCCTGTGGCCGCTCTCGCGCGAGGCCTATCCCAAGCAGTTTCTGCCACTGGCTGGTGAGGAAACAATGCTGCAGGCGACCTGGCAGCGCGTGGCGCCCATCGCCGCACGTGGGCCGCTGGTGATCGCCAACGAGGAACATCGCTTCGTTGCCGCCGAACAGCTGCAGCAGGTTGGCGCCGAGCCGGCCGCGATCATCCTTGAGCCGGTCGGCCGCAATACGGCACCGGCAATCGCGGTGGCCGCGCTGGAAGCGACCCGCGATGGCAGCGATGCGTTGCTGCTGGTGCTGCCCTCCGATCACGTAATCTCCGATGAAGCGGCGTTCCGCACGGCAGTACAGGCAGCTGCCGGCGCTGCGGAAGCTGGCAAGCTGGTCACCTTCGGCATCGTGCCGACCGGTCCGGAAACCGGCTATGGCTACATCAAGGCCGCCGATGGCCAGGGTGCGCGCGCGGTCGAACGGTTCGTCGAGAAACCCGATCTGGACACCGCGACCGGTTACGTTGCCAGTGGGCAGTACTACTGGAACAGCGGCATGTTCCTGTTCAAGGCCTCGCGCTACCTTCAGGAGTTGGAACGTCTGCAGCCGGCCATGTTGGCTGCCTGCCGCGCCGCCTGGCAGAGCGCACGCCGGGATGCCGATTTCACCCGGCTGGACAAGGACGCGTTCACCGCAGTGCCCTCCGATTCGATCGATTACGCGGTGATGGAAAAGACTGCCGACGCGGTGGTGGTGCCCCTGGATGCCGGCTGGAACGATGTTGGCTCATGGACCGCACTGCGCGATGTATCGCAGCAGGACGGCGACGGCAATGCCCACCAGGGCGATGTGATCGCCATCGACTGCCGCAATACCTATGCCTATGCACAGCGCCTTGTCGCCCTGGTCGGCCTGGACGACGTGATCGTGGTCGAGACCGATGACGCGGTATTGGTAGGCAAGGGCGACCGCATGCAGGAGGTCAAGACCGTGGTAGCGCAGTTGAAGGCCGGCGGCCGCAGCGAGGCGACCTGGCATCGCAAGGTCTATCGCCCATGGGGCGCCTACGATTCGATCGACAATGGCGAGCGTTTCCAAGTCAAGCGCATCACCGTCAAGCCGGGCGGCACGCTGAGCCTGCAGATGCATCATCACCGTGCCGAGCACTGGATCGTGGTCAGCGGCACTGCTGAAGTCACCCGCGGTGACGAGGTAATCCTGCTGAGCGAAAACCAGAGCACCTACATCCCGCTGGGCGTGACCCATCGTCTGCGCAACCCGGGCAAGCTGCCGCTGGAGCTGATTGAAGTGCAGTCGGGCAGTTACCTCGGCGAGGACGATATCGTTCGATTCGAGGATACCTACGGGCGGAGTTGACCCGACGCCCTGCGGTGGGTGCCGACCGTTGGTTGGGGCCGGCGCCCACCGTTGGTCGGGGTGGGTGCCGACCGTTGGTCGGCACATCGCCTACCGGGTCAGGCAATCTCAGCCATGACCCGCTTCAGGCCGTCCTGCCACGTCGGCACTTCGATGCCGAAATCCTGCTGCAGCTTGCGGTTGTCGAGCACCGACCATGCGGGACGCTTGGCCGGGGTCGGGTATTCGGAACTGGGGATGGCTTCAACCGACGGCACCTTGTCCAGCACGCCCGTCGCCAACGCTTCAGCGAAAATCGCTTCGGCAAAGCCATGCCAGCTGGTCTGCCCCGACGCCGTCAGGTGCCACGTCCCCGACAGCGCGCCCGGATGCTGCAGCGCCTGCACGGTGACATCAGCGATCAATGCCGCCGGCGTCGGCGTGCCGATCTGGTCGGCCACCACACGCAGCTGATCGCGCTCAGCGCCCACCCGCAGCATCGTGCGCAGGAAGTTTGCGCCGTGCGAGGCATACACCCACGCCGTGCGGAAGATCAGATGACGGCCGCCGGCAGCGCGTACAGCGTCCTCGCCATCACGCTTGCTGGTGCCGTACACGCCCAGCGGCGCGGTCGGTTCGTCCTCGCGGTAAGGCGCACTGCCCTGACCATCGAACACGTAGTCGGTGGAGTAATGCACGAACGGCACGCCATGGGCGGCACACCAGCGCGCGACCACGCCCGGCGCCTGTGCGTTGGCAGCAAACGCAGCCTCCGCATCCTGCTCTGCACGATCCACTGCCGTGTAGGCCGCTGCGTTGACCACCACCGATGGCTGCAGGCGATCGAGCAGCGCCGGAAGGCTCTCAGGCTGGCCGAAATCAGCCATCTCGCAGGTGCTGCCATCGGGCAACGTGCCGCTGCGGGTGGTCGCAACCACCGTACCCAACGGGGCCAGTGCGCGCAGCAGTTCCTGGCCGAGCTGGCCGTTGCCGCCGAACAGCAGCACGGTCACGGCACGTAGACCGGCAGGCGGTCCTCGGCGATGTCCTTCAGGAACGGCGCGTTCTCGTCCTTGGCCGACAGCGTCGGTGCGCTGACCGGCCAATCCACGGCGATGCCAGCGTCGTTCCAGCGCACGCCGGCATCGAAGTCCTTCAGATAGACCTCGGTGCAGAGATAGCTGAACACCGCGCGCTCGGACAGCACTGCAAAGCCGTGCGCGAAGCCTTCCGGAATCCAGAACTGCTTCTTGTTCTCCGCACTCAGTACCACCGCTTCCCATTGGCCGAAAGTCGGCGAGCCGCGACGGATGTCGACTGCCACGTCATACACCTCGCCTTCCAGCACGCTGACCAGCTTGCCCTGCGGGCGCGGCCACTGGTAATGCAGGCCCCGCAGCACACCCTTGGCAGAAGTGGAGACGTTACTCTGCACAAAGCGATCGGGCAGACCCTGCGCGGCAAAACGCTCGGCGTTCCAGGTCTCGAAGAAATAGCCTCGGGCATCGCCGAAAACTGCCGGCTCGATCACCCTGCAGCCGGGCAGCCTGGTTTCAATCACTTTCACGGAACAACTCCACGCAATGCGAGCTTGTGCAGGTACTGGCCGTACTCATTCTTGATCAACGGCGCGGCAAGTGCTTCCAACTGCGTGGCGTCGATCCAGCCTTTTCCGAAAGCAATTTCTTCCGGGCAGCAGACCTGCAGGCCCTGCCGGGTCTGAATGGTCTCGATGAAGTTCGACGCTTCCAGCAATGACTGGTGTGTGCCGGTATCGAGCCAAGCGTAACCGCGGCCAAGCGGCTCCAGATGCAGACGACCCTCGCGCAGGTAGCGCTGGTTCAGATCGGTGATTTCCAGTTCGCCGCGTGGCGAAGGCTTCAGATCGGCAGCGTAATCACTGGCATTGCCATCGTAGAAGTACAGCCCGGTCACAGCGTAATTCGAACGCGGGTTTTCCGGTTTCTCGACCAGATTGATGACCCTGCCGCTCTTGTCGAACTCGGCCACACCATAGCGCTTGGGATCATTGACCCAGTAGCCGAACACCGTCGCGCCATCAGTGCGCACATCGGCGCGTCGC
Source organism: Stenotrophomonas sp. GW821-FHT02D01 (assembly GCF_059421765.1). NCBI lineage: Bacteria > Pseudomonadati > Pseudomonadota > Gammaproteobacteria > Lysobacterales > Lysobacteraceae > Stenotrophomonas > Stenotrophomonas sp. GW821-FHT02D01. The sequence continues at coordinate 35,318 of NZ_JBWKVP010000013.1, forward strand.
AGGGTTTCGCTCAGTCCATGCCCATGGAAAATGTTGTCACCCAGCACCAGGCAGCTCGGCCTGCCCGCCAGATAGTCGCGACCGATCAGATAAGCCTGCGCAAGCCCATCAGGGCTCGGTTGCACGGCGTACTGGATGTCCATGCCCCACTGCGAGCCATCGCCCAGCAACTGCTGGAACAACGCCTGTTCGTGCGGGGTGTTGATGATCAGCACTTCACGGATGCCCGCCAGCATCAGCACACTGAGCGGGTAATAGATCATCGGCTTGTCATACACCGGCAGCAGCTGCTTGCTGACGCCCTTGGTGATCGGATACAGCCGGGTGCCGGAGCCGCCGGCGAGGATGATGCCCTTGCGCTGGGTCATGTCGTCTCCTGGGTTCAGGCCGCGTTGCCGATGCGCTGCAGGCGGTAGCTGCCGTCAAGCACGCCATTCACCCATTCCTGGTTGTCCAGGTACCAGTCGACCGTGAAGCCGACGCCCTGCTCGAAGGTGTACTTCGGCTCCCAGCCCAGCTGGTCCTTCAACTTGCTGGCATCGATCGCGTAGCGGCGGTCATGCCCCGGACGGTCGGCGACGTAGGTGATCTGGCTGCTGCGCGGCTGGCCATCCTCACGCGGGCGGCGGGCATCGAGCAGCGCGCAGATCGCGTGCACCACTTCGATGTTCTCCTTCTCCGAGTTGCCGCCCACGTTGTAGGTCTCGCCCACCTGGCCCTTGGCCAGTACGGTGCGGATCGCCTCGCAGTGGTCGGACACGAACAGCCAGTCGCGCACCTGCTTGCCATCGCCGTACACCGGCAGCGGCTCACCGGCCAGCGCCTTGGCGATCACCAGCGGGATCAACTTCTCGGGGAAGTGGTACGGACCGTAGTTGTTGGAACAGTTGGTGGTCAGCACCGGCAGCCCGTAGGTGTGGTGGAACGCGCGCACCAAGTGATCCGAGGCGGCCTTGGACGCCGAGTACGGCGAATTCGGCGCATACGGCGTGGTTTCGCTGAACTTTCCGGTCTCACCCAGCGTGCCGTACACCTCGTCGGTGGACACGTGCAGGAAGCGGAAGGCCGCGCCCTGCTCGGCAGGCAGCGCCTTCCAATAATCACGCACGGCCTCGAGCAGGCCGAGGGTACCGACGACATTGGTCTGGATGAACGCGCCCGGGCCGTCGATGGAACGGTCCACATGGCTTTCGGCGGCGAAGTTCAAGACCGCCTCGGGTCGGTGTTCCGCCAGCAGGCGGGCCACCAAGGCACGGTCGCCGATGTCACCTTGTACAAACACGTGATCGGAGCGGTGAGCCAAGCTGGATAGCGTGTTCAGGTTGCCGGCGTAGGTCAGCGCATCGAGATTCACGACCTTGATGCCACGCGCCACGGCTTCCAGAACGAAATTTCCGCCAATGAATCCGGCTCCGCCGGTGACAAGCCAAGTGCGCACTACCTGTACTCCTGGTGGGCTGGGGGTTGGGAAACGCCTGCGGTGCTGCGCTCAGGGGAACGCAGGGCACCAAGCATTGGCCCGGGCAAGCGTAGCGTGCCCGCAGCCGCAATGATGAACAGAGCCCCCGGGAGAAGCGGCAGAAGGTAGCGTCCCTGCCCCTCGAACAACAGGATCGAAAGCAGGCCCAGGCCAAGCGTGGCCACCGCCAGCCAGTGAACGGTTTGCCAGTTACGCAGGTGCATGCACATGCGCAACAGCGCAATCGCCGCCCATGCCGCCAGCACAAGATTCAATGTCCCCGTTAACCTGCCCAACCAGACCGGAGCACCGCCCTTTTCCAGGAACGGCCAGTGCATGAGGCTGCCGGCATCGAATGATCCACGCAAGCGCAACAGCGCCAGCTGCAGAAAGCGGCCAGGGTGTTGGGCAATCCAATTGCGGCCGATGCCCGCGCCAATCACGTCGGCCGCAGGCGTCCAGTGGCGCAGCTTCCAGTCCTCGCTATCGCCGGCGAAGAATTCATGGGGAAACCCGGCATCAGCGAACCGAGCCTGGTCGGCAGCCGGCAACGGCACGTCCCTCAACGGCATCCATCCGCCATGCGTATTGGCATCGTTGTTGTTGACCATCAAAACGTACCCGCTGTTCGCGCTGACTGGCACCAACTGGCCGAAAATCAGTGCGTTGCGCAACGTCCATGGGCCAAGCACAAGTAAGAAGCCGAACAGCATCATGCCAATCCGTCGCCAGGTGGAGCTGTGGATGCCATCGCGCAGGAGCATAGCCAGGGCCACCGCTCCCGGCAGGGGCAGCATCTGTGGCCGGTTCAAAGCGGTAAGCGCCAGCACCGCTCCCATCAACAGGAGACGGCCCGGAAAGCGTGCAACCGCCAGTGCCATGCCGAGCACGGCGAGGAACAGTGCTAGCGATTCGGTGCCAAGTACATTGCAGTAGGCCACCAGCGCTGGATGGAATGACAGCGCTGCCAACGAGATGAGCTGCCAGGCCGGACGCAGTTGCAAGCGCGCACCCATCCAGATCCACGATGCCAGTGTACCGGCACACAACAGGAGGTTCAGGAGCTTGCCCGCGCCCACGCTCACCCCTGTCAGCATGAACCAGATCCCAAGTACCCCCGGGTACAACGGTGGCTGGGATACATATGGGACATCTGAAATCCGAAATCCCCCGCCGCTGGCAACGCTGCTGGCAACCTCCAGATATCGGCCGAAATCGGCAACCGGCTGCAACGGGATCCATTGCACGAACAGCACGCGCACGGCCATACCAGCAAGGGCAATCGCCAGCAGCAACCGATATGGAGAGAGCAAGGTGGATGTGGGCATGCGGAGGGACAGTGGAACCGGTCGCTAGAGTAGCTACTCGCGCGACCTGGATACAGGACGGCGTTACACCATACGCATTCGCACGGTCCCCAAAGGCCAGTTAGAATCGGGGTCCCACCCCCGAACCGGTTGCTAGCTCAGGACCGGACGTTCTCCCTGTTACTGAAGGACCCCGTACCAGATGAAAATCCTCGTCGCGTACAAGCGCGTGGTGGACTACAACGTCCGCATTCAGGTCAAGCCGGACGGTTCCGGCGTGGTCACCGACGGCGTCAAGCTGTCCCCCAACCCTTTCGATGAGATCGCCCTGGAAGAGGCCCTGCGCCTGCGTGACAAGGGCATCGCCAGCGAGGTCGTGGTAGCAACCATCGCCCCGGCCGACGCCCAAGCGCACCTGCGCAACGGCCTGGCCATGGGTGCCAATCGCGCCATTCATGTGGTCACCGACCAGGCCATCCAGCCGCTGACCGCTGCCCGTACCCTGCTCAAGCTGGTCGAAAAGGAACAGCCGGATCTGGTGATCCTCGGCAAGCAGGCCATCGACGACGACGCCAACCAAACCGGCCAGATGCTGGCCACGCTCTGGGGCCGTCCGCAGGCGACCTTCGCCAGCAAGCTGGACATTGTTGATGGCAAGGCCACGGTGACCCGTGAAGTCGACGCCGGCCTGGAAACGCTGGAAGTGGACCTGCCGGCCGTGGTCACCACAGACCTGCGCCTGAACGAGCCGCGCTTCATCAAGCTGCCCGACATCATGAAGGCCAAGGCCAAGCCCTTGGAGACCCTGCAGCTGGCTGACCTCGGCGTTGAAGCCGCCGATACCTTCAAGACCACCCAGTACGCCGCGCCGTCCAAGCGCAGCAAGGGTGTGATGGTCAAGGACGCGGCCGAACTGGTTGCCGCACTCAAGCAGAAGGGGTTGCTGTAATGAGCAAGATTCTCGTCATCGCCGAGCACCACGACGGCAAGCTCAACGCCGCTACCGCCAAGACCGTCAGCGCTGCTGCAGCCATTTCCGGCGCCAGCATCGACGTGCTGGTGCTGGCCGCCGACCCGACCGCCGTTGCGGCTGAAGCGGCCAAGATCGCCGGCGTCGCCAAGGTCCTGACCGTGGCCAATGCCGCCAACGCGCAGGCGCTGGCCCAGGTACTGGCCCCGCAGATCGCGCAGCTGGCCAAGGGCTACACCCACGTGTTCGGCCCGTCGACCACCTTCGGCAAGGACCTGATGCCGTGCGTGGCCGCCCTGCTCGGTGTCAACCAGGTTTCGGACCTGATGGCCGTCGAAGGCAGCCACAGCTTCAAGCGCCCGATCTACGCCGGCAATGCGATCATCACCGTCGAAGTGCCAGCCGACCAGATCGTGGTCGCCACCGTACGTGCCGCATCGTGGCCGGAAGCCGCCCAGGGCGGCAGTGCCTCTGTTGAAGCGGCCAGCGTCGACGCTGCCCTCCCCACCCACACCCGCTTCGTCGGCCTTGCCGCCGGCGCCAGCGACCGCCCGGACCTGCAGAGCGCCAAGCGCGTGGTCTCCGGTGGCCGTGGCGTCGGTTCGGAAGAGAACTTCAAGGTCATCTTCCAGCTGGCCGACAAGCTTGGCGCCGCCGTCGGTGCCTCGCGCGCAGCAGTCGATGCCGGCTACGTGCCCAGCGACCTGCAGGTCGGCCAGACCGGCAAGATCATTTCGCCGGAACTGTATGTGGCCGTGGGCATCAGTGGTGCCATCCAGCACCTGACCGGCATCAAGGATGCCGGCACGATCGTGGCGATCAACAAGGATGCGGATTCGCCGATCTTCGAGATTGCCGATATCGGTCTGGTGGGGGATCTATTTGCGATCCTGCCAGAGCTTGAAAAAGCGCTGTAAGTCGAAATCCGCGTAGCAGCTCGCAGGGTGGGCGGACATTGCTCACCCTGCCATTCGTCAAAATGTGTCGGCGTATTGCAACAGGCCTTTTGTGCTGTCTTGATTCTGTAGCATTCCCCCTCCCATCGCTCCAACTGGAGGGAGAGAATGCAGATGGCGATGAAATGCCTGCTTTTTACGGCATGGATCGGAATGCTCGCTTTGCTTGCGCGACATTGCACACATGGACGGCGATGGAAGCTGCTGGTCACTGCGCTCTGCGGAGCGCTGCTGGCGATCTGGCTTTTCATCGATGCACTCAGTGGCAACGGCATCGATTACGCCGTGATCTATCATTTGCGCGCAGGCATGCGCGGCGCAGGAGCCGCTGATTTCAGCTTGCCCATCGTTCTGCTTTCGACAGCACTGATGGCATGCCTGGTCCTCGCTTTCATGCCCCGCCTGCATTCGGCACGAAGGTGGGCCCCCGCCGGTCCTCTGTTCGCGGTCTCTCTACTGGCGACACTGGTTTTCAATCCGATCGTCTACGACGTCGCGACACTGGTGCGCCAGGATCGGCAGGCACGTCTTGCGCCGGCACAAGGGGACCAGTACGTACGTCCCGACGGTCCCCTCGGGAATCACCGCAATGTGGTGATTCTCTACGCCGAAAGCTTCGAGCGCACCTACCTCGATGAGTCGCGATTCCCTGGACTGACGCCAGAGTTGAACAAGCTACGCAGCGAGGCCGTGGATTTCCTGCACGTGGACTCGCGCGAAGGTGGCACGTGGACGATCGCCGGCATGGTCAGTTCTCTGTGCGGCGTCCCCCTTTCCCTCAGCCAGGATGCCAATGGCTATGCAAGCATCGGCCGCTTCCTGCCTGGCGCGTACTGCCTGACCGATCACCTGCGCGAGCGCGGATACGACGTCGAGTTCATCGGAGGCGCCGCTTCTGATTTCGCTGGAAAGGGACAGTTCCTCGCCAGCCACGGCTTCGGCACGGTACGCGATCGCTCCTATTTCAAGAGCCTGAAGCTGGGCGACAACCGCTTCTCGCCATGGGGCGTCCACGATGATGTCCTGTTGGATGCGCTCTGGGACCGCTTCGCTGCGCTCTCGCAGCGGACCACACCTTTCGCGCTCGTCGGCCTGACTCTGGATACACATCATCCAAGCGGACATATCCCCCATGCCTGCCTCGATGTCGCCTATGAAGGACTTGGCCAGCGCAGGCCGATGCTCGACGCAATCCATTGCTCGGACCGACTGGTTGCTGATTTCGTACGCCGCATCCGCACCAGTCCCTACGCTCGCAATACAATCATTGTTGTTGCATCGGACCATCTGGCTCTGCCCAACGACATTGCCGACCTGCTGCGCGATGCTGATCGCAGCAACCTTCTTCTCATGTTCGGCAGCGACCTGCGCGCGAGGCAGGTTGATCGACCAGCAACCACTCTCGATACGGGTGCCTCACTGCTTGATGCCCTGCAAGGGGGAGTGGCGCTCGGATTTGGCCGCTCACAGCTTTCCGTGAAAGGCGCAGGCACTTCATTGAGTGTCCGACCCGGTCGAGAACCAGATGCCAGCGAGGACCACCTACCAGGTTTCATGGCCTATTCCAGCTCGCTATGGGAACTGGGCCGGATCGACGATCATCTGCAGTTGGTGGATGGTGTCATTCAGTTGGGTAAGCAGACCCTGAATCCGCCCTTGGCCATCGCTGCCGATGACCGCGGCCGAATTGCCCAGTTGGGCACGAACGGCATCCGCTCGGGCCACCTTCTGGCCGAAGGTGATTCCCAGCAGGTCCTCTACATTGATCGTTGCTTTGCGTTCGACGAACGACAGCCCGCCGATGAGTGGTGCCTGTGGGGGACTGCTGCCGGAAAGGCTCGCGTGGTGTCACAACAATCGCTCAAGGCAGGCGCGTTGGTGCCGGAACTCCTGCAGGCTGCACGCGAAGCGCCCCCGGCACCTCAGCTGCGCAACGATTTCATCATCCGCAACCACTTCGATGCGAGCAATACGATCGTCGGAGAGGCGATGGATGGAAAGCTGTTCTCGCAGGGCGCCGAAGGGACCTTGGCCTATGGCGCCTACCAGGATCTGTGCGCAGGGAACTATACCCTCAGCCTGCAGGGCGTGGCCCACCCCGCCAACGGTGCCTGGGCGGACATCGTTGCCAGTTACGGGGCACAGACCTACGATCGCCATGCGCTTCTGGACACGGCCGATGGACTTGACGGGACGATGCTGGAAGCCAGGTATGTATTCCCTGATGACCTGCCTCTGGCTGAAGTCCGTGTCGGCGTATCGCCAGACGCTGCGGTGCGACTGGATGGCTATACCTTGTTGCCCGCCTACGAGGCACTGCCTGCAGGATCGTCAGTGGATTTCAGCGCCGATGCCAGCAATCGTTTCATTTCCTGTGGCTGGCACGGTCCATCTCCCCAAGGGCGCAGCGTTCGTGGCGCGGCCGCCTCGCTCCGCCTGCGCCTGCCATCCGAGCCCGCCCGGCTGCAGGCAATCCTTTCACTGTCGGCGCAGTCACCTCGCGAGATCACGGTGCTGGCCAATGACGCCCCGCTCGGCTTGCTTCAGATCGAGGCAGGGACGCGTGAATACCCCATCGACCTGGCAGGCCTGTCCAGCGCCGCTGGCGGACAGCTCACCTTGACGCTGGTGCCTGGACAAACGACCTGCGCTACGGCGGGCTGCGAGCTGATTACCCTGCACCGTCTGCGCTTGGCCGCTGCTGCGACGGCTCAACCGGCCGCTCCAGCCTGTCCTGGGATGCGCTGCCTTCACGCCCCCGGGCCGGTACCTGAATCTGTCGGAATGTAACTCCCCCTCGTATACTCCCCGCACTATTGGATGAGGGGAACTGCGGCACATGTCGCATCACAATGATGTACCGGCCGGATCCGGTGAGTTGACGCCGGGAGCAGCCCTGTGCGTCGATCTGGACGGGACGCTGCTGCGTAGCGACCTGCTGTACGAATCACTGTTGGCCCTGCTGGCGCGCAACCCGCTGTTTGCTTTGCTGGTACCGTTCTGGCTGCTGCGCGGCAAGGCCTATGTGAAGCGCCAGCTCGCTTCCCGGGTGACCTTGCAGGTTGAAACGCTGCCATACGATGAGCGTGTCGTGGCCATGCTGCGCGCGACACCGCAGCGTCCGCGTGTCCTGTGCACCGCCTCGGACCGGCTGCTGGTCCAGCCGATCGCCGATCATCTCGGCGTTTTTGACGAGGTCATCGCCAGCGATGGTGCCCGCAATCTGGCCGGGCACGCCAAGGCTGAAGCCCTCGTCGAGCGCTATGGGGAACGGGGTTTCGACTACCTTGGCAACCACCGCGTTGACCTGCCGGTCTGGAAGCACGCCGCAGGTGCCATCGTCGTCAACGCCTCCGAATCGCTGGCAAACCAGGCCAGCGCGCAAACCCGGTTGATCGATCACCTGCCGGGACAGCCCGGAGGACTCCGCACCTGGATCAAGGCCCTGCGGCTGTACCAGTGGCTGAAGAACCTTCTGGTACTGGTTCCACTGCTTACCGCGCACCGCCTGTTCGAACCAGAAGCCGTGGTAAACGCGGCGCTCGCCTTCCTTGCATTCGGCCTGTGCGCATCCGGCGTTTACCTGCTGAACGACCTGCTGGACCTGGCACCAGACCGGCAGCATCCACGAAAGCGGAAGCGACCATTCGCGGCCGGGACCTTACCCCTGTTTCATGGCCTGGTCGCCACCCCCCTGTTGACACTGGCCGGCTTCGCACTGGCGCTGTGGACAAGTCCTGCGTTTGCGCTGGTCCTGCTGATCTACTTCATCACGACCCTGGCCTATTCGTTCACGCTCAAGCGCATCGTGATGATAGATGTCGTGGTGTTGGCTGCGCTTTACACCGTGCGGATCATCGGCGGCGCTTTTGCAATCGATTCGCCACGGTCATTCTGGCTGCTCGCGTTCTCGATGTTCATTTTCCTCAGTCTTGCCCTTCTCAAGCGCTATACCGAACTAACTGCGGCTGCAACGCAGGGAAAGCAGAAAGCCTCCGGTCGCGGATACTCCGTGGCCGATCTGCCGCTGGTGCAGTCATTCGGAACAGCTGCGGGCTACATCGGCGTTCTGGTCTTCGCCCTCTACATCAACAGCCCTGACAGCCTCAGACTGTACGCCACGCCCCAAGTGCTCTGGCTGCTCTGTCCTGTGCTGCTGTACTGGATCAGCCGTGCCTGGTTTGTCGCCCACCGGGGCGACATGCATGATGATCCCATCGTGTTCGCAGCGCGCGACCGCGTCAGTCAGGGCGTCGGCCTCGCCGGGCTGATCATCGTAATGGCGGCGACACGCCACTGGTAATGCCTCCTCATCATTCCAAAGTTGATCGCATGTATCTCAAATTCATCCCACTCATTCTGTTCTCCGTAGCCCTCAATGCGAGTGCGCAGCTTTTCCTTCGCAAAGGCATGCCGAATGTTTCGCTGGTGACCAACCAGGGCGTGCTTGAGCTCGCACAGGGCGCCATCCGCATTGTCTTCAATCCGTGGGTGTTCAGCGGACTGTCGTGCTATGCGATCAGCATCGTGCTCTGGATGTACGTCCTCTCCAAAGTCCAGGTGAGTTTCGCGTATCCCTTCCTGAGCGTGGGATATGTAATTGTCGTTGGTGCTGCATATCTGTTCTTCCGTGAACCGGTCAGCGTAATGAAGCTGGCTGGAATCGCGCTGATCTGTGCTGGCGTCGTTCTCGTCGCGCGTGGGGGTTGAGCCGTGACCAAGCATATTGTCATTGGTGGCTCGGGCTTCACCGGATCGCATCTCGTCCGGACCCTCCTTGCACAGGGCCAGCAAGTTCAGACCGTTGACCTGCTGCCTCTCCCTGCAGAATTTTCAGGGAGGGTCGTCCATCACCAACTGGATATTCTGGATACTGCGGCGCTGTCGCGCGTGCCATTGGATGAAGGTGATGTCGTCCACCATCTTGCGGCAAGGCAATTCCATAACGCCGTGCCGGCAAAAGAGCAGGACGCCTGGTTCGCCGAGGTCAACGTTACCGGTACAGCCAATGTACTGAAGTGGATGCGCAAACTGCGCCAGCCGCGCTTGATCTATACCAGCACGGACATGGTGTACGGGCTACCGGAATCGCTGCCTGTACCTCCAACGCACCGACGCAACCCGTTGGGTCCGTATGGGCGCAGCAAGGCGGCGTCGGAACAGCTGTGCGAACAAGCACGAACCGAGGGCTACCTGATTACCGTCCTGCGTCCACGCATGATTGTGGGCCCCGGACGCTTTGGCATCCTGATCAAGCTGTTCCGGCTGATGGACCTTGGCCTTCCCGTGCCAACCATCGGCAGTGGCCGGAACCGCTACCAGATGATCGCCGTGGAGGATGTCGTCAGCGCAATTCTTGCTGCGGTCGAGAAGGGATTCCCCGCCGTCGCACTGAGCTTGGGATCGGGCGATGCACCGCCAGTTCGCCAGTTGCTGCGCAATACGATCAAGCGCATCGGCTCGCGCTCGGTTGTAGTGCCAGTACCCGCCAAGCCGTTGAAGATGGCCCTGTCGTTGCTGGAAAAGCTAGGCAAACCATTGCTGCATCGGGAGCAGTATCAGATTGCCGACATCAATTACGTGGTCGACATTGCACCTACCGAGCACCTTCTGGGCTGGCACCCGAGCCGGAACGACGAGGACATGCTTGTCGCAGCCTACGAGCACTACCGCCAGCAACGTTGAGTAGCCTGATGAATGAAATGTTGATGGTCTCCGGGCGCCACCCCGCAGTTGCGCCATTGCAGAGTGCTGCGCCGCGCCGCGTGGCCGCAGCCCTGATCGTGCTGGTACTACTGATGGTGACGGGAAAGGCGCTCAGCACCTACCTGGGGCTGCCATACGCCTGGATCGTGCTGCCCTTCGCTGTCGGAGCCCTGCTCGTGCAGCAGGCCGGCATCCGGAACTGGGCACTGCCTGCGGTGCTTGCTGTGGCCTTGGTGGCACTTGCAGCCTGGACGGGCAATCAATTCCAGGATGCCACCTGGGATGGGAACATGTATCACAAGCCAGCCACTGTGGCATTGCACGAGGGCTGGAACCCTTGGAGCGCACCTGAGTTCATCGATTGGGCGCGGACCCGGGACGAACCGTACTACGCTGGCAGCATCTGGGAAGGCAACGACAACAACAAATGGGTCAGTCACTACCCCAACCTGTCCTGGCTGTTTGGCGCTGCTTTGATGGACACAGGCTTCGGGTGGGAATCGGGCAAGGCCTTGGGCATGGTACTGGCCATCGCGTTGTTCCTGTATGCGATCTCCGTATTGACGCCAGTGCTGGGCCAGCGTCGGCGGGCGGTTGTGGGAGCGATACTGCTGACGATCGCACCTACGCTGATGGCACAGGCGGCGACCAACTACGTGGATGGCGCGACCTATGCCGCAGTTGCTCTATGCGTGCTGGCTTGCTTGGATGAGCAGCGGGGACCCACCGGCAACATCATCGCATGGGGCAGCCTGATCGTTCTGGCTGGACTGAAATTCACCGGAGCTCTTTATGGGGTGCTGTTGGCTCTCCCCTTCCTGTTTCTGCGCAGGCCCAAGTGGAAAGAAATCCTCGGATGGGCAATGCTGGGCGCGTTCGTTCTCTCTCATCCCTACCTGAACCATCTCGTCTCGGGCCTGCCCATCGCCTATCCGGTCACGGGCAACAACAAGGTGATGGAGAATCAGGCCGAGCCCAGCATGCTCGAGGGAAATCGCGCGGTAACGCTGGCGCGCTCGCTGTTCGCCCACACCTCCAACACTTTTACGCACCCGGGCCTGAAGCTGCCGGGTGAGGTTGGCCCTGGCGAGGTCGATGCCGCCGGCATTCCCGACACCCGTTATGCTGGTTTTGGACCACTGTTCTCCTTGGCATTCTGCATCGCCGCACTGGCCATCCTGGTTGCCACGATCAAGCCTCGCGAGCGCACTGATCAACCCACTCGTCTTCTCCTGGCGCTGATCGGATACCTGATGCTGCTGACCTTGGTGCACGCCGCACCTTGGTGGGCTCGTTACGTACCGTTCCTTTACATTGTGGTGGTACTTGCACTGCTTGGCAGTTGGAGGTCGCCATCCTTGCCGGCACGCTGCCTGTCCATTGCCGGGATGCTGGTGTTGGTGGCCAATATCGGGCTTGTCAGCCAAGGCGTGCATCGCTATACGCACCAGGCTGCTGTGGAATCTGCCGCCGACGTGGACGCGGTAGTGAACCAGCACTGGCGCGCTGACAGTACGCTGATTGTTCAGGCGCCTCAGTTCGTTGGTTTTTCAGCGGTCTATCACTTCAGCGAAGTAATGAAGATCGGCCGCGTCCAGTATCAGTATGTGCCCTTGGGTTCGGACAACTGTGGCAGCGATGCCGATCGGGGCTACTGGATTCGCTTGGTGCGGGTCTGCCAGCACACTCCATGAGCCGGATCCAAACCGGCTCACGCATCCAGCATTTGCCGTAGGCGCTCGCGGAACCGCCCGGCGTCGTAACGTTGGCGAAGATAAGCTGCTGCCCCTGACGCTGCCGCCACCCAGGCAGCGTCATCCTCTACCAGTTGTTGGATAGCGGAAACGATCACCTGCGGATCATCGCTGACGGGCAGGAAGGCTTCCAGGCCATCCAGTCCCTGGGCACCAGCGGTCGACATCACGCAGGGAACTCCCTTGCCTATCGCTTCGAGAACTTTGCCCTTGACCCCCCCGCCGAAACGCAGCGGTGCGATCACTACACGGGCGTGGCCATAGCACGCATCCAGGGCTGCATCGTCAACGCGTCCCAGAATGCGGACCTGCGTCGTGGGCGACGGCACGTAAGCCTCCATTCCGGAGCCCACGATGGTCAGCGTGCGTTGTCCCGCGTGCAGCTTCAGCTTGGGCTGCACCTCCCTCAGGAACCAATCCAGGCCATCCACGTTCGGCGCGTGTGCGTAGCTGCCAACAAACAGAAGTCCCTGCCGACCACTGGGCGCCGCAACGCAGACGTCACCATCCAGAGTCCACAGCGGGAACATTTCAGCATTACCGGCCAGTGCGTGCGCACGACGGAATGCATTTACCTCGTCCGCTTCCTCCTGCGAGGGATAAAGCACCACATCAACGTACTGCCACAAGCGTCGCTCGACCCTGCTCATCACCCACCGCTGCCAGAGCAGGCCCCGGCTCGAGATGGCGCCGATGCGCCGCATCGCCTGCAGGCGGCGGAAATGAATGTCATGACCGTAGTAGATGCAGGGGCCAGACAGGCTGCGGCGTATGACCGGCAGATACATGGCGGCGATCAAGGGTCGACTCAATACAGTGCCAGCCAGGTTCCAGGCACGACCGGGACCACGCAACCATTCTTCCAGCGGCCCCGTTTCGCTGCGGCAGGAGGCATGGATACCGGCACGGTGCAGCGTCGCTCTTCCCGCAGCAGATGGCGTGGTCGATGCTGCCCAGAACACAAGCTCGAATCCGGCCTCACCCAGGAGCTTGGCGAACGACAGAATCGCTCGCGAGCCCGCATCACGGTCGATCTCGGGAAAGTCATGGTCCACCAGCAGAACAGCGCGACGCCCGCCCTGTACAGAGGGCGCAGGCTGTTCGGTCGCTGCTTCGGGTGATCGACTGCGATCGAACCAGCGGCTATAGAACTGTGGAACAACCGCCAGCAGTGCTTCCAGCACATGGTGCCTGGCCCTGGAAAGCGGTGCCAACCAGCGACGCATGCTCAATGCCAGGACTTGAGGTCCACGAAGAACTCCGGATACCCCTTCCACTTGTCGCGGAAGTAGGCTGCGTTGCGGTTGAACAGCCGCTTGTAGCGCTCGCTGCCCTCGCTGGCGCCGGTGGTCTGGTGCGGCTGGTGACGGACACCGGCCAGGTCACGGAACGCCACCGAGTAACCAGCCTTCTTCACCTGGAAGCAGATGTCCGTGTCTTCGAAGCACGTAGGGTCGTAGAACACATCGAAGCCTTCCAGACGCTCGAACAGGTCACGGGCGATGAACATGCAACTGGTTCCCAGGAAACCCACGTCATCGCGGTATCCCTTGATGCGGGCCTCGTTGTTCATGCCGCGATTGGGAAGGTAGTCGGAGATGGGCCCACCCAGGTCATCACGCGTGGCGTCGAACCAGCCTGCGTTCCAGCCGATGGTGCCGACACCGGGGTTGGCCGCCAGGATGTTCACGGCTTCACTGAAGCAGGAAGGAGAGGTCAACCACTGGTCGGAGTCGAAGAACGCAATGTAACTGCCGGTGGAATGCTTGACGCCCAGGTTGCGGCCCGAGGAGCACCCATTTTCACTGTTGCGGACAAGCTTCACCTTGGCATGCCCTGCATACAGCGATTCAACCAGTTCGGCGCCACCATCGCTGGACTGGTTATCGACAACCACGATTTCCTGCAGCCATTCCCCGGCATGCTCCAGCAACGTGCTGACGCAGCGTTCAATGATGCGGCGGTTGTTGTGGATCAGCACGACCACGCTTACCGACACCGGATACTCCGGCTGCATCAACTGCTCGACATGGCCCAGCCAGGCGTGACGGGCGATGAATGCGTAGTCTTCCGACGCAGTGGCGCCGGCCAGCTGTGCGGAAAGCTGCGCGGCATCCACCCGATGCAGGTTAGGCGACGGTGCGAATGACGGCAGCGCATCGACAAACACCGGCTTCTCCAGCAGCAGCGCTGCCATCGACAGGTCGGCAAGGCGCGTGCTGTCCCCGGCTCCGCCGACGATGACGACCGCATGCGCGCCGGCGATCAGCGGAGCCATCTGCTGCGGCTGCCACGACCAATCGAGGGCATGTACCTGACGCGTGTCGCGGCCATCCACTTTCATTCCCGTGGCATGGAAGACAAGATCGGGAGATGCCTCCAGCGCGGCATCGAGCCAGGCGTCGCCGTCTCCGCCGAGGACGACGAACAGGACATGTTGTCGCCCGTCCTCATATGCCTGCGGCAGCCCATGACTGCGGTAGGAGTCGAAGATTTCATTGTCTCCGGCCGCGCCCAGGAAACGCGACGGCACGCCATCGACCTTCTGCTCCGGGGTTCCGGTGACAACGCGATCGGTGAGGACGCGTAGTTCCGCGGAGAGAGAATCCGTACCGAGTGCAGCAAGGTCGACGATCACTTCGGCACCGCGTTCACGTGCCGAACGGGCCAGGCCCAGCGCCTGCGGCGATCCATCAGCAAGCAGAACGCGGGTGTCCTCGGCACGCACTTCCTGCAGCCAGGTGTGCGCATCAACAGCAAGACGCGTCGGCAGGCCGCTGCCATCGTCAGGCCAGGCACTTCCATCCACTGCGGTGATGCGCACGAAGAAGCCGGCACGATCGCCCGCCTTCGCGAACTGCATCGCCCGGTTGGGCCAACCGTCGGTGGTCAACGTGCCGGCGATCACCAGCAGGCGCTCGCGGCGAACCGGTCGCACCATCGACGGTGGCGGCTCCGCCATCTGTTGCATGGCAGCGGTCTGAGGGACACCCAACGTCTTCATGCGCCGGGGGATCTGCTGCAGGGCAACCTTCAGACCATGGCGACGCCAAACCGAGGTCAGTTTGAAAGGAGCTGCCAGCACGCGCACCAGGTCGCGTCGAAGCAACTGCAGGAACCTGCGCAGGCGACGCCACAGGTTCAGCGCATCTGCGGTTTCCTGACGGCTGCGCGCCAGCTCGGCCTGCATCTGCTCGATCTGCTGCTGCAGGATCGCGATGTAGACCTCCTTGTCATCAATGTAGGCCTGCTTGCCTGCCAACTGCTGCTGGATCTGCTGCAGTATCTGCGCACTCTCCTCCTTGATCTGCTGCAGTGCCTTCGCACTCTCCTGCAGCTGGCCTTGAGCCGCATCCAAGCGGACCATGTCTTCATTCATCTTCGTTTGCTTCTCGACAAGTTGCTGCGTCAGGTTTGTGTTTTGAGTCGCCTGTTCGGCAAGCTGATGGTCCCGGAACAGAAGCAGTTCGTGTGCGCGTTGGCTCTGCTCCCGGGTCTGTCCAAGCTCGACCAGTGCCTGTTGCAGCCACAATGACAACCAGTCCGTAGAGGTTGCGTCGAAGCGGAGGGGCGCCGGCGGCAAGGACGTACAACTGTCAAGCAGCCGCAGATGCGCGCTGGCCGACGCTTCCAGGCCATCTACCACCTGCGGGTCCGGCCGCCACTCCTCGGCAACCAGCGATTGGATCGCCTGCACGAAGCGCTCCGGGCCATCGTCGGTCGAGAGTCTCAGAATCGCTGGCATTTCGGCCATGGCATGGGCATGCGACAACTTGTCGTCGTACTCAAGGCCCGCAGTAGGCTTGCCCGCCAGCAGGGCCAGGATACTGGCATGCAGGCGCATGGACAGCACCGCGTCAGCGCTGGTGATTGTCTGCCAGGTCGCTTCCGTTGTTGCCGGTGCGATCAGTTCATCATTGCTGCGTCCCGGTAGCTGTTGACGCAGCGATTCGATCAAGGGCAGGTCGGATGTGGCGCCACTGCCTTCGGTATGGGCTTGGAACGCGACCCATTGGATGCGCCATCCTGCAGGAACTGCGGTGCGCAACGCCTCCACCAGGGACGTTTTCCACTGCCCCTTGTCCCATTCACGGACCACCACCGCCAGTACCTTGTTCTGCGGCTGGCCTGCGCCTTGCGCGGCCTGTTGCGCCGGCAATGGGTGATAGCGGCGGAACAACCACCCCGGATCGGCGGCAACGAGGATATCCCGATCCACGCCGATCTGTCGCAGCAGTGCCTTGGACGATTCATCCCGCACGGATACGGCGGCCGCATGCTGGAACAACTCGCGCACCAGGGTGCGTGCGCCCTCTGAACTCAGCGGCCCAACCCCCTGCCCCCATACGATCGTCGGTACTCCCAGTTGCCGCGCGAGCAGCATCGGCCGCGCATAGCCGGAAATGTCATTGGCATAGGGGAGGTACACTGCATCGAGGTTGAAAGGATGATGATCCTGGAAGATGCCTCCCCCGCCCATCACCAGCACGTCGCAATGCATCAGTGCACGGGCGATGTCCCCGACATTGGCAAACTGCACGGCATCCACACCATGCATGCGGCGGGTCAACGAGGGATCGATGCTGGCAACCACCGGCTCGCCGCCCAGCTCGCGGATGCGGCGGACCAGCAGGTCCAGCAACACCTCGTCGCCTACGTTGGGTGCCCCATAGAAACCCACGACCAGGGCCCTGAATACTGGCTTGGAGTGCGTCATCATGCAGTTCTCACAGGAGCGGTGAAACGGGGGGAGGGTGCAAGCCAGCCATGCCCGGAATGGGGCTGAGGCAACACATCCACATGGCCCGCGTAGGGCACGCGTGAATGACGGTGATACTCGCCCGTGTCGAGGTCACCGACACCCAGCGCCAGCACATAGCGGTTGCCGGTGACATTCAACGTCAACTGCCAATCGAAAACATAATCGCCCGGTTCCGTCGGCAGCGGCGAAAGGCTCATGTTCTGGGTGGTGCCAGCCCACAGGGCAATATCATCCACGCTCTTCAACTGAATCCCATAGCAGGGCTGCTCGATACGCCGGCGTACATGGATGGCGACCTTCACCAGTACTTGTTCGCCATGGCTGAACGTCGTCCTCGGCTGCCCCTGCAGGTCAAGAATCTCCACGCCGGTGATTTCGCTTGCCGGCAATGCCGCTGCGTCTGCAGGCAGACCATCGTCCTGCAAGCTGGCAAGGCCCTCGTCTGCATAGATCACGGCTCCGCCCTCCTCGTCCACCAGGTCGTCGGCATACTTTTTGACAACCTCGCGGCACGGTCCATCAAGCACGACCCTACCGCGGCGCAGGTAGATGCCCCGGTCGCAGTATTCCAGCAGGGTATTGGTGGAATGGGTAACCAGGATGATGCTGACACCTTCGGACTGCATCCTGCGAATGCGGGTGAGGCACTTGGTCTGGAAGGCGGTATCGCCCACTGCCAATGCTTCATCCACGACCAGGATATCAGGCGACACGTGGATTGCCACGGCGAACGCGAGCCGTACGAACATGCCCGAGGAGTAGGTTTTGACAGGCTGGTCGATGAACTCACCGATATCGGCGAACTTCTCTATCTCAGGCATGAGGCGGGTCATGTCCGCCGAGCCCAGGCCGATGATGGCGCCTGCCAGGTACACGTTGTCGCGCCCGCTGAATTCCGGGTTGAAACCAGCGCCCAGTTCCAGCAGCGCCGATACCCGTCCATTGACGGCTACGCTGCCGGTATTGGCCTGCAGCGTGCCGACCAGGATCTGCAGCAGAGTTGACTTGCCGCTGCCATTGCGGCCGATGATTCCAACAGTTTCGCCCGGCGCGATGTCGAAGTTGACATCGTCCAACGCATGGAACACGCGTACCGGCTGCGGCTGCATGCCCACCAGGCGCCGGAGCCGGTTTGCTGCCGGCTGCAACAGACGCTGCGCCGGACGATCGAAAATGCGGAAGACCTTGCCGACACCACGCACCGAAACCACCGGCGCAACCGCCAACGGCGTATCTGCTGCCTGCATCACATCACCCCCGCATGCCGATAGGCGGCCCGCTTGGCGTCCAGGCTTGCCTGCTGTGAATACTCGCGCGCCATGAGATCCTGCCCGGCCGCCGACAGAGCTGCCAGTCGCGTTCGATCCTGCGCGCATTCCAGCAATGTACGGGCAAACCCTTCGGCATCATCACGCACCAGGATGTCCACGCCGTCGGTCGCGCCGATGCCCTCGCACCCCTTGCTGGTGCTGAGTACGGGAATGCCTGCAGACATCGCCTCGACGATCTTTACCCGGATTCCGCCACCGGATAGCAGTGGCACCATCAGCAGATGCGCCTTGTCCAGCAGCGATTGCAGGTCGTCGACAAAGCCATGCACGAGAACATTGCGGCCATCATGCAGCGCCTGCAGCGCCACTGGAGGATTGCCGCCGCAGAAGTGCAGAACAATCTTCCGCTCCTGCAACTGGTCTGCCACCAGTGGATGGATCTTCTCGGCAAACCACGTCACCGCCTCCGCATTCGGGTACCAACCAAAGCCTCCCATCCACAATACGTGGAAGGTATCGTCCGGCTTGTCTTCAAAACGCGTGGTACCCAACGGAAAGTGCAACGGCATGAGGTAGCGTGGGACCTTGTCGGTAACCCGCGACATGTCATGGCGAGAGATGAAGGTCATCGCCGAGAACCCGAAGGCATTGTCGATCTCGACAGCCTTGGCGGCTTGCCGGCTTCGGCTGGCAACCCATTCCATGAAACGCAGCTTCCATCCGGTCAGGCCTGCCGGCATCCAGAACGGAAAAATGTCAGCTTCGATGTTGTGGCTCAGCAGGATGCCCGGCACCTGTGGCAGGAACCGGCGGAAGAACGCCAGATGGGTCGAGTTGACCTCGATCGCATCGATGCCCTGCTCGCGGACGATGCGACGTGCAGCCGCAACGGCGCTGCGGCTGTAGTAGCTGGCATCGATGAAAGGCAGACCCTGCAATGCCTGCCGCGCCATCGACAGGGCACGCTGCACCTTGGGCAATTCGAACGGCATCTTCGGACGAGGCTCGAGGTGGACCGAGCGGAACACTTTGTCGTAGAGCGCGCGATGCTGCTCGACCTTGCGCCGGTCCGCCTCGCTGCCCACGTAGCAGAACAGGTGGTAGTCGATCTCTTCAGCGAACGGCAGTACGGCGTTCACCGCATAGATGTCGCCTCCTGTCACCGCTGGCAGCGAAGGCGCCAGCATGAACACGAGGACTTGTTTCTTAACCTGCGGTTTCATCGAAGATGTCCGAATCAAAATACGGTGAGAACCTGGTGAGGTACTGGATATCCCGGTTGCGTTCACCGATTTTGCGGGCGGGTACGCCACCCACGACCTCGTACGGTGCCACGTCACGCGCGACGACCGCGCCAGCGGCGACCACGGCACCTTCGCCGATGGTCACGCCCGGCAACAGTGTGGCGCGAGCACCGATCCAGGCATGGTCCTGGATGGTGACCACACCGCCAATCGCGGGAAAGGTCGGTGCGTTGTGGTCATGGTGCAGGCTGAGGATGCAGGTCTGGAAGGAAACATTGACGTTGTTTCCAATAACCACACCTACCCGGCCATCCAGATACACCTCCCGGTTGATCACGCAGTTGTCACCGATGCTGACGTGCGCGCGCACCGGATAGCCGGTGACGAACCAGCGCATGCTTACATGCGTGTCCTTGCCGATTGCCACCTTGAGCACACGGGTCAAATAGAACCGGCGTACACATTCAATCGGGAAGCTAGCGACGACATTGTTGCCGAGGTAGTACTTCAGGCCCATCAGCACATAGAAGAAACGCTGGCGAAGAAGCCATTGCTTCAGGCGACTCATCGTGCAAGCTCCTTCTCAAAGGACATCGGCGAATCCACACTTGGTGCGACGGAACCAGACCATTCCCAGCAGGCACACCACCGAAGCGGCAGCACACTGGCCCGCCAACTGCCACCAGTCCGGCAGCTGGCCGAACACCGCGACGGCACGCGCCTGCTCGATGATGGTCGTAAGCGGATTGGCGAGGAAAAGCGGACGGATGTACTCGGGAATCTTGGTAACCGGGAAGAACACAGGCGAAATGAACAGCAGAATCTGCGAAAACACACCGACCACCTGGTTGACGTCCCTCAGGTACACGCCGACCGACGCCAGCATCCAGCTGATGCCCAGCGCATACAGCACCAGCGGGACCATCACTACCAGAATCAGCGGGAAGGTGGCGGGAACGCCGTTTCCAACGAACACCAGAGCAAGCGCCAGGACGCTGAGGCTGATGAACCAATGAAACAGCGCCGATGAACAGGAAACGATTGGCAGAATGCCGATCGGGAACACGACTTTCTTGACGTAGTTGACGTTTCCGGTGATCAAACCCGGCGCACGGTTGATGCATTCGGCGATGAATCCGTGGAGGATCAGGCCGACGAACAACAGGATCGCGAAATCCGACTGGCGCTGCGGCTGATCTCCCCAGCGCACTTTCAGGATCACCGAGAAGAACAGCGTGTAGACGCTGAGCATCAACAACGGATTGACGAAAGACCAGAACAGGCCGAGCACCGAGCCCTTGTAGCGGCCGCTGACTTCACGCCGGGTAAGCTGGAAAATGAGCCCAGCCAGGTTCGAGGCACTCATGTGTCAGACACCATGGACAATCCGACGGTCACTGAAGCGCCCTCTCCAGATCCACCTGCAGATCCCCCAGATCCTCAACACCCACGCTCAGCCTGACCAGCGCATCGCTGATCCCCAGCTGCTCGCGCCGCGCCACCGGGATCGAGGCATGTGTCATCACCGCCGGGTGGTTCACCAGACTTTCCACCCCGCCCAGCGACTCGGCCAGGGTGAACAGTTCGGTCTTCTCGCAGAAGCGCTTGGCCGCGTCGAAACCACCCTTCAGCACGATCGAGACGATGCCGCCGTAGCCGGCCATCTGCTTGCCCGCCAATTCATGCTGCGGGTGCGAGGCCAGGCCCGGGTAGATCACCTTCTCCACCGCCGGGTGCTTTTCCAGCCACTGTGCCAGCGCCATCGCGTTGGCGCAGTGCGCCTTCATGCGCAGCGGCAGGGTCTTCAGGCCACGCAGCGCCAGGAAGCTGTCGAACGGGCCCTGCACGCCACCCACCGAGTTCTGCAGGAACGCCATCTGCTCGGCCAGTTCGACGTTGTCACCGACCACGACCATGCCGCCTACCATGTCCGAGTGGCCATTGAGGTACTTGGTGGCCGAGTGCAGCACCAGGTCAGCGCCCAGCTCCAGCGGACGCTGCAGCATCGGCGAGGCGAAGGTGTTGTCGACCACTACGATCAGGCCATGGCGCTTGGCGATTGCGGCGACCGCGGCAATGTCTACGATCTTCAGCATCGGGTTGGTGGGGGTCTCGATCCACACCATTTTCGTCTTCGACGTGATCGACGCTTCGAACGCCGCCAGATCAGTCAGGTCGACAAAGCTGAAATCCAGCCCGGCGGTGCGGCGACGCACACGCTCGAACAGGCGGAAGCTGCCGCCATAGATGTCGTCCATCGCCACCACGTGGCTGCCGGCATCCAGCAGTTCGATCACCGTCGCACTGGCGGCCATGCCCGACGCAAAGGCGAAGCCGCGGGTGCCGCCTTCCAGCGAGGCCACGCAACGCTCGTAGGCGAAGCGGGTCGGGTTGTGGGTACGCGAATACTCGAAGCCCTGGTGCTCGCCCGGGCTGGACTGCGCATAGGTCGAGGTGGCGTAGATCGGCGGCATCACCGCGCCGGTGCTCGGGTCGGGCGACTGGCCGCCATGGATGGCCAGGGTGGCCAGCGCCAGCGCGCGGTCCGGGGAAGAAGCGTTGGACATGTCGTTTCCTGATTGGCGCCGATGACCGGCGCCGTCGAAGGAGCGGGAGTCTATCAGCGCGGCCTTAACGAGCTTTGACGCGGATAAACCGGGATTCAGCAGCGATCTGCGGCGATAAACGCCTTACTGAACGCGCCGACGCAGGTAATTCAGCAGATCGATGCGGGTGATCAGGCCGAGGAAGGTGTCACCATCCATCACGATCGCCACCTGGCCACGGTCGAACACCGGCAGCAGGGCCTCGATCGGCGACTTCACATCCAGCCGGTCCAGCTTGCTGACCATGGCGGTGGCCACCGGGTCGCGGAAGCGTGCTTCGTCGCCGTAGACGTGCAGCAGCACGTCGCTTTCATCGACGATGCCGACCAGCTGGTCGCCGTCCATCACCGGCAGCTGCGACACGTCGTACAGCTTCATGCGCTGGTAGGCGGTGGTCAGCAGGTCGTTCGGGCCGATCACCACGGTGTCGCGCTGGCCGTACGGGCGCAGGATCAGGTCGCGCAGGTCGCCGTGCTGCGGGCGCTGCAGGAAGCCGTTGTCCAGCATCCAGTAGTCGTTGTACATCTTCGACAGGTACTTGTTGCCGGTATCGCAGACCAGCACCAGTACCTTCTTCGGCGTGGTCTGCTCCTTGCAGTACTTCAGCGCCGCCGCCAGCAGGGTGCCGGTGGACGAACCGCCGAGGATGCCCTCCTTGGCCAGCAGCTCGCGCGCAGTGTGGAAGCTCTCCGCGTCGGTGATGGCATAGGCCTGCTTCACCCGGCTGAAATCGGAGATCGAGGGCAGGAAGTCCTCGCCGATGCCCTCCACCAGCCAGCTGCCCGACTTGTCGTTGAGCACGCCGTCATTGATGTATTCGGCCAGGATCGAGCCGACCGGATCGGCCAGCACCAGCTCGGTCTTCGGCGACAGCGTGGCGAACGCGCGCGACAGGCCGGTCATGGTGCCGGAGCTTCCGCAGCCGAACACGATGGCATCCAGATCGCCATCCATCTGCTCGAGGATCTCCGGACCGGTGCCGAATTCATGGGCGGCCGGGTTGTCCGGGTTGCCGAACTGATTGATGAAGTACGCGCCCGGGGTCTGCTCGGCGATGGTCTTGGCCAGGTCCTGGTAGTACTCCGGGTGGCCCTTGGCCACGTCCGAGCGGGTCAGGCGCACTTCGGCACCCATCGCCTTCAGGTTGAAGATCTTTTCCCGGCTCATCTTGTCCGGGACCACCAGGATCAGCTTGTAGCCCTTCTGCTGGGCCACCAGTGCCAGGCCCAGGCCGGTATTGCCGGCGGTGCCTTCCACCAGGGTGGCGCCGGGCTTCAGGTCGCCACGCTTTTCTGCCGCCTCGATCATCGACAGGCCGATGCGATCCTTGATCGATCCGCCCGGGTTGGCGCTTTCGAGCTTCAGGTAGAGCTCGCAGACACCGGTGTCCAGGCGCTGGGCCTTGACGATCGGAGTCTGACCGATGAGTTCGAGGACGGAGGAATGGATGGGCATTCGGGGGACTTCGGTTCGCGCCACACAGGGCCGGACCGGTGATTATCCGATGGATGGCGACGAAAGTCAGGAGCCGCTTCTGTAGCGCCGGGCCATGCCCGGCGGGACGCGTGCCGACCAACGGTCGGCACCCACCAGCTCGGCTGGCGGCCCAAGGGGATGCGGACGGCCCCGGATCGACGAGGAGACCGGTACCGCCCGCATCGGGGGACGTGCCTGCAGGGCCAAGGCACCACCGCGTGTGGTGCCTTGGCGTGACGCCTGCGTTCAGCGGCGCCGCGTTGCCAGGTCAGGAGTGCCTGGCGGGGCCATCGATGGCCGGGTCATGCCATTCCGGGCACGACAGGGGTGCGTCAATGCGTGGGGGACGACGTTGCGAGCGGTGTTTCGTACATTCGCAGAAGGCGTTGCTTGGCCAGCAGCTTCTCGCGCTTCATTCGACCCAGGGTGACATCATCGATCGGGAGTACACCCAACTCCGCATCCATGCACTTCTTGTTCAACTTGCGGTGCTGGTCATGGAGTGCCCGGAACTCCGGATCGCGCGCGCGACGGGCGTCGATCTCGCTCTGGGGCTGATCTTCAAACATGATGGACCTCCTTCGACAGATACACGAACGCCCCGGCCGCAAGGCACGGGGCGTTGTTCATGGAGGAGTGCCGGTCGATGCCCACATGGGTGCCCACAACGACGTGCGGCACTGGCCTGCGCACTTCGATCTGCTGCGGTTCGCGCCCTGCTTGCATCGGCCCGGCCCTCCCATCGTCCGGTCCGCGTTATTGCGTCCCGGACAATTGACCCTACGCTTGCTCTGGACGGGGTTCAAGCCCCTTCGGCAAAAAGACCGAACCCCGCCGAGGCGGGGTTCAGGCTGAACACTCAACACAACGAAAAACAAACAATATCAATCAATTACGGCGCGATGACGACCTCGGCCGAGCGGGCCCGGGTGGAGGCGGCCTTCTTCCCAGCAACCTGGATCCGGCTGCTGGCGACACCGGCCGACACCAGCGCGTCGCGTAGCGCCTCGGCGCGCTTCTGGCCGACGCCATTGGCGCTGTCATAGGCTTCGATGCGGATCCTGCCCTTCTTGCCGATGTTCACGTACTCGGCCAGGGCCTTGGCCTGGTTGCGGGCGCCACCGGACAGGCTCGAGGCCCCGGCCGCAAACGCGTCACCGGCAAAGGTGAAGACCTCGCCGCGGCCATCGAACTTCGAGCCCGGCAGTTTCTGCCCGGACACCAGCTCGGCTTCCTCACGGGCCAGCTTGGCCGCGTTCTGCTGGGCCGAGCTGAGGCGCTGCTGCTGCTTGCCGGCCACGCTGGTCAGGGCGTTCTCGGCATCCTGGCGGGCCAGGGTCTCGGCCTCGGCCGCTTGGCGCAGGCGTTCGGCCTCTTCTGCCTGCATCTGCGCCTGCATGCGCAGCTGTTCGGCCTCCTGGCGGGCGCGGGCGGCATCGCGGCGGCTGGCCTCGATCAGCAGGTCGCCGCGGGTGCGCTCCAGGCGGTCGACCTCGCGCGCGGCCAGCGCAGCCCGCACGGCGGTCTCGGCGATCTCGACCCGGCGCTCGGCCAGGTAGGTGGCCAGCTCCTGGTCACGGCGCTTGGCCTTTTCCAGAGTGGCAATGGCCTGCTGCGCCTGCATGCGCTCGAAGGCGCCCAGTTCGGCGGTGTCCGGATTGGCCTGGATCGCCATCAGGCGCTGGCTCAGCTGGCCCACCATCGGGTTGTCAGCGGCCAGTGCCAGCGTCGGCAGGGCCAGCAGCGTAGCCAGGGTCAGCGCGGAAATCGTCTTCATCGGCGGTCCTCCCCGGTCGACAACTGGCGCTGCAGCTGGTTGACCTCGTTGCGGCGCAGCTGCAGCTGTGCGGTCGCCGTGGCTTCCTCGCTGCGGGCACGGGCCAGATCGGCGTCAACGGTGGCACGCAGGGCCAGGGCCGGTGCGTTCTTGCGCTCGCGGCGGTCGCCAGCGGCACGCTGGGCCTGCTCCAGCCCCTGGCGGGCCAACCCGATCAGGTCCGGGGCGTACTGGTCGGCGTCGGCCTGGGTGGCCTTGTCCACCGCCTGCCGGGCCTGGGCCAGTTCCAACGCGCCATCCTGCGCCCAGGCGGGAGCAGAGAGTGCGAATGCAAACGCCATCACATACAGGCTGTGGCGCATTCGTGCGAAGCTAAGTCGTTTCATTGGGGAGGCCGTACCGGTTGTCGGTTCGCGGCCATTGTCGTCAAGCCGGTACCGTGCTTGCAACGGGCACCGGCAGTTTCGTTGGGGAAAATTCGCAATGGATATCGGCTACTTCCTGAAGCTGATGACCGAAAAGAACGCTTCGGACATGTTCTTGACCACCGGCGCGCCGGTGTACATCAAGATCGAGGGCAAGCTGTATCCGCTCGGCAATACCGGCCTGCCGCCGGGAATGGTGAAGAAGATCGCCTACTCGCTGATGGACGAGGGCCAGGTGCCGCAGTTCGAGCGCGAGCTGGAACTCAACATGGCCATCGCCCTGGCCGATGCCGGGCGTTTCCGCGTCAACGTGTTCAAGCAGCGCGGTGAAGTGGGCATGGTCATCCGCGCCATCCGCAGCCGGATTCCGAGCATCGAAGAGCTCAACCTGCCGCAGGTGCTGAAGGACGTCATCATGACCCCGCGTGGGCTGGTGCTGGTGGTGGGGTCCACCGGCTCGGGCAAGTCCACCTCGCTGGCGTCGATGATCGACCATCGCAACAGCACCACCACCGGTCACATCCTCACCATCGAGGACCCGATCGAATACCTGCACAAGCACAAGATGTCCATCGTCAACCAGCGCGAGGTCGGGCTCGATACCCATGCCTTCCACAATGCGCTGAAGAATGCGATGCGTGAAGCGCCGGACGTGATCCTGATCGGCGAGATCCTGGATGCCGAAACGATGGAGGCGGCGATCGCCTTCGCCGAAACCGGGCACCTGTGCCTGGCCACCCTGCACTCCAACAACGCCGACCAGACCATCGAGCGCATCCTCAACTTCTTCCCGGAAAGCGCGCACAAGAACGTGCTGATGAACCTGGCGCTGAACCTGCGTGCGGTGATCAGCCAGCGCCTGGTGAAGAACAAGGAGGGGCGCCGCCTGCCGGCCACCGAAGTACTGATCAACACGCCGATGATCCGCGACCTGCTGCGTCGCGGCCAGGTACACGAGATCAAGGCGGCGATGGAGGCTTCGCTGGAAGAAGGCATGGAGAGCTTCGACCAGTGCCTGTTCCGGTTGGCCAAGAACGGCACCATCGATCAGGAAGAAGCCCTGCGCGCGGCCGACTCGCGCGATGGCCTGGCGCTGAAGTTCCGCCTGTCAGAAGGCGGCAGCGGCGAGCATGATCCGTATGCGGACTTCTCGGCCGGCGCGCCGAGCATTACCCACGGGTTCTGACGGCGCGCCCGCCAGGCATGGCCCGGCGCTACCGGACGCGTGGTGGTAGCGGCCGGTCCATGCCCGGCGGAATCCTGAAGGGTTAAGGGGCGGTCTCATCCAATGAGACCCCTTGTGCGTAGGTTTCTTCAATGGAAACCATACGCAAGCTGGCCATCCTTGCAGATGCCGCCAAGTACGATGCCTCCTGCGCCTCCAGTGGTGCGGGCAAGCGCGATTCGCGCGCCTCCGGCGGCATCGGCAGCACCGAGGGCATGGGCATCTGCCACAGCTACACGCCCGATGGCCGCTGCGTGTCGCTGCTGAAGATCCTGCTGACCAACTTCTGCGTGTACGACTGCGCCTATTGCGTGAACCGGGTGTCCAGCAACGTGCCGCGCGCGCGTTTCAGCGTGGACGAGGTGGTCACGCTCACCCTGGACTTCTACAAGCGCAATTACATCGAAGGGCTGTTTCTTTCCAGCGGTATCATCCGCAACGCGGACTACACGATGGAGCGCATGGTGGAGGTGGCTCGTCGGCTGCGCGAGGAGCACCGATACGCCGGCTACATCCACCTGAAAACGATCCCCGAGGCATCGCCAGAACTTCTGGCCGCTGCGGGTCGTTACGCCGATCGCCTGTCGATCAATGTCGAACTGCCCACCGAGGCGGGCCTGGCCACCCTCGCCCCGGAAAAGACCAGCACATCGATCCGCGGCGCGATGGGTGAACTGCGCTGGCGCATCGAAGAAGCCAAGGAGGCCCGCAAGGCGCCGGCAGTGATCGCACCGGTTTCCAGCCGCGGCGCGCGTCCTCGCCCTCCCCGCTTTGCACCCGCCGGGCAGAGCACGCAGATGATCGTCGGCGCCGACGGTGCCAGCGACCAGCAGATCCTGACCAGTGCCGACAGCCTCTACGGCAACTACCGCATGCGCCGGGTGTACTACTCCGCCTTCAGCCCGATTCCCGATGCGAGCCGCCAGCTGCCGCTGCAACCACCTCCGCTGCAGCGCGAGCACCGGCTGTACCAGGCCGACTGGCTGCTGCGCTTCTACGGCTACGGCGTGGAGGAGATCACCGACACCACCCAGGGTGGCATGCTGGATCTGGACATCGATCCGAAGATGGCCTGGGCGATACGGCATCCGGAGCGCTTCCCGGTGGACCTGAACCTCGCACCGAAGGAGCTGCTGCTGCGGGTACCTGGACTGGGGGTGCGCAACGTCAAGCGCGTGCTGATGGCACGCCGCCATGGTCGCCTGCGGGTGGCCGACGTCGCCCGGCTGAAAGCGCCGATGAGCAAACTGCTGCCGTTCGTGCAGCTGGCCGACCACCATCCGCGCAGTGCGCTGGATGATCCGGCGGTGCTGCGCGCGAAGCTGGCGCCACCACCCCGCCAGGGCTCGCTGTTCGATGCCACGCCCGCTGCCTGAGCTGCAGCGCTGGTCGCTGCGCGTAGACCCGCCGTGGTCGTTGGATGCCTGGCGCGGTGCGGCGCGTGAGGCCTTGCTGCGCCGCGTGCTGCCGGAACAGCTGGACTGGATCACGGGTACCGAAGCGTCGCTGCTGGACGCGCCGGCGGTGCAGCAGGCGCCACTGCCCGACGGCGCCACCGTCCCGAACGTGCCGCGCGACTTCGTCGAACTGGCCGCCACCTGCCTGTGCCATCGCGATCCGCAGCGCCTGCCGCTGCTGTACCGCCTGCTGTGGCGCATCGCGCATGGCGAACGCACGGTGCTGTCCAATCCGGCCGACGCCGATGTGCTGCGGTTGATGGCGCTGGCGCAGGCGGTGCGCCGCGACACGCACAAGATGAAGGCCTTCGTGCGCTTCCGGGAGGTGCCCGGCGAGACCGACACCTTCATCGCCTGGTTCGAGCCCGATCACAACATCGTCGACCGGGTCGCGCCGTTTTTCGCCCGCCGTTTTGCCGGCATGCGCTGGGCGATCCTGACACCCGCGCGCAGTGTCCGCTGGGATGGCAGCGCGCTCTCGTTCGGTGATGGCGGCAGCCGTCGCGATGCACCCGCCGAAGACGCCCGCGAGACGCTGTGGCAGACCTATTACGCCAGCATCTTCAATCCGGCCCGGCTCAACACGCGGATGATGCAGCAGGAAATGCCCGCCCGTTACTGGAAGCATCTTCCCGAAGCACACCTGTTGCCGGGTCTTGTGCGCGACGCAGCCGGCCGCGTGCAGGAGATGCATGATCGACCGGCACAGGCACCGCAGCGACGTATTCCCGCACGGCCGAATGATGCAACCGATGCCGCCGCGGACAATGGCAGCCTGCAGGCGCTGCGCCAGCAGGCCGCCGTCTGCCGGCAGTGCCCGCTGTGGGAAGCGTCGACCCAGACCGTGTTCGGCGAAGGTCGTGCCGATGCATGCATCATGCTGGTGGGCGAACAGCCCGGTGATGTCGAGGACCTGAGTGGTCGCCCCTTCGCCGGGCCGGCGGGCAAGCTGCTGGACCGTGCGCTGCAGGAGCTGGGCATCGAACGCAGCGCCCTGTACCTGACCAACGCGGTGAAGCATTTCCACCACGAGCGCCGAGGCAAGGTGCGCCTGCATAAACGCCCTGAGAGCCGCCATGTGCATGCCTGCCGGCCGTGGCTGCAGGGCGAGATCGCACGGGTGAAGCCGCAGGTGATCGTCTGTCTCGGCGCCACAGCGGCCTCGTCCGTATTCGGTCGCGATTTCAACCTGACGCGCGACCGTGGCCGCTGGCTCACGCTCGAGGATGGCACCCGCGGGTACGCCACCGTGCATCCTGCCTGGGTACTGCGGCAAAAGGATGAGACGCGGCGCGAGGACGCCTACCGGCTGTTCCGCGACGACCTGCGGCAACTGCTGGCGGCCGATTCCGCACCCACCGGACAGGGCCCGTCGCTACCGCGCGCCGGAGACCGGTAGCGCCGGGCCATGCCCGGCGAGCACAGCGCGATGTCAGGCGGCGTCGATCTGGTTTTCGGGGCGTGCAGCGATGAATGCATCCAGCTGCTGGCAGGCCGCTTCAATGCGACGCAGTGTGGGGTATGGCGCCAGATCCAGGCCGAAGCGATGGGCGTTGTACAGCTGCGGCAACAGGCAGATGTCGGCCAGACCCGGGCGGTCACCGTGGCAGAACGTGCCGGTGTCAGCACTGTCGGCCAGCATCGTTTCCATCGCCGCGAAGCCCTCGGCCATCCAGTGCAGGGTCCACTGCGTGCGTGCATCGGCGGGCAGCTGCAGATCGCGCTCGAGGTACTGCATCACCCGCAGGTTGTTGATCGGGTGGATGTCGCAGGCCACCAGCTGCGCAAGCGCCCGCACCCGTGCGCGGCCAGCGGCGTCGGCCGGCAGCAACGGCACCTGCGGGAACCGCTCTTCCAGATACTCCAGGATCGCCAGCGACTGGGTCAGCACGTGGCCGTCATGCAGCAGCGTGGGCACCAGCTGCTGCGGGTTGAGCCCGCGATAGGCGTCATGGTGCTGCTCGCCGCCGTCGCGCACCAGATGCACCGGTCGTGCTTCGAAGGCCAGGCCTTTCAAGGCCAGGCCGATCCGCACGCGGTAGGCGGCGCTGGATCGCCAGTATGTGTACAGCACGATGCCGTCGTCGACCGGAATCTCCATCGCCGCCTCCATGCTCAGGGCTTGGCCGCCTGTTCGATGCGCTGCTCGATCGCACCGAAGATGCTGTTGCCGGCGGCATCGAGCATCTCGATGCGCACCACGTCGCCGAAGGACATGAACGGCGTGCTCGGCTTGCCGTCGCGCAGGGTTTCCACCACGCGCTGTTCGGCGAAGCACGAAGCACCCTTGCTGGTGTCTTCGTTGGCGATGGTGCCCGAGCCGACGATGGTGCCGGCACTGAGCGGCCGCGTCTTCGCCGCGTGCGCGACCAGCTGGGCGAAGTTGAACTGCATGTCGACACCCGCTTCCGGCGCACCGAACCACGTCCCGTTGATGTGGGTCAGCAGCGGCAGGTGCACCTTGCTGTCCTGCCAGGCAGCGCCCAGTTCGTCGGGAGTGACGAACACCGGCGACAACGCCGAGCGCGGCTTGGACTGCAGGAAGCCGAAGCCCTTGGCCAGTTCGCCCGGGATCAGGTTGCGCAGCGAGACGTCGTTGACCAGGCCGATCAGCTGGATGTGGCCGGCGGCCTGCTCCGGGGTGGCGGCCATCGGCACGTCGTCGGTGATCACCACGATCTCCGCTTCCAGGTCGATGCCGTAGTCCTCGCTGACCACCTTGACCGCATCGCGCGGGCCATGGAAACCGGCGCTGGTGGCCTGGTACATCAGCGGATCACTGTAGAAGCTCTCCGGGACCTCGGCGCCGCGCGCGCGACGTACGCGCTCGACGTGCGGCAGGTAGGCGCTGCCATCAACGAATTCATAGGCGCGCGGCATCGGCGCGGCCAGAGCCTGCGGGTCCAGGTCGAACACGCCATCGGCGTCACCGGCATTGAGCGACTCATACAGCGCATTCAGACGCGGGGCCAGATGGCTCCAGTCCTCCAGAGCCAACTGCAGGGTGGCGGCGATGCCGGTGGCGCGCACGCCGTGGCGCAGGTCACGCGAGACGACGATCAGGGTGCCGTCGCGGCCGCCTTCCTTCAAGGAACCAAGCTTCATGGTGGGTGTCCGGAGTCGTGGGCAAACAAGTTTCAAGTGTAATCAAATAAGCAGCGTAGCCAAGCTGCAGCGCGGCATCGCCTCACCCTACCGCAGGAGGGGGTCTGGCAGGGTTGCACCCTGCACCTGCAGAGGCAACGGCCAAGGCCAAGGCAACCGCGAAAGCAACTGCAACAGCCGGCTCTGGGCTTTCTGTGGGTTGGGCGGGGCGGTGTCGGATTGCGGGGACGCCGTAAACCCATCCTTGGGGGCTTGGCCGCGGCATCCATGCCGCGGACACCCCGCAATCCGACACCGCCCCGCCTTCGACAGGTTCCCGGTGACGGTTGGATTTGTTCCGGTAGATCCACGCCATGCGTGGATGGATCTCATTCGAAGTCGAATATTTCGACAATTGAACGAAGAGCATCCACGCGTGGCGTGGATCTACGTGTCGACCAAGGTCGACACCCACCAAGAGCAGGCCATGCCATTCCGACAGATCGCGGAAAACTGTCGAAGGCGGGGTGGGTCCGGTTGCGGGGGTGTCCGCGGCATGGATGCCGCGGCCAAGCCCCCAAGGATGGGTTTACGGCGTCCCCCGCAACCGGACCCACCCCGCCATCCCACGGATAGCCCGCTTCTGCTGTTGCTGTTGCTGTTGCTGTTGCTGTTGCTGTTGAGGTTGCCGGCCAGCGGCCGGCACTACCGCTTCGGCGGGTGCAGGGCGCAGCCCTGCCGAACCCTGAACAGCCTGTTTTGCGTCAGGTCTCATCCTTCCGCTAGACTATGCGGGTCTGCAGCGGCCGTCCGTTTCCCTCCGGGATCGCCGGCGACCGGGGTTCGCCCCATCGCCCGCCCCCACTCCGACGCCGTTCGTCACGCATTCCAGCCTGCGCTTCGCGTTGGCTGCACCCAATTCTCGCAGCGCGGTTCACGGGAACGCTCCGAGTCAGCCGATCAGTTTGATCTGCCCCCGTCTGTCCGTTCGGACAGGCGTTAACTGTACTTGGAGCAATCTCGATGTCTTTTGAATCCCTGGGCCTTGCGCCCTTCCTGCTGCGTGCGCTCGCTGAGCAGGGCTACGAAACCCCGACCCCGATCCAGCAGCAGGCGATCCCGCTGGTGCTGGCCGGTCGCGACCTGCTGGCCGGCGCACAGACCGGTACCGGCAAGACCGCCGCGTTCGGCCTGCCGCTGCTGCAGCACCTGGGCACCGCTTCGCAGGAAGTGCGCACCGGCCCGCGCAAGCCGCGCGCGCTGATCCTGGCACCGACCCGCGAACTGGCCACCCAGGTGCATGACAGCCTGCGCGGTTACAGCAAGTACCTGCGCATCCCCAGCGCCTGCATCTACGGCGGTGTCGGCATGGGCAACCAGCTGGACATCCTGCGTCGCGGCGTGGACCTGCTGGTGGCCTGCCCGGGCCGCCTGATCGACCACCTGGAGCGTCGCAGCATCGACCTGTCCGGCATTGAACTGCTGGTGCTGGACGAAGCCGACCGCATGCTGGACATGGGCTTCCTGCCCTCGATCAAGCGCATCCTGGCCAAGCTGCCCAAGCAGAACCGCCAGACCCTGCTGTTCTCGGCCACCTTCGAGGACAACATCCGGCAGTTGGCGCTGGAGTTCATGCGCAACCCGGAACAGATCCAGGTCACGCCGAAGAACACCGTCGCCGAGACCATCACCCACAAGGTGCATCCGGTCGATGCCAGCCGCAAGCGCGACCTGCTGCTGCACCTGTTGGCGCAGGACAGCCGCGAGCAGACCCTGGTCTTTGCCCGCACCAAGCACGGCAGCGACAAGCTGGCCGCGTTCCTGGAAAAGTCCGGCATCAAGACCGCGGCGATCCACGGCAACAAGAGCCAGGGCCAGCGCCTGCGTGCGCTCGGCGACTTCAAGGCTGGCCGTGTCACCGTGCTGGTGGCCACCGACATCGCCGCGCGCGGCATCGACATCAACGAGCTGCCGAAGGTGATCAACTTCGATCTGCCGATGGTGGCCGAAGACTACGTGCACCGCATTGGCCGTACCGGCCGCAACGGTGCTACCGGTGAAGCGATTTCGCTGGTTGCGCAGGATGAAGTGAAGCTGCTGCGCGCGATCGTGCGCCTGCTCGGCCGCGACATGGACATCCGCGATGTGCCGGGCTTCGAGCTGCAGACGCCGATCCGCTGGGGCAACAGTGCTCCGGGCAAGGCCGAGGCCGATACCGGCGAGCGCGTGCCGCGCAAGACCCATGCGCGCCGTCCGCACGGCGATGCGCCGCGTCATGCACATGCAGGCCCGAAGAAGGCCGGCGGTGGCCGCCGCGAAGGCGGTGGCAACGGCCAGCAGCGCGCAGGCGCAGGTGCCGGTCAGGGCCAGCGTCGCGGTGGCGGTGCCAATACGGGTGGCGGTCGTGGCCGCGGCCAGGGTGGCGGTGGCGGTCGCGCCAGCTGATCCCAGCTGACAGGGATGGCGTCTCCCGCTGCGCGGGGGCTGCTTATCGGGGGACGACGCTTACGCGTCGTCCCTTTTTTGTTGCGGGCTACCGGATGGTTTGAAAGCTGGCGGTGGGTTGCGTCGAGGGCGGATGGGCGTAGGGGCAGCGCAAAACACGCCGTAAACCCATCCATGGGGGCTCGATCGGCGCATCCATGCGCCTCACGGTTTTGCGCTGCCCCTACGCCCATCCGCTTCAATCATCACCAGCGCCTTCTTGTACCGCCGGGTAGCCAGGAGAAGAAGGATCAAATTCAAAGACAAAAGCAAAAGCCGGAATTCCAGCTTTTGCTTTTGCTTTCGCCCTTGCTCCCGCCTTGGGTTTGATGTGTCCGCGCCCGCAGGAAACCATCGAGGGGAGGCCGGGCGGGCTGCGCAGGACCGTGAGGCGCATGGATGCGCCGATCGAGCTTACATGGATGTATTTACAGCGTGTCCTGCGCAGCCCGCCCGGCCTCCCCCACACGCATCAATCGAAGCGCGTAATGCCTCAACCCCGCGCTTTCGCCGGATTCACCAGATTCCCGAAGAAGATCGCGTTGATCAGCATCCGATCAGTGCCATGCCAGTACTTGCGATGCGCCGGATCATCAGCAAACAGGATCACATTGCCCTGCCCCTGCGCTGACACCAGCAGCCATGCACTTCCAGCCACGCGACTGCGGTTGCGCTCGGACAGATACCCGTTCACCC
Organism: Stenotrophomonas sp. GW821-FHT02D01; assembly: GCF_059421765.1. NCBI lineage: Bacteria > Pseudomonadati > Pseudomonadota > Gammaproteobacteria > Lysobacterales > Lysobacteraceae > Stenotrophomonas > Stenotrophomonas sp. GW821-FHT02D01. The sequence continues at coordinate 69,977 of NZ_JBWKVP010000013.1, forward strand.
GAGGTGTGTCGTCGATCCGCACCACCGTGGAAAACCCGTTCGCGCTCGGCTGCAGGATGACCGTGTTCTCCTTGTTGATCGCCAGTTGCCGGCGCGGCACGCCGAACGCCAGGGGATGGCTGGGGTCGACGTCGGCGCTGAGGATGTTGCCGCTGACACGCTCGATCGCGGCGATATCGCGCTGGTCACCGAAGGCGCGGCGCGCGGTGTCTGTTGCTTCCTCGTCCTTGCCCAGCTTCTCGCCGTCGGCAAGTTTCTGTTCGATCGCCCACTTCGATGCGCTGCAATAGGTGACCAGCGACCCGCCGGCCTGGATCCAGCGCTTCAATGCCGCTACCGCGGTCGCGTCGATGCCCGTATAGGTGCCGCCGGACAGCACGATCGTGGTGTAGCGATCCAGCGATACCTTGCCCAGCTGCTGCGGGTCCAGCTTGCTGGCCGGCAGGCGCAGCTGCTGGTCGAGCAGGAACCAGGCCGAACCGATTTCGGTGGCGGCCACGCCCTCGCCCATCACCAGCGCGACGGAGGGCTTGCGCAGTGCCTTGACGCCATCACTGCCAAGATCGATGCCATCGCGGCTGCGGCCACTGGACAGCGCGTGCACCTGCACGCCAGCGACGCGCGCGGCGGCGGCGACCGCCTCCTGCAACGCCGCGCCCTGCAGCGGCTGCCCGGCCACCGGTACCACGATGCTGCCGCCGGCAAAGGCCACCTCACCTTGTGCGGTGGCCGCGGTGAACGGCTGGAAGGTGGCACGCGTGGACAAGCCCTTGGCCTGCAGGCCGGCCAGTGCGCGGCCCGCGTTGTAGTCGCGCCAGTCGATCACGTAGGCAAAGCCCGCCTCACCGCCAATCACCCCGCCCTGTACTGCGGGAACCTCGACTACGCGGGCGCCGCCATCGATGCGGCTGCGGCTGCCGGCAAAGGCCACGCCGTAGGCAGGGGCGATCGCGTAGCTGGTGCTGCCGTAGAACACGTCGCCCTTGATCGGCGGGGTCTCGGCGAAGATCGAATGGACCAGGCGGAACTGCGCCTGCTGCACCGGCACTACGTAGGCGCTGCCGGCTTCGAAACGCTGGCCATCTACGCTGACAGCGCGGTCCAGTGCATGCACTTCAATCCTGTGCAGCAACAGCAGTTCCAGCAGGCGTCCGGTCAATGCCGGATCATGCGCGTCGCCGAACACGAAGCTCTTCACCGGCTGTTGTGCGGCCTGCTTCAGCGCGCTCTGGAAGAAACGCTTCTGCAGATCGAACAGCGCGCTGCGCTCGGTCACCGCACCGCGCACCGTGCCCAAGCCGGTGGCAACCTGGTTGCGGATGGTGAACGGGAACGTCAGCAGGCCATTCACCGATTCCTGCACGCGACCGCGCGAGCTGGCCTGCTCCACGGTGACGCCGACCGCACCGTGGAAATCCGGATAGGTCGAGCCGTACACGGGCGAGAAATTGTCGAAATTCTCACCGGTGTAGTACAGCGAACCCAGCGCATCGAGCGCCTGGGCGTGGTACTTGGCCAGGGTCTTGTTGAACTCGTACGACGCTGCCGGGATCAACGGACTATGCATGCTCTTCGGCGATGGCTCGAAGTAATACGTGCTGTCCTTGCCCATCTCGTGGAAGTCGATCTGCACGTTCGGGTACCACTGGTGGAACTGCGCCACCTTCGGCCGCGAATCCTGCTGCGTCAGTGCCAGCCAATCGCGGTTGAGATCGGTGAAGTAGTGGTTGGTACGGCCCTGCGGGAACGGTTCGACGTGCTCCTTGTCGGCCGGATCGGCCGAGGCCGGATCGGACGCCCAGGCGTTGTGCCAGTTGGCGGCGCGATCGCGGCCGTCGGGATTCTGCGCCGGGTCGAACAGCACCACTGCCTGCTGCAGCCACTGCTGCGTTTCCGCGCTGCGGTTGGCCACCAGGTAGTAGGCGGTCAGCATTGCCGCTTCGCCGCTGGAGGTCTCGTTGCCGTGCACGCTGTAGCCCAGCCACACCACCACCGGGCTGTCACCGGCAGCGCTGCGCGGCTGCGCCGGGTCGGCCAGGGTCGCGTGCTGCTGGCGGATCTGTTCCAGCCGCGCGTGGTTGCCTGCAGCAGTGACCGTGGCGATCAGCAGCGGTCGGCCCTCATAGCTGCGGCCGATCTCGCGCACGCTGATCTTGTCCGAGTGCTTGGCCAGCTCCTGGAAGTAAGCGACCAGCTGATCATGGCGGGTGTAGCGGCTGCCGATCGGATAGCCGAGGAACTGCTCCGGCGTGGGAATGGCGGTATCGAATGCCGCGGCATCGGTGGTCTGCGGGAAGAAATAGGCGCTCTGCGCATGTACCGCAGGCGGCAACGATACGGCGGTGGCGACGGCGAGCAACAACGGGAAAACGGCACGGCGGTGGAAGGACACGGTGACTCCCCTGGAACATGGCAACACGGCCGGCCACACAGGGTGGCCGGCCGCGGCGGGTGGATCAGAAGCGGTAGTCGAAGCCCAGCGTGAAGTAGCGGCCACGCAGGTCGTACTGGCTGAAGTCGTACGGCGCGCGGATACCCGGGAACGAGGCATCGTACGGCGGCGTCTTGTCACCCAGGTTCTGCACCTTGGCGTACACGGTCAGGTTGTCGATGCCGGTGTAGCCCAGGTAGAGATCGAACTGGTTGTAGGCGTCGACGCGGCTCTGCACCGCAGCTGCAGCGGTGCTGGCCTTCTGGTCGTAGCCACTGGTGTAGTACCACGTCACCGCGGCGGTGTAGTCGCTGTACTTCCAGTCCAGGGTGGTGGTGGCCTTGTTCTTCGGCAGGGTGGCGCCGAGATTGCTGCCGGCATAGTCCACCAGCGGGCCGCCGACCACGGTCGGGCGCCGGTAGTCGCGTACGTGGGTGTAGGCCGAGGTCACGGTGAAGTCACCGAAGGCGGTGGTCGGGATGCGCTGCCTCAGCTCGACGTCGATGCCCGAGGTCTTCAGCTCGCTCAGGTTCTGGTAGCGGTTGTAGACCGCCTGCAGCTTGCCACGCTCATCGCGCTGCACGGCACCGGCGACGTTGTCGTTGACCAGGGTCTGGGTGTTGTTGGTACCGACCAGGTTGTCCAGCTGGATACGGTAGTAGTCGATGCTCAGGTTGGTGTTCGCCCACGGCGACAGCACCACGCCGAAGTTCACGCTCTTGGTGCGCTCCGGCTTCAGGTCGCTGTTGCCGACGGTGAAGAAGGTCGGGCTCTGCCGCGAGCCCGGCACGTCCGGATCACGCGGGTCGACCACGCTGCCGTAGGCGATGCTGGTGCTGTTGGAGTTCTCCGACAGCGACGGCGCACGGAAGCCCTTCGACGCCGAGGCACGCACCAGCAGGAAATCCAGCGGCTGCCAGCGCAGGCCGAGCTTGGGCGAGAACGCGTCGCCGAAATCATCGTAATGATCGGCGCGGGCGGCGGCGGACAGTTCCAGGTTCGAGGCCAGCGGCACGTTGACCTCAGCGTAGGCGGCGCTGACCTTGCGCTCGCCATGCACTTCGGCGATTGCCGGGCGCACCTGCAGGCCGGCATCGATCTGCCACGGGTTGTTCGAATCAAGCTTCTCGCGGCGCCATTCGGCACCGGCGGCGAACCCGATGTCGCCGGCCCAGGTGTGGCCGAGACTGCCGGAGATCTTCGCATCGATGCCCTGCAGCACCGACTCGGCCGGACGCAGGGTGGCGATGTTGATCGAATCGCGCACCGACTGCGGCGTCGCGGCCGGGTTCAGCAGGTTGTAGCTGCCGGTGGCCAGTGCATTGGCCAGTGCCCAGCGGTTGGCGAAGCCGCCGGAGACGGTTTCGCGCTCGCTGCTGCGCGCGCCGAACGCGGCCACTTCCCAGTCCCACTTCTCGGTGTTGCCACGCAGCCCGAACACACCGCGATAGGCGGTGGACCGGTTGGTCTTGATGGTGCCGCCGAGGTCGAAGAAGGTGTATTCGATCGGGATCGCGCGGCCGTACGGGTTGTACGGGTTGCTGGCCGGCAGGTTGGACGACACCGGCTCGGCCAGGCCGGTCTGCGCGTTCAGTGCGAAGCGACCGCTTTCCAGGGTGAAGAACGGGCTGCTGCCGAACCAGGCAGCACTCTTGATCTGGCTGTACAGCACTTCGCCGAACGCTTCGACGTTGTCGCCGAGGCGGAACGTGCCGTTGGCGTAGGCCTGGTAGCGCTTGGTGGAGGGAATCAGGGTGGTGTACGGGGCCTGGTTGAAGCCGCAGGTATCACCGGCCAGGCCGTCGATCGGCGCGCTGGCCACGCGGGTGGTGCCGGTGGGGCAGTTGCCGTTGGCATCGAGCATCGGCACGGAGGTGCCATTGACCAGATAGCGTGCACCCTTGGCCGACCAGCCGTTCCAGCGGCCGCCGGGCTGGTCGCTGTAGATGCCGCTCTTGGTCAGGTTGCGCTCGTCCTGGTCCAGTCGCTCGCGGTTGTAGCCCTGCAGGCTGAAGAGGATGTTGTAGCCGTCCTTGTCGATGTCGCCCAGGCCACCAACGAACTTCAGGTTCTGCTCGTGCAGGCCGCCCTGGTCGGCGCCGCCGAAGCTGCCGCCGATCTCGGCGCCTTCGAAATTCTGCCGGGTGATGATGTTGACCACGCCGGCCACCGCATCGCTGCCATACACCGCCGATGCACCGTCCTTGAGCACTTCGATGCGTTCGACCGCCACCAGCGGCAGCGCGTTGAGATCGACGAAGGTGTCCGACAGGCCGCCGGCCGGGAAGCCGTAGTTGGCCAGGCGGCGGCCGTTGAGCAGCACCAGCGTGTTCTTCTGCGAAAGACCGCGCAGGCCGATGCCGGCCGAGCCGGACGCCCAACCGTTGTTGGTGGTCTCGTTGCTGGCGTTGCCGGTGTTGGCCGAGATCGAACGCAGCACATCGGCCACGGTGGCCTTGCCGGTCTGTTCCAGCTGCTGGCGGCCGATCACCTGCACCGGGTTGGAGGCTTCGGTATCGGCGCGTTTGATGTTGGAACCGGTGACGCGCACGGCAGCCAGGGTGCTGGCTTCGCCGCTGGCGTCGGCGGGGGTTTCGGCGGCGGCAGACAAAGGCGCGGCCAGAGCGACGGCCAGGGCCGCCACGAGCAGGGTGTGCTGGGGCATGACGATGTGGGGGAGGTAGTGGAAGGACGAGGTAAGTTCCGCAGTAATCCATGCCTGGCCGGGGTGCGGCCAATAACATCTCTTCATACGGATATAAGAGAAACTATCATCTCTTCATCCGGATGGAAAGAATTTCTTCACGGGAAGGCAACGCAAAGCCGGGCTGATCGGCCGCCCGCGGCGTACAATCGCGCCATGGAAATCTTCAAAGTCTTCATGCTCGAGGCGGCGCACCGCCTCCCCAACGTGCCGCCGGGGCACAAGTGCGCGCGCCTGCACGGCCACTCCTTCCGGGTGGAACTGAAAGTCGAGGGCGAGCCGGGCGCGCAGACCGGCTGGATCATGGATTTCGGTGACGTGAAGGCGGCTTTCCAGCCGATCTACGACCGCCTGGACCACCATTACCTCAATGACATCCCCGGCCTGGAGAACCCGACCAGCGAAAACCTGGCCGTGTGGATCTGGAACGAGCTCAAGCCCACCCTGCCGGCATTGAGCGAGATCACCGTGCACGAAACCTGCACCTCGGGCTGCCGTTACCGCGGCCCCGCCGCCTGATCAACCCATTGATCTGAAAGGCCTCAAGGCGCCAGAGATGGCGCCTTCGTGATTTTTGTTGCATTGCCGCATGATCGGCGTATGCTGCATTGCATCAATACAAATGCACGGCGGATGCGACTGGCAGGCAACAGCCACCGGCGCGACGCCCACGCTCATTGCATGGGTCCCTCCCCCCATGCAATCCGGACCCGGCAGATCCCTCCCTCTGCCGGGTCTTTTTTTGCCTGGCGTCTGGATTCCAGAGCGCTCCTTCGTCCGGGTCTCTGCGAGCTGGAGGGCCCCGCCGGGGCAGGTAGAGGTCTGGGCAAATGTCCCCCGGCGCCGGCCATTGGCCGTCACCTGCTCCTTTACTTTGCCCAGACCCCTACCCGCCCCGACGAGGCTCGGCTTGCGGCACCAGGCGCGCAGATGCAGCGCTCGCGACGGCCCTTCAATGAGACGCCGACGAGCTCCGGACGCAGGGCGGAGGCCCTTGCGTGCGAAGTAAAGGGGGAGGTGACGGCCAAGGGCCGGCACCGGAGGACATTCGCACGCAAGGGCCTCCGCCCTGCGCCGCGCAGATGTGCCGCGCAGAATGGATCGGCCACGCAAGGAACGCTCAACGCCCGCGATTGCCGTGCCAGTGCTGGTACCACGCCTGGAACATCAACACGTTCCACAGGTGCGTATGCCATTTGCGCTCGCCGCGCAGGAACGCCTCCCAGATCGCGCGCACGCGCACCGCATCGAAGCAGCCCTGGTTGCGCAGCAGTTGTGGGTCGAGCAGCGCTTCCGCCCAGTCACGCAGTGGGCCGGCCAGCCAGCGTGCCATCGGTGGGCCGAAACCGCGCTTGGGGCGATAGACCAGCGGCGCGGGCAGGTAGCGCGCCAGCAGATGCTTGAGGATCCGCTTGTGCTCACCGTCGTGGTACTTCAAGTGCTGCGGCAGGCGCCAGGCCAGGCGTATGACCTCCATGTCCAGCAACGGCGAGCGCGTCTCCACGCCGGCCGCCATGCCGGCACGGTCGACCTTGGCAAGGATCCCCTCGGCCAGGTCCATGCGGAAATCCAGCAGCTGGATGCGCGCTTCCGCCGGCAGTGCGGTGTCCTGCTGCTGGAAGATCGTCGCCGGCTCGCGCGCCCCCAGTACCACTTGGGTCGGCTGCCGCCAGCGGGTGACGCGCTGCAGGTAATGCCCCTCCACGTCGTTGGCGGCCACCTCGGCCACCAGTGCGCGCCAACCGCCAAGCCGACCACGCTCGACGTTCAAGCGGCTGCTGCCACGCCGCGCAAGATCACGTACCCAGTCCGGCAGCCCACCGCACAGGCGCGCATTGCGCAGCGCGCGGCCATAGCTGGGGTGGCCGAAGAACAGCTCATCGCCGCCGTCGCCGGTCAACGCCACCGGCTTGCGCGCGCCGAGCAGCTCGCTGGCCAGCAGGGTGGGCAGCTGCGAGGCATCGGCGAACGGTTCGCACCAGACCTGAGGCAAGCGCTGCAGCAGATCCAGGCCCTGCCTGCTGTCCATCCTGTGCAGGTGGTGATGCACGCCCAGGTGCCGGGCCACCTGCGAGGCCCAGTCGCTCTCGTCGTGACCGGGGTCGTCGAAACCCACCGTCCATGCTTCCACCGGCAACGCCGACCGCGCCTGCATCATCGCCACCACCAGCGACGAATCGGTGCCACCGGACAGGAATGCACCGCAGGCCACGGGTGAATGCATGCGCGTGGCGATCGCCTGCTGCAGCACCACCTCTAACTGGTCGGTGGCCTGCTCCAGGCTGGGCGCCGGCTGCAACGGCTGCTGCAGCGCGGATTGCATCGCATCGCGCGCGCACCAGTAGCGCTGGCCGCCCTGCGTGGCCTGCGTTGATCCGCCGGCGGCATGATCGTTGAGATCCACGCGCAGCATCGCCCCGGCCACCAGCTTGTGGATGCCGCGATAGATGGTGTGCGGCGCCGGCACATAGTCATGGCGCAGCAGCAGGCTCAATGCATCCTGGTCGATGCTGGGAGCGAATCCGGCAGAGGCCTGCAGCGCCTTCAACTCCGAAGCGAACAGGAACTGGCCATGGTACCAGCCGTAATACAGCGGCCGTTCGCCGACCGGGTCGCGCGCCAGCCAGAGCTCGTGCGCGTGGCGGTCCCATACGCTGAACGCAAATGCCCCTTCGATGCGCGACAGCGCACGCTGCACGCCCCACTCGACGATGGCCTGCAGCAACAGGCGTGCATCGGTGCAGCTGCGTGGCAGGTCGCGCAGCTGCGACTGCAGGGCCGCGCGGTTGTAGATGCGGCCATCCAGGCACAGCACGTAGCGCCCGCAGCTGGAGCTGAGCGGCTGCAACGGCATGTCGGTCGGCGCACGGCAATGACCGAGGGCCAGCCCTGCGTCGGCATCGGTCCAGTACCCGATGCGACCGCGGCCGCGCTGCTGCAGCGCCCGCAGCATCGGCGCCAGCTGCTGCAGCAGCTGCTCATCGTCGGCAGGCGGCAGCCAGGCCCCGACCACGCCGCTCATCGCTGGCCTCCATGGCAAGGGCATTCAAGGAAAAGCGCGGGACAGGAGGCGGACGGCATGAGGGCGGCACGCGGATGGGGAGAGCTGCCATGCTCGGCCCCGCCGAGCGCCACGTCAGTCGTAGCGCTGTCAGCGACCGTCACCGCAGGCGCGGCTTGCGTAACGTTTTGTAACAACGCGATTGCTACCGTGCAGCCAAGTCGTTGCCCGGCCTGAGGCCCGGCCCGTGCGCCAGCAACCCCGGCTGAATGGCGCCCGCTCCCTCGACCCGAGCGGCCCGACAGCTGGGATAGCATCGCCGCGCTCGTGCCACGGCGGTACGGAAGCACCCCGGAGGCCTTGTAGATGCTGGATATCGTACTGGTTGAAGACGACGCTCGGCTGGGCACGATGGTCAGCGACTACCTGAAACGCCACGGTTACCAGGTCGCCCACGAACGCTGCGGCCAGCGCGCGATCGCCCGGATCCTCAGCGAGAAGCCGGCGCTGGTCCTGCTCGACATCGGCCTGCCGGGCCAGGATGGTTTCGAAGTGTGTCGGCAGATCCGGCCCCACTATGACGGGATCATCTGCGTGCTGAGCGCCCGTACCGACAACATCGACCAGGTGTTGGGGCTGGAACTGGGCGCCGACGATTACATCGGCAAGCCGATCGAACCGCGGGTGCTGCTGGCGCGGCTGCGCGCCCACCTGCGCCGCCACCGCCGGGTCGAGCCACGCGATGGCGCCCTGCGTTTCGGTGAACTGAGCATCGACCCGTCCACACGCAACGTGCACCTGCAGGGCCGCCTGCTGGAGCTGACCACCGCCGAGTTCGACCTGTTGTTCCTGCTGGCCGGCAACGCGGGCCAGATCCTCGACCGCGATGCGCTGCTGCGTGGCCTGCGCGGCATCGCCTTCGATGGCCTGGATCGGTCGATCGACGCACGCATCTCGCGCCTGCGGCGCAAGCTCGGCGACAACCCGGAGCAGCCCGAGCGGATCAAGACCGTGCGCGGCCGTGGTTACCTGTTCAGCCGATCAGCATGGGGATGAAGCATCCGTCGTCGGCCATGCGTGGCCATGCCTTCCACTTCCTGCGCTACGGCATCGGTTTCCTCACCGCCCATCTGCTGCTGATCGTGCTCGGGCTCTGGGCCTGGGATGCGCTGCTGGAAGACCGCACCGAGGCCAGCCTGCAGGCGGAAATGCGCGGCCCGCACGCCATGCTGCAACATCGCTTCGCCGAAACGCCGCCGGCGCAGTGGCCAGCCCTGGCGCAACAGTTGGACAGCGATTTCGCCTATCCGCTGCAGCTGATGCCGTTGACCGAGGCTGCCGCGATACTGCCGGCGAAACAGCGCAAGGGCTTGCTCAACGGACACGTGCAGATCGAGCTGGACAGCATGCGCAGCCTGCAGCGCGTCGGCAACAGCAGCAGTGCGCTGATCCTGGGGCCGCTGGACCAGGCCCTGCCCGAAGAAGGCTGGCAGGACAGCGAAGCCTCCGGCGTGGCCATCATCCTGCTGATCCTGATGGTGGCGGTGGCATTGCCGATGTACGTGATGGTCTATCGGCTGTGGCGCGATGTCTCGCAGCTGGCACAGACCGCACGACGGATGCGCGATGGCCAGCTCGACAGCCGGGCGCCGCGCGCCGGTACCGCGCTGGTGCGGCCTTTGGCCAAGGCGTTCAACCACATGGCCGAGCAGCTGCAGCTGCTGCTGGACAGCCAGCGGGTGCTGGCCCAGGCGGTGGCGCACGAAGTACGCACACCGCTGGCACGCATGCGCTTCGGCCTGGCCGACCTGGAAGACACCGGACTGGACGACGCCCAGCGCGATGCGCTGTCCGGCCTGCGCATCGACATCGACCGGTTGCAGCACCTGACCGATGCGGGTGTCGAGTATGCCGCGCTCGGCCGCTGCCATCAGGTCACCCGCCAGCGCCTGCAACTGGCCGCGCTGGTACGCGGTGTGGTCGAGCAGTTCGCACCACTGACGATACCGGTGCAGCAGGACCTGTCACCGGCAGGGCTGGTCAACGTCAACCGGCACATGCTGGAACTGGCGCTGCGCAACCTGCTGGGCAACGCGCTGCGCTATGCGCGCCGGCAGATCCGCATCGTCAGCACGCTCAACGAGGGATGGCTGTGCCTGCAGGTGGAGGACGACGGCCCCGGCATCGCCGTCGAACTGCGCAGCCAGGTGCTGCAGCCGTACGTGCGGCTGGACCTGGCCAGCCCGGGCTTCGGGCTGGGCCTGGCGCTGGTGCAGGTGGTGGCGGACAAGCATCGCGGCCACGTGGAAGTGGCCGATTCGGTTCTCGGCGGTGCCTGCATCCGGCTGCTGCTGCCGATGGAAAGCGGTGTTCCGCCACCGGCAGACAACGGCTAGTTCGCCTCGGCATCGGCACGCGGCAAGGCGAACACGAACAGCGCGCCCTGTTCGCTGTCGCGCAGTTCGATACGGCGGCCATGCAACTGCACGATGCGCTGCACGATCAGCAGGCCGAGCCCGCCGTTTTCGCCACGCCGCGCGCCCAGTGCCGCCGGCGCCTGGAACAGTTGCCCACGCAGTGCTGGCGCCACCCCAGGGCCATCGTCCTGTACCGCCACCTGCACACTGTCGGGTAGCGCGGACAGCTGCACCTGCACGCGGCCACCGTCCGGCGCATGTCGCAGCGCGTTGTCGAGCAGGTTGGTCAGCACGCGCTCCACAAGACCCAGGTCGGCGCGCACCAGCGGCAGGCCCGGCGGGAAATCAGCGTGGAGGTGCTGCCCACGTGCCTGCGCGGCAAGCTCGAACTTCTGCAGTACGTCCTGCAGCAGTTCCGGCAGCGCGAACACTTCCCACTCCAGCCGCACTTCACCGTGTTCCAGCCGCGCCAGTTCGAACAACGCCCGGGCCAGACGGCCGACCTTGGCGCTCTGCGCCAGCGCGATACCGAGATAGCGGCGACGCTCCTGCGGCGACAGCGAGGCTTCTTTCAGCGCCAGCGTTTCCAGGTAACCGTGCAGCGAGGACAACGGCGTGCGCAGGTCGTGCGAGATGTTGGCCACCAGTTCGCGGCGCTGCAGATCCTGCTGCCGCAGCTGCTGCCACTGCTCGCCCAGCCGTTGCGCCATCTGCGAATGGGCATGTTCGAGGATCTTCAGTTCATCGCGCTCGCCCGCGCGCAGCGGTACCGGCGCTGGCAGTGGCGTCGGTGCGTCGATGTCGAAGGCCTGTATGCGCCGGGTGACCTGGCGCAGTGGCCGGGTCACCCAGTAGAAGGCCACCAGGCCGGCAAGCAGGCCCAGCCCGCCGATCAGCAGCACCGACCACAGCGTGGTGTGCCATTGGCTGCCGGCGGCCAGATCGTCGGCCAGCATCTGCCGGTGTTCGCCCACCAGCACCACGTATACGTAACCCGCCTGCCGCCCCTGCACCACCAGCGGCGCGACACTGAACACCTTGCGGCCATCGGCACTGCGGGGATCGTCACCGAGGATCGGCAGCGGTGCACCGGACAGCAGGCGCCGCAGCGGTGCCACGTCCACCCGGCTGCGCACCAGGTGGCCGCTGGGCGCATCGTGGCCGAGGATGCGACCCTGCTCATCCAGCAGGTACACCTCGACACTGGGGTTGACCGCCATCAGCTGGCCGAACAATGCGCGCACCGCCGCATCGCGCATGCCGCTGGTGTCCATCAGCTCGCTGCGCTGGGCGATGTGCTCGGCCAACCCAAGCGACAGGCGCTGCACCACTTCCTGCTCATGCCGGGTATTGGTACGCATCTGCCAGGCCAGCAGCGCCATGCAGCACGTCAGCATCAGCGCCGACATCACCAGCGCCAGTTTCTGCCACAGGTTCGGCTTGATCATGTGGCCGCCCCGGCCGGGTCGACCAGCTTGTAGCCGCGCCCCCATACGGTCAGCAGACGCCGCGGGTTGCCCGGGTCGGTCTCGATCTTGCTGCGCAGGCGGTTGATGTGGGTGTTGACCGTGTGCTCGTAACCGTCGTGCTGGTAGCCCCAGACCTGGTTGAGCAGTTCCATCCGCGCAAACACCTGGTCCGGGTGGCGGGCAAAGAACAGCAGCAGTTCGAACTCACGCGGGGTCAGTTCCAGTGCATTGCCATCGACGGCGGCAGTACGCGCGACCGGGTCCAGCCGCAGCCCCCCGAGTTCGATCGCCCCGGCATCGATGCGCGCGTTCTGTGCCATGGCTTCGGCGCGGCGCAGCAGCGCACGCACGCGCGCCACCAGTTCCGGCATCGAGAACGGCTTGGCCAGGTAGTCGTCCGCGCCCAGTTCCAGGCCGACGATGCGCTGGGTTTCGCTGCCGCGTGCGCTGATGATGATGATCGGCACGTAGCGCGCCATCGCGCGTGCGCGCTGGCAGACCTGCAGGCCGTCCACGCCCGGCAGCATCACGTCCAGTACCAGTGCATCCCACGGACCTTCCTGTTCGATCAGGCGCAGGCCGGCATCGCCGCTGGCGGCGTGTGCGACTTCATAGCCCTCATCACCCAGGTGCATGCGCAGCAGGTCGGCGATGTGGGCATCGTCTTCAACGATCAGGACACGTTTGGCGGACATCGGCAGCTTCGGGCCAGTGGGGAGGCTGCCCGCATTGTGGCGCGGGAGCGGCGTGGATACCTCACGAAAAATTGAATCCTGCGTGAGGATTCGTTGACTGGAGGGGGCGCAGCATGGCCCCGTCGCCCCTTCCCGGAGTCCACCATGTCCCTCACCCGCCGCCATCTGCTGGGCCTGGGCGGTGCTGTCACCGCCGCCGGCCTGCTGGGCCTGGGCGCGTGCAGCCGCGCGGCCCCGGCCGCTGCCGAGGCACGGCCTGCGCGACAGTTCGAGGTGGTCCGCAGCGATGCCGAGTGGCGCCGGCTGCTGAGCCCGGCGCAGTACGCCGTGCTGCGCCAGCAGGCCACCGAGCGCCCCTGGAGCAGCCCGCTGAACAAGGAACATCGGCAGGGCACGTTCGCCTGTGCCGGCTGTGCGTTGCCGCTGTTCTCTTCGTCCACCAAGTTCGAAAGCCACACCGGCTGGCCCAGCTTCTGGGCGCCGCTGCACAACGCCATCGGCGAGGACCGTGACACCACCTTCGGCATGTTGCGGGTGGAAGCACATTGCCGCCGTTGTGGCGGCCACCTCGGCCACGTGTTCAACGACGGCCCGCGGCCGACCGGACTGCGCTACTGCATGAACGGCGCCGCGATGGCGTTCATGCCCGGGACTGCGCAACAGGACGCCGCCGGCGACTGGCGCGTGCCGGTCGGTTCTTCCCCTGCTTCTGGAGCCTGATGATGCTGCTGTTGCTGCTTGCCTATCTCGGCGGCGTGCTGACCCTCCTCAGCCCCTGCATCCTGCCGGTGCTGCCGTTCGTGTTCGCACGCGCCGATCGTCCTTTCGTGCGCAGCACCCTGCCGCTGCTGGTGGGCATGGCACTGACCTTCACCGTGGTTGCCAGCCTGGCGGCGGTCGGCAGCCAGTGGGTGGCGCAGGCCAACCAGATCGGCCGCTGGGTGGCACTGGTGCTGATGGCCGTGTTCGCCATCGCGCTGCTGTGGCCGACCCTGGCCGACCATCTGCTGGCGCCGTTCCAGCGCATCGGTGCGCGCCTGAGCGCGCGTGCCGACGCCGCGGATGCAGCCGGCCGTGGCGGCGCCTGGACCTCCCTGCTGATCGGCATCGCCACCGGCCTGCTGTGGGCGCCCTGCGCCGGCCCGATTCTCGGCCTGGTGCTGACCGGCGCCGCCCTGAACGGCGCCAGTGTCGGCACCAGTTCGCTGTTGCTGGCTTACGCGCTGGGCGCAATCACCGCGCTGGCGCTGGCGGTGTGGGTGGGCGGTCGTGTGTTCCGCGCGCTGCAGGCCCGGCTCGGCCTGGGCAATGTGGTGCGCCGGATGCTCGGCGTGGCAGCGTTGCTGGCAGTGGTGGCGATCGGCCTGGGTTGGGACACCGGCCTGCTGACCCGCCTGTCCGCGGTCAGCACCGCACGCATCGAACAGGGCCTGCTGGATGCCGTGCCCGATGCGCAGCCGGCAGCACCGCCGATGATGATGATGGCAGCCGGCCAGGCAGGCACGCCGCTGCCGGTGGAAGGAACGCTGCCCACGCTGGACGGCGCCACCGGGTGGCTCAACAGCCCGCCGCTGAGCCGCGAGCAGCTGCATGGCAAGGTCGTGCTGATCGACTTCTGGACCTATTCCTGCATCAACTGCCTGCGTGCGATGCCGTTCGTGCACGAATGGGCGCAGCGCTACCGCGACCATGGTCTGGTGGTGATCGGCGTGCACACCCCGGAATTCGCGTTCGAGCGCGACCCGCGCAACGTGATGAAGGCCGTGCAGCAGCTGAAGGTCGAGTACCCGGTCGCGCTCGACAACCAGTATGCGATCTGGCGCGCGTTCAACAACCGCTACTGGCCGGCGCACTACTTCGTCGATGCGCAGGGCAACATCCGCGGGCATCAGTTCGGCGAGGGCAACTACGCGCACTCCGAACAGGTGATCCGCCGCCTGCTGGTGGAAGCCGGGCAGACCGAGCTGCCGCCGCCTGCTGATCCGGCCGCGGCTGACCTGCAGGGCGTGGCCACGCAGGCCGACATGGGCAACCTGCGCTCGCCGGAAACCTACCTGGGCCACGCACGTGCCGAGCAGTTCGCCTCGCCGGGCGGGCAGCGCGCCGACGCGGCATTCGGCTACACGCTGCCGTCCATCCTGGCGCTGAACCAGTGGGGCCTGTCCGGACAGTGGCGGGTCAACGATGAGGCTGCACAACTGCAGCAGGCCGGCGGCCGCATCGCGTTCCAGTTCCACGCCCGCGACCTGCATCTGGTGCTGGCACCGGGCGAGGACGGCAAGCCGGTGCGCTTCCGCGTGCTGCTCGATGGCAAGCCATTGCCCGCGGCCGATGCCGGCGCCGACGTGGCCGCCGATGGCACCGGCACCGTCAACGAGCACCGCCTGTACCAGCTGATCCGCCAGCGCGGCACGATTGGTCCGCATCGTTTCGAGATCGAATTCCTCGACGCAGGCGTGCAGGCCTACGCCTTCACCTTCGGTTGAACCGGGAGCACACGATGAAACTCTCCTTCGAACAGGGCATTGCCGCCGGCGTCGCCGGCCTGGTCGCCACCGCGCTGGTCGCGGGTGTGCTGCTGGTGGACCACAGCGCGATCGCCGCCCCGGCCGAGCCCACGGCACAGCTGCAGGCACTGCCTGCGCCCAGCGGTGATGCAGCCTTCCGCGATGACGCCAGCCACGCCAGCGTGGTCTTCGCCGGCGGTTGTTTCTGGGGCGTGCAGGGCGTGTTCCAGCACGTCAAAGGGGTGAGCAACGCGGTGTCCGGTTACATCGGAGGCAGTGCCGCCGATGCCCGCTATGAGCGCGTCAGCGGTGGCCGCACCGGCCACGCCGAAGCGGTGAAGGTGGACTACGACCCGCGCCAGGTCAGCTATGGACAGTTGATGCAGGTGTTCTTCTCGGTGGTGCACGACCCGACCCAGCTCAACCGCCAAGGGCCCGATCACGGCAGCCAGTACCGCTCGGCGATCTACGTCGAAGACGCGCGCCAGCAGGCAGCAAGCCGTGCGTACATCGGTCAGCTCGGTCAGGCGGGGAGCTACCGCGCGCCGATCGTGACCCAGGTGAGCAGCGGCCAGCGCTTCTACCCGGCTGAGAGTTACCACCAGAACTACATGAGCAACTACCCGCAGGCCGCGTACATCCGCTACTACGACGCACCCAAGCTGACCGCGCTGGGCAAGCAGTTCCCGGCGTTGTACCGCCGCGATCCCGCGTTGGTGCCGATGCGGTGACACCCCGGGTAGTGCCGGCCGCTGGCCGGCAACCGCCCCCGTCCTCAGCCAGGGATTTCCGGCCAGCGGCCGGCACCACCAAGGCATGAAAAAAGACGCACGGCCACAGGGCCGTGCGCTTGGGAAGTATCGACCCGGCCCCGATCAGGCCCGGCCGACAACGACATGCTAGGCTCGTCAGCATCATGGGTACAGAGCCAGATGCAGGCCGGGTCGATGGATACAGAAGACACCACCACGATGAATCCTCCCCGCTACCAGCGGCTGTCGGACGAGCTGGCTGAAGCCATCCACGGCGGGCGCCTGCCGGTCGGCAGCCGGTTGCCGTCGCTGCGGCAGATGGCATCGCAGCGCCAGCTCAGCCTGAATACCGTGATCGCGGCCTACCGTCAGCTGGAAGACGCCGGTCTGGTCATTCCGCGGCCGAAGGCGGGCTTCGAAGTGGCGCCCCGACTGTCGGTTCCGCAGCGCTCGCTGCGTGATGCGCCGTCCGCGCCCACCGCCCCGCTGCAGCAGGTGCTGATGGCGCGGGTACTGGAAGCGCAGCGGCGCCCCGGCGTGATCGACCTCGCCTTTGCCGGCCCGCGTGGGCGCCAGTTCTACCCGGGTGCGCAGCTGGCCCGGCACACCGCGCAGGTACTGCGCCATGGCCAGCAGACCGTGGAAACCTACGCCCGCCCCAATGGTTCGCCACGCTTGCTGGCGCAGATCGTGCGGCGTGGCCCGCGGATGGGCCTGCATACCCACCCCGAACGCCTGCTGCTGACCCATGGTGCGATGGAAGCACTGCAACTGGCGCTGCGCGCGGTCACCCAGCCCGGCGATGCGGTCGGCATCGAAGCACCCTCGTACTTCAACCTGTATCCCCTGCTGACCACGCTGGGCCTGCAGCCGATCGAACTGCCCACCCATCCGCAGCGCGGCCTGGACGTGGATGCGCTGGAAGCGCTGCTGCAGCACACGCCTCTTGCGGCGCTGGTGGTGATGCCGACCGTGCACAACCCGCTGGGCTGCACGATGCCGATCGCCGACAAGCAGCGCTTGGCCGAACTGGTCAATGCACGCGAGTTGCCGCTGATCGAAGACGCGGTGTATGCGGAACTGCAGTTCAGCGAGCCACCGGCGCCCTTGCTGAAAGCGTTCGACCGCAACGGTTGGGTGATGGTGGTCGGTGGCTTTTCGAAGACACTGGCACCGGACTACCGCATCGGCTGGCTCGATGGCGGCCGCTTCGCCGAACGCATCGCGCTGCTCAAATTCCAGTCCACTGGCGGCGAACCGCAGCTGCTCGGTGATGCGGTGGCGGCCTACCTGGAAGCCGGCAGCTACGAGCACCACCTGCATCGCATGCGCCGGTTGTACCGCGAACAGGTCGGTCGCCTGCGGCAGCTGGTGGCCGAACATTTCCCGGCCGGCACCTGCGCCACCGAGCCGCAGGGAGGGTTCCTGCTGTGGCTGGAGTTGCCTGGCGTGGACACCCGGGAGCTGTTCGAGCGCGCGCTGGCAGAGGACATCGTGTTCATGCCGGGCCAGGTCTATTCGCGTGGCGCGCGCTACCGGCATTGCCTGCGGTTGTCGTGCTGCCAGACCCTGGACGCGCGCTTCATCGCTGCGGTGGAACGGTTGGGTGCGATCGCACGGGAGCTGGTGGCGGCAACACGGTAGTGCCGGCCAGCGGCCGGCGACCTCGAGGTAGTGAGTGCGTGCAGTTGCCGGCCAGCGGCCGGCACTACCCGTGGTCGTCGTGCAGGTGCGCGCTCAACGCTTCACCATCGGCGCCCGGCAGATACGGCATCCGGCCCCAGCAGGGCATCGGCAGGCGCTGCTGCAAGGTCGCGAAATTCTCATCCTGGCGCTGCATCGAAGGATCGATGTGGTTGCCGATCCAGCCCAGGCACTCCACGCCACTGGCCTGCAGCGAGTGTGCGGTCAACCGCGCGTGGTTGACGCAGCCCAGGCGCATGCCGACCACCAGCACCACCGGCAGCCGCAGCGCACGTACCAGGTCAAGCTGGTCCAGCTGCGCCGACAACGGCGCCAGCCAGCCGCCCACGCCTTCGACCACCACCACGTCGGCCTGTGCGCGCAGGCGTTCGAAGGCCGCCACGATCGGGGCCAGTTCGATGCGAACGCCATCTTCTGCGGCCGCCAGTTCGGGCGCCAACGGCTGGCGCAATGCGTAGGGGTTCAGATCGGCGTAGTCAGGCACCGGCAGGCTGGCGGCCTGCAATGCCAGCGCGTCGTCGTTGCGCAGCCCCTGCCCCGCGTCATGGCTGCCGCTGGCCACCGGCTTCATGCCCACCGCGCGCAGGCCGCGCCGGCGCAGCGCGTGCAGCAGCGCGGTACTGGTGGCGGTCTTGCCGATCTCGGTATCGGTACCGGTGACGAACAGGGCCGTCGGCAACGTGGCAGGGAGGGACATCACAGGCTCCAGCAGGGCAACAGAGCCCCCATTATCGCTGGCCCGGCACGCTTGCTAGACTGCGGCCATGTTCGCCAACGCCTCGCTCACCGGCAGCAAGCCGGAACAATACGCCCAGCTGCTGGAACAGGCCCGTGGCCTGGTCTACGGCGAGTCCGACCGCATCGCCAATGCGGCCAACCTCGCTGCACTGGTCTACCACGCCCTGCCCGACCTGAACTGGGTGGGCTTCTACCTGTACGACGGCAAGGAACTTGTGGTCGGTCCGTTCCAGGGCCTGCCGGCCTGCGTGCGCATTCCGCTGGACAAGGGCGTGTGCGGTGCGGCCGCCAGCCAGCGCGTCACCCAGCGGATCGAAGACGTGGACGCCTTCCCCGGCCATATCGCCTGCGATGCCGCATCGCGCTCGGAACTGGTGGTGCCGTTGCTCCGCGGTGAGGAGCTGATCGGCGTGTTCGATATCGACAGCCCGGTCGTCGGCCGCTTCGATGCCGAGGACCAGGCCGGCCTGGAAGCCATCGCCGAGGTGTTCGTCGGGGCGTTGGCGTGAGCGCGGTCAAGCTGCGCAACATCGGCCCGAAGAGTGCGGCATGGCTGCGCCAGGTAGGCCTGCGCAGCCGCGAGGACCTGGTCGCGATCGGTGCAGTCGGTGCCTTCGTCAAGGTCAAGCGTGCCGGCTTCAAGCCCAGCCTCAACCTGCTGTATTCGCTGGAAGGTGCGCTGCTGGACTGCCACTGGCAGGAACTGAGCGAACCGCAGCGCACAGCGCTGGTGCAGGACTACGAAGCACGTATCGCAGTGCATCCGTTGAAGGCGGCAGGCCCAGCATCGGGCCCGGTGCATGAGCAGCGCTTCGACGCCGAGGATGATGGCGAAGAAAGCACGGCCGAAAGCGCCGGCGAGGATTGACTGTTTGGTAGTGCCGGCCGCTGGCCGGCAAGCTCAGGAACGTTGCGAAGATCGTGCAGTTGCCGGCCAGCGGCCGGCACTACCGTCCGATCAGGGCTGCTGCAGCTCCAGCAGCTCGCCCACCAGCCCCGCTTCACCGCGCTCGACCCACACGCGCAGGCGCGTGCCGTGGTCGATGCGCAGCGCCCAGCACAGCGACATCGGCAGACCACACACCTGCGACAGCACCATGCGCAGCGGGCCGCCGTGGCTGACCACGACCGTCGGCGGAGGGTCGTCGTCATCCAGCAGTCGATCCAGCGCGCGTGCGATGCGCCGTTCGAAGTGGCCCCAGCTCTCGCCATGCGGCGGCGGGAATGCGTGCGGATCTGCGTGGAACGCGGCCAACGCCTCTTCCGGCAGGTCGAACAACGATTGGCCGTCCCAGTCGCCGAAATCCAGCTCTTCCCACTCCTCGTCCGCCTCCACGTCCAGCGCGCGCGGTGTGGCCAATGCCATCGCCGTATGCAACGAGCGCAGGCGCGGCGAACTGATCACCCGTTCCCACGATTGTCCGGCATAGGCATCGACCAGCTCCTGCGGCAGGCGGGCCAGCTGCGGCGGATCGCTGCGGCCATCGAGGAACTCATCACGACCGTTGCCGGCATGGCGGACCAGGTCGAGGATCATGCGCGTGCCCAGTCAGGGCGGCGCGGGAACAGCGGAAAACAGACGGACATCGGCAACGGCACCACGATAATTCGAACTGCATTCTAGGCGCTGGCGCAGGTCTGCTGCACCGTGCAGGTGCATCCGCGCCTGCTCAGTCGTGCAGGTTCGACGCTACGGGCCGGCCGCGATGCCGTAGACTGCGCGCACTTCCAGGTGACCTGCGGCCCTGCCGGCAGGTTGAAACGGGAAGCCGGTGACGCGTGACAACACGCCATGCCGGCGCTGCCCCCGCAACGGTAAGCACGTCAGTTCCAGGCAACCCGCCACTGTGCCGCAGGCATGGGAAGGCGCCTGGACGGTGGCCTCGGGCCACCCGGCGGCGAGCCCGGAGACCGGCCCGGAAGCCTCAGGTCGCGATGCGGTGGGCATGGCGCTGGTTGTCCGCGGCGATGGCCGCGGCATCGGCGCGTGCCTGCCTGTCGTGACTCCTCCCCTTCGCTGCGCGGGCGTGCGCGGCACCTGGAGTCCCCCGATGAAACTGCAGTCCCGAATGCTGTCCCTGGCCGTGCTGGCCGCGCTTCCTGCATTGGCCCTGGCCGAAGATGGCGCCGCCGACCTCGACCAGGTGCTGGTCACCGCTACCCGTACTCCGATCGCCCTGCAGGACAGCATTGCGCCTGCGCAGGTGATCGACCGCGCGCAGATCGAATCCAGCCAGGCCACCTCCCTGCAGGAACTGCTGCAGGGCCGCGCCGGCATCAACCTGACCAACGCCGGTGGCCTGGGCAAGCAGAGCTCGCTGTTCCTGCGTGGCACCAATTCCTCGCACACCGTGGTGCTGGTCGATGGCGTGCGCATCAACAGCGCCGACCTTGGCCTGGCGATGTACCAGGATCTGCCGCTGGCACAGATCGAGCGCGTGGAAATCGTGCGCGGCCCGCAGTCCAGCCTGTACGGTGCCGACGCCATCGGCGGTGTGATCCAGATTTTCACCCGCCGCAACCAAGGCGATTTCGCTCCGCACTTCCAGCTGGGCGGCGGCAGCAATGGCCTGCGTGAAGCCAGCGGCGGCATCGGTGGCGGCACCGAACGCGGCTGGTTCGGCGCCGACATCGCCTACCAGCATTCGGATGGCATCGATGCCTGCCGCGGTTCGGCTACGCTGTTCACCGGCTGCTTTGCCGATGAACCCGACCGCGATGGCTACCGCAACCTGTCCAAGAGCCTGCGCGGTGGTTACAACCTGAGCGACCAGTGGACCGTGGAAGGCAGCGCCCTGCGTGCCGACGGCAAGAACCACTACGACGGCTACTACAACTACTCCGATACCCGCCAGCAGGTGCTGGCCGGCAAGGTGCGCTACACCCCGTCCGAGCAGTTGACGCTGACCGCCAACGTCGGCCGCAGCGACAACGAGTCCGACAACTTCGGTGATTTCGGTGCACGCGGCAGCGCACAGACGCACCGCGACAGCGCTTCGCTGCAGGCCGACATCGGTATTGCCGAAGGCCAGCTGCTCAGCGCCGGCGTGGACTGGAGCGAGGACAACCTGGATGGCAGCAGCGCCGGTTACCTGGTCGACAGCCGCCGCAACACCGGCGTATTCCTGCAGTACCAGGCGCGCTTCGGCCGTCACCAGCTGCAGGCCAGCGCACGCAATGATGACAACCAGCAGTTCGGCAACCACGCCACCGGCAGCCTCGGCTGGGCGATGGAGCTGGGCCACGGCCTGCGCGTCAACGCCAGCTATGGCACCGCGTTCAAGGCACCGACCTTCAGCGACCTGTATGACCCGTGGAGCGGCGTGCCGACGCTGGACCCGGAGAAGTCCAAGAGTGCCAACCTCGGTATCTCGCAGCAGGGCCAGGGCTGGCGCTGGGGCCTGGACGTGTACGAAACCCGCATCGATGACCTGATCACCTACGACGCGGCCACCTTCCGCATGCAGCAGGTCGAAAAGGCACGCATCCGCGGTGCCGAACTGACCGGCGGCGCCACCGTGGCCGGCTTCGACATCAACGCGCAGCTGAGCTTCACCGACCCGCGCAACCGCACCAACGGCAGCGCGCAGTTCGACAACTGGCTGGCACGCCGTGCGCAGCAGACCGCGCGCCTGGACATCGACCGCCGTTTCGGTGATTTCCGCACCGGCCTGACCGTGCAGGGCGCGGGCAAGCGCTACGACGATGCCGCCAACGCGGTGAAGGTCGGCGGCTACGGCACGCTGGATCTGCGCGCCGAATACGCGCTGACCCCGGCATGGTCGGTGCTGGCGCGGGTGGCCAATGTGTTCGACCGCGAGTACGAAACCGTGGCGTGGTTCAACCAGCCAGGCCGCGAGTATCAGCTGAGCGTGCGTTACCAGCCGAAGTGACCGCAACGGTCACGGTGGTGCCGGCCGCTGGCCGGCAACATCATGACCTTCGGCAGCGCGTCACGGGGTGCCGGCCAACGGCCGGCACTACCGTTGCGTCAGCCCTGCAGCCCCGGCAGCTCACGCAGGTCGTCAATCACCGCTACCGCGTGCGCGTTTTCCAGGTCCAGTCCTCGCGGATAGCCGTAGCGCACCAGCGCGATCGGCATGCCGGCGTCCTCGGCAGCACGATAGTCGGTGAGCGAATCGCCAACCATCAGGCACGCATCGACGGGCACTTCGAAGTGCGCGGCGATATGCCGCAACGGCTCACCACTGGGCTTGCGCTGCGGCAGCGAATCACCACCCAGCACCAGCGCAAAGGCATCGGCGATACCCAGGTGCTGCAGCAACGGCGGCACCAGCGCGGCCGGCTTGTTGGTGCAGATGGCCAGCGGCACCTTCAACGCACGCAACTGCGCCAGCGCGTCCACTACGCCAGCGAACAGCTGGGGGCTGCGCAGCAGGCATTCGCGGTAATGGACCATGAAGGTCGGCATCACCGCTGCCAGATCGATCTGACGCCCGGCGGCCTGCACGGCCTGTTCGACCAGCCGGCGCACGCCGTCGCCGATCCAGCCCAGCACGGTGGCTTCGGGTACGCGCGCCAGGCCGATGTCTTCCAGCGTGCGGTTCAGTGCTTCGGCGATATCGGCGGCGCTGTCGACCAGCGTGCCATCGAGGTCGAACACGACCAGCGGATAGGGATACGACAAGGGACGGCTCACTCGTGCAACGTGGGGCCGTCCATTGTACGCCCGCGTCTTCAGCCGATCCGGCGTGCGCGGGTGGCCAGGAAGGTCGGCAGGTAACGGTCGATCAGGAAGCGCGGCTGCGGCTGCCAGTCTTCCATGAAGCGGTCGATGACGAACCCGGCATCCAGCTGCCCGGCGATCAGATCCCCCAGGCTGTGGCCGAATGTCAGCGCTTCGCCACGGGTCAGCTTGGCCTCGCGCGCGGCGGGCTCCAGGTCTTCCAGGTCGGAATAGGGAATCGCGTACTGCGGGCGGATCAGGCCCTGCTCGCTCAGCTGTGCATCACGCGCGGCAACGAACACCACCGGATTGTAGAAGCTGGCCATCAGCAGGCCATCGCGTGCCAGCACCCGGCGGCACTCGGCCCACACCGGACGCACGTCGGGCACGTACAGGTTCGAGATGGGATGGAACACCACGTCGAAGCTGTCGTTGGCAAAGGCCTGCAGATCACGCATGTCACCCTGCACGGTGCGCAGCGACAGACCGTCGCGGTCGGCGACGGCGCGGTCCTGCGCCAGCTGCCCGTCGGAAAGATCGAACACGGTCACCTCAGCGCCCGCCGCGGCAAGCACGGGTGCCTGTTGGCCACCGGCCGAAGCCAGGCACAGGATGCGCCTGCCACGCACATCGCCCAGCCAATCCAGCGGCAACGCACGCGGCGTCAGGTGTACCTGCCAGCGTCCTTCGCGTGCGGCGGCAATCGTTTCGGCATCCACCGGTCGCGACCACTCGCGCACCTCGCTGGCCTGGCGGTCCCAGGCAGCACGGTTGTGGTCGATCAACGCCTGTCCATGGTTCATGTGTTCTCCTTGCCCGAAGGGCGCCAGTCCAGATCCTGGAAGGCCGGGCTGGCGAAGCACTCGGCGAGGAAATCCAGGAATCGCCGCATGATAACGGGCTGTTGCCGGCGCGAGGCGTACACGGCATGAATGCCCAGCTCGTCCAGGCTGTACTCGGGCAGCAGTTCGATCAGTTCGCCACTGCGCAGCAACGGTGCGACCTGGTAGGTCGGCAACATGGCGATGCCGGCATTGGCGCGCACCGCCTCCAGCAACAGCGATGCTTCATTGGCACTGATGTTGCCGCCCACCGCCACCGACAACGAGCGTCCTTCGCGATGCAGCTGCCACA
This sequence comes from Stenotrophomonas sp. GW821-FHT02D01, assembly GCF_059421765.1. Lineage (NCBI taxonomy): Bacteria > Pseudomonadati > Pseudomonadota > Gammaproteobacteria > Lysobacterales > Lysobacteraceae > Stenotrophomonas > Stenotrophomonas sp. GW821-FHT02D01. The sequence goes on from NZ_JBWKVP010000013.1 coordinate 94,216, forward strand.
GGCTTTTGCCGACGTAGTGATGGGTCAGGCAGTTGTGCGCGGCGAGATGTTCGGGTGCGGTCGGCGTGCCACGCGCCTGCAGGTAGGCCGGCGTCGCGCACAGCACCGAACGGCAGATCGCCAAGCGACGTGCGATCAGGCTGGGGTCGATCTGCCGCGCGATGCGCACCGCCAGGTCGACGCGCTCCTCCACCAGGTTGACCATGCGGTCGACCAGCAGCAGTTCGATGCGTGCGGCCGGATGGCGCTGCACGAAGGCGGCCACCGCACGCGCCAGATGGCTCTGCCCGAACGACACGCTGGCGGTGATGCGCAGCGTGCCGTGCGGCTCGGGATCGTCGCTGGCCAGCTCGCCCTGCAGTTCCTCGCCTATCACCAGCATCTGCCGGAAACGCGCCAGCGCGGCTTCACCGGCCCCGGTCAGGCTCACCCGCCGCGTGGTCCGGTGCAGCAGCCGCGCGCCCAGCCAGCCCTCCACCTCGGCCAGGTAGCGGCTGACCATCGCCCGCGACATGTCCAGCACCTCGGCGGCGGCGGTCAGGCTGCCGCGCTCGGCAACTTCGACGAACACGGTCATGGCGGTCAATCGGTCCATCTGCTCGATCCATGCAACAAACAAGCGCGTTATACGCTGTTTTTCGAGCGACTGCAGCGGCCTACAGTGGCCCCATTCCCAGCCACCACCCCCACGGAGTCCTGCCATGAAGATCGCCCTCGTCGGTGCCACCGGCAACATCGGCCGCCAGATCGCCCGCCACGCGCTGGCCAACGGCCATCAACTGACCGTCATCGTGCGCAGCGCGCAGGACCTGCCGGCCGAGCTGGCCGGCGCCCATCCGGTCATCGCCTCGCTGGATGACCAGGACGCCCTGGTCGCCGCCATCACCGGCCACGATGTGCTGGCCAGCGCCTACGGCCCGCGCCCGGGCGACGACATCGGTCGCGTCGGCGAGGTTGCCGCACAACTGGCCAGCGCCGCCCGCAAGGCCAACGTGCCGCGCCTGGTCGTGGTCGGCGGCGCCGGCAGCCTGGAAGTCGCCCCCGGCGTGCAACTGGTCGACACCCCCACCTTCCCGGAGGCCTACAAGCCCTACGCGCTTGCCCACCGTGAAGCGTTCAACCGCCTGCAGGCGGTGGATGACCTGGACTGGACCTTCTTCTCGCCGGCGGCCGAAATCGGCCCGGGTGAAGAGCGTGGGCAGTACCGCGTGCAGCCCAAGGCGTTCCTCGCCGATGCCAACGGCCACAGCCGCATCAGCTACGCCGACTACGGCGCCGCGTTCGTCGCCGAACTGGAAGCGCGCAAGTACCCGAAGCAGATCATCACGGCGGCGTACTGATCACGCACTCGCCGGCCTGATCGCCCGCCGGGCATGGCCCGGCGCTACCCACCTGTAAAGCCGAAGGCAACGGCAGGAGCCGTTGCCAACGTCGCTTGCGACGGCCCGTAGGGGGCCGGGCAAGGACGCCCGGCATAGCCAACGCTCGGCTCGACACCCCAAGGACACCTCCCATGCGTACTGCTGCCCTGCTGCTTCCTCTCGCGCTGGCTGCCAGCTTCACCAGCGCCCCGCTGCTGGCCGCACCGGCCGCGCCTGCACCCGCCAGCGCTGCCAAATCCCAGCTGCGCCTGCAGACCTTCCATCCCGGCCCGCAGGCAATGTTCTCGGTGTCCTCGGTGCTGATCGAAGGGCGCAACGACGCGATCCTGGTCAACGCGCAGTTTGCTGCCGGCGATGCACGCCGGCTGGTCGAGCAGATCCGCGCCAGCGGCAAGCGGCTGACCACCATCTACATCAGCCATGGCGATCCGGACTATTACTTCGGCCTGGCCACCGTGCAGGATGCGTTCCCGCAGGCGCGCATCGTCGCCACCGCGCAGACCGTGGCGCACATCCGTGAATCCCAGGCCGGCAAGCTGGCGTACTGGGGGCCGAAGATGGGTGCCGACGCTCCCGCACGCATCGTGGTGCCCGCAGTACTGGAAGGCGATGCACTGCAGTTGGAAGGCCAGCGCCTGCCGTTGATCGGTCTGGATGGCCCGACGCCGGACCGCAGCGTGCTGTGGGTGCCGTCGCTGCGCGCGATCGTCGGTGGCATTCCGGTGGTGGCCGGCGAGCATGTGTGGATGGCCGATACGCAGACGCCGCAGTCGCATGCCGATTGGCTGCGCACGCTGCAGCAGCTGCAGGCGCTGAAGCCGAAGGTGGTGGTGCCCGGTCATTACGCGGAGGGGGCGGCACTGGATGCCAGTGCGTTGCGCTTCACCGCGGATTACATCCGTGCCTTCGATGTTGAAACCGCCAAGGCCAAGGACAGCGCTACGTTGGTGAAGGCGATGCAGGCGCGCTATCCGCAGTCGGCGGGCGTGGCGTCGCTGGAGTTGAGTGCGAAGGTGGCCAAGGGCGAGATGCAGTGGCCGTAAGGTAGGGGGTTCTTTTGCAGGGCTGTGCCCTGCACCCGACGAATCGACGGCAACGGCAACAGCAAAAGCGGGCATTCCGGGGGATGGCGGGATGGGTCCGGTTGCGGGGGACGCTGCAAGTACGTCCATGTAAGCTCGGTCGCCGCATCCATGCGGCTCACGCCCCCGC
>NZ_JBWKVP010000014.1:0-93865 GCF_059421765.1 Stenotrophomonas sp. GW821-FHT02D01
CGCATGGATGCGGCGACCGAGCTTACATGGACGTACTTGCAGCGTCCCCCGCCACCGGACCCACCCCGCCATCCCACGGAATGCCAGCTTTTGCTTTTGCTTTTGCTTTTGCTTTGCCGTCGATTCGGCGGGTGCAGGGCGCAGCCCTGCCGATCCCTACCTCCCCAGCACGCGGGCGATCGCTTCCACCAGCAGCTCACCGGTCACCGGTTTGCGCAGGAAACCACCGATGCCGGCTGCTTCCACCTGCTGCTGCAGGTCAGGGTCGGTGCGTGCGGTCACCGCCAGCAGCGGCAGCGTGTAACCCTGGTTGCGCAGATGCTGGGCCAGTTCGAAACCGCTCAGGCCCGGCAGATCCAGATCGAGCAGGCCGACATCGAAATCACCCGCGCTGATTTCACGCAGCGCGGCCAGTGCGTGGGCCGCGTGGACCACCTCATGGCCACGGGTGGTCAGCAGCCCACACATCACATCGGCCACGGTCGCATCGTCCTCCACCAGCAACACCCGCAGCGGCGGCATGTTGACCACAGCAGCGGCGGCATCACTGTCGGCACCACCTTCGCCGGCGGCAACCTGCTGCAGCGGCAACGGCAGGCTGACACCGAAGCAGGTACCGCTGCCCAGCTGGCTTTCCACCCGGATCCGGCCCTGCATGGCCAGTGCCAGCTCGCGGCAGATCGCCAGGCCCAGGCCACTGCCACCGTACTGCGCGGCAGTGCGCGCGCCGTCAGCCTGCTCGAAGCGCCGGAACAACCGTTGCTGCTGCTCCTGGCTGATGCCTGGACCGGTATCGCGCACCTCGAAATGCAATCCACGCGGCCCTTCCTCGCAACGCGCGTGCAGCGTGATGCTGCCGCGGCTGGTGAACTTGACCGCGTTGGACAGCAGGTTGAGCAGGATCTGCCGCACCCGCATCGCATCGCCGGTCGCCTGCAGCCCTGCAGGCAACTGGTTGTCGAGGACGAACCGCAGGCCCTTCTGTGCAGCCAGCGGCCCCATCAGCGCAGCCAGATCCTGCAGCAGGCGATTGAGCGCGAACGCATTGGACTGCAGCTCCAGGCGCCCCGATTCGATCCGCGCCAGGTCCAGTGCATCGTTGACCAGATGCAGCAGGTGCTCACCCGCGTGCCGGATCGACTGGGTGTAACCGCGCTGCTGCGGATCCAGCGGCGAGGCCAGCAGCAGTTCACTCATGCCCAGCACACCGGTCATCGGCGTGCGGATCTCATGGCCGAGATTGGCCAGGAAGCGTGTCTTGGCCGCCGACGCGTGTTCGGCCAGATCCTGCTTGTGCAGGGCGAGCTGGTAGGCGTGCTGGCGCTGCAGCCGGCGCCGATACAACCAGGCGAACCAGCTGGTCAGCAGCAGTGCGATGGAGGCCAGCACCAGCAGGCCGGACAAGCTGCGCCACCACGGCGGCTGCACATGGAATTCCAGGGTCTGCACCCGCGACCACACGTGGTCGGCCGAGCGCGCCTGCACTTCCAGCCGGTAGGCGCCGGGTGGCAGGCGCGAGAACAGGCGCTCGCCTGCCGGGCCCACCTCGACCCAATCCGGGTCGTAGCCTGCCAACCGGTAGCGGTAGGTGTTGGAAGCCGAATCGGCGAAGGACAACAGGCGCGCGACGATACGCAGGTCGCGGTCACCATCGGCGATCTGCAGCGGCGTGTCATGGGTCAGGTCCAGCAACTGCTCGTTGCGGCGTACCTCCACCCGCTCGATCACCAGCGGCGCACGCCGGGTGGACGGTCGAACCTGTTCGGGATCGAACACCACCACACCGGCGGGGGTACCTGCCACCATGCGCCCCGCCGAGGAGGCGATCAGGGTGTGTTCGCGGAACTCCTGGCTGGGCAGCCCATCGTGCACCCCGTACAGGCGTACGCTCTCGCCATCGGCACTCACCCGCACCAGGCCACGGGCACTGGTGGCCCACGCCACGCCCTGCGCGTCGACCACCAGGCCGGTAGCGGAAATCGCCGGATAGCCCTGCTCGGCGCCCACTACCGCCTGCCTTTCCAGCCGGCCCTGGCTCCAGAGATACCGCGACAGGCGACCATCCTCGGACAACCAGACCTGGCCGTCCTTGCCCACGTGCAGGGCGTACACCGCAGTGGCCGGCGCACCGGGCACCGGCTGGAAGCGCTGCGCATCCGGTTGCCATTGCAGCAGGCCCCGGCTGCTGGCCAGCCAGATCCGGTCCTGCGGGCCGCATTCCACGTCAAGATTGAGCTGACCGGCCTGCAGACCGTCCTGGCCGTTTTCCAGCCGCCGGCGCACGTGCCCGTCCAGATCACGCTGCTGCAGCCCCGATGACAGCATCAACCACAGGCTGTCGCCATCGCAGGTCATCATCGCCTCGATGTTGCCTTCCATGGTCGCGTCCGCGCCCGAGTCCCGCCCCCAGCGCCGCAGCTCGCCACGACGCGGGTCGTAGCGCATCAGGGCGTCGGTCGAGCCCACCCACACCTGGCCCTGCCGGTCTTCGCGCACCGAGGTCAGCCAGTGCATGCCGTTGACGAAGGTGCGGTGCTGCTCGATCACGCCCGTGCGCGGATTGAAGCGGTCCAGCGCGCCATGGCTGCCGACCGTCCACACCCCGCCATTGCTGGAGGGGCTGGTACCGAGCACATAGGAATTGCGCAGCGAGGACGGATCATCCTCCAGCCGCGAAAACACCGAGAACTGCCACCAGCGCGGAAGCAGGTGCCACAGGCCGGCATTGGTACTGGCCAGCCAGATGCCGCCTTCGCGGTCCTCATAGGCGCCGGTCCAGTTCGGCCGCACCAGGCCACGGGCGATGGCGCTGTACAGCGGCACGGTCTGGTAGCGGCCATCGATGCCGCGGCCCAGGCCGCTGCGCGTATCCAGCCAGTGCCCGCCCTGCTCGTCGCGCAGCATCATGCCCAGCACCTGGTCGCCGGCCGGCAATGTCCAGGGAACGGATTCGAAACGGCCATCCGGGCGCCGCACCGTGGCCCCGGCCAGCGTGCTGATCCAGAGGCTGCCGTCGGGTTCTGCGGTCAGTCCATTGATCAGCAGGCTGGGCACCAGGTCGCCGCCGATGCGTTCGAAATCGGTACCGGTCCAGCGCGCCACGCCATGCTTGGTGCCGACCCACAGGCTGCCATCGGCAAGCGTGGCCAGGTAGGGCACCGACGCGGCCGGCAGACTGCGCGGGTTGTTCGCTTCGGGCAGGAACCGCTGCAGACGGTCATTGCTGTCCAGCCGGTACAGGCCGCCCTCGTGGGTGCCGAACCAGATCGCGCCATCCGGTGTCGCAGCCAGGCTCCAGACGGTGTTGCTGCCCATCAGCGGCTGGCTGCTGCGGTCGTAGAAGCGCAGCTGGCGGCGATCGGCCGACATCCGCACCAGGCCGGCATTTTCAGTGCCGATCCACAGCTCGTTGCGGGCATCGACCAGCACGCTCCAGATGCGGTTGTCGCGCAGGCCGTCCTCGGAACGCCAGATGCGGTAGTTGCGCCCGTCGTAGCGGGCCAGGCCATCGTTGGTGGCAATCCACAGGTAGCCGTAGCGGTCCTCGGCCATGCGGTTGACGGTGTTGGACGGCAGCCCATCGAACACGGTGACCTGGCGCGGCGAAGGTGGCACCGGCTGCGCGGCAGCGGGCGCCAGGCAGCACAGCAGCATCAGCAGCGTCACTGCCCGCAGATACACCACCGATGGCCTCCTCACGCTGCTGTTGATGATGCCCACGCCGTGGGCGTCGGCATGGTAAACCGAAAGTTGCGCGATTCACGCCGCAGGATGCCGCACTCAGCTGATGATTTGGCGTTTACTGCGCGCCTGGGCAATCGCCGCCACCAGCAGATCGCCGGTCACCGGCTTGCGCAGGAAACCATCGAATCCGGCCGCAAGCACCTGCGCCTCGGCATAGGCATCCGAGCGCGCGGTAACGGCCACCAACGGCAGTTCGTAGCCCAGCGCGCGCAGCTGGCGGGCGATGGCGGTGCCGTCGAGTGCAGGCAGGTCGAGGTCGAGCAGGCCGACATCGAAGCCCTCGGTGGAAATCTCCGACAGCGCGCCCAGGCCATGCAGCACGTGCACCACCTCATGGCCCCGGCTGCGCAGCAGGCCGGCAATGACCTCGGCAACGGTTGCATCATCCTCGACCAGCAGGATCCGCAGTGCAGGCAGCGTCGGCAACGCCACCTCGCCATCGCTGGAGGCCTGCTGCCTGCTCCATGGCAGCGGCAGCCGTACGGCGAAACGTGCACCACGCCCCGGCTGGCTGTCGACATCGATGCGGCCGCCCATCGCCACCGCCAGCTCCTGGCAGATCGCCAGGCCCAGCCCACTGCCGCCATAGCGCGAGGCGGTACGCGGGCCATCGGCCTGTTCGAAGCGGTGGAACAGGCGCTGCTGCTGCTCGGCATTGATGCCCGGCCCGCTGTCGCTGACCTCGAAGGTCACCATGCCGCCGTTCTCGCCCAGGCGCGCCGCCAGACCGACATGGCCGCGCTCGGTGAACTTGATCGCATTGCCCAGCAGGTTCAGGAGTATCTGGCGGACGCGCATCTCATCGCCACTGATGCAGATCGGGCCTGGCAGGTCCCCCTCACGCTGGAAGGCCAGCCTGCGCTGCTGCGCCATCGGCTGCATCAGCGCCTGCACCTGGTCCAGCAGTCCGCCCAGGTCGAACGGCCGGATGTCCAGTTCCAGTCGGCCGGCCTCGATCCGTGCCAGGTCCAACGCGTCATTGACCAGGCGCAGCAGATGGCTGCCGGCCTGCTGGATCGAGCCGGCATAGCTGCGCTGCACCGGGTCAAGTTCGGTGGCAAGCAGCAGTTCGCTCATGCCCAGTACGCCGGTCATCGGCGTGCGAACCTCATGGCCAAGGGTCGCCAGGAAGCGGCTCTTGGCCTGCGATGCCTGCTCGGCGATCTGCTGCTTGTGCACCGTCAACTGCCACTGCTGCCGCCGCCGCAACCGCCTGCGGATCAACCACAGCAGTGCCAACAGCAACAGCGAGCCAAGCATCACATAGCCGAAGATCGCCATGCTGCTGCGCCACCAGGGGGGCAATACCTTTATGTGCAGCTGCTGCGAGGGCGTCCACGGGCCACTGGCCGATGCGGCCTGCACCTCGATCGAATAGGCCCCGGGTGGCAGCCGCGACAACGTGCGTTGGCCATCCCCGCCCTGTTCGACCCAGTTCTGGTCGTATCCCTCCACCCGGAACCGATAGCGGTTGCCCTGCGGGCTGGCGTAGGACAGCAGCCGCGCATCGATCTGCAGATCACGGTCATCGGGCCCCAGCAACAGCAGACCGGAGGTCGGCAGGGGCTGCCAGCCGCGCGCATCATCGCGACGGACGCGAACCTGCGCGATCACCAGTTGCGACGGTGGCAGTTCGGCGTCGGCGGCATTCGGATCGAAGCCCACCATACCGGTCTGGGTAACGGCCAGTACCCGGCCATCGGCAGCGATCGCCGGCGGGCGTCCGGTGAACTCGGCATCGAGCAGGCCGTCGCGCTCGTTGAAGATCTGCAGGCGACGCTGTTTCGGATCCCAGCGCAGCAGGCCACGGGGCGTCGTCGCCCACAACTGCCCGTTGCCGGCCAGGGCCAGCCCTCCCATGCTGACCGGCGGCACGCCGGCACTGGCATCGACGCGCTGGATAAGGCGCAGGCTGAGGCCATCCCACTGGTAACGCTCAAACGCGCCCTGGCGTGCGATCCACATCTGCCGGGGATCGATCCATACCAGATCGTAGATGGGCCCCTTGGAAACGCCAGGTACTGCTTCGAAGCGCTCCCCCTGTTCGCGCCAGATGCCCATCTCCCCGACCACCCAGGCCCGCCCGGCAGCATCGAAGCGGATCTGCTCGACCGGCGCATCGGTGCTGCCTCGCAGCGTAGCCCCGTCGAAACTGCGCAACAGGCGGCCATCGGCACTTCGCTGTTGCAGGCCCAGGTTCATTACCGAGACCCATACCGTGCCATCGGGCGCCTGCCGCATCAGGTCGATCCGCTGCCGAAGATCGGCGCCGCCGCCAATGCGCCAGTCGCGCAGCACACCGGTGGCCGGATCGTAGACGCTGATGCGCCCCGCGCGGCCGAGCCAGAGCCTGCCGTCGGGACGCGGCAGTACCGACCACACCGCGCCGCTGCCCAGTTCGCGGTCGCTGGCCAGCAGGCTCAACGTCCCCTGTGCATCGATCTGGTAAACGCCATGGGCAGATCCGACGTAGTAGCTGCGACCGTCGCTGGCAGCACTCAACAGGTACTGGCTGTCCAGCGGCTTGCCGTCGAACTGGTACCAGGTCGAAAAGCGTCGCCAGTCGGGCGGCAGGTAAGCCAGACCCTGGGTCAACAGTGCTACCCAGAGCCCGCCCTCATGGTCCTGCAGCAGGTCGAGCACGCCACTATGGCCGGTCAGGAAGCCACTGCCACGGTCCCCTTCCAGCCTGCGCAACACCTCGCCGTCACCACGCAGCAGGCCATCGGAGGTTCCCGCCCAGTAGCCTCCGTGGCTGTCGGCCAGGACCAGTGCCGAGCGCAGGCGGGCACTGTCGGACCAGGCCGGTCGCGTCACCCGATCCTGTGCGTCGATGCGGTACAGGCCGTCGTTCTGTGTACCGACCCAGATCGCGCCATCGGCATCGCGGCTCAGCCGCAGCACACTGACCGCTTTCAGTTCCCGCGGTGCCACGGCCTCGAAGAGGTGGCCGTTCCAACGCGCCACACCGGCTTCGGTTCCCACCCACAGCCGTCCCTGCGCGTCGACCAGGCTGCTGAAGATCGTGTTGCTCGGCAGTCCGCCGGGCTGTGCCGGATCATGCTGGAAATGGCGCAACGAGCCGTCTTCGCCGAAGCGGCAGACCCCATGGCTGCTGCTGCCGATCCACAGCGCGTTCTCGGCATAGGCCAAGGTCCAGAACTGCCCTTGGCAGCCTTCGGTGACGGACTCGAAGGTCTTGAAGCGCTCGCGGTCGGCATCCAGGCGGGCCAGTCCCTTGCCGTTGATGCCAACCCACACCCGGTCGAGCGGGTCGATCAGCAGGGTTTCGATCTCGTTGCCGGGCAGTGAATCCGGTTGTGCCGGGTCGTGCTGCCAGACCCGCAGCTCCCCACCGTCATAGCGGGCCAGGCCGCCGTCGGTGGCGGCCCACACGCGGCCCTGTCGGTCTTCGGCCAGCGCCACCACCATGCGCGAGGGCAATCCCTCGGCCGCGCCGAAACGGCGCAGGCGCGGTGTTTCACCGGCCATGTCCAAGGTCGCCGCTGCAGCCGAAAGCGCCAACAGCACCAGACCTGCTCCTGCAATGCCTTGGCACCACCGGCGCCAGCCGCTCGTCATCCTGAACCCCCTGTCCTGTGCCGATTGTCACACAGGGCTGCAGCCATCGCTGCAACAGCCTGTTTCCGGCCACATCGGCACCACGAACTGTTGCAGCCGTGCACACAGCGTTGCGCAGGGGCTGTGGGTATGATCGAACGGTCTTTTTCCCGGAGCCCCCGCCGATGCGCCACTGCCTGGCCCTGCTGCCGATGCTGCTTGCCATCGCCCCCGCCTGGGCGGGCAACGATGCCTACCGCATCGATCCGGTGCACACCCGGGTGCTGTTCGCGATCGACCATGCCGGCTACTCGCAGGCGCTGGGCACGATCTCCGGAAGCCAGGGCCAACTGCACTTCGATAGCGACAACTGGCGCGAGGCGACGCTGGACGTCGAGATTCCGGTAGCGCGATTGGACCTTGGCGATGCCAAGTGGAACCAGGCCACGCTGGCGCGCAGCCTGCTCGATGGCGACCGCTTCCCCACCGCCCGCTTCGTCTCCCGCCATGTCGAACCGATCGACGCCCGCCATGCACGCGTGCTGGGCACCCTGACCCTGCGCGGGGTCAGCCAGGAGGTCGCGCTGGAAGTGACGTTGAACCAGATCAAACGCTACCCGCTGCCACCGTTCCGGCGTACTGCGGGGTTTTCCGCTACGACGACGCTGAGCCGGCGCGCCTTCGGCATCACCGCCTGGCCTGGCGTGATCGGCGATGCGGTGCAGGTGCGGATCGAGGCTGAAGCCACCCTCGACCGCAGCGACGCTCCGGGAACTCCCATGCCTCAACCCCACTCCGACAGCCAGACGGCCACCAAGGACCCTTCATGACCGCCAAGAACACCCCCGCCGCCTGGGGGAGTGTCAGCCAGACCCTGCACTGGCTGATCGCACTGCTGATCCTCGCCCTGGGCATCGTCGGCCTGACCATGGGCGAGCTGCCCAAGACGCCCAAGTATTTCTGGGTCTATACCGCGCACAAGTCGATCGGCATCACCGTGCTGGCACTGGTGGTGCTGCGCCTGGGCTGGCGCCTGTATGCCGGTGCCCCCAAGCCGGTACCCGGCGTGCCCAGCTGGCAGGAGCGCATCGCCAGCGCCACCCATGTGCTGCTGTACGTGCTGATGTTCGCCATCCCGTTGTCGGGCTGGCTGTACGACTCGGCCAGTGGCCTGCGCCCGTTCCGCTGGTTCGGGCTGGTCGACGTGCCCAAGCTGAGCGGACCGGATCCGCAGGTCGTGGCGGTTTCCCATGCCCTGCACGAATACGGCTTCTGGCTGTTGATCGCGGTGGTGCTGGCCCATGCCGGCGCTGCCTTCTACCACCACATGTTCCAGCGCGATGCCACCCTGTCCCGGATGCTGCCGCGTGGCTGGCTTGCCCCTCCCCAGAAGGACTGACCGATGAACCTGAAACTGACCACCCCGGCCGCCGTGGCTGCCGCCCTTGCCGGCATGCTCGCCACCGCACCGGTGCTCGCCGCCGATTACACCCAGGCACCTGGTGCCGGTTCGTTCCTCGCCTTTGCCACCAAATACGATGGTGAAGTGTTCACCGGCAGCTTCCCGGGCTTTGCCACCAAGCTCAGCTTCGACCCGGCCAATCCCTCCGCAGGTTCGCTGGACGTGGTTATTCCCCTGGCCGGCGCCAAGAGCGGCAACAGCGACCGCGACTCGACCCTGAAGGAAGCGGACTTCTTCAACGTCGGCAAGTTCGCTACCGCGCGCTACACCGCAAAGGGCTTCCGCGCGCTCGGCAACGACCAGTTCGCCGCCGATGGCACGCTGGAACTGCGCGGCGTGAGCAAGCCGGTCACCTTCACCTTCACCTGGAAGCCCGGCGCGCAGCCGGTGTTGACCGGCAAGGCCACGGTCAAGCGCCTGGACTTCGGTGTCGGCGGCGGCGACTGGGCCGATACCAAGACCATCCCGGACGAAACCGCGATCAGCACGATCGTGAAGTTCGACGCGAAATGAGCAACGGGCCGGGGCACGGCCCCGGCCACCTCCTGTAGTGCCGACCGCAGGTCGGCCACTACATGGATCCAGGCAGCCGCCGGCCAGCGGCCGGCACTACCGCTCGGTGGCCAGCCAGGCCTGCACCGTGGCCGCATCGAACGGCCAGTCCAGCTCCCGCCCACCGCGCTCATCGCGCAGCACCGGCACCCGTGCCCCATAGCGCGCCTCCAGCGCCGGCTGGTCATCGAGGAACACCGATTCGAACTCGGGCGCCCGTGCCTTGGCCAGCTCGGCCAGGGCCATGTCACACAGATGGCAGTCGTCACGCTGGAACAGGGTCAACACCGGGGTTTGCTCCCTTGGCGGAAATGCTGCGCCGCAGTCATGGAAGTGCGGCGTGAACCGCTAGAATAGCGGTCTCTCCCGGTACCCGCAGTACGGCAACCATGGCTGTCAGCACGTTCGACGTTTTCAAGATCGGCATTGGCCCGAGCTCCTCGCACACCGTCGGGCCGATGAGGGCCGCCGAGCGCTTCATCCATCGCTGGCTGCTCGACCCGGGCAAGCTTGGAGAGGTCGCGCGCATCCGTGCCGATGTGTACGGCTCGCTGGCGCTGACCGGTCGCGGCCACGGCACCGACAAGGCGATCCTGCTTGGCCTGGAAGGGCAGCGCCCGAACCTGATCGACCCGGACATCATCCCGTCCACGCTGGAACGCATCCGCAGCAGCAAGCGGATCATGCTGATGGGCCAGCACGAGATCGCCTTCGACGAAAAGCGCGACCTCGGCCTGAACAAGCGGCAGAAGCTGCCCTACCACACCAACGGCATGCGCTTCACCGCGTACAACGCCGATGACGAAGTGCTGGCCACCCGCGACTACTATTCGGTCGGCGGTGGCTTCGTGGTCAACCAGGACGACGCGGCCGATGACCGTATCGTGCCTGACGAAACGCCGTTGCCCTACCCGTTCAAGAGCGGCGACGAGCTGCTGGCGCAGACCGCCCGCAGCGGCCTGAGCATCGCCCAGTTGATGTTCGAGAACGAGAAATGCTGGCGCAGCGAAGATGAGATCCGCGACAACCTGCGCGAGATCTGGAGCGCGATGCAGGCCTGCGTGGCGCGCGGCATCCGTGAGGAAGGCGTGCTGCCGGGTGGCCTGAAAGTGGGCCGCCGCGCACCGGCGCTGTACCGCGAGTTGTCGTCGAAGCCGGAAGCGGCGATGCGCGACCCGCTGACCACGCTGGACTGGGTCAACCTGTACGCGCTGGCCGTGAACGAAGAAAACGCCGCCGGTGGCCGCGTGGTCACCGCACCCACCAACGGCGCGGCGGGCGTACTGCCGGCGGTGCTGCACTACTTCGACCGCTTCTGCCCGGGCGCGAACGAACAGCGGGTGTTCGACTTCCTGCTGACCTCGGCGGCGATCGGCATCCTGTACAAGGAAAACGCCTCGATCTCCGGCGCCGAAGTGGGCTGCCAGGGCGAGGTCGGCGTAGCCTGTTCGATGGCCGCCGGTGGCCTGGTCGCGGCGCTGGGCGGCAACCCTAGCCAGATTGAGAACGCGGCGGAAATCGGCATGGAGCACAACCTGGGCCTGACCTGCGATCCGATCGGCGGCCTGGTGCAGATTCCGTGCATCGAGCGCAACGCGATGGGTGCGGTGAAGGCGATCAACGCCTCGCGCATGGCCATGCGCGGCGACGGCAAGCACAAGGTGTCGCTGGACAAGGTCATCAAGACCATGCGTGATACCGGTCGCGACATGCAGGACAAGTACAAGGAAACCAGCCGCGGCGGGCTGGCGGTGAACGTCATCGAGTGCTGATGATTGGCGCAGCCAGGCATGGCCTGGCTCTACTGCAGGGCCGGGCATCGACCTGGCTCTGCAGAGTGCTTCCTTATCGGACAACACCGTCCCCGCTTTCCGGTTAGGCTCAGACATCCCCTGCCCCGGAATGTCCCATGCGCGTGATCGCTGCTGCCTTGCTTGCCTGCGTTCCGTTGTCCGCTCTCGCTGCGCCAGCCTACGGGCCGCGGCTGGAGGGGTTCGATTACGGCTATCCGGTGAAGACCTTTGCGCTGGAATCGCAGCGCCAGGCGTTGGAAATGGCCTATCTGGATGTCGCGCCGAAGAAGAAGCCGATCGGCGTGGTGGTGCTGCTGCATGGCAAGAACTTCTGCGCAGCGACCTGGAAGGAGACGATCAAACCGCTGGTGGCGGCAGGCTACCGGGTGATCGCGCCGGACCAGGTGGGCTTCTGCAAATCGAGCAAGCCCGAGCGCTACCAGTATTCCTTCGGGCAGCTGGCCGACAATACCCATGCGCTGCTGCAGCAGCTGCAACTGGGTGACGTGCCGGTGCATGTGGTCGGGCATTCGATGGGTGGCATGCTGGCCATCCGCTACGCGCTGATGTATCCGCAGGACATGCGCAGTCTTTCGCTGGTCAATCCGATCGGGCTGGAAGACTGGAAGGCGCTGGGCGTGCCCTGGCGCAGCGTGGACGCGTGGTATGCCGGCGAAATGAACATCAGCTATGACAGCATCCGCCGCTACCAGCTGGATGTGTACTACGACGGCAAGTGGAAGCCGGCGTATGAACCGTGGGCGCGCATGCAGTCGGGCATGTACGAAGGCGCGGGCAAGCAGCAGGTGGCCTGGAGCCAGGCGCTGACGTCGGACATGGTGTTCAACCAACCCGTCGTCTACGAACTGAAGAACCTGCAGGTGCCGACCACCTTGTTCATCGGCCAGAAGGACCGCACGGCGATCGGCCGTGACCAGGCATCGCCCGAACTGAAGGCAACGCTGGGCAACTACCCGGCACTGGGCAAATCGGCAGCGGCGGCGATACCCGGCTCAACCCTGGTCGAGTTCGCAGCACTGGGCCATTCGCCGCAGGTGCAGGACCCGAAGCAGTTCAATGCGGCGTTGTTGAAGGTGCTCAAAGCGCGTTGAGGTTCCATAACCGCCGGGCGTGGTCCGGCGCTACACACGCCCTCGGTAGAGCCAGGCCATGCCTGGCTGCAGTGCGTCGATCAGCCGCTTACCCCACGATCCGCAGCACGTCATCCAGCAGCGCGGCTGCGGTCACTTCCGCGCCAGCGCCCGGTCCCTGGATCAACAGCGGCTGTGAGCGATAGCGATCGCTGTGGATGGCCACGCGGTTGTCGGTGCCCGCGCCCTGCGCCAGCGGATGGTCGGCAGCCAGCTCACGCAGGCCCACCTGCGCGCCCTCGCCATCGACGCGCCCGACAAAACGCAGCACCCGACCGTTGTCGCGCGCCTGCTGCCAACGCGCCTGCAGCGGTGCATCCAGCTGCTCCAGCGCATTCACTGCATCTTCCAGCGGCAGCGCAGCCAGCGCATCCGGCACCAGTGAGTCGACCTGCACCTGCGACGCGTCCAGCGCCAATCCGCTGCTGCGGGCCAGGATCAACAGCTTGCGGCGCACATCCTCGCCGGAAAGATCCAGCCGCGGGTCCGGCTCGGTGTAGCCGGCCGCCAGCGCTTCACGCACCGCCGCCGAGAACGGCGACTGGCCGTCATAGCGATTGAACAGCCACGCCAGTGAGCCGGAAAGCACGCCCTCGATGACATGGATGTGGTCGCCACCGGCAACCAGCGCGCGCAGGCTGCTGAGCAACGGCAGGCCGGCGCCGACGGTGGCGCTGTCGCCGTAACGCGCACCGCTATCGGCGCAACGATCGGCAATGGCCTGCGCGCGCGACAGCTGCGCACCGCGGCCAAGCTTGTTGGCGGTCACCACGTGCACACCGCGCGCCAACCACTGCACGTGGCGCGCCGCTACATCTTCGCTGGCGGTGGCATCGACCACCACGTCACCACGCTCCAGCCCTTCAGCGCTGGCCCACGGTGGCGAACTCTGCCCATCACGCGGCGCACGGCGTGCCAGTTCCAGCGGCAACGCCAGATCCCGGTCGATCGCCAGCGCCGTGCGTGAATTGGCCAGCCACTGCACGCTGGGCAGTTCCAGCCCACGCGCCTGCAGCGCCTGGTAGCGCTGTACGAAGGCCGAACCGACGGTGCCGGTTCCGAGCAATGCCAGGCGGCCGGTCCCCAGCAGCGGAATCTCGACAGGCAAAGCGCTCATGCGTCTGCCACCTGTTTGCCGCGCGCCACTGCATCGATCACCGCCTCGGCGCGCGCCAGAGCGCTGGCCAGATCGGCCAGCAGGTCGCGCTCGCCCTCGATACCGACCGACAGCCGCAGCAGGCCTTCGCTGATGCCCGCAGCGGCACGTGCTTCGGCGGTCATCGCCGCGTGGGTCATGGTTGCCGGGTGCGCGATCAGGCTCTCCACCCCACCCAGCGATTCGGCCAGCGTGAAGTAACGCAGGCCATCGACAAACGCACGTACAGCAGCGTGCGGATCATCGCCGGCACAGCTGGCCAGTTCGAAGGACAGCATCGCGCCGAAACCACTCTGCTGCCGGGCGGCAACGGCATGGCCCGGATGATCGGCCAGGCCCGGGTAGTAGACCTTGGCCACCGCAGGATGCGCATCAAGCAACGCTACGATCGCGGCAGTGTTTTCCTGGTGCGCGCGCAGGCGTGCATCCAGCGTACGCAGGCCGCGCAGGGTCAGGAACGCATCGAACGGCGACCCGGTAAGGCCCAGTGCATTGCCCCACCACACCAGCTGTTCGTGCACAGCGGGATCGCGGGCAATCACCGCACCGCCGACCACGTCGCTGTGGCCATTGATGTACTTGGTGGTGGAGTGCAGCACCAGGTCCGCACCGAACGACAGGGGTTGCTGCAATGCCGGCGACAGGAACGTGTTGTCGACCACCACCAACGCACCAGCTTTGTGCGCCGCGTCGATCACGAAACGCAGGTCAGTAATGCGCAGCAGCGGGTTGGACGGGGTTTCCACCAGTACCAGCTTCGGCTGCGTGGACAGGGCCTGGGCCAGCGCGCGCGGGTCGGTCAGGTCGGCGGTGACCAGTTCAAAATGTCCCTTCTTCGCCAGCGCGTTGAACAGGCGCCAGCTGCCGCCGTACGCGTCGTGTGGCACCACCAGGGTGTCGCCGGGCTGCAGCAGTGCGTTCAGCACCAGGTTGATCGCGCCCATGCCGGTGGCGGTCACCACACCGCCAGCGCCGCCTTCCAGTTCTGCCAGCGCTTCACCCAGCAGGTCGCGTGTGGGATTGCCACTGCGGGTGTAGTCGTACTGGCGCTTGTTGCCGAAGCCTTCAAAGCTGAAGTTCGACGACAGCACGATCGGCGGAGTGACCGCGCCGTGGGCGGTATCCCGATCGATGCCGGCGCGGACGGCGGCGGTGGTGCGACAACAGGACGGTTCAGCGGCGTGCAGGCTCATGCGGACTCTCCAGAAGTGCGGAAGGCGGTGGCGAGGATCGCGTCGATGCGATCGGTTTCTTTCAGGAAGGCGTCGTGACCGTAGGGCGAGCGCAGCACGCGCAGGCTGCCGCGTGGGCCCAGTCCCTCGACCAGGCCGACCAGGTCGGCAAGCGGAACCAGGCGGTCGCCTTCAACGGCAACCACCACGGTCGGCGGCAGGATCGCGCTCGGGTCCACGCGATGCAGGTCGATCGACTCGGACAGGCGCAGGTAGGCATTGACCGGCGTGCGCGCGACGTACTGCGCACCAGCCGCGTCGAGATAGTCTTCGGCCGCGACACGGACGCGGCCATTGACCACCTCCGGTGCTGCGTCGAAGCGTTCGCCGAATTCTTCCGGTGTGCGGTAGCTGAGCATGGCGAACTGGCGGGCCAGCGCCAGGCCGTGGTCTTCGCCACACTGCAGCTGGCCCAGCGCCACGGCACGGCGCTGCAGCGCACGCCAGGCAGCTGCATACGGATGCGGGCGATGTGCGCCGCTGACCAGCACCAGCTGGCGTACCCGGGCACGATGCCGGATCGCGAACTGCTGGCCGACCAGCGCACCATACGAATAGCCGACGAATGCCTTCAGCGCGCGAATGCCGAGGTGGTCCAACAGCAGTGCCAACGCATCGGCCTGGTCTGCGGTATCGATCGGCACATCCAGCGCACCGTCGGCACCGATGAAATCGAACGCGAGCACACGCAGCTGCTGCGGATCCAGTGCGCGGCCACTGCCGACCAGGCCTTCGGCCCAGCCCTTCTCGGTGAACTGCGCATTGGAGGCCACATGGCGGTGCGCGGAAATGCCGCCGGCCAGCACCACCACCGGTGCGTTGACCGGACCGACCCACTCATAGCGCAGGCGCACCGGGCAGGGGCCGGCATGACGCATCGACAGCACGGCGGCGAACTCGCCGCGCTCGGCGTGCACGCGGTCATCGACCGGCACGCTGACGGGGACAAAGGGTTCGGGACGAAGCACGGTGCTGGTGGCGAAGCTCATGGCGGGTTCCGGTAGGGAAATCGGCCATCGAGCCTTCGCGGGGCTCGCGTTCGAAGTGCACGTTGGGTGCAGGTTCGAACCATCTTTCGGTGGACGCCACGGTCCCCGCAGGATTTGGCACCTACGCAGGCGCTTTCGCGTCTGCGGGCTGCCCCGGCTTCAAAGGGCCTGTCCCTCTGCCGGTCTCGATGGTGGAGCCACGATGCCAGTCCTTTTCGGGCATGTCAATCCCTTCATGCGGATAAAGAGATGGATTAATGCGAAGCCCCCACCCTTCCCCCGTCCCGACAGCTTGCGTAGAGTCCCGTCGGTCCATGCCGCTGGAGCCTCCGATGCGCCGCCTGCCCCTGTCCTGCCTCCTGCTGCCCCTGTTGGCGAGCGCCTCCGCGAACGCTGCCGACTGGCGCCAGGGCTGGGGACTGGTGCCAACGACTGCAGCTGCGCCCAGTGCCGAGGCGGCGCCGCAAGCGGCGCCGATGGCCCACCTCCGCCTGCAGTCGCTGGGCAACCAGTGGCAGGCGCGGATCGATAATCCGCTGTCCGGCCCGGTGCAGATCGAGCTGCGCGCGGCCCCCGGCACACAGGTCGAGGGCCTGCCGCTGCAGTCACTGGTGCAGGCCACCGGCAGCCTGGTAGTGGGCCATCTTCCCTCTCCTGCCAACGGCAAGGCACTGGATCTTCGTCTGCAGTCGGTGCCGGGCAATCCGGCCGCGCGCGCCGAAGACGTCGCCTATCGCCTGCCGTTCGAGGCTGCCCAGCTGCGCGTGGACCAGGCGCCGCAGGGCCGGTTCAGCCACGATGACGAGGAGAACCGCGACGCCATCGACTTTGCCCTGTCCGAAGCAACGCAGGTCCTGGCCGCCCGCGAGGGTACGGTGATGCAGGTACAGGACGGTTTCCGCGGCAATGGCCTGGACCGTGAACGCGATGCCGGGCGCGCCAACTTCGTTCGCATCCTGCACAGCGACGGCAGCATGGCGATGTACGCCCACCTGCAGGCCGGCGGCATGCGCGTGCGTCCCGGCCAGGCCGTGCAGGCTGGGCAGCCGATCGGCCTGTCCGGCAACAGCGGCTACAGCACCGCCCCGCACCTGCACTTCGTGGTGCAGCTCAACCGGGGCATGGGCCTGCGTTCGGTGCCGGTGCGCATCCTCGCCCCACAGGGCGAGTTGCACTTCGCCCGCGAGGGCAGCGGCGACGCCAGCGCCGGGCGCTGACCCGCCAACGCCGGCAGGCCGGTATAATCGGGCGCTTATCTCTTTGAAAAGCGCCCCGTGCGGGCGCCACTGCCATGTCCGAAGTCGCCACCGAAGCGTCGCGTCGCCGCACGTTCGCCATCATTTCCCACCCTGACGCCGGCAAGACCACGCTGACCGAAAAGCTGCTGCTGTTCGGAGGCGCGATCCAGATGGCCGGCTCGGTGAAGGGCCGCAAGGCTGCCCGCCACGCCACCTCGGACTGGATGGCGCTGGAAAAGGAGCGCGGCATCTCCGTCACCTCCTCGGTGATGCAGTTCCCGTACGAAGGCAAGATCATCAACCTGCTCGACACCCCGGGCCACGCCGACTTCGGCGAGGACACCTACCGCGTGCTGACCGCGGTGGACTCGGCGCTGATGGTGATCGACGTGGCCAAGGGCGTGGAAGAGCGCACCATCAAGCTGATGGAAGTGTGCCGCCTGCGCGACACCCCGATCATGACCTTCATCAACAAGCTCGATCGCGAGGGCAAGGAGCCGATCGACCTGCTGGATGAGGTTGAAAGCGTGCTCGGCATCCAGTGCGCACCGGTCACCTGGCCGATCGGCATGGGCCAGCGCCTGAAGGGCGTGGTCCACCTGATCACCGGCGAAGTGCACCTGTACGAACAGGGCCGCAACTTCACCCGTCAGGATTCGACCATCTTCCCGTCGATCGATTCGCCCGGGTTGGCCGAGAAGATCGGCGAGCGCATGCTGGCCGACCTGCGCGACGAACTGGAACTGGTGCAGGGTGCCAGCCACCCGTTCGACCTGCAGGCCTACCGGGCCGGCAAGCAGACCCCGGTATTCTTCGGTTCGGGCGTGAACAACTTCGGCGTGCAGCCGCTGCTGGACTTCTTCGTCGAGCACGCACCGTCGCCGCAGGCGCGCTCCACCACCGGCCGAGAAGTCGCCCCGCAGGAGCCGAAGCTGACCGGCTTCGTGTTCAAGATCCAGGCCAACATGGATCCGCAGCACCGTGACCGCGTGGCGTTCATGCGCGTCTGCTCGGGCCGGTTCACTGCCGGCATGAAGACCCTGCACGTGCGTACCGGCAAGGACATGAAGCTGGCCAATGCGCTGACCTTCATGGCCAGCGACCGTGAAATCGCCGCCGAGGCGTGGCCGGGCGATGTCATCGGCATCCACAACCACGGCACCATTTCCATCGGCGACACCTTCACCGAAGGCGAGGCGATCACCTTCACCGGCATCCCCAACTTCGCCCCGGAACTGTTCCGTCGCGCCCGCCTGCGCGATCCGCTCAAGCTCAAGCAGCTGCAGAAGGGCCTGGCACAGTTGTCCGAGGAAGGCGCGACCCAATTCTTCCGTCCGTTGACCAGCAACGACCTGATCCTGGGTGCGGTGGGCGTGCTGCAGTTCGATGTGGCTGCCTACCGGCTGAAGGACGAATACGGCGTGGAAGCCACCTTCGAGCAGGTCAGCGTGACCACGGCGCGCTGGGTCCACTGCAGCAACGAGAAGAAGCTGGAGGAGTTCCGCGAGAAGAACGCGCTGAACCTGGCCCTCGACGCGGCCGGCCACCTGGTCTACCTGGCGCCGACCCGGGTCAACCTGCAGCTGGCGCAGGAACGTGCGCCGGACGTGCGTTTCTCGGCAACCCGCGAAGCCGCGCATACGGTCACCGGCAACTGATTGCAGCGACCATACGGTGGCGGGGGTGCACGCGCCCGCCATCGCGGCGATGATAGGGGGGTGCAGGTCCCCCTCCCTGCAGACGATGCCCATGCCATGTCCACGACTTCCGCTGTTTCGATCCGTGAAGAAATTGCCAGCGCCCTGACCCACGGGCTGGGCGCGGTGCTTGCCCTGGCCGCCAGCGCGGTGTTGATCACCCTGGCTGCGATCTACGGCGATGGCTGGCAGCTGGCCAGCGCGATCGTGTTCGGCATCGCCCTGCTGCTGCTGTACACCGCCTCCACGCTGTACCACGCCATCCAGCACCCGCAGGCCAAGGGCCGCCTGAAGGTGTTCGACCATTGCGCGATCTATGTGCTGATCGCCGGTACCTATACCCCGTTCACCCTGATCGGCCTGCGCGGCCCCTGGGGCTGGGGCATGTTCACCGCGATCTGGGCGCTGGCGCTCGGCGGCGTGGTGTTCAAGCTGTTCTACACCGGCCGCTTCAAGCTGTTGTCCACGGTGATCTACATCGCCATGGGCTGGCTGGTGGTGGTGGCAATCAAGCCGATGTGGGCCTCGATCGATGGTGGCACCCTGGCTTGGCTGTTCGGCGGCGGCCTGTCCTATACGCTGGGCACGTACTTTTACCACCGCGAATCCATCCCCTATTCGCACGCGATCTGGCATCTGTTCGTGATCGGTGGCAGCGTCTGCCACTTCGTCGCCGTGACCCGACAGGTGCTGTGATCCCGTATTGAGGGTAACGCCAGGCCCCTGGCCGGCGAGCAGGCACCGGCTCTGCACACGATGCATATGATCGCTTCGCGCCCCGTCCACCCCGACGGGGCAACCATGGCGGTGTGAATGCTGCCTCTGCTCCTGCTGATTCCAAGGCGTCGCGCTGGCGTCTGCGTCGCCCCGGTCCCCGCGGGCAGCGCTGGCTCGCCGTGCTGGTGTTCCTGTTCGCAGCACTGCTGGTCCTCATCGCCCTGTGGGACTGGAACTGGTTCAAGGGCCCGGTCGAACGTGCGGTGCAGGCGCGTACCGGGCGCGCCCTGCACATCGGCAACCTGGATGTCGAACTCGGCCGTACCACCACCGTGCGCGCCGATACCCTCACCTTCGCCAATGCGCCCTGGGCGAAACAGCCGAACATGGCCAGCGCAGACCGGGTTGAGATCGACGTGCGGGTGTGGCCCCTGCTGCGCGGCAACGTGCAACTGCCCGAGATCCGCCTGACCCGCCCTGACGTGCTGCTCGAGACGGCTCCACGCAAGGGCGACCCGGGCAACTGGAACTTCCTCGGCGAGAGCAGGGGCGGCACCACACCGCAGCTCAAGCGCCTGCACATCGACGATGGTCGCCTGCAGTTCCTCGACGCACTCGGCCGCACCGACATCCTGGTGAACGTGCGTAGCGGGCAACCGAAACAGGCCGACGCTGCACCACCGTTGCTGGTGGCCGGCAAGGGCCGCTGGCGGGGCAATCCCTTCATCCTGAGCGGCGGCACCGAATCGCCGCTGGAGCTGACCGACAGCGCCCATCCTTTCCGCATCCATCTGGATGGCCGCGCTGGCGCGACCCATGCCGTCGCCACTGGCACCCTGACCAACCCGTTCCAGCTGCAGGTGTTCGACCTGCAGTTCGCGCTGAGCGGGCAAGACCTGGCCGATCTGTATCCATTGCTGGGCATCGCCATTCCGCCCTCCCCGCCCTACGCACTGGATGGCCGGCTGAAGCGTGATCACCAGGTGTGGCGTTACGAGCGCTTCACCGGAAAGGTCGGCGACAGTGACCTGGGCGGCGATGTGCAGTTCGATGTCTCCAGGGAACGCCCCCGGATGACCGCGAACCTGGTGTCGCGCCGCCTCGATTTCGATGACCTTGCAGGCTTCGTCGGTGCCCCCCCGAAGACCGGTGGCGGCGAGACCGCCAATGCAGAACAGCGGGCCGAGGCCGCACGTGTGGCCGCCAGCGCAAAGGTGTTGCCGGCCACGCCGTATAACCTCGGCAAGCTTCGCGCGATGGATGCCGACGTACGCTGGAAGGCCCAGCGCATCAATGCGCCGAAGCTGCCGCTGGACGACATGGATGCACACCTGCTGTTGGATGATGGTGTACTGCGGCTGGACCCGCTGAACTTCGGCGTTGCTGGCGGCGACATCCGCAGCACGATCCGCATGGACGCACGTCGCCCGCAGATCGCAACCTCGTTGAAAGCCAGCGTGCGCGGCGTGCAGCTGGGCCAGTTGTTCCCCGATGCCAAGCTGGCCGAGCAGGCCAAGGGGGGGATCAGCGGCGCCATTGATCTGACCGGCAACGGCAACTCGATCGCGGCGATGCTCGGCAGCAGCAGCGGCAACGTGGCGTTGGGCATGGGCCGCGGCCATGTCGGCAACCTGCTGATGGAAGTGGCGGGGCTGGACATCACCGAGTCGCTGAAATTCCTGTTTACCGGCGACAAACAGATTCCGCTGCGATGCGCCTTCGCCGACTTCGGCGTGCGCGAGGGCCTGATGCATACCCGGTCGATGGCAGTGGACACCACCGACACGATCATCCTCGGCGAGGGCGATGTCAGCCTGCGCGATGAAACGCTGGACCTGCTGCTGAAGCCACGACCGAAGGACAGGAGCATCCTGGTGCTGCGCTCGCCGCTGCGCATCGGCGGCACCTTCAAGGACCCGTCGTTCCGCCCGGACTTCAAGGCTCTGGGTATCCGGGGTGCGGTGGCGTTGACGCTGGGCAGCATCGCGCCGCCGGCGGCACTGCTGGCCACCATCGAACTGGGGCCGGGCAAGGATGCCGACTGCGGTGGGCACTACGCGAAGTAGAGCGGGCGTTCGGCGCCTTGAATTTCAATGCGGCAAGCCGGAGCAAGGCAACAGGCAGGACACGCCGTAAACCCGTCCTTGGGGGCTCGGTCGGCGCATCCATGCGCCTCACGGTCCTGCCTGCCGCCTTGCTCCGGCTTCGGACAGTTTCCCGCGCGCGCGAAACGAGAGCAGGAATTCAAAGTCAAAAGAAAAGAAAAAAGCAGAATCCAAAGCTGTGCCAACCGAGGTTGGCATCTACCAACGGCGGATTGTCGGGATGAAAGCCACCGCGCTCGCAGGAACGTGTCCTGAGGCGGAGGGTATGGCCGTGCAGGACCGTTGGCGCCATGGATGGCGCCATCGAGCCCCCAGGGATGGGTTTACGGCGTGTCCTGCACGGCCATACCCTCCGCATCCCCGCACATCAGGCAGGCGCCGCTTTGCTTTTGCACTTGCCGTTGCCGTTGCCGTTGCTCCGGCTTCGAAAAGCGGGCCGGCGGGCCGCAGGCCCGCCAGCGACAAACTCACCCCGCCACGATGTACTGCTGCAGCTGATCCAGCTCGCGCCGCTGCGCGTCGATCACCGACTTCACCAGGTCACCGATGGAAATCACCCCCAGTACCTGCCCGCCCTCGACCACCGGCAGATGGCGGATGCGGTAATCGGTCACCAGTTGCAGGCAGTGTTCCACCTGCTCAGCGGGACTCACTGTCACTACTTTCGCGGTCATGATCTCCGACACAGCGGTATCGCGCGACGAACGATCGTGTAGCACGATCTTGCGTGCGTAATCACGCTCGGACAGGATCCCGACCAGCCGGGGTCCGTCCATCACCAGCACTGCACCGATGCCCTTCTGCGCCATCAGCCGGATCGCATCGATCACCGCCGCGCCAGGCGCGACCGCATGCACTTCAGGGGACTTGCCGTCCAACAGTTGCCGTACCGACGTCATCTGCCTGCCCTCCCAGGGTGGGTTGCAGGTCCGAGTCTGCCACGGAAGGGGCCAACCATGCGTCAACCAGGTACAACGGCCGTTGCTTGGACTCCTCGTAGAGACGCCCCAGGTACTCGCCGATAAGCCCAAGCGCGATCAACTGCACGCCCCCGAGGAACAGGATCACCGCCATCATGGTCGGCCACCCGGCCACCCGGTCGCCGTACATGGCCGCCTTGGCGATCACCCAGATGGCAAATACGAAGGCCACGCCCGCTGTGGCCAGCCCCATGTAGGTGGCCGCCCGCAGCGGGACCGTCGAAAAACCGGTAATACCTTCCAGTGCGAAGTTCCACAGCCGCCACAAGCTGAACTTGCTGGTGCCGGCCAAGCGGGCGTGCCGGTGATACGGCACCGCCACGCGGCGGAAACCAACCCAGCTGAAGAGCCCCTTCATGAACCGGTGGCGTTCGCGCATCTCGCGCAGTGCGCTCAGCGCGCGCGGCGACAACAAACGGAAATCGCCGGTATCGGCCGGAATGGGCGTGCGCGAAAGGCGGCCTATAACCCGGTAGAACATCGACGCGGTCGCACGCTTGCTCCAGCTTTCACCGTCGCGCACCAGGCGGGTGCCGTAGACGTTGTCGTAGCCCTCCCGCCAACGCTCGACGAACTGCGGCACCAGTTCCGGCGGGTCCTGGCCATCGGCGTCGAGGATCATCGCCGCGCCTTCGCGCACCTGGTCCAGGCCGGCGGTCAGCGCGGCCTCCTTGCCGAAGTTGCGCGACAGCTTCAGGGCCGATACCCGCGGGTCAGTCTGGGCCAGCGACGTGATCAACGACCAGGTCGTGTCACTGCTGCCATCATCCACGTACAGGATGTGCCCATCGATTCCGACCAGGCCATCCAGTACCGCGCACAGCCGCGGATGCAGCTGGGGCAGTGCCAGTTCCTCGTTGTGCGCGGCGATGACGAAAGTAAGGCGTTCGCGAGTCATCGCGCGATTGTACGTGGTTGACGGGCGCGCAGCCCGTCAGTCAACGGTTCCAGGCACCTGCTTGCCGTACGAATACCGAGGTACCACCAGCACCGCTCGTGCCCCTCAGTCTTCCGCCAGATACCCCGCTCCACCCAGCTGCCTTGCCTGGCGCTGGATCCACGACGCACGCCGCTGCACGTAGGGGCCTGGCTTGGCCGCGTTGTAGCGGCGCGGCGCCGGCAGCACGGCCGCCAGACGTGCACTCTCCGCAGGGCTCAGCCGCGCGGCGTCCTTGCCCCAGAATGTCTGCGCCGCCGCCTGTGCGCCATACACGCCGTCGCCGAACTCGGCGATGTTGGCGTACATCTCCAGGATCCGCTGCTTCGGCCAGAAGGCTTCGATCAGCACCGTGTACCAGACCTCCAGGCCCTTGCGGATCCAGCTGCGGCCCTGCCACAGGAACAGGTTCTTGGCCACCTGCTGGCTGATCGTGCTGGCACCGCGCAGGCGTCCGCCCCGCGCGTTGTGGTCGCGCGCCTTTTCAATGGCCTGCAGGTCGAATCCGCTATGGTCAGGGAAGCGCTGGTCCTCGGCGGCCACCAGCGAGATGGGCAGGCTCGGCGCCATCTGGTCAAGGTCCCGCCACTGGTAGTGCAGCCGGTAGGACCAGTCACCTTCACCCAGTGCCTCGCCGAAACGCCAGACCATCACCGTGGACAGCGGCGGATCGATGAAACGCAGCACCAGCACCTGCAGGCAGCTGAAAGCCACGAACAGCACCGGCAGCCACAGCAGCCGCTTCCAGCGCCAGCGCCTGCGCGGCGCCGTGTCGGCGGCGGCCACTACCTTGTCCTGCTCTCCCCCTGCCCCCATTACTGGTGCATCCTTCTTATGCCTGGTTGTCGGCGCATTATCCGGCAACCATCCCTGTTTCCGCGCGATGTGAGCCGATGACCGCCCAATCCGATTCCCTTATCCGTTTCCTGCTCCCCGACGCCGGTGTCCGTGGCGTCCACGTGCGCCTGCAGACCACCTGGCAGGACATCCAGTCCCACGGCGAGTATCCGGACAGTGCAACCGAGCTGCTCGGCGAGGCCTGCGTGGCGTCGGCGCTGTTCACCGGCCACACCAAGGTGGACGGCCGCCTGTCGATCCAGCTGCGCAGCAATACCGCGCTGCGCACCCTGTTCGCCGAATGCACCGCCGCCGGCACCCTGCGCGGCATCGTCCAGTTGGCCGAGGGCGGTGACGCCCCCCGCGACCTGACCGATCTGGGCCAGGATGCCCTGCTGGCCATCACCATCGAGAATCCGGGCCTGGATCCGCGCGAACCGCAGCGCTACCAGAGCCTGGTCGCGCTGACCGCGCCGGAACTGGATGAAGCGTTCGAGGACTACTTCCGCCAGTCCGAGCAGTTGCCGACGCGGCTGCTGCTGGCCGCCGGCCGCGACGGTGCTGCCGGCCTGCTGCTGCAGAAGCTGCCGGGCGATGAAGGCGACGACGATGGCTGGTCCCGTGCCAGCGCGCTGTTCGACACCCTGGGCAAGGCGGAGCTGCTTGCTACCCCGGCCGAGGAACTGCTGCACCGCTTGTTCCACGAGGAAAAAGCGGAGCTGGTGGGTGACAAGGCCCTGTCCTTCGCCTGCTCCTGTTCGCGTGAACGGGTCGCCTCGATGCTGGTCTCGCTGGGCGAGGAGGAGGCCCGTGCGGCTGCCGAAGACACCGGCGCATTGGACGTGCGTTGCGAATTCTGCGGACAGGAGTATCACTTTCCGTTGACGGAGTTCGGCATACTGTTCCACGGTGCCCAGGGGGCTGTACCGGCACCTGAACGTCTTCAGTAAAAACGAATGAGTCTTGTATCTGGGGAGGAACAAGGCTTGTTAAGAATTCATAAACACCCTAGGATCGAGTTCCCGCCCCAGCGGGAACTTTCACTGTCCGTCACTGTCTGAACTGGTCCGATGCGTACCTTCCTGCGTCTACCGCTGGCCCTGCTGATCGCTCTTGGCGCGATCACGGGCGTGCATGCGCAGAGCAAGGACACCCGCACCGTCATTCCGGTCTGGAACAAGGGCAGTGGCAAGGTCGAGGCCCTGCTGTACCTGGAACCGACCGGCGAGCAGGCCGTGGGCGCACGTTGGCATTTCGGCCGCAATTCGCTCGATGCTGCGTTCGGCCTGTCTTCGGGCGACTCGCTCGGCCTGCTTTGCAACAGCAGCAGCGGCTCCAGCATCAGCGGACTGGCCAGCCATTGCATGCTGGCCAGCCTGGGCGACGACGATGATGCCATCGGCTCCAACCGGCGCCTGACCGGTACCGCCGCGCTCAACCGTGGCACCGGCCGCCTGGGAATCACTGCCGGCACCGGCCGCGAGACCCTGCCCGCCTGGCTGGCCACGCCCAGCAAGACCCCGTCGCTGCGCGCCGAACAGAATGACCTGACCGTGTTCGCGCAGAAGAACATCGGTCGCGAAGGCTTTGTCTCCATCGCCGGCACCTATGCCAAGGCACGCCTGGTACCACTGGCTGACGCCTCACCGGCCATCGTTGACCGCTGGGACAGCAAGAGCCTGAGCCTGGGCGCCGGCTACGGCAATTTCAGCGGCAGCATCATCGGCCGCGTGGTGGACGTTCCCGGCAAGCCCGGCAAGTGGGAAGGCCTGGGCATCGGCCTGACCTGGCGCACCCCGTGGTCCGGTCAGCTCACCGTCGGCGCGGAAAACGTCATCAGCCGCGGCAAGAACCCGTTCTCCCCGCGCAACGAAAGCAACGATGACGGCACCGTGCCGTACGTGCGCTACGAGCAGGATCTGTAGTCGCTCATCGACTGCCAACAAACTGTGTTGAACATCGGGCGCCCAGGGGCGCCCGAATTGTTTCTGGACGCATCTGTCAAGTGCGAAAAGCACCTATCCGTTACAAACGGATACATCACGACATGCATCAACTGAAACTTTTTTGTGCGTTGAGGGCAGGCAGGCGCGGTTGCGTCCCTTCCCACATCCAGATAACTCCTTGAAATAAAAGAAATCAGAGCGCATTCATGTGTAACCACAGCGTGAATTAACGCAGCTTTAATTTTTGGCTGGGGGCCGTTACTATCGATTCAGCCTCGCGATTTTGGAGCCTTCTTTTTTGGCACCGCCGCGCAGGCACTACCCCAGCCAAGATTTCTTGGAGAGAGAGAGCCAATGAATTTCCAGTCCAACAAGCTGCGTGACGCTGTCGTCGTCGCGCTGATCGCCGGTGCGGCGACGTCCGTAACGGCCCAGGCGCAGGAAGCGACCAACCTGGATCGCATCTCGGTGACCGGTTCGCGCATCAAGAGCACCGACATCGAAACCTCGCAGCCGGTCCTGAGCCTGACCCGCGCCGACATCGAAAAGCAGGGTGTGACCTCGGTCGCCGACATCCTGCAGCGCGTCGCCGCCAACGGTGCCGCCCTGAACCGCACCTTCAACAACGGTGGCGACGGCTCTGCGGGTATCAGCCTGCGCAACCTGGGCAGCGCCCGCACCTTGGTGCTCGTCAATGGCCGTCGCTGGACCACCGGCCTGGACGGCAGCGTCGACCTGAACACCATCCCGACCGCGATGGTCGAGCGCATCGACGTCCTGAAGGACGGCGCATCGACCATCTACGGGTCGGACGCCATCGCCGGCGTGGTGAACATCATCACCAAGAAGGACTTCGACGGCGCCGAAGCGAACTTCTACAAGGGCCAGTACAGCGCTGGCGACGGCGAGCGTGAAGCGGCCGACTTCACCATCGGCACCACCACCGACCGCTCGTCGCTGACCCTGGGCGCTTCCTATGTCAAGGAAGATTCCGTCGGCGCCGGCGACCGAAAGATCTCTGCTGGCGGGCCCCCGTTCTTCGGCGGTCAGAGCAGCACCGGTCTGCCGGGCTCTTACATCCGTGACGGCAGGCGCTATGTCATCATCAATGGCGTCGAAACCCCTTTCAACAGCCAGATTCATGGCTACAACAGTTCGCCGGACAACTACCTGCTGACCCCGCAGGAACGTACCTCGTTGTTCGCTACCGGCTCGTACAACATCACCGATAACATCACCTTCCGTACCGAGGCGATGTACAACGAGCGCAAGTCCGAGCAGTTGTTGGCGGCCATGCCTGTGACCGGGCAGACGCTCAGTGCTGACAGCCTGTACAACCCGTACGGCGTAGATCTGACTGGCGTCAACCGTCGCTTCAATGAAAGCGGTGGCCGCTCGTTCAACCAGAACGTGAAGAACTGGCACTTCTACGGCGGCTTCGAAGGCTTCTTCGAATTTGCCGACCGCAATTTCGACTGGGATGTCGGTTACCGCTACGACAAGACCGATCAGAACGATCTGACCTACGGTCTGTTCAACAAGACCAACTTGGCCAACGCCTATGGCCCATCGGAACTGCGCAACGGCGTTCCTGTGTGCGTCAGCGCCCCGGGCGGCGATGTAATTCCTGGCTGCGTACCGGTCAATCCGCTCGGCCCGGAAGGCTCGATCTCGCAGGGTGCGATCGATTACACCTCCTTCACCGCGCATGACTCCTCCAATCTGGTATCAAAGGGCTACTACGCCAACATCTCCGGCGAGATCGTGCAGCTGCCCGCCGGTGCCTTGGCCTTCGCAGCAGGGTATGAGTACCGCAGCGAAAGCGGCCAGTTCGATCCGGATGCGTTCATTGCATCGGGCCTGAGCACCGGCAACGGCGCCAAGCCCACCAAGGGCAGCTATTCGCTGGACGAAATGTTCTTGGAACTGTCGATCCCAGTACTTGCTGATCTGCCGGGCGCCAAGCTGCTCGACTTCAGCGTGGCCACCCGTTACTCGAAGTACAGCAATTTCGGCAACACCACCAACAACAAGTTCGGTTTCCGCTGGAAGCCGATCGACGACCTGATGATCCGCGGCAACTACTCGGAAGGCTTCCGCGCACCGAGCATCAGCAACATGTACGCCGGTGATTCCGATTCGTACGAGACCTACGCTGATCCCTGTGCCCTGGCCAACAACCCGACCGGTGCTACGCTCGCGCTGTGCCAGGCTCAGGGTGTGCCGGCCAACTTCGTGCAGCCCAACAGCGTGGACTCCAACGAAGTCGCGCAGCCAGGTGCCTTCCAGACCAACGAGCCGTTCACCTGGGCCTCCAACCCGGATCTGAAGCCGGAAACCTCGACCAGCAAGACGCTGGGCGTGGTGTTCAGCCCGAGCTTCGTGCAGGGCCTGAACGTCACCCTGGACTGGTGGCAGATCAAGGTTGAGGACGCGATTACCCGTCCTGCGATCGGCGACATCATGGACCGCTGCTACAGGGGCAACGCTTCCGAGCAGGCGGCCTACTGCGGCCTGATCACGCGTGACCCGAACTACGGCACCACGGAAGAGAACTACACCATCACCAATGTGCGCATGCCGCTGCAGAACCTGGCGTCGTACAAGGTGGAAGGCTGGGACCTGGGTATCGCCTACCGTCTGCCGGAGACCTCGTTCGGCCAGTTCACCATCAGCTGGGACAGCACCTACCTCAGCAAGTGGGAAACCAAGGCAACCAAGGATTCGGCTGCCGTGGGCTACCAGGGTCGCTATCTTGATCAGGATCCGTACTGGCGCATCCGTTCCAACCTGTATGTTGACTGGAGCTTCGGCGACTTCGGCGTGAACTGGGGCATGCGTTACAAGTCGGGTATCACAGAAGAGTGCGATCTGGGCTCGCTGCAGAGCTACTGCTCGGATCCGGACGGCAGCGAAAACCGCCTTCCGACCACCGTCTACCACGACGTTCAAGTGCGCTACAACACGCCGTGGAAGGGCACGATCATGCTGGGTCTGAACAACGCGTTCGACAAGCAGCCGCCGGTTTCCTACCAGGTCTCGTACAACATGTTCGACCCGCAGTACGACCTGCCGGGCCGCTACATGTACATGCAGTACAAGCAGAAGTTCTGATCGATCCACTGATCAGCTGATGCAGCAACGGCCCCGAAAGGGGCCGTTGTTTTTTGTACGTTCGCTGCTGGCGTCAACGCCAACGAAAAAAAGGCCGCGGCACTGCCGCGGCCTTTCAGCATCCAGCGATGAAGAACGCCTCAGCCGTTCGGAATCAACGTATCGATCAGATGCTCGACATACGCTTCGAAATCCTCGCGCGCCTGCTTGGGCTGCTGCAGCTGCAGCGACAACTGCAGGAAGCCCACATACGCTGCATACGCAAGGCGTGCGCGATGGCGTGCATCTGTCGAGCTCAGGCCCGCCTGGCGGAACGAAGCGATCAGGTAATCAAGCCGTCGCTGTGACACACGGTCGATCACCGGCCGCACCATCGGATGGTCCAGCGCCTTCAGCAGCTCGCTGTAGATGATGTGCGGCTGCACTTCGTGCGCCACCATCTGGAACAGCTGGCGCAGGCGCACGCGCGGATCCGGCACGTCTTCCAGGCTGCCGAACACCTGTTCCTGCTCGAACAGTTCCCAGCGTTCCAGTGCGGCCTGCAGCAGCGCATCACGCGAAGGAAAATGCCAGTAGAAACTGCCCTTGGTCACGCCAAGGCGGCGCGCCAGCGGCTCCACCGCGACGGCGCTAACACCTTGCTCGGCAATCAGATCGAGGGCCGCCTGGGCCCAGTCTTCGGCACTCAGGCGGCTGTTGCGGCCGGCACGCGGTTCGCCGGCGGAAGCGTCAGGTTGATTCATTTGCTGATTTAACCATACGCCGGGGTTCGTTGCAGTACGCGGTTGCGGCCGAAACCGTCGGCAGCCGGGCCGGGAGGCATTCCCGCCGCGCACCATACCGTGCAGTATTGACTTCCTGCCGAAGCAATCCATACTAGCGAGTATGGTTATGTCCCCTACTCCCGCTGCGTTCCATGACCTGCGCCTGGAGGCTGCCCACGGCGCCTCGCTGGCTGCAACCGCCAGCACCTCGGGCCGTCGCGGGCGCGTATTGTTCGCGCATGGGTTTGGCCAGACCCGCCATGCCTGGACGACCACGGCCAAGGCATTGTCCGCTGCCGGCCTGCAGACCCTGGCTTACGACGCCCGGGGTCACGGCGATTCCGACTGGAATGCGGCCGATCTGGCCTACCACGGTGAGCAGTTCGCCGATGACCTGATCGTGCTGGCCGGCGAACAACCGCGGCCGCCGGTGCTGGTGGCTGCCTCGATGGGCGGCCTGTTCGGCCTGCTGGCCGAATCACGCTGGCCGGGCCTGTTCTCGGCCATGGTGCTGGTGGATATCACCCCGCGCTGGGACACCGCTGGCGTCGAGCGCATCCTCGCCTTCATGACCGCGCATCCGGAAGGATTCGCCTCGCTGTCGCAGGCTGCCGATGTGATCTCGGCCTATGTGCCGCATCGCCCGCGCAAGTCCGAAGACTCACTGCGCGCCCTGCTGCGCGAAGATGGCCACGGTCGCTGGCGCTGGCACTGGGACCCGCGCCTAGTGGCCGAACTGGCACGTGACAGCGAGCAGCACCAGGACGCACTGGCCGAAGCCGCGCGCCAGGTGAAGTGCCCCCTGCTGCTGGTCAGCGGTGGCCGCAGCGATCTGGTCACCCCGCAGACGGTGGCCGAATTCCTGGCATTGGCGCCACACGCGCGCCACGTACAGTTGCCGCAGGCCACGCACATGGTCGCCGGTGATGACAACGACGCCTTTACCGCTACTGTGTTGGACTATCTGGACGTGTTGCCCGCAGCGGATGCTGCAGCTTCGTCCGCCATAAACGAGCACGTCACCGGAGCACGCTCATGAGCCTCGTCATTCCCTTCCTCGCCCTGCTGCTGGCAGGCGCGTTCGTCGCCTACCACCGCATGCGCCTGCTGACCTGGACGCTGATCAGCGTGGCCCTGCTGTTGGCCTGCTGGTTCATCCCCTACGTCAACCAGACCGCCACGATCGTCGCCGCCGCGATACTGGCCGTGATCGTCGTGCCGCTGCTGCTGCCGTTCATCCGCAAGCCGCTGCTGACCGGCCCGATGATGAAGGTGTTCCGCAAGGTGCTGCCGCCGCTGTCGCAGACCGAGCGCATCGCCTTGGAAACCGGCTCGGTCGGCTTCGAAGGCGAACTGTTCACCGGTGATCCGGACTGGAACATCCTGCTGAACTACCCCAAGCCGCAGCTGACCGCTGAAGAACAGGCCTTCCTCGATGGCCCGGTCGAACAGCTGTGCACGATGGTCAACGACTGGGAAATCACCCACGTCCATGCCGACCTGCCGCCGGAACTGTGGGCCTTCATCAAGAAGAACAAGTTCTTCGGCATGATCATTCCGAAGGAATACGGCGGCTTGGGCTTCTCCGCGCTGGCCCACCACAAGGTGATCCAGAAGCTGGCCTCGGTGTCTTCGGTGGTCAGTTCCACCGTCGGCGTGCCCAACTCGCTGGGCCCGGGTGAACTGCTGGTGCATTACGGCACCCAGGAACAGAAGGACCAGTACCTGCCGCGTCTGGCCGATGGCCGTGAAGTGCCCTGCTTCGGCCTGACCGGTCCGTTCGCCGGCTCCGACGCGACTTCGATTCCCGACTACGGCATCGTCTGCAAGGGCGAGTGGAACGGCGAGCAGGTGCTCGGCGTCAAGCTGACCTTCGACAAGCGTTACATCACCCTGGCGCCGGTCGCCTCGCTGATCGGCCTGGCCTTCCGCATGTACGATCCGGATGGCCTGATCGGCCAGACCCGCGACATCGGCATCACCCTGGGCCTGCTGCCGCGCGAGACCGCCGGCGTTGAAATCGGCCGTCGCCACTTCCCGCTGAACTCGACGTTCCAGAACGGCCCGATCCGCGGCAAGGACGTGTTCATTCCGCTGACCCAGCTGATCGGTGGCGCTGCGATGGCCGGCAAGGGCTGGAACATGCTCAACGAGTGCCTGGCCGTGGGCCGCTCGATCACCCTGCCCTCCACTGCCAGCGGCGGTGCCAAGGCTGGTGCCGCGGTCACCGGTGCCTATGCGCGCATCCGCAAGCAGTTCGGCCTGTCGGTCGGCCGCTTCGAAGGCGTGGAAGAAGCGCTGGCCCGCATCGGTGGCAAGGCGTACAAGATCAGCGCGCTGTCGCAGGCCACCGCCGCTGCTGTGGACCGCGGTGACGTGCCGTCGGTGCCGTCGGCGATCGCCAAGTACCACTGCACCAACATGAGCCGCGAAGTGATCTCGGACATGATGGACGTGATCGGCGGCAAGGGCATCATCCTGGGGCCGCGCAACTTCGCCGGCCGCAGCTGGCAGGCCGCGCCGATCGCCATCACGGTGGAAGGCGCCAACATCATGACCCGCAGCCTGCTGATCTTCGGCCAGGGTGCGATCCTCTGCCACCCGTGGGTGCTGAAGGAAATGAAGGCCGCGCAGGACCCGGACACCCGTGCCGGCCTGCAGGACTTCGACCGCAGCCTGTTCGGCCACATCCGCTACGGCATCTCCAACGCCGTTCGTTCGTTCTGGTTCGGCCTGACCGGCGCACGCTTCGGCGCTGCCCCGGGTGATGCCTATACCCGCCGTTACTTCCGCAAGCTGGACCGTTACTCGGCCAACCTGGCGCTGATGGCCGACATCTCGATGATGACGCTCGGCGGCAAGCTGAAGTTCAAGGAATCGCTGTCCGGCCGTCTGGGCGACGTGCTGAGCCATGTCTACATGACCAGCGCCATGCTCAAGCGCTACCACGACGAAGGCGCGCCGC
Organism: Stenotrophomonas sp. GW821-FHT02D01; assembly: GCF_059421765.1. Lineage (NCBI taxonomy): Bacteria > Pseudomonadati > Pseudomonadota > Gammaproteobacteria > Lysobacterales > Lysobacteraceae > Stenotrophomonas > Stenotrophomonas sp. GW821-FHT02D01. Next base: position 32,941 of record NZ_JBWKVP010000014.1, read on the forward strand.
AGGCCGACCAGCCGCTGCTGGCCTGGGCCTTCCATGACAGCGTGCACAAGATCGAGGAATCGCTGTCGGCTGCCCTGCGCAACTTCCCGATCCGTCCGATCGGCTGGCTGATGTGGGCACTGATCTTCCCGCTGGGCCGTCGTGCCGAGGCCCCCGGCGACCGCCTGAGCCGTCGCGTGGCTGCGCTGCTGATGGCCCCGAACGAAGCCCGCGACCGCCTCGCCAGCGGCGTGTTCCTGACCCCGTGCGAGAACAACCCGGGTGGCCGCATCAACAGCTACCTGAGCAAGGCGATCATGGCCGAGCCGGTGGAGCGCAAGTTCCTGAAGGCGCTGAAGAGCAAGGGCATCGAGGCGCTGGACTTCAACAGCCAGCTCGACGAGGCCGTGGCCGAAGGCGTGATCACCCAGGACGAGCGCAGCCTGCTGGAAGAGCTGCGTACGCTGACCCTGGACACCATCACCGTGGACGACTTCGACACCCACGAACTGCGCGCGGCCAGCTACTACGACCGCCAGAACAAGGACCCGCACTCGCAGGCGGCCTGATCGCCCGCGACACGCGTTGCCTCGACGGCGGGCCTGGCCCGCCGTCGCTTTGTCCGCCAACCGGGAAACGCCATGTCCACGCCCCTGCTTTCGCTCTACCACCGCCTGCAGCGCTGGCCTGCCGGCACTTGGCTGTTCTCGCGCGCGGTGTGCTTCAAGGCCCCCTATTTCGCCAGCATCGCCCCGCGCATCACGCGCCTGGAGAACGGCCGCTGCGAGGGCACGCTGGCCGACCGCCGCAAGGTGCGCAACCACATCGGCACGGTGCACGCGATCGCGATGTGCAACCTGGCCGAACTGACCGCCGGGCTGATGGTCGATGCGTCGCTGCCCAAGGGCATGCGCTGGATCCCGAAGGGCATGCAGGTGCAGTACCTGGCCAAGGCGCGCGGCACGCTGCAGGCGACGGCATTGCCGGCGCAGCCGATCGTGGTGGCGACCGAAGGCTATGCGTTGCCGGTGACGGTGAGTGTGCGCGACCGCGCGGGGACGGAGGTGTTCAGCGCGGTCATCGACATGTGGGTGTCGCCGGCGAAGTGATGTTGCCGCGAACGGCGCAGCCCCTCGTGGGTGGACGGCGAAAGCGGTTTATCGGTTGGGCCGGAGGGGTGGGATGCCCAGGGGACGCCGTGAATACGTCCCTGTAGGCTCGGGCGCGCCATCCATGGCGCTTACGCCCCTGCGCATCCCACCCCTCCGGCCTCTGACAGATCTCTGCGGCGTCCACCCACGCAAGAGAAAAAGAAGAGCAAAAGCAAAAAAGCGGCCCGGAGGCCGCTTTTTTCATGCGCGCAGAACCCACGAGCGCAGCGACCCGCTGTTGCTCTTGATCTTCTTTTCTTCTCCGTGGGCTGGCCGCGCACGGAACCTGTCAGGGGTGGGACGGGTGGGCCGTGCAGGGGCGTTGGCGCCATGGATGGCGCCATCGAGCTTACAAGGACGTACTTGCAGCGTCCCCTGCACGGCCCACCCGTCCCACCAAACATATGAACTGCTCTACGCGACCCACCCACGAGGGGCTGTGCCGTTGGCCGGAAATCACGCCAGTGCGCGAAACACCAACGCCAGGATCGCCGGCACCGCCTGGATCATGAAAATGCGCCGGCTCACGCTGTACGCGCCATAGCACCCCGCCACCACCACGCACACCAGCGAGAACGTCACCAGCACCGGCTGCGCCAGCATCAGCCCCACCACGATGCCCGCCGCCAGGAAGCCGTTGTACAGGCCTTGGTTGGCCGCCAGCACGCGCGTGGTCTCCGCCTTCTCCGGTGAATTGCGGAACGTCTTCAGGCCCAGCGGACGGGTCCACAGGAACATCTCCAGCACCAGGAAATGAACGTGCAGCAGGGCGACCAGCAGGGTCAGGACGAGCGCGATCCAGTACATGTGCGGTTCCTTGGACAGGGATGGAGAATGGGGTCAGATCCCTTCCCCTGCGGGACAGGGATCCGCCCCCGGAAAATCAACGGTCGCGCGGCAGCTTCTTCTCTTCGCGAAGCACGCCGAACGCCGCCAGTGTCATCAACCCGGCGACGGCTACACCACCGATAAACACCACGTGCGAACCGAACAACGACAGCCCCTTGTGCAACCAGGCGAAGCTCAGGTCGGCGCCGCGGTACACCACCGTGTCGATCGCCGCGCCGGCCTTGTAGCGCCACTGCCGGTCTACGCGGGTGTAGATGGTTTCGCGGGCAGGCTTGGCCAGGGCGAACTCGCTGGCGCGGGTCATCACCTGCACCACCGCCACCATCAGCGGCATCGGCGATGCGGCCAGCACCGAGAAGCCGAGCAGGATCGCGAAGCCCGGGATCAGCAGCGCTGGGGCGATACCGTGGCGCGACAGCAGCCAGCGGGTCAGCCCGAGCTGCATCAACAATGCCAGCGCATTCACCGCCAGGTCGATGCGCGAGAAGAAGGCTGTGGCAGCGCCTGCATCAGTGAACGAGGCACGCACGATGGTGGCCTGCTGGTTGTACAGCAACGTGCCCACCCCCACGCCGAACAGCACCATGATCGCCAGCCAGCGCAGCATGGGTTCGCGCGCGATCAGCTTCAGGCCATCAAGCACGCTGCCGCCCATCGGCTGCTCACCCGACACCAAACGCTGCTCACGCTCGCGCAGCACCGCCCAGTACCGAAGCCGCCAGATGCACAACAGGCAGATCATCAAGAAGCCAGTCGATACCAGCATCAGGTTGGCGATGCCCACCCGCTGCACCAGCACACTGGTGATGAACGGGCCGAGGAAGGCGCCAATGGTGCCGGCCGCACCGATGTAGCCGTAGTACGCCCGCGCCTGCGCGTTGGAGAACACATCGGCCATGAAGCTCCAGAACACCGCGACTGCAAACAGGTTGAAGACGCTGATCCAGAAGAAGAAGGCCATGCCGCGCCCGGGCACGTCGCTGTCGAACAGTGCATAGAAGCCCAGCAGGGTGGCGATGAAGAAGCCGTACACCGCCGGCAGGAACACCCGCCGCGGGAAGCGGCTGACCAGCCAGCCATAGACCGGCTGCAGCACCAGCATGATCACGAACACGCAGGAGAACAGGAACTGCAGGACGAAGTCCTTCAGGGCGATGCCATGGCTGGCGAACCAGGCGATCAACGCCGCCGGGAACACCGTCTCCAGGTCGGCCGAAGCAGCCATCGCCTCGCGCACCGGCCGCAGCACGTAGTAGCCGCTGAGCAGGCAGAAGAAGTACAGGAACGACCACCACAGCGCCGGCGACTCGCGCAGCGCGGCCACCAGGCCCTTGAGTGCCCTGCTTTCACGCGCCGCGCTCACGCGGCTCCCCTCGCCCGCAAACGGCGGTTGGACAGCGGCATGGCGGGCTCCGGGGGCAGTGAAGCGCGTACGTTATCCAATGCACTGCAACATCGCCAGCGCAGGCGGCGCCGATGGCTGCAACGCAGTGTCACGGACCGGCCCGACGGACACCTTGTGATACACGCTTTTCTGGCGTCAAAAATCCAACTTTTTCAACGAGATGCGCATTCATCTTCGCTTTGTTTGTGCACAGGCGAAAAGCGGCGCTAGAATCATCCCCAGCAGTCGCGCACGGGTTCCAACCGATGAAAAAGAACAGCCTGCGTCGTCCGATCCGTTCGGCGGCCACCGGTTTGCTGGGCATGTTGATGCCCCTTGCCTTGTCCACCACCGCGCAGACCCCGCCGGCGTTGCCGCCGATGCCGACCAACATCGAAACCGCTGCCGGTGGCGCGGTCGCCCACACCCAGCCTGCCGCCTACCGCACCGGGCTGGTGCCGCAGGTGCAGTTGCCCGCCGCCGGTTTCAACGTCGCCAACATCGAATCGATGGCGCAGCAGCTCACCTATGGCGAGCGCGTGCCGGGCATGGCAGTGGCCATCGTGCAGGGCGGCCGCGTGCTCAGCGCGCGCGGCTACGGTGTCACCGATGTCAACAACCCGTTGCCGGTCGACGCCCACACCGTGTTCCGCCTGGCATCGCTGTCCAAGGCGTTCGCCGGCACCATGGCTGGCCTGCTGGTCAACGATGGCACCCTGCGCTGGGACAGCAAGGTCACCGACTACGTGCCGGGCTTCCGCCTGAACTCGCCGGAGGCCACCGACCGCCTGACCGTGGCCGATGTACTCAGCCACCGCGTCGGCCTGCCGTACAACGCCTATGACCGCGACATCGAAGGCAATGCCGAGTACTACGCGCTGACCCAGAAGCTGGCCAACACCAGCCTGAAGTGCCTGCCGGGCGACTGCTACGCCTACCAGAACGTGGCCTTCAGCCTGATCGGCGACGTCGTGTATGCCGCCTCCGGCAGCTTCTACGAGCAGTCGGTCGAACGCCGCATCTTCAAGCCGCTGGGCATGAACGATGCCAGCCTCGGCCTGGCCGGCATCCAGGCCAGCTCGCGCTGGGCGCGCCCGCACGTGCGCAGCCGCAACGGCTGGGTGTCGCTGACGCCGAAGCCGACCTATTACCGGGTCGCCCCTGCTGCTGGCGTCAACGCCAGTGCCAGTGACATGGCGCAGTGGCTGCTGGCCCATACCGGCCACCGCCCGGACGTGCTGCCAGCGCCGCTGCTGGCCACGCTGCACTCCAGCCTGATCAACACACCGGGCGAGATGCGTTCGGGCTGGCGCCGCGAACGCCTGCATTCGGCCGGCTACGCGCTGGGCTGGCGCACCTTCGACTACGCCGGTCACGATGTCGTGTTCCATGCCGGCGCGGTGCAGGGCTACCGCGGCCTGGTTGCACTGGTGCCCGAGCGCGACCTCGGCATCGCCATCATGTGGAACGGCGAAAGCGGCCTGCCCAGCGGCCTGCTGCCGACCGTGCTCGACGCAGCCCTCGGCCTGCCGTCGCAGCGTTGGCTGGACGTGGACACCGACTTCGGCAGCGACAACCTGATGGCCGAGGGCGCCACCCCGGCACAGCAGGACAAGCGCAAGGGCAAGGGCGCTTCGGGCAACCGCGCGGTGGCTTCGCCGCGCTGAGCTGAGCTGGCGAGCTGGACCGTAAACAGAAGGGCGGCCCTCGGGTCGCCCTTTTCGTATGCGCTTGCGCGTCCTCCACGTGGCGCCACGCCCTGACGAATCGTGCCGGAGGCTAGTGGGCGAAGTAGTGCATTCCCCCATCCACCGGAATCACCGCCCCGGTGATGTACCCCGCCAACGGCGACGCCAAGAAGGCAACAAGGTGCGCCACCTCCTCCGGTTCGCCGAAACGCCCCATCGGAATGTTGCGGGCGATGAACTCACGTCGGCTCTCTTCCGTGGGATGCAGCCGATCCAGGATCTGCGCGCTGTTGATCCGCCCCGGCGCGATCGAATTGACGGTGATGCCCTCGCCCGCCACGTCGCAGGATAATCCCTTGCTCCACAGATGCAGCGCCGCCTTCGCCGGGCTCGCGGCATTCACCGCACGCGGCTCCATCGACCCGCTGAGGTTGATCACACGCCCCCAGCCATTGGCCCGCATCGACGGCAGCAAGGCCTGCGTCAGCCGTCGTGCCGCCGAGAAGTTCAGTGCCATCGCCTCGTCCCACACCTCGTCTGCTGCGGCCACCCCGGCCAACCGTGCGCCACCGGCCGCGTTGACCAGGATGTCCACGTGCTGCAGCGCCTGCAGCGAAGCGCTGGCGATGCACTGCACATCGTCGGCGTCGGTCAGATCGCCCATCAACACGACGGGTGCCGGTCCACCCGCCGCCTCGATTGCGGCCGCCACCGATTGCAACGGCGCCTGCCGCCGCGCGGTGATCGCCACGCGCACACCCTGCCTCGCCAGTACCCGCGCAACACCTGCGCCGATGCCACTGCCTGCGCCGGTGACCAGCGCGGTACGTCCTTCAAGATCCAGTTTCATGTGTTGCCCTGCCAGGTTCTGCCGGCCCATCTGGCCGTGCGGACATGCTCTTTGAACACCCTCGATTGATAAACTCCGGCGAGGTTTCAACATTCAGAACCCGGGGTGTCAGATGAACCTGTTGGAGAGCATGCAGGTCTATGTGCTGGCCGTGGAAAAGGGCAGCCTCAGTGCCGCGGCATCGGCACTGGACATCTCCGCGACGATGGCCGGCAAGCACCTGCGCGCCCTGGAAGAACGGCTGGGCATGCAGTTGTTGAACCGCACGACCCGTCGGCAGCACATGACCGCTTTCGGTGAGGCCTACTTCGGCCGCTGCAAAGAGATCCTGCGCCTGGTGGAGGAAACCGATGCGCAGGCCCAGCATCACCACCTGGCACCGGCGGGCACGCTGCGGATCAGTGCACCGGTGATCTTCGGCACCCATGCGCTGGTGCCGGCACTGTCGACCTACATGGACCGCCACCCCGAGGTCAGTGTCGAACTGGTCCTGACCGATCGCGTGGTCGAACTGGCCGATGAGGGATTCGAGGCCGCCATCCGCATCGGCACGCTTGCCGACGCCACGCATCTGGTGGCGCGCCCGCTCAGCCCCTACCGGCTGACCCTGTGTGCATCACCGGCCTATCTCGCACGGCATGGCACGCCGCACAACGCGCAGGAGCTGCAGCAGCATCAATGCCTGTCGCTGGATCCGGCTGCGCTGTCGCACTGGCTGGGCAACGAAGCGGCATTGCCAGCGCCGCCTTCGGGACGGTTGCAGATCAACAACGGCGAAGCGTTGCGACTGGCCGCGCTGCAAGGCCAGGGCATCATCCTGCAGTCGAGCCTGCTGCTGGCAGCAGACATCGATGCGGGTAGCCTGGTCCCGTTGCTGCCGGAACATGGCCGGCACGGTCGGCCCATGCACGTGGTCTATGCGCACGACCGCTATCACTCGACCCGGCTGCGCAGCTTCGTGGATTTCCTGGTCGAGCGGTTTCCCTGTGAAGCAGCTGACCATCGCAGCTGGCCAGGCGCAGACGGCCCATAAAAAAACCCCCTCCCCGCTGGGCAGTCGGGGAAGGGGTCTCAGGGTACGGCTATCGGGAAGTACTTAGATCAGCGGTGCCGGAGTTGCCGGAAGGGCCACCGGAGCGGCCTTCTTCTTGCGGGCGGCCGGCTTGCGCTTGGCAACCTTCTTGGCAGCCTTCTTCGGGGCAGCCTTCTTGGTCGCCTTCTTCGCAGTCTTCTTCACTGCCTTCTTGGCGGTCTTCTTTGTCGCCTTCTTCACTGCCTTCTTGGCGACCTTCTTGGCCGGCTTGCGGGCAGTGGTCTTCTTGGCGGCTTTCTTGGCAGTCTTCTTGGTGGCCTTCTTGGCTACCTTCTTGACGGCCTTCTTCGCGGTCTTCTTGACGGCCTTCTTGGCAGCGGACTTCTTGGCTACCTTCTTGGCCGCCTTCTTCACTGTCTTCTTCGCCGTGGCCTTCTTGGCGACCTTCTTGGCAGCCTTCTTCACTGCCTTCTTGGCGGTCGCCTTCTTCGCGACCTTCTTCACTGCCTTCTTGGCAGCGGCCTTCTTGGCGACTTTCTTCACCGCTTTCTTGGCGGCGGGCTTTTTCTTCGCAGCTTTCTTGGTTGCCATGGTGATGGCTCCTCGTCAGTGATAGGGAGTTGAAACGCCCAGGTGGATCAAACCCGCCCATGCTGCGTGCGGGGACCGCCGGCGCGTCGGGCGCGCCGTTACGGATGCGGTGATGCCCGCCACTATCGGCGGAGCAGGCATCGGAACAAGGGTCGCCTTGCATTTCTCCGGGGGAAGCGGAGCCATGTCCACCGTCTTGAGGATCGCGGTGGTCTTCGAGGGGCTGCTTCGCATCGGACGATTGATTCTGCGCACTCGGTTTGGCAGGCAAGGTCTGCTGAGGCGAAACCTAATCACGGTTTTTTTTACTGTCAACAACCCCCGCGAAAAATTTTCACATCCGCCGCGTCCCGGAAGCCCTTCCCGCGCCTGCCGATGTTCCTCCGCGAGCGCCGGCAAACACTGCATCGCTCATCGTCGCTGCCATCAACTGCGCACGAACAGCGAAGAAAAAACACTTGAAATAAGCACTCTGCGTCATGTAGGGGCCTGAAGCGGAACGCTACGCGGCGGCGCAGCCATGCATGGCAACGCACGCGCCAACGCCACCACAACGGACCTGCAACAAGGCCAAAAACTTTTCACATCCGGGCGCGCCGCCGCGGGGGTGGAAACGCGGATTTGCGCAAAACTGCGCACGCCTTTTGGCCGCGCTCAACACCGACTGATGCCATGGCGATGGCATGCGGCGAACCGGCCGGCATAAGTTCGAAGTCTCCTCCAAAACGAAAACGGCCACCCGAGGGTGGCCGTTTTCGTACCGGGGAAACGACGACTCAGTGCTCTTCGTCTTCCAGGCCTTCGGCGTACGCGTCCGGGTCCAGCAGCTCGTTGAGCTCGTCGCTGTTGGAAACTTCGACGACGAACATCCAGCCATCGCCGTAGGCGTCTTCGTTGATGGTTTCCGGCTTGTCGGCCAGTGCCGAGTTGACCTCGACGATGGTGCCGCTGATCGGGCTGTAGACGTCGGAGGCGGCCTTCACCGACTCGACGACCGCGATCTGCTCGTTGGCCTTGGCGGTCGCGCCGACTTCGGGCAGCTCGACGTAGACCAGGTCACCCAGCAGGCCCTGGGCGTGGTCGGAAATACCGACGGTCACGCGGCCATTGCCTTCGACACGGGCCCACTCATGGGACTTGAGGAACTTGAGGTCGCCGGGGATCTCGCTCATGGGACTGCTCCAGAGATATGCAGGGGGTGGAAAAAACGGGGCTAGTGTAACCAACCGGCCGCCACTGCTGGCAGTGACGACCGGCATGTTTGGATCAGGCGTCGCCAAGCACGCCGGGCTGGGCCTGGCCTTCGCGCACGAACGGGAACTTGACCACCCGCACCGGCACCTGACGGCCGCGGATGTCGACGGTGACCTGGCCGAGTTCACCGGCCGGCACGCGCGCGAATGCGATGCCCTTGGCCAGGGTCGGCGAGAAGGTGCCGGACAGGATCTCGCCCTGGCCGCCGGCAGTGGTGACCGCCTGGCCATGGCGCAGCACGCCCTTCTCATCCATCACCAGGCCGATCATCTGACGTGCGTTGCCAGCCGCTTTCTGCGCCTCCAACACGTCGCGGCCGATGAAGTCGCGGCCCTCGTCCAGCGACACCGTCCAGGCCAGCGCCGCTTCGTAGGGGCTGATCGCTTCGTCCATGTCCTGGCCGTACAGATTCATGCCGGCTTCCAGGCGCAGGGTATCGCGCGCGCCGAGACCTGCCGGCTTCACGCCGGCAGCAAGCAGGCGGTTCCAGAACGCGACCACGGCATCCTGCGGCAGCAGGATCTCGAAACCGTCTTCGCCGGTGTAGCCGGTGCGGGCGACGAACAGTTCAACGCCGTCGTCGGACTGCACCTGCAGCGCGGCGAAACGGCCGAGCTTGCCAAGCGACTCACGGTCGGCTTCGCGGGCCAGGCCGATGACGATGTCGCGCGCCTGCGGACCCTGCACAGCGAGGATCGCCAGGTCTGGACGCTGTTCGACCGAGACGTTGAACGGCGCAGCCTGCTCGCGCAGCCACGCCAGATCCTTCTCGCGGGTGGAGGCGTTGACCACCATGCGGAAGAAGTCCTCGCCCAGGTAATAGACGATCAGGTCGTCGATGACGCCGCCCTGCGGATTCAGCATGCACGAGTACAACGCCTTGCCGGTGGCCTTGAGCTTGTCGACCGAGTTGGCCAGCAGGCGGCGCAGGAACGGCTTGACCTGGTCGCCGCGCAGGTCGACCACGGTCATGTGGCTGACGTCGAACACGCCCGACTCACGACGCACCAGGTGGTGCTCGTCCAGCTGCGAGCCGTAGTGGATGGGCATGTCCCAACCCCCGAAATCGACCATCTTGGCGCCAAGGGCGCGGTGGGTATCGTTGAGCAGCGTCTTCTGGGTCATGACCGGGTCCGGCAGCAGAGGAAACAAGAACGCGCATTATCCCAGATCGGTCGGCCGCAGGTCGCGCCGCAGCGCAGCGGGGAGATGTTGGCCGGCCTGCGGCCGGCGGGCGCTTTCTACAAGCCAGGGCGCAAAGCGCAAAGCCGAAGCGTGTCGGCTCTGGGTTCTCTCGGCTTGGTCGGAGCAGCGTGGGTACGCGGGGGACGCCGTAAACCCATCCCTGGGGGCTTGGCCGCCGCATCCATGCGGCGGACACCCCCGCGCGCCCACGCTGCCCCTCCCTTCCGGAGTTCCCGATGACGGGACGGAAGGCAAGAGCGGTTGTGGGTGTCGACACATATATGGAGAGAAGGGTCGGAGCCCTTTCCTGCGGAAAGGGATCCGCCCCCGGGCACACAGAGCGCAGCGACCGGCGTTTGCTTCCCGCTTTTGATTTCTTTTCCGTGCTCTGGACGCGCACGGAAACTATCAGGGGTCGGGCGGGCTGGGTTCGCGGGGGTGTCCGCGGCATGGATGCCGCGGCCAAGCCCCCAGGGATGGGTTCACGGCGTCCCCCGCGAACCCAACCCGCCCGACCCAACAAACAGACCCCGACGCATCAAGCGGCCAATCCACGAGGGGCTGCGCCGTTGGCTGGAAAACCTAGGCGACCGCCTCGACCACCAGCGCACTGCCCTGCACCGCCACCACCCGCACCAGCGTGCCGGCCGGCAGCTCCGGCCCACTCACCTGCCACGACGCGTCGTCGATGCTGACCCTGCCCTGCCCGGCAACGATGGCCTGCGGCAAGGGCACCACCCGCCCGACCAGTTGTTCAGCGCGGCGGTTCAGCAGCGGCGCGTCGCTCTGCCGCGCACGCGGCTTGCCCCAGTGCCGGTAGCACTGGATGGACAACACGCTCAGCACCACGAAAGCGACCACCTGCCACAGCACCGGGATATCGGCGAACACCGCTACCAGCGCGAACACCGCCGCCGCACCGATGCCGATCCACAGCATGAACGCGCCGGGCGCCAGCGCTTCGGCGGCGAACAGCAGCAAGGCCAACGCGCCCCAGGCAACGACTTCCCAGCGCATGTCAGCCTCCGATCGGTGGCGGCCGCTTTGCCGGCGGCCGGGTTTCCTGGTTGGACAGGGCCTGCTTGGCCAGCTCGGCCACGCCGGCGATCGAACCAATCACTCCGCTGGCCTCCATCGGCATCAGCACCAGCTTCTGGTTCGGCGACGTGGCCAGTTCCTTGAACGCTTCCACATACTTCTGGGCGATGAAGTAGTTGATCGCCTGGACGTCGCCGTCGGCGATCGCCGCCGACACCACCTGGGTCGCCTTGGCTTCGGCTTCGGCAAGACGCTCGCGTGCCTCGGCGTCGCGGAATGCGGCCTCGCGCCGCCCCTCCGCCTCCAGCACCGTAGCCTGCTTCTCGCCTTCGGCACGCAGGATCTCAGACTGCCGCGAACCTTCCGCCTCGAGGATCTGCGCGCGCTTCTCGCGCTCGGCCTTCATCTGCCGTGCCATCGCATCGAGCAGGTCGCGCGGCGGCTGGATGTCGCGGATCTCGATGCGGTTGACCTTCACGCCCCACGGGTTGGTCGCATGATCGACCACGCTGAGCAGCTTGGCGTTGATCACCTCGCGCTGGCTGAGCGATTCATCCAGGTCCATCGAGCCGATCACGGTACGGATGTTGGTCTGCACCAGGGCGATCATCGCCACTTCCAGCACCGATACCTCGTAGGCGGCCTTGGCCGCGTCCAGTACCTGGAAGAACACCACGCCATCGACGCGCACGGCCGCGTTGTCCTTGGTGATCACTTCCTGGCCGGGCACGTCCAGCACCTGCTCCATCATGTTCACCTTGCGCCCCACCCCGTAGACGATCGGGATCAGGAAATGCAGGCCGGGCGACATGGTGTGGGTGTAACGGCCGAACCGCTCGACGGTCCATTCATAGCCCTGTGGCACCATCCGCACTGCCTTGAACAGGATGACCACGGCCACGAAGGCCAGCACCGCGCTGAAGAACATGGTCGGGAACATCGCGCTTTCCTTATGGGAGACGTCCGGAGCCCAGCATAGCGCGTGGATGCAGGCGATGCGGGTACCGCACGTTCCAGCCGAAAGCAGCCGAGCGTGGCCCGGCGCTGCAGGATGAACCCGCTCAGATCCGGGTTGTGGCCAGGAAGCGCTCGCGGTCCTGCTGGGTCTGCCGGCGGATCTCGGCCAGCGCCTGGCTTTCGGTCGCCTCCAGCATCGCCTCGAACAGGCGCTGGAAGTGATGGCGCATCGCATTGCGTGCAGCGACGGGATCGCGCGCGCGCAGCCCCTCGAAGATCGCCATGTGCTCGTCGGCGCGGCTGGCACCATCGTCATGGCACACCCGTGCGTAGACCTCGGTCACCCGCGGCAGCTCGCTGCGCATGCGCCAGATCTGCTGCACGAAATACTCGACCACCGGGTTGCCCGAGAGGCGGGCGATGGCCAGGTGGAAGCGACGGTCGTAGTCGCCGGCCTCTTCATCGGTAAGGTCACGCCGGCACAGCGCTTCAGCCAGCACCTGCAGCTCGGCGATGCCGGCCTCATCGATATTGCTTGCCGCCAGCGCTGCGGCTTCCGCCTCGAATACGGCACGCGCCGCGGTCAGGTCGAAGGCGCTGATATCGGGCAACCCGCCGGCAGCCTGGGCCGGGCGCGGCTTCACATAGACGCCCGAACCGATACGGATCGCGATCCAGCCCTGCGCTTCCAGGGCGATTTCCGCCTCACGGATGGTGACCCGGCTGACGCCGAAGCGTTCGGCAAGTTCACGTTCGCCCGGCAGGCGCGAACCCGACGGATATTCGCCATCCTCGATCAGCTTGCGGAGCTTGGCGGCGATGGTCTGGTAGAGACGGTTGGCGGACATGCGGCTGACCCTTGGCGGTTCCCTCCGGGCCCGTCCCCGGCCACCGGGCACGGTGCGGGTCCGGTTGGAGCGACGGCGCGACCATTGGCCGCGCCGCCCTGTTCAGAACTTGTATCGTACACCGAAATACGCGCGCCGCCCGTAGCTCACCACCTCGCGGAAATTCCCGTAAAGCGGCTGGTACGCCACGCGTGGCTCGTCGGTCAGGTTCATCAGTTCCAGCGACAGCGACAGCTGCTTGTTCACCCGGTAACGCAGGCGCAGGTCGACGCTGGTGTTGTCATCGTAGTAGCGGTTCTGCTGCGCCGTGTTGCCGGTGAAGTCCTGGTAATAGTGCGAACGGAACTTGCCGATGGCCTGGATGTTGAAGCGGCCCACATCCCAGTAGAGGGAACCGGACAGCACATGCCGCGAGAAGCCGCTCAGGCCGGCCGGCGGAACGATGGCCGGAATGATCGATCCATCGGCGGCCAACTGCTCGCCCAACCGCGAATCCTGGGTCTGGTAGTCGGCGTCGGCATAGTTGTAGCTGACCTTGAAGCCAAGGCCATCGAACGGCTTGGGCAGGTACGAGAACCGGTGGGTGGCACTGAGCTCGATACCGGTCAGGGTGCTGTCTTCATCGGTGGTCACCTGCTGGCGCACCGGTACGGTCACCGTCTGTCCGTTGAGGGTGTAGGTCTCCGGCACCAGCGCGGTGGCGGTGCCGCCGTTGAACTGCTTCCAGTACACCGCACCGGCCAGCAGCGTATCCGGGTTCGCATACCACTCAAGCGAGACATCGCCGTTCCAGGACATAAGCGGCTGCGCAGCAGGATTGCCGCTGGCACTGATGTCGTCCAGCGCGTCGGCCAGGCCGGTATAGGTGGCATCGCTGCTGACATTGATGGTTCGCCCGGCACCGAGTGCGGCGATATCCGGGCGTGACATCGCCCGGTACGCGCCCACCCGCAGCAACAGGTCCGGCTTCAGCTCGAACGCGGCATTCAGGCTTGGCAGCAGCTTGTCGTTGCCCGCCTTGAACACCTGGGTGGTGAAATCACCAGTGGGTTGCAGGCGGATCGTGCCGTCGCCGTTGTCGATGACCGCCAGGTCGGTGCGCACGCCTTCCGAACGCACGTCGGTCTTGACCCAGCGCAGGCCGACATTGCCGGTGACCGGCAGGCCGAACAGCGTGCTGCTGAATTCACCCATCAGGTACAGCGCGCGGGTTTTCTCGGTCACATCGACGTTGTTCGGGTCCTGGAAGTCCGGGTCCAGGCCACTGTCGCTGGTGCCGCGGAAGGACTCGTAGAGGCAGCTCGGATCGAAGTACGCCCACGAGGAGATCGTATTGCCGCTGGCCGCATCCATGAAATCGTCCTGCGGGAACGGTGCACGGCAGGCACGGTTGGCGGCAATGATCTTCGCCTTGTCGGCCGCTACGCGCTGGTCGTAGTCGGTCACCAGGGTGTTGTCGCGCAGGCGGTAGTCGGCCTGGCTGGCGCGCACGCCGCCCTTGATGCGGGTGAAGAAACCGGACTCGGGCATGAAGCTGGCATCGAAGCGGCCGGCCTTGATCTTGTGGTCGTTCTCGGTCGCGCTGGAGGTCACCCGCGCCGCGCCGGTGTAGGCATCCCAGTTGTTCGGGTCGAAGTTCGGCGCCAGCGCCACGCTCGGCACCTCGCCATGCCAGTCCCAGTCGTAGTCGACATAGCCGGTGGCGCCGCTGCTGATGCCCGGCACGATGGCATTGTTGACGTCGCGCTGGTTGGCGCGCAGCCGGGTCATGCGCTCGCTGTCCAGGCGATTGGTATGCGAATAGGAAAGATCGGTGGACAGCTCCCAGGCCGGGCTGGGGCGCAGGATCAGATTGAGGCCACCGCCGGTGTATTCCTCGCCGCGCCAGTAGCGGTTGGAGGTCGAATCGATGGAAGTGCTGCCATGCAGGTGGCGGACGATGCCATCCTCGTCCACCTCGCGCTGGGTGATGCCGCGTCGTGCATTGGACAGGCTCAGGTCGCTGCGGTCCTCGTCCCAGTTGCGCTCGGTATGTTCGAAATCGAGGTTGACCTCGACCACGTCGTTGGGCCGCCATTGGATCGCCGCGAATTCGCTCTGGCGGTCATTGCGTTCCTGCTTCAGGCGATAGATGCGGCTGCTCGGCACCAGGTAGTACGGCGCGCCGTTGGCGATGGCCTGGGCGCTGACCTCATTGCAGTTGGCATTGGCCACGTTCTGCCTGCCATCGCAGGCATACCAGGTGGAGCCGCTGGTGATGCTCTCCTCCGGATCGGTGCCCTCCAGCCGCTGGATGCCCAGCGAGATGCCGAGCTTCTGGCCGTTGCCGAATTCGAACTGGTCGATGTAGCTGGCGGTACCGCGATAGCCGATGCCATCGTCGTCGCGGTACTTCTTGTCATACTCGGCCCAGCTGCCGCGCAGATCGATCTGCGCCGAGCGCTTGCCGTACTCCAGCGGCTTGACCGTTTCCAGCCCGATGGTGCCGGCGACACCGCCTTCGATGATGTCGGCACGCTGGGTCTTGTAGATCGCCACCGTATTGATCAGCTCGGCCGGGAACATGTTGAAGTTCACCGAGCGGTCGCCGCTGCCGTTGGTGATCTCGCGGCCGTTGAAATTGGTGCTGCTGAGGAAGGCGCCGAGACCACGGATCGAGATTTCCGATGCGCCGGTCTTGTCGCGGGTCGAGGCGGCACCGGTCAGCGTTTCGATCGCATCGGCCAGTGATGGCGCGGGCAGGTCGCCGATGTCATCGGCCGACAACACATCGGCGATCACCGTGTCGTCGCGCTTCTTGTTGATCGAGCTCTGCATCGATTCGCGGATGCCGGTGACCTGGACCTGGTCCAGGGTGGTGGCGTCCTGCCCGGAACCGCTGCCGGCAGACTGCGCCTGCACGGCCGGTGAAGCCGCCAGCGCAGCGAGCAGTGCCACGATCAGCGGTGTGGGTGACAACGGTGTACGACGTACAACTCCGGCTGGTTGCCGCATGGTTTTCCTCCTCCCAAAGGATCGCCCGGACGGTAGGCGTGGGACGCAGCTTCGACACGCCGACACAGAAATGTCAACCAACTGGACTGGATTTTTCGTAATACCTTTGATTCAGACCGGTTGCCCGGCATTTCATGTGCTGATGCAGCATGACTTTGCGCGCAACGTGGCTTACAACACAGCTACCAAGTGGTATGCACACCCACTCCGAAACCGCGGCATCGCCGTCTCTGGAAGGACTTCATGCGCATTCAACCGACTTCGCACCGCCTTTCGAAACCCACCCTTGGATATTGCCTGGCAATTGGACTGGCAACCTGCCTGACCAGTTTGCCGGCGAATGCTGCAAGCTGGCTGGTCCATGATGCCGCCGAGTTCGCCACCGCCGCTGCCGCCCTGCAACCCGGCGATGAAATCGTGCTGGCCGATGGCACCTGGACCGATGCGCGCCTGCTGCTGAAGGGCCAGGGCACCGCCGCCGCCCCGATCGTGCTGCGCGCGCAGACGCCGGGCAAGGTGATCCTCAGCGGGGGGTCGGACCTGCGCCTGGCCGGCAGCTACCTGCAGGTCTCCAACCTGGTATTCCGCAACGGCTACACCCCGGGCGACGCCGTGGTGGCGTTCCGCGAGTCGAGCAAGGCAGTGGCCAGCCACAGCCGCGTCACCGGCCTGGTCATCGATGACTACAGCAACCCCGATGGCAGCGACCAGGACTACTGGGTGTCGCTGTACGGCAGCAACAACCGCCTCGACCACAGCCAGCTGCGCGGCAAGACCAACGCTGGCCCGACGGTGGTGGTGGTGCGCGATGCCACCCAGGGCCTGGACAACCAGCACCGCATCGACCACAACTGGTTCGGCCCGCGGCCAGCGCTGGGCGTCAATGGCGGAGAGACGATCCGCGTCGGCACCAGCGACACCTCGCTGAGCGATTCCAACAGCACGGTGGAGAACAACTGGTTCGAGGGCTGCGATGGCGAGACCGAGATCGTCTCCAACAAGTCCGGCGGCAATACCTTCCGCGGCAACGTGTTCTATCGTTCGGCCGGCGCGCTGACCCTGCGCCATGGCAACGGCAACCGGGTGGTCGACAACCTCTTCCTCGGCGACGACAAGGCCGGCACCGGCGGCGTGCGCATCATCAATGCCGACCAGACCGTCAGCAACAACTACTTCGAACGGCTGGCCGGCTCCAGCAACCGCTCGGCACTGGCGGTGATGGATGCACAGGCCAATCCGCCGTTGTCCGGCTACGCGCCGGTGGTCAACGCGACCATCAGCCGCAACACCTTCGTCGACGTGGCGAAGATCAGCTTCGGTGTGGGCCATGACGAAACCAAGGGCATCGTGGTCGCCGCCAGCAACAGCCACTTCAGCGGCAACCTGATCGTCAACCGCACCAGCAAGAATCCACCGAATGCGGCCAGTTCGCTGGCCGGCATCGCCTTCAGCAACAACGTGCAGTCGCCGCAGGCCAGCAGCGTATTCCCGGGCGGGGTGAGCAGCGCCAGCATTACCCTGCAGCAGGCCGCCAGCAGCCTGTGGGTGCCGGCAACGCCCCTGCCCACCATCGGCGCCGATCCGGCGCTGGCAATGACCCCGCGCGAACAGACGGGGGTGGACTGGTATCCCAAGGTGGGCGAGGTTGCCCTGTCACGCACCAGCACCGGAGTTGATCGATGAGGTTGCAGCCGCTGTCCCTTTGTTCCCAACGTCTGGCGCTCGCCCTTGCCCTGGCCGCTCCCTTCGCCCTGTTGCCGACGGCACCGCTGCATGCGGCACCTGCTGCAGCTGCGCGACAAGGCGATACCGCGCCGGTACTGGTGACCGCCGCACAGTGGCAGCAGATGGCCAGCGAAGGCAGCCGGTATCCGTGGTTCGCCAAGGAACAGGCGCGTACGCAGAAATCGCTGCAGAAGATGATGAAGGCCGGCATCGACGTGCCGGTGCCGAAGGACAAGGGCGGCGGCCGCACCCATGAGCAGCACAAGCGCAACTACCAGGCACTGCTGGCCGCCGGCACCCTGTATCGGCTGACCGGCGACAAGGCCTATGTCGCCTATTCGCGCGACATGCTGCTGCAGTACGCCAAGCTCTACCCGACCCTCGGCCCGCATCCGGAAGGACGCGGACAGATTCCCGGCCGGGTGTTCTGGCAGGTGCTCAACGATTCGGTCTGGCTGGTCAACGCCATCCAGGGCTACGACGCGATCCGCGATGCCCTGTCGCCGCAGGATCGGCAGATCATCGAGTCGCAGGTGTTCCGGCCGATGGCCGAGTTCCTGGCCAGCGAGCCGAAGAACTACGACCAGATCCACAACCACGCGACCTGGGCGGTGGCCGCCACCGGCATGACCGGCTACGTGCTGCGTGATCGGGAGTTGGTGGAGAAATCGCTGCGCGGCAGCCGCAAGGATGACCAGTTCGGTTTCCTGCGGCAGATCGACCTGCTGTTCTCGCCCGATGGTTATTACGAGGAAGGCCCCTACTACCAGCGCTATGCGCTGGCGCCGTTCCTGCTGTTTGCCAACGCGATCGAACGCAACGAGCCGCAGCGGAAGATCTTCGCGCGCCGCGACGGCGTGCTGCTGAAGGCGGTGGACGTACTGGTACAGACCAGCTACGACGGCCTGTTCTTCCCGATCAACGATGCGATCCTGGACAAGGGCATCGATACCGAAGAGCTGGTGGCTGGTATCGGCATCGCCTATGCGCAGGCCGGCGATGACCGTCTGCTGTCGGTCGCGCAGCAGCAGAAACGCCTGCTGCTGTCGCCGGAAGGGCTGCAGGTAGCGCAGGCGTTGGCAGCCAACAAAGCCAAACCGTTCGACTACCGGCCGATGCTGCTGCGCGACGGTCCGGACGGTGAACGCGGCGGTCTGGCGATCCTGCGCATGGGCGGCGAACGCGGCCAGGCGCTGGTGCAGAAGGACACCATGCAGGGCATGGGCCACGGCCACTTCGACAAGCTCAACTGGCTGTTCTACGACAATGGCAACGCCGTGGTGACCGACTACGGCGCGGCGCGCTTCCTCAACGTGGAAGCCAAGCGTGGTGGCATCTATCTTGCCGAAAACCGCAGCTGGGCCAAGCAGACCGTGGCCCACAACACGCTGGTGGTGAACGAGCAGAGCCACTTCAAGGGCGACTGGAAGCGCGGTGAGGAACTCGCCCCGCAGGTGCGCTTCTTCCAGGTCGACGCAGATACCCAGATCGCCTCGGCGACGATGCGCGATGCCTATCCGGGCGTGGTGTTCACCCGCACCCAGGCACTG
Source organism: Stenotrophomonas sp. GW821-FHT02D01 (assembly GCF_059421765.1). Classification (NCBI taxonomy): domain Bacteria; kingdom Pseudomonadati; phylum Pseudomonadota; class Gammaproteobacteria; order Lysobacterales; family Lysobacteraceae; genus Stenotrophomonas; species Stenotrophomonas sp. GW821-FHT02D01. The sequence goes on from NZ_JBWKVP010000014.1 coordinate 52,017, forward strand.
CTGCGCCACCCCGAACTGGGCCTGCCGGTGGTGCTGGACCTGCTGCAGGTGCACGGCGACAAGGCTGCACGCTACGACCTGCCACTGCACTTCAACGGCCATATCGTCACCACCGGTTTCGAGGCGGAGCATTTCCCCACCCAGCGCCCGGTGCTCGGCAGCGACAACGGCTACCAGCACCTGTGGCTGGACGCACGCAGCAAGGCCGGCAGTGAGCCGCGCACGCTGGCGTGGCTGCTCGACGGACGCTTCTACACCTACCGCTTCGGCAGCAGCGCGCCGGCGCAGGCGTTGCTGGTGGAGAGCGGTGCCAATGATCCCGAGTTCAACCTGCGCCGTGAACCGGCGCTGCTGCAGCGCGTGGAAGGACAGAAGGATGTGACCTTCTTCAGCGTGCTGGAGCCGCATGGCGAGTACAACGGCACCGCCGAGTACGTGCATGGTGCCGACAGCCGCATCAAGCAGATCATCCGCACCCGCGGCAATGATGCCGAGGTGCTCGAGGTGCGCCTGGCCAGCGGCGCCCGCATCGCACTCGGCGTGGCCGACGACAGCGACGCGAAGGGCGAACACAGCGTGACGGTGGATGGCCATGTCTACCGCTGGAGCGGCAGCCATGCGCGCATGGACCGCAGCAAGGGTGATGCACAATGAACGGCCCCTCGGCCGTGGCCACGCTGCGCAAGGTGCCGGTGCGCTCGGCCGTGCGCTGGCTGATCGTCGGCCTGATCGCGGTGGCCACGGTGATCAACTACATCGACCGCAATGCACTGGCGGTGATGTGGCCGGAGATCGCCAGGGAAGTCGGCGCGACCAAGGACGATTACGCACTGCTGGTCACCGTGTTCATGCTCTTCTATGCCGCCGGCCAGTTCCTGTTCGGGCGCCTGTTCGACATGATCGGGACGCGGCTGGGGTTCGCGTTGTCGATCAGTGTGTGGTCGATCTCGATCGCGCTGCATTCGGTCACCCATTCCATGCTCTCCTTCAGCGTGGTGCGGGCGATGCTGGGCATCAGCGAAGCCGGTGCCTGGCCCGGCGCGGTGAAAGCCAACGCCGAGTGGTTCCCCGCGCGTGAGCGTGCCCTCGCGCAGGGCATCTTCAACGCGGGCGCGTCCATCGGTGCCATCGTTTCGGCGCCGGCCATCGCCGGCCTGTACCTGTGGCTGGGCTGGCGCGGCACCTTCGTGCTGGTCGGTGCACTTGGCTTCCTGTGGCTGCTGCCTTGGCTGTTCGTCTATCGCGCCGGCCCGGACAAGCATCCGTGGGTGAGTGACGCCGAACGACGCCTGATCATGGAAGACCAGGCTGGCCAGCAACGCGTGGATGCACCGAAGGTCAGCGTGCGTTCGCTGCTGGTCCACCGGCAGAGCTGGGGCATGCTCGCCTGCCGTTTCCTGCTCGATCCGATCTGGTGGCTGTTCGTATCGTGGCTGCCGATCTATCTGGCCGAGACCTTCGGCTTCGACATCAAGCAGATCGGCCTGTTCGCCTGGGTGCCCTTCGTCGGCGCCATGCTGGGCAGCCTGAGCGGCGGCTGGCTGTCGGGGCGCCTGATCAATGCCGGCCAGAGCGTGGACCGTGCGCGCAAGCTGTCGATTTCGCTGGGCTGCGTGATCATGGCACCGGCCCTGCTGGGCGCGGTACTGGCCAACCAGCCGCTGTTTGCGGTGCTGGCGATTGCAGCAGTGCTGTTCGGTTTCCAGATCGCCATCGGCAACATCCAGACCCTGCCCGGCGATCTGTTCGACGGCCGCTCGGTGGGCACGCTGGCCGGTCTCGGCGGCCTGGCCGCCGTAGCCGGAACGTTGATCACCACCTGGCTGGTGCCAGTGCTGACCCGCCATTCCTATGCACCGATCTTCATCCTCGTTGCCGCACTGGTGCCGCTGTCGCTGGCCGCACTGTGGTGGTGGACCGGACCGATCCACAAGCTCGACCGCACCGACGGTTGAGCCCCCATTCCCTCGCATTCCCCCGCAAACCAAGGAGTTTCCCGCATGTCGTTCCAGGACAAGGTGGCCATCGTCACCGGTGGTGGCCGTGATATCGGCCGTGCCGTCTCGATCAAGCTGGCTGCGGCCGGTGCACGCGTCTGCCTCAACTACGCCAACGACGAAGCCAGCGCGCAGGAAACGCTGGCGCTGATCAAGGCGGCCGGTGGCCAGGCTATCGCCCACCGCGCCGACGTCACCGATCCCGCCGCCGTGGCCGGCCTGGTCGCGGCGACGCAGGCTGCATTCGGCCAGCGCATCGACGTGCTGGTGAACGTGGCCGGCGGCATGGTCGAGCGTCGTCCGCTGGCCGACATCGATCCGGCGTTCTTCCACAAGGTCATCGACCTCAACCTGACCTCCACCTACCTGACCACCCACGCCGTGGTACCGCACATGGGCGAAGGCGCGGCGATCGTGAACTTCGCCTCGCAGGCCGGTCGCGATGGCGGCGGCCCCGGCGCGGCGATCTACGCCACCGCCAAAGCGGGCGTGATGACCTTCACCCGGGCCATGGCCAAGGAGCTGGGGCCGAAGGGTATCCGCGTCAACGCACTGTGCTGCGGCATGATCGCCACCCGCTTCCATGACGAATTCACCAAACCGGAAGTGCGTACGGCGGTGGCCGGCGCGACGCCGCTGCGTCGCCAGGGCCTGCCGGACGAAGCCGCCGATGCGGCGGTCTACCTGGCGTCGGCAGCGGCAGCGTTCATCACCGGTGCCAATCTGGACGTCAACGGCGGCACCTACTTCTCCTGACCGGACCGAAGCCCATGCAGCGCTGGATCACCCTGCTTTCCCTGGCCATCGGCACCGCCGTGGCCGCCCCCGTGGCGCTGGCCGCACCGGTCTGGGTCACCGCCTGGACCGCTTCGCCCGCGCCTGACCGCAAGGATGGCAGCGCTGACGCGCCCGTGCAGTTCGCCGCGCAGACCGTGCGCCAGGACATTCGCCTGGGTAGCAGGGGCGATGCGCTGCGACTGCGCATCAGCAACGAACTGGGCACCACGCCGCTGCATGTGGAAGACGTACGGGTGCGCCTGAAGGATGGCAAGGCGGCAGCGCTGCCGGTCACCGTCGATGGACGCACGTCCATCGACGTACCGGTGGGCGCAGCGCTGCTCAGTGATGCACTGCCCTTGCGGGTTGCCGCCCTGCAGGAGATCAGCGTGACCGCGTACTTCCCGCAGCCCACCCGCCCCGCGGTGCGCCGTACGGTGGTGCGGGTGGCCGACGGAAAGCAGGACGCGGTGGCCGACAGCGTGCGCGTGGGCTACCAGCAGAACGTGTTCTCTGCGGTACTGGTGCAGCGCGCGGACCGGCCGCAGGTGATCGTGGCCCTGGGTGATTCCATCACCGAGGGCGCGACGGCTTCGCGTGGCTCGTTCAACCAATGGCCCGAGCGCTTGGGCCAGCGCCTGCAGCAGGCGTGCCCTGACCGCTTCGTGGTGCTCAACCAGGGCATCAGCGGCAACAAGCTGCTGGACCACGGCCGCAGCCACAGCGCGCTGTCGCGGCTGGATCGCGACGTGATCGCAGTGGCCGACGCCGACCAGGTGATCCTGTTCGAAGGCATCAATGACATCCGCCACGGTGGCGGCGCACAGCCGCTGTCGGGACGCAGCGCGGCAGACATGCTGCTGGGCTACCGCCAGGTGGCCACCCGGCTGCATGCACATGGCATCCGCGCTCATCTCGGCACATTGACGCCCTTCGGCGATTCGGAGCGCTACGAGCCGGTATCGGCCGCCACCCGGACCGCGATCAACCAGTGGGCGCGTGGCCAGGACACCGGCTTCGATGGCGTGGTGGATTTCGATGCGGCGCTGCGTGATCCGAAACAGCCGGAATCATTGCCGGCGGACATCACCCGCGATCATCTGCACCCGAACGACGAGGGCTACCGGCGCATGGCCGACGCGATCAACCTGGCGGCGCTGGGCTGCAACGCGCGTTGAGTCGTACGGCGCCGGCCGGCGCGCACGGCGAGATCACCACTTCACCCTGCCACGCAGGATGTCGGCGAACATCACCCAGTCACCGATGAACGAATACAGTGGATGACGAAATGTTGCAGGGCGGTTCTTCTCGAAGAAGAAGTGACCGACCCAGGCAAAGCCGTAGCCGCAGGCCAATGCCGCCAACAGCAGCAGCGGCTGCCCTCGCAGCACGGCGATGGTGACCAGCAGCAGTACGCCGCAGCTGCCGATGAAGTGCAGCCGACGCGAGACCGTGTTGCGGTGCTCGCTGAGGTAGAACGGGTAGAACTCGCGGAAGCTGGCGAAGCGGGACATGCGCGTGCTCCGTTCGTTGAGGGTGGTACCGAGCCATGCCTGGCTGCTGTTGCCACAACAGCGGCCAAGCATTGCTCGACTCTACACCTGCCCGGCTTACCCCGGTTGCCGCGGCCCGAACATGATCACTGCCATGCCGACCAGGCAAAGCGCAGCCCCCAGCATGTCCCAGCGGCTGGGACGAATGCCGTCGACCAGCCACAGCCAGAACAGCGCCGTGCCGATGTACACGCCACCGTACGCTGCGTACACGCGTCCGCTGGCGGTCGGGTGCAGGGTCAGCAGCCAGGCGAACAACGCCAGGCTGGCCGCCGCCGGCAACAGCAGCCAGATGCTGCCGCCCTTGCGCAGCCACAGCCACGGCAGGTAGCAGCCGATGATCTCGGCCAGCGCGGTCAGCAGGAACAGACCGAGCGTTTTCACGCCTTTTCCGTGGTCTTGGCGTGCTGCCAGAGCGCTTCCTGCGCATCCAGATCGAGTGCGGCCAGCGAATCGCCTTGTGCCTCGGCCTGCGCCTCCATCGAACGGAAGCGACGTTCGAACTTCTGGTTGGCCCCACGCAGCGCCGCGCCCAGATCGATGTCCGCATGCCGCGCCAGGTTGGCGCACACAAACAGCAGGTCACCCAGTTCCTCCTGCAGGCGCGCCTTGTTGCCGGCGATATCGCCGCGCTCAAACTCTTCGCGCAGTTCCTGCAGTTCCTCGGCCGCCTTGTCCAGTACCGGCAGCGGACCGGGCCAATCGAACCCCACCTTGGCCGCGCGCGACTGCAGCTTCACCGCCCGCTGCCATTCCGGCAGGCCACGGGAGATCCCGGCCAGTGCCGAGGTGTCCTGATCGCCCTTTGCCGCGCGTTCGGCGCGCTTGATCGCGTCCCAGTTGCGCATCACGCCGTCCGCATCGTCGACGCTGACATCGGCGAACACATGCGGGTGCCGCCGCTGCATCTTGTCGCTGATCGCGCGCGCGACCTCGGCGAAGGCAAACGCGCCCTGCTCTTCGGCCATGCGCGCATGGAACACGACCTGCAGCAGCAGGTCGCCCAGTTCATCGCAGAGGTCGTCGAGGTCGCCGCGATCAATCGCGTCGGCCACTTCGTAGGCTTCTTCGATCGTATAGGGGGCGATGGTGGCGAAGTTCTGTTCCAGGTCCCAGGGACAGCCCCCCTGCGGGTCACGCAGGCGCGCCATGATGGCCAGCAGGCGCTCCAGCTCCGCGCTGGCAGTGCCGGTGGCAGGGGTGTCGTGCGTGCTCATGCGTTTCTCCTGGATCAATCGGACAACCAGTCCCGCCACGGCAGGCTGGTATCGCCCAACGCCATGAAATTACCGTTCAACAGCGTCGGCCGGCGGTTGTAGCGGAACGGCTTGCCGGTCCCGACCGAGAGCACCGCGCCACCGGCCGCGTGCAGCACGCACTGGCCAGCAGCGGTATCCCATTCGGAGGTCGGGCCCAGCCGCGGATAGACATCCAGTCCGCCTTCGGCGATCCGGCAGAATTTCAGCGAAGAGCCCTGCACCACGGTCTCGATGTCGCCCATACGGGCCAGCAAGGCATTGGTCTCCGCTGAACGATGCGAGCGGCTGGCGGCGACGCGAAGGGGCGCAGTCGCGGGTGTACGGGTACGCAGCACGGTGTCATGTACACCCTGCCGGCGATACGCCAGCTCGCCCCGCATCGCGTGCCAGACAATGCCGGTGACCGGCGACTGGACCACGCCGAAGGCCGGGGCGCCCTGGTAGATCAGCGCGATGTTGACGCTGAACTCGCCATTGCGCTTGACGAAATCGCGGGTGCCATCAAGCGGGTCGACCAGCCAGTACGCGCCCCAGTGCTGACGCTGCTCCCAGGGCACCAGCGGCGACTCTTCCGACAGGATCGGCAGGTCCGGGGTCAGCTGGCGCAGCCCCTGCTGGATCACCCGGTCGGCAGCCAGGTCAGCAGCGGTGACCGGGCTGTCGTCGTCCTTGAGTGTCACATCGAAACCGTTGCTGTAGACCTGCATGATCGCCTGCCCGGCTTCCTGGGCGATGGCGATCGCGGTTTCGCGCAGTTCCGTGGTCAGCTTGATCATCGTGCTCCCTGCAGCCACTGGCGGGCGATGAACAGCGCCGCCAGCGAACGCCCTTCGGAAAAGTCCTCGCGCAGCATCAACTGGTCCAGATCGGCCAGCTTCCACGGCACCACTTCCAGTTCCTCCGGCTCGTCGCCGGCCAGCTTCTCCGGATACAGGTCGCGCGCGACCACCAGCCAGGACTGATGGCTCATGTATGTCGGCGCCAGGGTCATCGCGCGCAGCACGTCGACCCGCCGAGCGCCATAGCCGGCCTCTTCCTTCAGCTCACGGTCGGCGGCCTGCTCCGGCGTTTCGCCGGCATCGATCCGGCCCTTCACCAGGCCAAGCTCGTAGCGGTGCATGCCGGCCGCGTATTCACGTACCAGCAGCACGGTTTCTTCATCCAGCATCGGCACCACCACCACCGCGCCATGGCCACGGCTGACCAGGCGCTCGAAGCGGCGGCGTTCACCATTTGAGAACTCCAGGTCCAGGTGCTGGCGCTGGAAGGGCCCGTTCTCCTCGTCGGTGATCCGATGGATGATCGGCAGAGGACGCCTGGCGCGGTCATCGTTCATGCGGAATCTCCGTGGCAGCCGGCGCGTGCGCCGAGGCCGATAGAATGTGCAGGCAGCAACATGTTCATGAGCCCGAAATGCTAGCAGACCCAACCCCCTCTCCGCTGGTCCAGCACTGGCGGCAACGCGACCTCAAGGTCCTGTGGCACCCGTGCACGCAGATGCGAGAGCATCCGGACACGTTGCCGCTGGTGCCGATCGCCCGCGGCGAAGGTGCCTGGCTGATCGATCACGACGGCAACCGCTACCTGGATGCGGTCAGCAGCTGGTGGACCAACCTGTTCGGCCATGCCGAGCCGCGCATCGGCGGTGCCATCGCCGCCCAGGCCGGACAGCTGGAACAGGTGATGCTGGCCGGTTTCGGCCACGAGCCCGCGATCACCCTGGCTGAGCGCCTGTTGGCCCTCGCGCCGCGCCAGCCCGGCCGCGCGCCACTGGCCAAGGTGTTCTACGCCGACAACGGTTCGGCCGGCGTCGAAGTGGCGCTGAAGATGGCCTTCCAGTATTTCCAGAACCGCGGTGAGACCCGGCGCACGCGCTTCGTCTCGCTGGAAAACGGCTACCACGGCGAGACGCTGGGCGCCCTCGCACTGGCCGACATTCCGCTGTACCGCCGGGTCTATGCACCGCTGCTGGCCGAGGGCCTGTTTGCGCCCTCGCCCGACGCCTACCTGGCCGAGCCCGGTCAGAGTGCGGCCGACCGCGCACGCCAGGCCGCCGATGGCCTGGCCACGCTGTTCGACCAGCATCCGGGCGAGATCTGCGCCGTGATCCTGGAGCCACGGCTGCAGTGTGCCGGTGGCATGCGCATGCACGATCCGGCCTATCTGCAGCGCGTACGTGAACTGTGCGATGCCCATGGTGCGTTCCTGATCGCCGACGAGATCGCCACCGGCTTCGGCCGCACCGGCACGATGTTCGCCTGCGAGCAGGCCGGGGTGATGCCGGACCTGCTGTGCCTGTCCAAGGGCCTGACCGGTGGCTTCCTGCCCTTGGCTGCGGTGCTGGCCACGCAGGCGCTGTACGACGCCTTCCTTGATGATTCGCGCGAACGTGCCTTCCTGCATTCGCACAGCTACACCGGCAACCCGCTGGCCTGTGCGGCGGCGCTGGCCACGCTGGACATCTTCGGCGCGGACGATGTGATCGCGCGCAATCGCGGCATCGCCTCGGTGATGGGCACCTTGGCCGCGCCATTCGCCGACCATCCGCACGTGGCCGATGTGCGCCAGGCCGGGATGGTGGTGGCCTTCGAACTGACCCGCAACGGCGACAAGCGCACGCCCTTCGATCCGGCCCTGCGGCTGGGGCTGCACGCCTACAAGGCGGCGCTGAAGCGCGGCGTAGTGCTGCGCCCGCTGGGCAACGTGCTGTACTGGATGCCACCGTACTGCGTGGACGACGAACAACTGGAGCTGCTGGCGCATACCACGCTGGCGGCCATCGACGAGGCGATTGCATGCGCGTGACCCGCTGCCCCATCGACCTGGCGCTGCACAGCGGCCAGACCGTGACCCTGCCGGAAGAGACGGCCAATCACCTGGTACGGGTGATGCGCCTGCGCGAGGGTGACACCTGCGTGCTGTTCAACGGCGATGGCCATGACTACACCGCGACGCTGACCATGGCCGGCAAACGCGAGGTACAGGTACGCATCGACGCGGTGCAGCCGATCGCCAACGAATCGCCGCTGACCATCACCCTGCTGCAGGGCATTGCACGCGGCGAAAAGATGGACCTGATCCTGCAGAAAGCCACCGAACTGGGGGTGAGCGCCATCGTGCCGGTGAATGCCGAGCGCACCGAAGTGAAGCTGGATGCAGCACGTGCGGAAAAACGCGTGGCGCACTGGAACAACGTCGTACAGTCGGCCTGCGGGCAGTCCGGTCGTGCGCGCATTCCACAGGTAGGAGCGCCGCAGTCGCTGGCACAGGCCAGCGCGACACTGCCAGCCGATACGTTGCGGTTGACCCTGGATCCGCTGGGAGCGCACCGGTTGTCGACACTGCAGACGGCACCGGCCGGCGGCGTGGTGATCGCCATCGGGCCGGAAGGCGGCTGGTCACCGCGTGACCGTGAGCAGTTGGCCGCCGCAGGCTTCCAGGGCCTGCAGTTGGGCCCCCGCATCCTGCGCACGGAAACCGCAGGCCTGGCTGCGATCGCGGCGTTGCAGGCAAGGCTGGGTGATCTGGGGTAAGCGACGGATCGCGCGACCACTGCGTTGACCGTTTACCGGGCATGGCCCGGGGCCAAGGCGTGCGCCTGACGACCTGGTAGTGCCGGCCGCTGGCCGGCATCGTCATGATCCCGCGGATGCCGGCCAGCGCCCGGCACTACCGATGGCGGGATTCAGGGCGTCAGCGAATCCAGCGCAGCTTCCAGCGCGTCGAGATTCGGCAACAGCGCGCTCTGTTCACCCAGCAGCACGCGCATGTGCACGATGTCGGGCAGAGTTTCTTCGGACGCGTCGGCCAGCAGGCCGTCGCGCGGAACCGAAATCAGCTGCGGGAAACTCTGCGTCAACAGTGCGTAGTAAGGGCGCTGTGCATTGCCGTTGAGGGTCTTGAGCACCACCACCTTGTTGTGGCCGGCCACCGTCTCTTCGCCCAAGCCGGAGAGCCGTGCGAACGACACCAGGGGCACCTGCCAGCCGTGCCAACCGATCTCACCCACCAGCCAGCGCGGCGCGTCGGCGACCGCCTGCACCGGCACCCGCGACATCATCTCGGCCACGGTCGCATTGGGCAGCAGAACCCGTTCGGCACCGGCCGAGATCAGGACGCCGCGGATCTCATCATTGCTGGCGTAACTCATGCGGCATCTCCGTCATCATCCAGGCCCCAGCGCGCGGCGATCACCTGTGCCAGTTCCTGCGGTTCACCGGCCACCATGCCGGCAGCGACCACGGCCGTCGCCGCAGCCGGGTCGTAGCAGCCTTCGCCCACCTGCCCGGCTACCCAGGCGCCGGCGGCGGCGAGGTCCAACGCCGGGCCCACATGGGCCAGGTCAGCACCACTGAGCAGCACCAGCGCGCTGTGCTCGGCCGACAACGCGGCAATCGAGATGCCCTGCGCTTCGCTCTGGAAATACAGGCCATCGGCAGCAGCGTGCACCCCGATGTCATCGGCCAGCACGTGCACTTCGCCAGCGGTGGCGCGCTGGCCGGCTTCGGCCAACTGCACGGGCAGCGGCGATACGCGCGCCATCTGCTTGACCAGGTTGCCGTAGCGGCCGCCGTCCAGGCGCATGTGCACCAGCACCGGCACGGCCAGCCCGCTGGGGAGCGCCGCGAGCAGGCGGCGCAACGCATCGGGACCGCCGATACCGGCCAGTACCAGCAGCGCACCGGCGCGACTGCCTGCCGGCGCGGTGGCGTCCAGATCGACCAGTGAAAGATGCTCGGTGTCGAATGCCGGTTCCGGCGCGGCGACCGTCGCAGCAGCGCGCGGCTCTGCTGGCGCATCGCTGGCCTCGTCGACCAGCGACCAGGCCGTGTGGTCGGTGAATACCGACGGCGCAGCTGCCGGTACCGGTGGCGGTTCCGGTGCTGCTTCCACAGGCGCTGCCGTTTCCGGCAGCACCGGCTGCAGCGCTGCCAGTGCCTGCTCCAGCGCTATCGGCTCATGCAGATGTGCCGGCGGCGAATAGAGGCCATCCGCCGGCACGTCGTCGGCCCAGGAACGGGCCTGTTCCAGGTGCGGCTGCAGCGCGGTTTCCTTCGGCACTGGAGGCGTCGACGGGCGGCCTGGCTCAAGCTGCAATGTCGGTTCGTCCTCGGCCCCCGGCGGCAGCACCTGCTGGTGGCCGTGCAATTTAGCGGCCAGGTGACGGCCCCAGCGCTGCGCTTCCCAGCCGTCGCGACGTGCGGCCAGTTCAGCCTCGTCGAACACAAGCGTCAATCCGGGCGCCGACAGCGCTGGCTCCAGACGCTCCAGTGCATCTTCAATCGCCGCTTCCAGCGCAATCACCACGAACTGCGGGCGTGCATCATGCAGCGCCTGCGGCTCGAGCGACATGGGATCGTCTTCCAGCACGATCTGCACATCGGCATGGGCCAACGCCTCGCGCAGGCGCTCACGCGCCGCGCCCGGGCGGGCCAGCAGGGCTACGGCCGGAACCGGATCGAGGTCACTCACGGACACGGGCAATCCCCAGCAAGTCGTACACGTTGCGCATCAGGTCCAGCTCCTGGTACGGCTTGCCCAGGTAGCGCTGCACACCGATTTCGAAGGCGCGCTGGCGATGCTTGTCGCCGCTGCGCGAGGTGATCATCACGATCGGCACGTCCTTGTAGCGCGGGTCGGCACGCATCGCGGTGGCCAGCTCGTAGCCGTCCATCCGCGGCATTTCGATGTCCAGCAGCATCAGGTCCGGCACGCGTTCTTCCAGCTGTTCCAAGGCTTCGACGCCATCGCGGGCGACGCTCACCTCGAAGTTGTGACGCTCCAGGATGCGGCCGGTGACCTTGCGCATGGTCAGCGAATCGTCCACCACCATCACCAAGGGCACCTGCCGTTCCTGGCGCGGTGCATTGATCAGCACTGGCGCGGTCGGGTTGGCCAGGAAGCGGCGCACCAGCGGGGCCACGTCCAGGATCACCACCACGCGGCCATCGCCGGTGATGGTGGCACCGTAGATGCCCGGTACCGAGGCGATCTGCAGGCCCACCGGCTTGACTACGACTTCGCGGTTGCCCAGCACCTGATCGATCGCAACGGCGGCGCGCAGGTCACCGGCGCGGACCAGCAGCAGCGGCACCTGGGCCTGGCCGTCTGCGCGCGCCGGGGCCTGGCCGACCAGACTGCCGAGGTCATACAGCGGATAGTCTTCGCCGCCGTAGCGGTAGCTGCTGTCGGCCGCTTCGAAGCGTTCGTGCGACAGCCGTCCAATACCGCTGACCGACGCCACCGGTACTGCGAAGGTGGTTTCGCCGATCTGCACGAACACCGCCTGGGTGACCGCCAGCGTCTGCGGCAGGCGCAGGGTGAAGCGCACGCCCTGGCCACGCACCGACTGGATGTCGACCGAGCCGCCGAGCTGGCGCACTTCGTTGCCGACCACGTCCATGCCGACGCCCCGGCCCGCCAGCTGGCTGACCTGGTCGGCGGTGGAGAAGCCCGAGGCGAAGATCAGGTTGTCCAGTTCCTGCTCGCTCGGCTGCGCATCGGCAGGCAGCAGGCCGCGCTCGATGGCACGACGTCGGATCGCCTCACGATCCAGTCCAGCGCCGTCGTCGGCCACGTCCAGCACGATTTCCGAGCCTTCGCGGTGCAGGCGGATGGCGATTTCACCTTCTTCCGGCTTGCCGGCTGCACGACGCTGCTCCGGTGCTTCCAGACCATGGGCAACCGAGTTGCGCAGCATGTGCTCCAGCGGCGCGACCATGCGATCAAGCACGTTGCGGTCGAGTTCGCCGTGGGTACCTTCCAGGGTCAGGTGGACCTGCTTGCCGGTGTCCATGCCGGCCTGGCGGACCACGCGGCGCAAGCGCGGCACCAGGCCGTCGAACGGCACCATGCGCGCGCGCATCAGGCCATCCTGCAGTTCCGAACTGACACGCGACTGCTGCTGCAGGAGCGAATCGTACTGGCGCGACAGATCATCCAGCACACCCTGCAGGCCACCCAGATCGGCGGCCGACTCGTTCAGCGCGCGGCTGAGCTGCTGCAGGGTGGAGAAACGGTCCAGTTCCAGCGGATCGAACTTCTGGTCGGCCTGATCCTGCTCGCGCTGGTAGCGGGCAACGATCTGCGCCTCGGTTTCCAGGTCGAGGCGACGCAACTGGTCGCGCAGACGCGCGTTGGTGCGCTCCAGCTCGCCCATCGCGCCGCGGAAGGCGCCGAGCTGCTGTTCCAGACGCGAACGGTAGATCGCCACTTCACCGGCGTGGTTGACCAGGCGGTCGAGCAGGTCGGCGCGCACACGCACCTGTTCCTGCTGCGGACGGGCAAGCGGGTCTTCCTCGCTGGAACCTTCCACCGGCAACGGTGCCGACAACGGGGCGTCGACCACGGCCACGGCCGGAGTCGCCTGCGGGGTCTGCTCTGCCACGGCGGCGGCAGCAGCAGCGCCGGCAGCGGCGATGTCGGTTGTGGTGCGTGCTTCAAAGGCATCGAGCAGATCCTGTGCCGGCTCGACAACGCGGTGTTCGCCAGTACGGGTCAGCAGCTGGTGCAGGCGGTCGAAACCGCGTTCCAGCAACTGCACGTCACGACGTTCGATCTCGGTGCGCCCGCCAGCGACGGCCTCCAGCAGCGATTCGATGCTGTGGCCGAGATCGCCGATGGGGTTGATGCCCGCCATGCGCGCGCCGCCCTTGAGCGTATGCAGATCGCGCTGCAGGCCGGCCAGGGCTTCGCGATCCTGCGGCGCTTCGCGCAGTTCGCTGATCAGCCCATCGCAATGATCCAGCAGGTCCTTGCCTTCCTCGACGAAGATGTCGACCAGCTCGCGGTCATAGATGCTGAAGTCGAGCAGGTCGGCGCTGTCTTCGGATTCGGGGTCGGTCTGGGCTTCTTCGGTCTGGGCTTCGGGCAGGGGCGCATCCGCCGGCACCACCGCATCGGCGCTGTCGACAGCAACAGGTTCGGCGTTGATTGCCGCTGCCTCCGCCGCGATCGGCACCACGATCATGCCGCTGTCCGCCGCGGCATCCTGGCCCGGAGCATCTTCCAGTTCGAAGAAACGCGAGGGCGAAATGGCGTCCTGCGCCGTCTCCGCGGGCCCGACGTCTTCCACCGTCGCCGGGGACGGCTGGTCGGTGCTCTCTCCTTCACCGACCGCCGCCTCCCCGCCGACGTCCGCATCCTCGGCAAAGGCTTCCGCCTCGCCAGGCGCGAGTTCGCTGGCCTGCAGGCCGAGCACGGGCCATTGCCCGTCTTCGTCCTGGCCCTGCTCCTCGTCGATCACGTGCAGGCCGGCCTCGAGCGCGGCTTCCAGCGTGACCGGGTCTGCGAAGCCCGGCACAGCCATTTCATCCTGCAGGCTGGACAGCTCGCTGTCGAGCGGCACTGCAGCAGCGTCATCATCCACCGCCGTTTCAGATGTAAACGGCAGCGACGTATTCAGGTCGTTTGCGACATCCAGATCGCGGTCGTCAACCGGCAGTGCGCTGGCATCCAGATACGGCGACAGATCATCCACCGCAGTCAGCGCGGCGTCTTCCAATGCGGTGTCTTCCGATGTCGCCACCGCCTGTCCGGCTTCAATCTCCGCGGCAACGATCGTGGAAGCAGCCACTTCCAACGTCGACTCCGGCGCCGGGGCGTCCGGCATCGAAGGCCACCCTGCATCGAAGTAGCGCGACAGATCATCGCTGCCCGTCAATTCAGCGGACTCCAGGCCCGCATCGCTCAACGCGTCCTCGTTGAGCTGCAGCGCCTCCAGCACCTCGGCATCGGTGACATCGGCGCCATCGGTGTCACGTCCGGCTTCCGGCTCGATCTCAAGCCCATGGGGCGACTCGACCACGTCGGCATCGGCGACCAGCGAAAGCAGCTGGTCGTCTTCGTCTTCATCGAGTTCCAGCCCGGCCATCGGCCAGCGTGCTTCCGGCAGTTCACCGGCCAGCGCCTGCAGGCGCTGCGCCAGTTCAGCCTGCGGCGCAATCCGCGGCTGTTCGGCCTGCAGCGCGTCCATGGTCGCGTTGATCGCCTGTGCGGTCTCGTCCAGTGCCGCCACGGCGTCATCACCGGGCACCACCTCGGCGGCCAGGGCGCGCTTGATGTACGACTCGGCGCCGCCCGTAACGGCGGTGATTTCCGGCACTTCGGTCATCGCGAAGGCGCCATTCATGGTGTGCACCGCACGCAGCAACGCGTCGCTGACCGGCTGGGGCGCCTGCTGCGCCGAGCGCAACCAGCCCTGCAGGGTAGCCTGGTGCAGTTCCACCTCGGCCTCCAGGATCTCGCGCAGCACGCTGTCGATGTTGGCCGGAGTACCTGCCACTTCGACAGCGTTCTCTGCCGGGACATCCACAAGCGGCTCAGTGCTGCCCAGCGGTTCGACCGCATCGACCGCATCGGCCGCATCGGCCGGTGCCACGGCCATCGGTGCAGTGGCGCCCGGCAACGCAACGTAGAACGTCTCTTCGCCTGCAGCCACGCGATCGGCGATGGCCTGCATCGCCTGCAGGTCGACGCTGACCCGCTGGCCATCGCGCAGTGCCGCGTTCAACTGCGGCAGTGCCGCGTATGCGTGATCGACCATCGCCAGTACCGCCGGCGTGGGGGCGCGGGTGCCATCGAGCACGCGGTTGAGCATGCCCTCGATCTTCCACGCGAACTCACCCAGGGTACGTGCGCCGACGAGGCGGCCACTGCCCTTCAGTGTGTGGAAAATACGGCGGATAGGCCGCAGCCGGTCCATGTTGTCCGGTTGCATGCGCCATGCCGGCAGCAGCGTGCCGAGATTGCCCAGTTCGTCGTCGAATTCCTCCAGGAACACCTCGCGGATGTCCTGGTCGATATTCTCGGCATCGTCGTCGAAACCCGCATCGAACCCGCCCTCGGCCACGGTCGGCGGCACGGTTTCAGTCGCCACGACGGCGGCCGGCATGGCCTGGGGATTGAAACCGGCGGCGGCAGCATTCAGCTCTGCGAAGAACTGCGCATCGGCTTCACTGAAGTCGATCGGCGCGATGGTATCCACATCGACCAGGGCCACGGTCGGCACAGCCGCCGATGCCGGCAGGTCTTCGGACGCGCGCAGATCAGCGGTCGGCGCGACGTAAGCGTCAGCATCGGTCCCAGCGCCGGCGTCGGTCAGCTCTGCGATGGCCAGGCCATCGTCGGCCTGGGACACGGCAACTGCGTCAATGAGCTCCACCGCCGCAGGCGACTCCTGTTCGTCGTCCAGCGACAGGGTCTCCATTGCCTCCAGCGACAACACGTCATCGGCGTTGTGCAACAGGCTGCTGTCGAAACGGAACACCACGTCGTCGCTCAGCGACGTCTGGTCGTCCTGCTCTGCGGCAACCGGATCGAATGCCGGTGAAACGACTGCATCCAGCGGCGCGGCAAACGTCGACTCATCCAACGACGTCGCCAGCAGGGCGTCATCGTTGCCGTCTACGGCGGCTAGCTGCGTGTCGCCCTCATCCAGCACCGGCGCTTCGGACAACGTCCAGGCAGCGGTGTTGGGCTGCTCGGCGGACACCGGATCGAAGCTGTCGAACGTTGGTGCGCGCTCGTCGCTGCGTTCCGCAGCCATGCCTGCCGATGCGTCGAATCCGCCCAGTTCCCACTGCGGCACTTCCGGCGCGGGTGCGCTGGAGGCAGCGAACAACAGGGGCGTCGGGGTACCGTGTGGTTCGGCCGACAACGCCGGCGTAACCAGCGATCCGAACATCAGGCCGTTGTCGGCGGGCGGCGCCTCCGGCAGCGGATCAAAGGTGAAATCGGGCAGTGAGGCCGGCACATCGCCCGGAACCGGCGCGGCGGTCTGCACGGTGACGTCCAGCGGTTCGATCTGCAGCGGCGCGGCCGGCACGGCCACGGCCTCACGCACGACCGGCTGCACGGCGTCGGCAGTGACCACGTCACGCTCGGGCAGCGGCCAGTAGCGCAGCGCCTCCAGGCTGCTGCGGGTGATGTCGAGGATGTCCTCGCGACCCGGACGGCGGTCACGCAGGGCCTCCAGGTAGTACTCCAGGCTGGCCATGGCGTCGGCCAGGGTGTCCAGCTGGCGTCCACTGGGCACGCGCTGGCGGCCGATCAGCTCGGCTTCGATGTACTGCTGCACGCCGCGCAGGTAGTCGGCAGCGGTGCCCAGGTCGAGCATGCGCAATGCGCCGGAGACATCCCCAAGCAGGCGCGGCACGTCCTGCAGTTCGGCATGGTTCCAGCTGGTTTCAATGAAAGCGACGAAATGCTCGCGGGCGGCGGCGAAATTGGCGATCGCCTCGTGCGCCAGTACCTCCACCGTGCGCCGGTTCTCCACCGCGCTCGGATCATCCTGGCCACTGCCACTGGCACCCAGGTGTGCAACCTGGTCGTCCAGCGATGCATCGACATAGAGCAGCGCACCGGCGATATCCAGCAGCATGTCTTCGTCGATCTGCTGGCGGCCTTCGACGACTCCGCGCAGCGCGTCACGCTGCTGCACGACCACGCCCCGCGCGGCCCCCAGGCCGAGCATGCCCAGCGTATCGGCCACCGAGCCCAGCTTGGTCACCTGCTCCTGCAGCTGTTGCGGCGCGCCGTCGGTACGCAGGTGCAGGTCCAGCGCGTCCTTGACCTGCAGCAGTTCTTCCTTGACCGCGTTGCCAACGGTATCCAGCAGTTCGCGGTTGCGGCCGCTGAGGCTGCCGCGTGCATGGTCCAGTTCCGCTTCGGTGGCGGTCACCGAATCGGGCGCGAACGCGAACAGCACGCTGTCGTTGATTAGCGCTTCGCCACGGGCGGCGCGGATCTCGTTGAGCAGGGGCTGCAGCACGATCGGAATGTCACGGTGTCCGTTCTGCAGGCGCTCCAGGTAATCCGGCAGCAGCACGCTGCCGCGCATCAGAGTGGCGCAGGCCTCATCGCGCTCGGCGACCTCGCCCTTGCCGACAGCAATGGCGAGCTGTTCCAGCTCTTCGGCCACCATCGCCGGTGCATACAGTTCAACCATGCGCAGCGTGCCCTGTACCTGGTGCAGGTAGCCGGCGCAGATGCGCATGCGGCTGCTGTCGCCCGGGTCTTCGGCAAAGTACTCGACCTCGTTGCGCACCAGTCGCAGGGTCTCGTCCAGCTCGGGCTTGACCCAGCCCAAGGCTGCGTGGCTCATCGCATCGCGCAGGCTGCTCATGGATGCGCTCCGGTCGCCGCCGCGCGACGGTCGCGCGGATCCTGGCGTGGGGAATGGAAATGCTTCATCGACTGGTTCCTTGCTCGCCGCCCTGCCCGTGTCACGCCGGCAGCTTGAAGTCGGCGACCGAACGACGCAGGTCGGCCGCCAGCTGCGCGAGGTGGCCGATCGACTCGGCGGTCTGCCCGGCACCCTGCGAGGTCTGGCCGGTGATCTGGCGGATCACGCCCATCGTGCGGGTGATGTCCGACGCCGCCGACGACTGCTGCTGGGCGGCGATGGAGATGTTCTTGATGAGGGTGTTGAGCGCGTTGGACACGCGCTCGATCTCGGTCAGTGCGGTACCGGCGTCTTCGGCCAGGCGCGCACCGGACACCACTTCGGCGGTGGTCTGCTCCATCGAGGTGACCGCTTCATTGGTATCGGCCTGAATGGCCTGCACCAGGTTCTCGATGCGTCGGGTCGCACCGGAGGTACGTTCTGCCAGGCGCTGCACTTCGTCGGCCACGACCGCGAAACCACGACCGGCTTCACCGGCCGAAGCCGCCTGCACGGCCGCGTTCAATGCCAGGATGTTGGTCTGCTCGGAAATGTCGTTGATCAGTTCCACGATCGAACCGATCTCCTGCGAGGATTCGCCCAGGCGCTTGATGCGCTTGGAGGTCTCCTGGATCTGGTCGCGGATCTGGTCCATGCCCTGGATGGTCTCGCGGACCACGCCGGCACCTTCGGCGGCGATCACCACCGAACGCTGTGCCACGTCGGCCGACTCGGCCGAGTTGCGCGATACCTGCTCGATGCTGGCGGCGATTTCGCCGATCCGGTCCGACGCCGAGGTGATCTGGTTGGCCTGGTGGCCGGCCGCTTCGGCCAGCTGCATCGCCGTTGCCTGCGTTTCCTGGGTCGACAGCGCGACCTTGGCCGAGGTGTCGTTGATGGTGGTCACCAGGTGGCGCAGTTCATCCACCGCGTAGTTGATGGCGTCCGCGATCGCGCCGGTCATGTCCTCGGTCACCGAGGCTTTCACCGTCAGATCGCCCTCACCGAGCGAGGAGATTTCGTCCAGCAGCCGCATGATCGCCTGCTGGTTGCGGCTGTTGAACTCCACCTGGGTCTGGTAGCGCAGTTCCTGCTCGCGCGAGCGGCTGCGCACGTTGGTGGAGACGAAACCGATGATCGCGATCAGCGACAGCGCACCGGACACCACGCCGATCCAGAAGTTCGGGAACAGGCGGGTGTCGGACACCGAACCGAACGAGGAGAAGGCTTCGAACAGCTTGCGGCTGTCGGTCAGCATCTTCGCCGAACCCTGGCCCAGTGCGGAGGCAGCGGACTGCGCGGCGAACAGCTGGCGCGAGCTGGCCAGGATCGCGTCGGCGTCCTGCTTCATCGCCTGCCACTTCTGCTGCGACTGCTCCAGCGCAGCGACGGCGGCAGCGCCGCGCACCGCGGTGATGCCTAGATCCTCGTTGCCATTGCGCAGCGCATCGAGCACCTGCGAGAACACGGTGATGTCGCGGGCCAGCGCGTCACCGGCAGCGGCCGCAGCCGTGCCGCCGGCGCGGATTTCAGTCACGCGACGCGCCATCGAACCGGCGACCACCACCTGCTGCAGGGCGCTGTAGACCTGCGACGCCGGGGCGCCGGAGGCGGACATCGCACGCACCAGTTCGTTCAACTGGGCCTGCAGGCCCGGCACCGCACCGGAGAAGTTGTTGGCGTTGCCGGCCAGGGCCAGCACTGCCGGTTCACTGGCCACCAGCTGGCCTGCCTGCTTGCCCAGCGGCGCCCAGGTGTCGGCCAGGGTCGAGATCGCCCCGGACACGCCCGGCTCGTTGCCGTAGCGGCCCTGCAGGGTCGACACGTTCTGTTCGATCGCGTTGCGGGTGGCCTTGAAGGCGGTGAAGGCCTGCGCGTTGCCGCCGACCGCGTCACGGCCCTGGTTGGCCAGCTGCTGCGACAGTACCTGCAGGTCCGCGGCCTTGGAACCGGCATCGGCCAGGCGGCTGCCCTGCCAGGTGGACACGCCGGTGTTCACACCGAACAGGATCATCGACAGGGCCAGCAGCGCCAGCCAGAGGTTGCTGCCGCCCAGCCGCAGCTTGCCGGACTTGGTGGCATCCGAAGCAGTACTCATCGTTCAACCTCGATTTTCAATGCAGGGGGCGAAGCCCGGCCTCAGGCCGCGGCTTGCCGGAATTCAGGGGTACGCGACAGCAGCGAGAGCGAAAACACGCCCCAGTCGTTGCCATCGGCATGGAAAGCGCGATCGACGAAGTGGCCGTAGCGTCCGTCGGCCAGTGAACCGGCCTCGATCTGCTGGGTCAGCTCGAAGCTGCGCTGGCCGAACAGTTCATCGATGGTCAGGGCGACGTCGCCACCGGCCTGGCGCATGATCAGCACGCGCTGGCCTTCCTGCTGGACGGTGCGCGCCCCTTCCAGGAAGTACTTCAGGTCGACCACCGGGAACAGGTTGCCGCGCAGGTTGCCCACGCCCAGCAGCCACGGCTGCGCGCATGGCACCGGGGTCACCGGCGGCATCGGCACGATCTCCACCACTTCGCGGAAATCGGACACCAGCCGACGCTGGCCAACACGGAAACCGACGCCACGCCACAGGTCCTGGGCGAACTGCCGCCCGGGCAGCTGCACCGCGTGGGCCAGGCTGCGCCGTTCGTAGGCTTCAAGAATGTCGAAGGGCGAGCGCATCAGGCCACCAGCTCGTTGATCCGGGCGATGAGTTCTTCCTCGCGCGGCGGCTTGACGATGTAGTCGGCGGCGCCCTGGCGCAGCCCCCAGGCCTTGTCGGTTTCCATCGCCTTGGTGCTGACGATGATGACCGGGATGTGCTTGATCGCTGCGTCGCGGGCCATCGCCCGGGTCGCCTGGAAACCGCTCATGCCCGGCAGCACCACGTCCATCAGGACCAGCTGCGGCACCTGGTCGCGGACCAGCTGCAGGCCATCTTCGGCATTGTCCGCTTCCAGCACCTCATGGCCGGCACGGCGCAGCCATTGGGTGAACACCGCGCGGTCGGTCGGTGAATCCTCGATCAGGACGATACGAGCCATTGTGCCTTTCCCCCCTGGTCAGGCGTTGACGTACGTGCGGATGGCACCCAGCAGTTCTTCGCGCGTGAATGGCTTGGTCAGGTATTGCTCCGAGCCGACGATGCGCCCCCGCGCCTTGTCGAACAGACCATCCTTGGACGACAGCATGATCACCGGGGTCGCCTTGAACAGCTGGTTTCCCTTGATCAGTGCGCAGGTCTGGTAGCCATCCAGGCGCGGCATCATGATGTCGACGAAGATGATCTGCGGCTGCTGGTCGGCAATCTTGGCCAGGGCCTCGAAACCGTCCGTCGCGGTCACTACTTCGCAGCCTTCGCGCTTCAGCAGTGTTTCCGCAGTCCTGCGGATGGTCTTCGAGTCATCGATGACCATCACCCGGAGTCCTGCGAGCTCCCCGCCCGCAGTCGTGTTTTCAGTCATTGCCATTCCCCAAGCGCACGGCCCAATCTTTGGCGGGAGCCGCTGCGAAAGCGTATCTATATCGCACTTCCCGCGCCCGCTTCAAGGGCGGTCCGTGGCGCGGGGCGTGGCGCCGGGCTGAACGTGACCGGATTGGCAATCACTGCGCAGCCCGGCAAGGGACGCTGCGTTGCACATCGCCGGGGAGGCGCACGGCCGGCGTTGCCGCTACCATCAACGCCTTGCCTGACAGGTGCACCCATGCCGTTGAACGTCATCGTGGTGATGGACCCCATCGCCCACATCAAGATCGCCAAGGACACCACGTTCGCCATGCTGCTGGAAGCCCAGCGCCGGGGCCATGCCCTGCACTACGTGCGCCCGGGCGGGCTGGCGCTGGAAGGCGGGGTGGCCGTGGCCTGGACCGCCCCCCTGCAGGTGCGCGACGACCCGGCCGGCTGGTACGAGCTGGGCGCATTCAGCCGGACCGAATTCGGTCCCGGCCAGATCGTGCTGATGCGCAAGGACCCGCCGGTCGACGCCGAGTATGTCTACGACACCCAGGTGCTGGATGTCGCTGCCGCCGCCGGTGCGTGCGTGGTCAACAACCCGCAGGGCCTGCGCGACTACAACGAGAAGCTGGCCGCGCTGCTGTTCCCGCAGTGCTGCCCACCGACCCTGGTCAGCCGCGACGCCAAGGCACTGAAGGCCTTCGCGCTGGAACACGGCCAGGCGGTACTGAAGCCGCTGGATGGCATGGGCGGCCGCTCGATCTTCCGCAGCGGACAGGGCGACCCCAACCTGAACGTGATCCTGGAAACGCTGACCGACGGCGGCCGCAAGCTCGCCCTGGCCCAGAAGTTCATTCCCGACATCACTGCCGGCGACAAGCGCATCCTGCTGGTCGATGGCGAGCCGGTCGATTACTGCCTGGCGCGCATTCCGCAGGGCGATGAGTTCCGCGGCAACCTGGCCGCCGGTGGCCGTGGCGAAGGCCGCCCGCTGAGCGAACGCGACCGCTGGATCGCCGCCCAGGTCGGCCCGGAAATGAAGCGTCGCGGCATGCGTTTCGTCGGCCTGGACGTCATCGGCGACTACCTGACCGAGGTCAACGTGACCAGCCCGACCTGCGTGCGCGAGCTGGACGCGCAGTACGGCCTGAACATCGCCGGCACCCTGTTCGACGCGATCGAGGCCGATCTGCGCTGATGGATGCCGCACCTGCCGTCCTCGCCCCGCCGCCGCGCGAAGCGCAGCGGCTGGGCGCCACCATCGCCCTGTCGGTGCTGGTGCACGCCCTGCTGATCCTCGGGGTCGGCTTTGCCGTGAAAGGCGACGCGCCCTTGGTGCCGACCCTGGAAGTGATCTTCAGCCAGACCCGCACCGCGCTGACCCCGAAGCAGGCCGATTTCCTGGCCGCCGCCAGCCAGGAAGGCGGTGGCGAGCACGATCGTGCGCAGCGCCCCCGCGACAACCAGGCCGGTATCGTGCCGCAGGCCCAGTCCGGCATCAGTCCGGTACCCCAGCAGCAACAGTCGGCAGCACCGGTGCCACCACCGCAGGCGCGGGTGGTCAGCAGCCGCAATGGCCAGGACACCGTGGCCGTGGCGCAGTCGCGCCCTACCCCGCTGCAACCAACACCGGATGCTCCGATGACCGCGCGCGAACAGCGCGATGCTGAAATGGCGCGGCTGGCGGCGGAAGTGCACCTGCGTTCGGCGCAGTACGCCAAGCGCCCGAACCGGAAATTCGTTTCGGCCAGCACGCGCGAATACGCCTACGCCAATTACCTGCGTGCGTGGGTGGACCGCGCCGAGCAGGTCGGCAACCTGAACTACCCCGACGAAGCACGGCAGCGCCGGCTGGGGGGACAGGTGGTGATCAGCGTGGGGGTACGCCGCGACGGCAGCGTGGAAAGCAGCCGGGTGTTGAAGTCCAGCGGCACGCCGCTGCTGGACGAGGCCGCGCTGCGGGTGATCCAGCTGGCGCAACCGTTCCCGCCGTTGCCCGACAGCGAAGACCAGATCGACATCCTGCAGGTCACCCGCACGTGGGTGTTCCTGCCCGGTGGCGAACTGCGCGACGACCGGTGAGGTTTTCTGCCCGGGCCTGCGGCCCGGGACCCGCTGCAAGCAACAGCAACGGCAACTGCAACGGCAAGATCAAGAGCGGCGGTTGGGCTGTTCGGTTTGGCGGGGCGGTGTGGGCTTGCAGGACACGCCGTAAACCCATCCATGGGGGCTCGATGGCGCCATCCATGGCGCCAACGGTCCTGCAAGCTCACACCGCCCCACCCCTGACAGATCGCGGCGCATCTTTGCTGTTGGTAGCTGTCGACCTTGGTCGACACGATGCATCCACGCCATGCCTGCACGGTAGATCCACGCCATGCGTGGATGCGAGCGAAGCGATCGGCTTTTTGACTTTGATTTTGTTCTTGATTTTCCGTGGCGGACGCGCACGGAAACTGTCCGTGGCCGGGCGGGGTGGGTTCGCGGGGGTGTCCGCGGCATGGATGCCGCGGCCAAGCCCCCATGGATGGGTTCACGGCGTCCCCCGCGAATCCACCCCGCCCGGCCAACCCACGGCTTTTGATCTACGCGACCAACCCCGCCACAAGGGGCTCAGCCGTTGGCCTTCGCCTTGGCATCCCGCGCCGCCTGCTGCTCGACCAGCGTCAGCGCCACGTTGTCCCGCAGGTACGCCGGCTCGACCTTCTCCGGCGCAATGCCTTCGCCGCGCGCGAACGCCGGTACCGCCAGTGCCAGCACATCCGCTGCACGCGGCAGCGCCGTCGCATCGAAGCGGCGCAGACCAGCCCCCAGTTGCGCGACCAGCGCGCCCTCGCCCGCGGCAAACCCGGTGCCGACGCCGTAGACGGACGCGGCTTCCGGCAACGACACCGCCGCCGGCACGCACACGCGCTCGGCATCCCGCGCCACCGGCAGTCCATCCACGCGCTCGAAGCGCGCCACGTACAACTCGCCCATCCGCGCATCGATCGCCGACAGGATCTGGTTCTCTTCCACCGGCGCGCGCAGCGCCAGCACCTGCAGCGTCGACACCGGCAACAACGGCCGATCCAGCGCCAGCGCGATGCCCTGCGCCAACGCGATCGCCAGGCGCACACCGGTGAACGCACCGGGACCCCGACTGAGCGCAATGCCGTCCAGCTGGCGGCGGCTGATGCCGGCCTCGGCCAGCAGCTCCTCCGCCCACGGCAGGCTCAGTTCGGCATGCCGACGCGGGGCGATCTCGAAGCGTTCCAGTACCTGCCCATCCACATGCAGGGCTACGGAACAGGCTTCGGTGGCGGTTTCAAAGGCGAGCAGTTTCATCGGATCGGGTCAGAACAGGGGGAACGTGGCGCCGGGAGCCGGCTCCGGCCCCGCCACGGCGGCGGTCGGGGCAGCGGCATCCGCCACGGGCGCCCATTGTGGCGCAAAGAAGGCCTGCACATCGGCCAGGGCCCGGGTTCGCCGGAACGGCGGCAGCGACTGCAGGAAGACCTTGCCATAACCCCGGTTGAGCAGGCGCGGGTCGCACAGCACCAGCACGCCACGGTCGGTCTCGCTGCGGATCAGGCGGCCAACGCCCTGCTTCAGGGCAATCACCGCCTGCGGCAACTGCTCGTCGCGGAAGGGATTGCCGCCCTGGGTGCGTATGGCATCCAGCCGCGCTTCGTACACCGGATCATCGGGCGTGGCGAAGGGCAGCTTGTCGATCACCACCACGCTCAATGCCTCGCCGACCACATCCACGCCCTCGCGGAAGCTGGCCGAGCCCAGCAGCACGCCATTGCCGGATTCGCGGAAACGCTGCAGCAGGGTCGCGCGCGGCGCTTCGCCCTGCACGAACAGCGGCCAGGGCCCATCACGCAGCGCCTCGGCCGCCTCGCGCAGCGCACGATGCGAAGCAAACAACAGGAACGCCCTGCCCTGCGACGCCTGCAGCACCGGACGCAGCACCTGGATCAGCGCGGTTCCGAAACCGCGTGCTGCCGGATCCGGCAGGCCTTCAGGCAGGTAGCACAGTGCCTGCTCGGGCCAGTTGAACGGACTGGGCTGTACCAGCGTCTGTGGATCATCCAGGCCCAGGCGCGTGGCGATGTGCTCGAATCCGCCGCCAACGGTCAGCGTAGCGGAGGTGAAAATCCATGCGGCATGGCTGCGCTCGCGATGTTCGCGCAGCGGCGCGGACACATCCATCGGCGTGCGCTGGCAGCGGAAACCGCGCGCGGTCAGTTCATACCAGAGCACGTCACCAGCGGCGGCGGTCGCTTCTGCAGGATCGGCATCGAAGTCGAGCGCGGGTTCTTCATCCCCCAGCCAACGGCCCAACCGCGAAATCGCCTCACGTGCGCGCGCATGGCAGGCATCCAGGCCAGCAGCGGCTTCGCGCAGCGGTTGCAATGCCTGCTCCAGCACCACCAGGCTGGACATCACCGCATCGAAACCCTCGCGTACCTGCGGCATCGCCAATGCCCGCCACTGCGTGCCGCGCGCGGGCAGCCCCTCCATCGCTGCTCGCAGTGCAGACAATGCCTGCTGCAGATGATCGACCGGTTCCTGCAGTGCCGACTGTGCGCCACCCACGCCGCGCGCTTCAACCAGGCAGTCACGGCCCAGTTCCTGCCAGGGGCGCATGCCGAAGCCTTCGCCGAAGAACTGTGCGGCCAGTTCGGGCAGCTGATGGGCCTCGTCGATGACGAAGGCCTGCGCACCGGGCAGCAGTTCACCGAAGCCCTCCTGCTTCAGCGCCAGATCGGCAAGCAGCAGGTGATGGTTGACCACGACCAGATCGGCGGCCTGTGCACGCTGGCGGGCCCGCACGACGAAGCAGTCATCCCAGAAGGGGCACTCGTTGCCCAGGCAGTTGTCGACGGTGGAAGTGACCATCGGCAGCAGCGGCGAGTCGTCGGCCAGGCCATCGAGCTCGGCGATATCGCCCGAATCCGAACGCCCCGACCAGGCCAGGATGCGCTGGAACTGCGCCGCCTGTTCGGGGCTGGAAAAACGCGGCTCACCGCGTGCCTGCTGCAGGCGATAGCGGCACAGGTAGTTGCTGCGTCCCTTCAGCAGCGCGCTGCGCAGGCCGACGCCCAGCGCTTGGCGCACGCGTGGCAGGTCACGGTGGTAGAGCTGGTCCTGCAACGCACGGGTACCGGTGGAAATGATGGTACGCATTCCGGACAGCAGCACCGGCACCAGATAGGCGAAGGTCTTGCCGGTGCCGGTACCGGCTTCGGCGAGCAGCAGGTCGCGCTGCTGCATCGACGCGGCAATGGCCTCGGTCAGGCGCAGCTGCGCAGGACGCGGAACGAACGCGTCCAGATGGGAGGCGAGCGCGCCGCCTTCGCTGAGGGCTTCGCGGCTGGCATGGACAAGGTCGGACATCAGATGGAAAGGATACCCGGCCGGGCGCTGCCCGGCACCCGTTTCAGGCCAGAGCACAAGCAAAAGCAACGGCAACAGCGTTTGTTCATGGCTCTGGGTTGTACTGAGGGCTGGCGGGGGGCTGTGGGTTTGCGGGGTGTCCGCGGCATGGATGCCGCGGCCAAGCCCCCAGGGATGGGTTTACGGCGTCCCCGCAAACCCACAGCCCCCCGCCTTCGACAGTTTCCCGGTGACGGAATGCAAAGGCTGAGCGGAAGCGGTTGGTGTAACGGAGAAAGTAGAAGGGGTCGGATCCGTTCTCCTGCGGAAAACGGATCCGACCCCGCAGCGAGTGCGCGCAGCGCGCGACCCGCGTTTGAATTTGATTTTGTTCTTGCCTGCGGCGGCCGCAGGAAACTGTCCGTGGCCGGGTGGATGGGCTGGGCAGGGGCGTGAGCCGCATGGATGCGGCGACCGAGCTTACATGGACGTACTTGCAGCGTCCCCTGCCCAGCCCATCCACCCGGCCAACCCACGTCAGACCATCAGCCCGCCCGCCGCAGAGGGGGCAGCGCCCGATGGAGGGGAATACCTCAGTACCGCTTGATCCCCGGCACCGTGCAGCCTTCGATCTGCGCGTGCGCGGACACCGCATTCTCCTTCTCGCCCCGCGCCAGGCGCGCCTGCTCGATCGTCGCCCAGTGCCGGCGGCACAACGGCCCCGTCTTCGAGCCAAGGTCCACAGCCTTGCGTGCGAACGTTTCCGCCTCCGCCCACTGGCCCTGCAGCAGCGCCAGTTCCGCGCGTTCCTGCAATACCGACGGATCACCGGCCACGATCTGCAACGCCTGGTCCAGGCTGCCGGCCGCGCCAGCCAGATCATTGGCCTTGCGCTGGGTCAGCGCCGTCTGCCGCAGATCCTCAACCTGGGAATCGCGCAGTGGCTGCACCGACAGTTCCTTGTCATCCGGCCCGGCTGCGGCTTCCACGGCTGCCAGCCGCTGTGCGGGCGTAGTGGTATCCACCGGCTTGACCACCTGCGGCGCGCTGCTCACGCAGGCCGCCAGGGCCAGGCTGAGGCCACTCAGGACCAAGGGCTGGAACAGCGAACGGATAGTCATCGGCATCATCGGCTTGGAGGAGGAGTCGCTGCAGCGGGTGCTGCGGCAGGTTCAGCAGCGGGTTCGGGCTTACGGTCAAGGCCGAACCAGCTGCGCCAGCCGCCGCCCTCGCCTTCCGCACCGCCCTGCGCGTCCGGCAAGGGCGCCGGTGCACACGGTTCATACGCAGGCGCATAACCCACCACGAACGGGAATCGCCGCGCGCCCGGGCACCCTTCATCGGTGCTGTTGGTTCCCGTAGCGGCAACCGGCTGCCAGTCGAGGCCCTTGTTGCTGACCTTCAACGGTGCCGTCGGCAGGCGCTGGAAGATGCCCGACCACACCCGCATCGCGCCGGTGGCACCATACAGGCCTGCCTGTTCGTTCTGGTCGTTGCCCATCCAGATCACCGCCAGATGATCGCCGGTGTAACCGGCATACCAGCTGTCGCGGCCATCGTTGGTGGTGCCGGTCTTGCCGGCCGGCTGCAGGCGGCCCAGGCCATCGGCGTTCAAACGCTGCGCGGTACCACTGGCCACCACCTGCTGCAGGCCGATGCTGATCAGGTTGGCGGCAATCGAGTCACCTTCCTGTGCCGGTGCAGGGGTCTTGTCGTAGCGCTTGAGCAGCTTGCCCTGCGGATCAAGGACGCCACGCACCGCGTGCAGCGGCTGGATCTCGCCGCCCGATGCCAGGAACTGGTACAGCTGCGCCATCGCGTACGGGCTCTGGTCGGTCGAGCCGAGGATCACCGCCGGGTTCGCCTCGGCCTTGATGCCGGCCAGCACGTGGATCAGCTGCGTCACCCGTTCCGGGCCGACCTGCATGCCCACCCGTACCGTCGCCTGGTTGTAGGAGTGGGCGAGCGCATCGATCAGGCGCACGGTGCCGTGGCTGCGGTTGTCCGCATTGCCGGGGTTCCAGTTGCGGCCGCGGCTGAGCTGCACCGTCACCGGTGAATCATCGACCCAGCTGGCCAGCGAATAGCGGTCCGGCTGCGCGAGTGCGAGCAGGTACACGAACGGCTTGAGCAGCGAGCCGACCGGGCGCTGCGCCTCGATGGCACGGTTGAAGCCGACCTCGGACACTTCGCGGCTGCCGATCACCGCCACCACGTCACCGTTGTGCACGTCGGTCATCACCAGGCCGGCCTGCAGCTCGGGGCGACGCTTGCTTTCCAGCGACTTGATGGTGCGCGTGACCGCGCCTTCGGCATAGGCCTGCGCGGACGGCGACATACCACTCATCACGCTCAGGCCGGCGCCCTGCAGGGCCGATTCCGGATAGTCGTGGGCAAGCTGGCGACGCACCAGGTCGACGTAGGCCGGGAAGCGGTTGGCCGCCACCAGGCCCGGGGTCTTGGGCACGCCCAGCGGCGCCTTCAACGCACGCTGGTACTCGGCATCGTCGATCAAGGTCGCCTCGTGCAGTTTGCCCAGCACGAAGTTGCGACGGTCCAGCGCCCGCTCGGGATTACGCCGCGGGTCGTAGTAGGACGGCCCCTTGACCAGGCCGATCAACAGCGCGATCTGCTCGGTTTCCAGCGAGGAGAGATCGCGGCCGAACCAGAACTCGGCACCGGAGGACATGCCGTGGATCGCCTGGCTGCCGCGCTGGCCCAGATACACCTGGTTGAGGTACGCCTCGAAGATGGTGCGCTTGTCATAGCGCGCTTCCATGATCAACGCATACAGCACCTCGTTGAACTTGCGGGTGACGGTCTGTTCCTTGCCGATTCCCAGCAGGCCGCTGCGGGCCAGCTGCTGGGTCAGGGTGGAAGCACCCTGGCGGCTCTGCCCACCGGAGCGGACAGTCACCCAGACCGCGCGTGCGATGCCGGACAGATCGATGCCGTGATGGCGGTTGAAGTCCTTGTCCTCGACCGCCTGCAGGCCAGTGACCAACAGGTCCGGGGCCTCGTTCATGCGGATCAGGCGGCGTTCTTCCTGCTTCTGCCCATACAGCGTGGCGATGCGCGCAGGATCCATGCGGGCTGCCTTCAGCGCCTTGCGGCTGTCGGCGTCGCGCAGCGAGGCGATGCTGCCGCCGGACAGCGACAGCTCGACCCGGCGCGCAGCAACGTGGCCATCGACATCGTTGTAACCGCGGCTGGAGATGACGAAGCGCCCGCCCTGCACCGCATAGGTTGCCGGATCCTTGCCCTGGCCATCATCGCGATAGGCCGAGGCGGCCAGTTCGGTCTTCAGGGTTGCCGCATCCATCGCCTTGCCGGGCAGCAGCACCAGCGGGCGTGCATAGACGCGCGTCGGGATCTGCCAGCGCAGTTCACCGAAGCGCTGCGTCACCTGTTGGTTCAGGTACAGCGTATAGGGGATCAGGAAACCTAATCCCAACGCGACCGCCGCCATGCTCCAGGTGATCAGCCGGCGGCGCCAGAGCGGACCGGTGTCCTGCTGGTCGTCGTCGTCGAAATCGTCGATATCGTCTGAATCGTAGCGTCGGGGCACGGGAATGCGACAATGTAGGGTCTGGCGAGTCTACCCCAGCCGCTGCGGCAGGCGAATTCTCCCGGCCCCCCTGCTTAAGCTGGAGTTGCAACCGGATGGCGATGTCCCTGGCCGAAATCCGCTACCTGATCAATCGCCTGACCGGCTTGGCCCGCCGCAGCCTGGCCAGCCTGCGCACCCGCGGCTGGCGGGCCACATGGCAGCGGATCCGGGTCCACGCCCAGCGCGCGGTGCCGGCACCGCGCAAGCCGCTCTACCTGGCACCGGCACAGCCGTTCGCTCCCTTTGCGGTGCCCACCAGCGATACCCCGGACGTCAGCATCGTCATTCCGGTGTACAACCACGTCGACCATACCCTGGCCTGCCTGCGCGCCCTGGCCGCGCACCCGCCGTCGGTGGCCTGCGAAATCCTGGTGGTGGACGACGGCAGCAGCGACGCAACGGTGCAGTGGATGCCGCAGATCAGTGGCCTGCGCTACGAAGTCCGCGAGCACAACGGTGGTTTCATCGAGGCCTGCAACGATGGCGTGTCGCGCACGCGCGGCCGCTATGTGGTGCTGCTCAACAACGATACCGTGCCGCAGCCGGGCTGGCTGGAGGCATTGCTGGACACCTTTGCCACCGTCGCCGATGCCGGTCTGGTCGGCAGCCAGCTGCTGTACCCTGACGGCCGCCTGCAGGAATCGGGCGGGGTGATCTTCAGCGATGGCAGCGGCTGGAGCTACGGCCGTTTCGAAGCCGCCGATGATCCCCGCTTCGCCAGCCTGCGCGACGTCGATTACTGCTCCGGCGCCGCGCTGATGCTGCCACGTGCCCTGTGGCAGCAGCTGGGCGGTTTCGACACCCGCTACAAGCCCGCCTACTACGAAGATACCGACCTGGCCTTCCGCGTGCGGGCACAGGGCCTGCGCGTGCTGGTGCAACCGGCCAGCCGGGTGATCCACGATGAAGGCACCAGCAATGGCACCGATACCGGCAGCGGCGTGAAGGCCTACCAGGTACGCAACCAAGGTATTTTCGCAGCCAGATGGGCCGCTGAACTGGCCTCCCATCCGAAGCTCGGCGAGGTACCTTCGCCGGCGCTGCTGCTGCGCGGCCGTCGCCAGGTGTTGATCCTGGATGAGGAAGTGCCGCGCCCGGAGCGCGACTCCGGCTCGCTGCGGCAGGTCAACCTGATCCGCCTGCTGCTGCAGGGCGGCGCCCACGTGGTGTTCGTGCCCACCCGGCGCGAACACGGCGGCGTGGCGACCGAAGCCCTGCAGCGGATGGGCGTGGAAGTCTGGTATACGCCCTTCCTGGACGGTGTTGCAGGCTGGCTGCGCAGCCACGGTACCCGCTTCAACGTGGTGATGATGGTGCGCCACCACGTCGCCAATGAATGCCTGCCGCTGCTTGAGCGCTATGCGCCGCAGGCCCGCACCGTGTTCGACACCGTCGACCTGCACTACCTGCGCGAACGCAGGGGTGCGGAAGTGGCGGGCGATGCTGGCCTGCTGCGCAACGCCGAACGCACCCGCGCCAGCGAACTGGCAGTGATGGACCGGTGCGACATCACCGTGCTGGTCAGCGCCGCCGAGCGCGAACAGCTGCAGGCCGATGCGCCCCAGGTCCGGGTGGAGCTGATCTCCAACCTGCATGAGGTCGCCGGCACGGGTGCACCGTTCGCGCAGCGCCACGACCTGGTGTTCGTCGGCGGCTTCCGCCATCCGCCGAACCTGGATGCGATGGAGTGGTTCATCGGCGATGTGTTCCCGCACGTCCGCGCGGCGCTGCCGCAGGTGCGCCTGCATTGCATTGGTGCCGGTGCACCGGACACGCTGCTTGCCCTGGCAGCCAACCAGCCGGGCGTAGTGATGCATGGCTTCGTCGAAGACATCGTTCCGTACATGGACGGTGCCCGGATCGCCATCGCGCCGCTGCGTTTCGGCGCCGGCGTGAAGGGCAAGATCAACCTGAGCATGGCCCATGGCCAGCCCGTGGTCGGCACCACCTGCGCGGTGGAAGGCATGCACCTGCGTGCCGGCCAGGACGTGCTGGTGGCCGACGATGCAGCGGGCTTTGCCGATGCGGTGGTCCGCCTGTACCAGGACCCTGTGCTCTGGCAGCAGCTGGCCGCCGCTGGCTTGGCCAACGTGGCCGAACATTTCTCGCTGGATGCCGCATCGGCAACCGTGCAGCGGGTGTTCTTCGACTAGTCGATGTGGCCGCCTGCGTGCCGCAGGCGGTCCTCGAACGCGGCAAGCTCGGCCAGATCCGGCTGCAACCGCCGCACCTGCTCCACGGCCGAGGCGGCAAATTCCACATCACCGCGACCCAGCCGTTCGCTGCCGATCGCCAGCCAGCGCTGGGCCAAGCGGGAACGCGCATCGGGCAATCCTGCGGCCGTCGGCGCCAGGGTCTGCCACGCTTGCAGGCAGGCACCTGCGGCCTGCACCCGGTTCTGTCGCAGGTTGTCATCGAAACAGGACCTGCTGGCGGGCAGCAGGCGCGCTGCCGCCGCCTTGACCCGGCTGTCGCGCGGTGCCAGTGCCTGCGCTTCGCGCAGCGCATCGAAGGCGCTGTGCCCGGGGGGGCTGATCCACTGCCCGGCACGCTCGGCGCGATCGATCTGGCGCAACCGATCACGCAGCTGGCGCTCACGCTGGGCAGCGCTGATGCCAGGCTGCTGCAACGACTGGCGTGCCTGCCGCGCACGCTGCAGGCGCTGTGCAAGCTGCTGCTGCGCCGCTTGCGAGGCACCCAGACCTGCCGCCAGCGCAGCATCCTTGTCGGCCGCCTCGAACTGGAAATCGTCGGCCCGCTTCTGGCTGCGCGCCAGCAATGCCTGCACGGTCTGCTCGCGCCCACGCAGTGCAGTGGGATCATCGGACGTGACCGCCAGCACGGCCTGGAAACTATCCGCAGCCGTCTCAAGCTGCTGCCGTTTTAGCGCACGCTGACCCTGCTGCAGCCGTTGATCGACGGCCTGGGAGAGCGCTTCCTGGCTGGCAGGAAGCTCGGAATGACCTGCATCGAACTGACGTGCGCGCTGCAGGATCGCAGCCGCCGTGGCCAATTCGCCGCGCGCGGCCTGTGCACGCGCCTGCTGCAGCAGGTCGCTCAATGCATCCTCGCGACCTTCCAGCGCAGGCAGGTTGTCCGGCTGCAGCGTCAGCACCCGCTGGAACAACGGCAACGCACTGCTGTCGCCGTCGTCCAGCCGCCCCGCTGCAAAGGCATTGCGGGCCTGCGCAAGCAAAGCGCCGATGCCAGCCCCGGCACGACGACGCGCCTGCAGTTGCTGGGCCACCGCGTCTGCCTCGGCACGCGGCACCTGCAGCTCACGCGCCAGCGCCAGCGCCTGCGCGCAGCCGTCCAGGTCGCCCGCCTGCAGCCGCTCGCGTGAGTGCTGCAGCGCTGCCGCACCGGTGCGGGCCAAGCCCTGTCGTGCCTGCGGACGGTCGCCATCCAGGGCCAGTACCGCCTGGTAGCGTTCTCGCGCGCCGCTGCCGTCGCCCGCGGTCAAGCGACCTTCTGCCAGCGCGCGATCGCCCTCGGCCAGCAGTTGCTCTATCTGTGGCTCATCCCAGAACCAGTCCGCCAGCGGTTTGCGCACCAGTACCAGCAGCACGAACACGGCTGCAGCCGCCAACAGCGCCCAACGCCACACCCGGCGTGCATGCCGCGCCTGCAGCCACCACCAGCGGCTTTCACGGCGAACGCGATCGAGCGCCGGATGTGCGGCGCTGTGTGAGCGATGCAGGGGCTCGCGTTCCATGCGTGCAGGGTAGCCGGGGCAGCGTGAAGCTCAGCCCAGACGACGCGCCTCGCTGACGCCCGGCAACGCATCGAGCTTGCCCAGCAGATTCGACAACTGGCCGTAGTCGCTGACCTTCAGCCGCAGGCGCAGATGCGCGCGGCCGCTGTTGCGGACGTTGTCGCTGTGGATGTCCAGCACGTAGGCGTCTTCCTGTGCGATCAGATTGGTGATGTCCTTCAGCAGCCAGCGGCGGTCGACCGCATCGACCACCACGTCCACTTCATAGCCACCGCCGGCCTGGCCCCATTCCACCGGCAGGATCCGCTGCGGACTGGACGCAGCCAGCCGTGCCAGTGCCACGCAGTCTGCACGATGTACCGTGACACCACGGCTACGGGTCAGGTAGCCGACGATCGGTTCGCCCGCCACCGGCTGGCAGCAGCGCGCCAGCTGCACCAGCAGATTGCCCACGCCCTGTACGGTGAACTTGGACTTGCCCAGGTTCTCGCGGCGCGCGGTCGGCCGCGGCAATGCCGACGTCGGCGCCGGCTGGCTGGCCGCACGCTCGGCCTCCAGCAGCGAACGGCTGACCTGGTTGGGGCCGGTATCGCCCAGGGCAACCTGGATGTAGAGGTCGTCGACGCTGTCGGCGTGAAACTTCTTCGCCGCTGCGGACAGGTCCGAATGCTGCAGGCCCAGCCGCTTCAGTTCGCGCTCCAGCAGCTCGCGCCCTGCCTGCACGTTGCGCGCACGGTCCAGCTTGTGGAACCAGCTGCGCACCTTCTCGCGCGAGCGGTTGCTGGCCAGGAAGCCGTTGGCCGGCATCAGCCAGTCGCGGCGCGGGTCGGCCTCCTTGCCGGTGAGGATCTCGACGCGATCCCCGCTGCGCAGACGGTAGGTCAACGGCACGATGCGGCCGTTGACCTTGGCCCCACGGCAGCGGTGCCCGACCATGGTGTGCACCTGATAGGCAAAATCCAGCGGCGTTGCGCCCTGCGGCAGGTCCAGCACCTCGTCCTTCGGGGTCAGCGCGTAGACCCGGTCTTCGGTCAGCTCGGCATCAAGCGCCCCGGCCAGTTCATTGCCCTGCCCGTCCTGCGCCTGCTCCAGCAGCTGCCGCATCCAGGTGATCTTGCGATCAAACGACTTCTCCGCGCCCTTGCCGCCTTCCTTGTACTTCCAGTGCGCGGCCACGCCCAGCTCGGCCTGTGCGTGCATGTCGTGGGTGCGGATCTGCACTTCGATGGTGCGCCCCTCCGGGCCAACCACCGCCGTGTGCAGCGAGCGGTAATCGTTGGCCTTGGGCCGGGCGATGTAATCATCGAACTCGCTCGGCACCGGTGCCCACAGCGCATGCACCACGCCGAGCGCGGCGTAGCAGGCGGCGACGTCGTCGACCATCACCCGTACCGCACGGATGTCATACAGCTGGTCGAAGGCCAGGCGCTTCTTCTGC
Organism: Stenotrophomonas sp. GW821-FHT02D01; assembly: GCF_059421765.1. Taxonomy (NCBI): domain Bacteria; kingdom Pseudomonadati; phylum Pseudomonadota; class Gammaproteobacteria; order Lysobacterales; family Lysobacteraceae; genus Stenotrophomonas; species Stenotrophomonas sp. GW821-FHT02D01. The sequence goes on from NZ_JBWKVP010000014.1 coordinate 87,335, forward strand.
ATCTTCCGCCAGATGCTGTAGATGTGCTTGGGCCGGCCGCTGACCTCGGCGCGGATGCCCTGCACGCCCAGTTCGCGCGACAGTACCTTCTTCACATTCTCGACATAGCGCTCGCGGGCGATGCGGGTCTCGTCGACCTCACGCGCGATGCGTCGGTAGGTTTCCGGCTCCAGGTGGCGGAAGGCCAGGTCTTCCAGTTCCCACTTCAACTGCCAGATGCCGAGCCGGTTGGCCAGCGGCGCATGGATGTCGCGGGTCAACTGGGCCAGCGCGCGGCGCTGCTCCTCATCGAGCTTGTCGGCTGCGCGCATGCGCGCCAGCTGCCGGGCCAGCAGGATCGGCACCACCCGCAGGTCGCGGATGATGGCCAGCAGCAACCGGCGCAGGCCTTCGCTGTTGCGGCCCGCCTCGCGCCCGGCATGCAGGGCCCAGACGGGATCAGCCGCATCCTGTCCATCGAGCAGGCCGATCACCGCCGCTTTGTGGCTGCCCAGCGGCAGTGCATCGAGATGGACGCGCAGGCCCGGCAGATCGAACAGCAGGGCCGCCACCACGGCACCCTCGTCTGCCGAGAGCATCGCCAGCGCGTCCAGGGTATCGCCCAGCACCGACCAGCTGGCACGCATCTGCGGGTCGCAGTCGGGCGCTTCCCAATGCCCGCGCAGGGCCTGGCGCAGCGGAGCCGGCAGCACGGCTGCCGAGGGGCGGTTCAACAAGGCATCCAGGCCGGGGACGGAAGCGCGGTTCACAGCATCGAGCAGGCAAGACAGAAGCCCCTACACTAGCGCCGCAGCCGTTCAGGAACAATCGCCGCGGCCAGCATCGCCGGGAATGTGGACATGCCGCTACACTCGCCGACATCCACGGGAGAGTTCCGCCATGCCTTCGATCACCCTGTCTTTCCGCCCTCGCCTTCTGGCCTGTGCCGCCGTGCTGCTGTCCCTGTCGGCACCCGCGCTGGCCCAGCGCGTAATGCAGGGCGACCTGCAGCAGCAGATGTCGCCGGCCGAATTCAAGGCCGCAGGCTTGGACAAGCTCAATGCCGCCGAGCTGGCCACGCTCAACCGCTGGCTGCAGGGCAAGGTTGAAGCCGCCACCACCGAGGCGGTCGCTGCGGTGCGCGAAGAAGCGCGCGAGGAAGGCCGCCAGGAAGTGATCGTGAAGAACCGCGGCTTCTTCGACTTCGGCAGCAGCGAGCCGATCAGCGGCGTGCTGCAGGGCGAGTTCCGCGGTTTCGGCAAAGGCCGGGTCTACGTGCTGGACAATGGCCAGCAGTGGGAACAGACCGATGCCACCTCGATTTCCGGCGTACGCAAGCAGTCGCCGAAGGTCAGCATCAGCCCCGGAGTGATGGGCGTGTGGTACCTGAAGGTCGAAGGCGTGAACACCCAGCCCAAGGTGCGCCGCACCAAGTAACGGCCTGGCTTTGCTGCAGAGCCAAGCCAACGTCTGGCGGCAACCGTCTGCGCCACCATCGGCTGTAGATCCACGCCATGCGTGGATGCCATTCCGCTTGACCCCGCCGGCGAGTGCCCGGCGGGGCCAGCCCAGGGATTACGAGGCCTGGCGCAGTGCGGTCACCCGCTGCGCCAGCTTCTTCGCCGAAACGCCGGTGCGTGCGCCCAGTTCCTGGGCGAACAGCGATACCCTCAGCTCCTCCAGATCCCAGCGCAATGCCTGCCACTGCGGCCGCTCGCGCAGGCCCTGCTGCTCGCCCACCTGCAACGCCTCCAGGAACGGGTGCAGTTCCAGCATGCGCGCCTGGTCACGCGGGGGATCGCGCTTGGCACGCTCGGTGCGCAGGATCATCGCTTTGAGGTAGCGCGGGTACTGCGCCAGGACATCAGCCGGCGTGTCGCGCAGGAAACCCGGATGGATCAGCCCAACCAGCTGCGCTTCCATGTCATCCAGATTGCCGCGCGCCCAGCCCATCAACGGCGCCTCCAGCATCGGCTTCAACTCGGCCACCAGGGCAAGGATCGACTCGGCCAGCTTCAACCGCTGCATGGCTTCGCCGAACAGCGTTTTTGCGGCGTGTTCGCGACGCTGCTCGAATGCAGCTGCATCGCGGATATCGCCCAGGCCGTCGGCCAGCACGGCATTCAGCGCCGCATCGACCAGATCGCCACGCAGGCGTTCCTGGGTTTCGATCGAGGCATACAGCAGCCCGGTCTTCGCCGCTACCGGCAACTGCTTGCGTGCCTGCTTGATCTTCTCGCCCAAGCCGATCTCCAGCAGTCGACGCACGCCCAGCGGGTGTGCTTCCTCGGCCTGTTGGCGATCAGCAAAGATGCGCAGTGCAACGCTGTCACCCTCATCCTTCAGCGCGGGATAGGCCGGCACACCGGCCTCGCCCGGCACCTGCAGCGGAATCGGCGTGGCCGGGAACGTGCGCAGTCCATCGGCTGCCATCTCGCGCCCGGCACGCGCGGCGAACGCATCGCCGGCACGGCCGCCAAACTTCGCACGCAGGACATCGAGATCGCGCGACGTCGCCAGCACCTTGCCCTGCTCATCGCGCAGGCGCAGGTTCATGTGCAGGTGCGGCTCGATTGAACCGGGCTCGAAATCGATCGCGGCCACCGTTGCCCCGGTTGCCCGTGACAGGAAGCGCGCCAGCTCACCGGTGATCGCATCGGCACTGGGCTGCGGGAACGCTTCGTAGAACGCGCGCGCGAAATCCGGCGCCGGCACGTAGTTGCGCCGCATCGCCTTGGGCAGGCTGCGGATCAGCGCGGCCGCCTTGTCGGCAACGAAACCGGGCGCCAACCATCCCAACTGCACCGCATCCAATGCATTGAGCAGGTGCAGCGGGACGTCCAGTGTCACGCCGTCATCTTCGGCCCCGGGTTCGAAGCGGTAGTGCAGCGGCAACCGCGCCTGGCCCAACGCCAGGTACTTCGGGTAGCGCTCCTGCTCGCTGCCTTCGCCCGGCAGCAGATCCACCAGCGACCAGTGCAGGCCCTTGCGCTGTTCCGGCGGCAACGCCTTCCACCACGCATCCAGCCCTGACGCGGAGTGGATCAGCGGCGGCACCCGGTCCAGGTACCAGCGTGCCTGCCAGTCCTCGTCGGCAACGATGCCGGCACGGCGCAGCTTGGCTTCTTCCTCGCGTGCCTGCTCCAGCACCTTCTGGTTGTCGGCCACGAAGCTGGCGCGGGTGTTGATCTCACCGGTCACCAGTGCCTGGCGCACGAAGATGTCATGCGCCTCGCCGGCGTTGATGCGGCCGTAGTGCACCGGCTTCTTAGGTGCCAGCACCAGCCCGAACAGGCTGATCTGCTCGGAGGCCAGCACCTGGCCCTGCGCACGCGACCAATGTGGGTCGAAGTGCTTGCGCAGCAGCAGGTGCGGCAGTTCGGCAATCACCCAGTCCGGCTCGATCGCCGCCAGGGTCATGCCCCAGACCTTCTGCGTATCCAGCAGGTTGGCGGCCAGCAGCCAGGGTGGCGGCCGCTTGGACAGCGTCGAACCAGGGAACGGCAGGAAACGGCGTTGGCGCGGCGCCTGGAAATCACCTTTCTCGCTGCGATGGCCGATCTGCGTGGGCAGACCCGCCACCAGGGCCCGATGCAGGGTCTGGTAAGCCGTGGCGCGAACGCGCTCGCTGTAACCACCACCGTCGGGCGCCTGGTCCTTCTGCGCACGGGCGGCGACCGGTGCGGGCGCCGTTTCGGCCTTGCCCTCGCGGGCCAGGCGCGCGGCACGGTGCAGCTGGCCACGGGTCGCCTTCACCGCAGCAGCATCATCGCGCGCCGGAGCCGGCGCACTGCTGCCGGCCAGCAGCGGGGCCATCGATACCTCGGCGGCCTCCTCCTTCCAGCCCAGTTCCTCGCACAGCAGGCGCAGCTGGCGATGCAGCTCGCGCCATTCACGCATGCGCAGGAAGCCGAGGAAGTGGCGGCCGCACCAGTCGCGCAGCTTGGACTGGGTCAGATCCTCATGGGACTGGCGATAGGCGTCCCACAGGCGCAGTACACCGACGAACTCGGAGCGGCCGTCAGCGAACTGCGCATGTGCGTTGTCGGCCGCGCCGCGCGCCTCGGGCGGTCGCTCGCGCGGATCCTGGATGCCCAGGAACGAGGCGATCACCAGCATCGGTCGCAGGCAGCCCGCGGCCTGTGCCGCCACCAGCATGCGCGCCAGTTTCACGTCCACCGGCAGGCGCGCCATCTGCTTGCCGATCGCGGTCAAGTGGCGCTCGCTGTCGATCGCCCCCAGCTCGGTCAGATGCTGCCAACCATCGGCGACGGCCCGCTCATCCGGCGCCTCAAGGAACGGGAAGTCCTCGATGCGGCCCAGGCCGAGCTGCAGCATGCGCAGGATCACCCCCGCGAGGCTGGAACGACGGATTTCCGGATCGGTGAACTCCGGCCGTGCCTGGAAATCGGCCTCGGCATACAGGCGATAGCAGATGCCCTCGGCCACGCGGCCACAGCGGCCCTTGCGCTGGTTGGCACTGGCCTGCGAGATCGGCTCGATGTGCAGCCGGTCCAGCTTGTTGCGCGGGCTGTAACGCTTGACGCGGGCGAAGCCGGGGTCGACCACATAACGGATGCGCGGCACCGTCAACGAGGTCTCGGCCACGTTGGTGGCCAGCACGATGCGCCGGTTCGGGCCGGGGTTGAACACGCGGTCCTGGTCCTGGTTGGACAGCCGCGCGTACAGCGGCAGCACTTCGGTATTGCGGTACTTGCGCCGCTCCAGCGACTGGTGCGCATCGCGGATCTCACGTTCGCCCGGCAGGAAGATCAGCACGTCGCCACGGGAATCCAGGCGGGTGATTTCGTCGATGGCCGCAACGATGGCATCGTTGACCGTGCGTTCGCCCTGGTCTTCGCCCTCGCCTTCCAGCGCGCGATAGCGCACCTCGACCGGATAGGTACGGCCTTCGACGCTGATCACCGGCGCATTGTCGAAATGCTGGGCGAAGCGCTCGGTGTCGATGGTCGCCGAAGTGACGATCAGCTTCAGGTCCGGGCGCTTGCGCAGCAGCTGCTTGAGATAGCCAAGCAGGAAGTCGATGTTGAGGCTGCGTTCGTGCGCTTCGTCGACGATGATCGTGTCGTAGTTCGACAGCCAGCGATCACTGGCGATCTCGGCCAGCAGGATGCCGTCGGTCATGAACTTGATGCGGGTGTCTTCGCCGACCTTGTCGTTGAAGCGCACCTGGTAGCCCACCAGCTGGCCCAGCTCGCTCTGCAGCTCCTGCGCGACACGGCTGGCCACCGCACGTGCGGCGATCCGGCGTGGCTGCGTGCAGCCGATCATGCCGGCCTGGCCACGGCCGGCGGCCAGGCACAGTTTCGGCAGCTGCGTGGTCTTGCCCGAGCCGGTTTCACCTGCGATCACCACCACCTGATGGTCGCGGATCAACTGGGTGATGGTCTCGGCTTCACGCGCAATCGGCAGCTGTGGGTCCAGAGTAATGGCCGGCTGTTGTTGCGCCCGCGCCTGCCGGCGCTGCACCGAAACCTGCAAGGCCTGCTCGAAACTGGCGGCCAACGCCGCATCCTGTGGCTTGGCCTGGCAACGCGAGAGCATTCCCAGCAATCGTCCACGGTCGCGGCTCATGGCGCCGTCGATGGCGGCACGCTGTTGGCGCTGGCGGGACTGCGGCATTTTGTCGATAGCGTTCATCAATCGGTTCGTTTAAAACTTTGAATGCGACCAGTCATCAAGACTGATTTATTGTGAAGGCCAACGATTCCACAAGGAGGAACCCCATGGCGAAGACCAAGAGCACGACCAAGCCCAAGACCGGCAAGCAGAAGCTTGCGGCTTCCGCGCCGTCGGCCCCCAACATCGATATCGGGATCACCCAGGGCGACCGCAAGAAGATCGCCGACGGATTGGCGCGGTTCCAGGCCGATGCGTTCACGCTCTATCTGAAGACCCACAACTTCCACTGGAATGTCACCGGGTCGATGTTCAACTCGCTGCACACCATGTTCGAGACGCAGTACACCGAGCAGTGGGCGGCACTGGACGATGTGGCCGAGCGCATCCGCGCACTGGGCTTCAATGCCCCGGGCTCCTACCGGGAATTTGCTGCGCTGACCTCGATCGTCGAGGAGCCGGGCCTGACCGACAGTGCGGACTGGCGTGAAATGGTACGCCAGTTGGTGGTCGCCAACGAAGCGGTATGCCGTACGGCACGTGAAGTGCTGGATGTGGCCGACGACGCTGACGACGCCCCGACCGAGGATCTGATGACCCAGCGCCTGCAGACCCACGAGAAGTACGCGTGGATGCTGCGCTCGCTGCTCCAGTAAGGTTTTTGGGTGGTTCAGCAGGGCTGCGCCCTGCACCTGCAGAGGCCTTGAAGCCAAGGCCAGAGCCAGAGCAAAAGCTGGCTTCCTGTGGGTAGGCGGGGTGGGTCCGGTTGCGGGGGACGCCGTGAATACGTCCCTGTAGGCTCGGTCGCGCCATCCATGGCGCTCACGCCCCCGCAACCGGACCCACCCCGCCTTCGACAGTTCTCCGCGATCTGTCGGGCCAGCTCTTGGGGTCGGATCCGTTTTCCGCCGG
>NZ_JBWKVP010000015.1:0-93478 GCF_059421765.1 Stenotrophomonas sp. GW821-FHT02D01
TGGTGCGCCCGGAGAGATTCGAACTCCCGACCGCCTGGTTCGTAGCCAGGTACTCTATCCAACTGAGCTACGGGCGCGCGGTACACAATCAAATTTTACTGCACTTCCAGCGGCGGATGCTGAAGGTCTGTCGAGTGGTGCGCCCGGAGAGATTCGAACTCCCGACCGCCTGGTTCGTAGCCAGGTACTCTATCCAACTGAGCTACGGGCGCCCTGCGACAGGAGCGGAATTATGCGGATGTCGGCGCGAGTCGTCAACGCTTTTGTGAAAATTTTCACCCAACTGAATGAAAAACGCCTCTGCAACAGCCTCCGGGTGTTTCATCCACGCGAAGTGATCGGCCTGCGTACCCAGCTCCTGCGCAGAAAGCACGCGCAATTCCGAGGCGACATTCGGCAGTTTCGCCAGCAGCGCCTGCATTGATCCGCTCGGCGCCAGCCAATCGTCTTCCATCAGCACCGCCTGCGCACTGCCGTGCACGCGCGCCAGCTGCGCATCCAGGTCCTCGTCCATGCCTGCGGCGGCGTAGTGATTGCTCAGCCCTACGCGTGCCCAGTCGGCGATCAGTCCGCGTGCTTCGGTGCCGCCGAAACCGAGCCGGCGCCCGTGCAGCACGCCCTGGCGCCGCGCGATCCACGGCAGGAAGCGATAGATCAGTGGCAGCAGCCAACCGCGTGGTGGCGGGAACGTGCGCCAGAACGGTGTGCCGCTGGCGGCCAGCCACAATCGATCGAACGCCTGTGGCTGGCGTCCGGCGTGCACGCAGGCCAGCTGCCCGCCCAGGCTGTGGCCACCGATGATCCATGGCAGTACCTCCTGCGCGTCATCGGCATCGGCGAGCACGGCTTGGCTGGCCGGCAGATCGTGGTCGAGAATCTGCCGGTAGCCCCAATCCCGGCTGCGCGACGGGCGCAGCGAGCTGCTGCCATTTCCGCGCCATTCGTGCAGGTAGACCGCCACGCCCTTGGCTGCCAGTGCCTGTGCAAGCGGCAGGTAGTGGCGCGCGGCCACGCCCAGCGCCGGCAGCCACAACAGCCGCGCCAGTGGCTGTGCAGGCACGCAGGCGATGACCTCGTAACGGTGGCCATCGCCGCTGTCCACGGCGAGTGCGCGTGGCGAATCGCTCATGCGTGCGGTGCCGCGCCGAAGTGGTCCAGTACCAGCACCTCGCTGCGACCGGGCGCATAGCCCTGCTGCAATCCGCGCGCTACGTAGTCGATGCCGGCTTCGCAGGCGTTGGCCAGGCTCAGCCCGTTGCAGAGCTGCGCGGCGATGGCCGAGGCCAGCGTGCAGCCGGTGCCATGCGCATCCAGTGGCAGGCGGGCATGGATGAATTCTTCGCTGCTGACGCCGTCGAAGTAGCGGTCGACCACGCGGTTGCCTTCGTGCAGGTGCCCCCCCTTCAACAGCACTGCACCGGCGCCCAGATCAAGGAGCGAGGCGGCGGCCCGCTCTGCATCGTTGCCATTGGCGATGCTGCGGCCGACCAGCAGCTCCGCTTCGGGTGCATTGGGGGTGACCAGGGTGGCCAGTGGCAGCAGCCGTTCGCGCATTGCCTGCAGCGCGCTGTCCTCCAGCAGGCGAGCGCCACTGGTGGCGACCATCACCGGGTCGAGCACCACGTGCGGCGGTCGATGGCGTTCCAGGGCATCGGCCACGGCGTGGATCACCTCGGCGTTGGCCAGCATGCCCAGCTTCACTGCGTGGATATCGAAGTCGTCGAAGCAGGCCTCGATCTGCGCGCGCAGGAAGTCGATCGGTGGTACGTGCACGGCGCTGACGCCGCGGGTGTTCTGCGCGGTCAGTGCGGCGATCACCGACAGGCCGTGCACACGGTGCGCGGCGAAGGCCTTCAGGTCGGCCTGGATGCCGGCGCCGCCGCCGGAATCGGAACCGGCAATGGTCAGGGCGGAAACAGGGGTGGTCGGGCTCATGCAGTGATTGTGCCGTGCTGCCCTGCCAGGGGGTAGTGCCGGCCGGGCTGCGCCCGGCAACGGCAGAAGCCGGGGCAACAGCAACAGCGGCTCTGGATTTCTGCGGGGGAGGCGGGGCGGTGTCGGATTGCGGGGACGCCGCAAGTACGTCCTTGTAGGCTTGGCCGCGCCATCCATGGCGCGGACACCCCGCAATCCGACACCGCCCCGCCTTCGATAGCTTCCTGGTGACGGTCAGTAGATCCACGCCATGCGTGGATATCGCAGAAATGATCGGATGGACAACGTAGATCCACGCCATGCGTGGATGGCGCCATGCTCAACGCCGCCAGCGTGCCCACTGCTGGTAGGACACATAGCCCAGTCCGGTCAGTCCGGTCAGCAGGGCAGGGGCGAGCAGGGCGTCGTATTGCCAGCGCACGAACAGCCAGGCGCCGATCACGCCGCCAGCAAGGAAGCCGCTGATGATCAGGCCGCTCAGGGTCAGGCGTCGTACCTGCAGCGGCAGCCCGCGCAGCAGGTGGCCGAGGCCGATGCCGAGATCGGTGAACATGCCGCTGAGATGAGTGGTGCGTACGACGGCACCACTGAAGGTGGTGGCCATCGCATTCTGCAGTCCGCAGGCCATCGCGGCCGCCAATGCGCCCCATATCTGATGCTGCTTGAACAGCGGAATGGCCGCCAGCAGCAACAGCGATTCCAATGCCAGCGCCACGCCGTAGCGCCGGCCGAGCTGCAGTGCGCTGTCCTGGATCAGCAGTCCGCTGACCATCGCGCCCAGCGAAAACGCGATCAGCAGCCCCCACAAATGGGCGACCGCGCGCCAGTCACCTTGCGCCAGTGCCATGCCAAGCTGGCTGGTGCTGCCGGTCATGTGGCTGACCGCCTGGTGTTCAAAACCGAGGAAGCCAACCACATTGACCATGCCGGCCACGCACGACAGGGCGACCGCGCCGATCCAGACCCAGGTGGGCAGGCGGATTCCCATGGCAGGCCCCTCAGGGCCCGCCGAAGCCGCCGTTGAACTGCAGTTCGCTGAAGGTCCCGCTGGTCGGGTCGAAGACCGCGCCCCAGAACTGCGCGCCGCCATCGCAGACCCGCACCGCTTCGCGGGCGGGCCGGAGGCTGTTGTCTTCAGGCAGATGGAACGCGTTGATGTAGATCACCTGCTTTCCGTCCAGCTCGATGCCAACGTACTGGCGATCGAAATCCAGCACGTGTGGCACCTGCGCTTCCAGCGATGCCAGCTTCGCTTCCAGCTGGTCCACCTGCTGCCGGCTCGGTGCCCAGTAGCCGCTTACCCGCCCGGCCTCGCGGCCGGGGCTGGGGCGCGAGCAGGTATCGAGCACCTGCGCGGCGATGATCGGGCGGGTGACCACCCAGGACTGGCCACTGCGTTCTGTGGTCGGCACGCTGGCCGGTCCCTGCGTGGTCGCGCAGGCACCGAGCAGCGTGGCAATGGCGACCGCCAGCGATGGCAGCAGCAGACGGGTGCAGCGGTTCACAACACCTCCGAGGCGTAATCGGCCAGCCGCGAGCGTTCACCGCGACGCAGCGTGATGTGCGCGCTGTGCGGCCAGTTCTTGAAGCGGTCCACGGCGTAGGTCAGGCCCGACGTGGTTTCGGTCAGGTACGGGGTGTCGATCTGTTCGACGTTGCCCAGGCAGACGATCTTGGTGCCGGGGCCGGCACGGGTGATCAGCGTCTTCATCTGCTTGGGCGTCAGGTTCTGCGCCTCGTCCAGGATCAGGTAACGCGACAGGAACGTACGGCCGCGCATGAAGTTCATCGAGCGGATCTTGATGCGGCTGGCGAGCAGGTCGTTGGTGGCCTGGCGGCCCCAGGTGCCGCCTTCCTGGTTGTGCGTCAGCACTTCCAGGTTGTCGGTCAACGCGCCCATCCACGGCGTCATCTTCTCTTCCTCGGTGCCGGGCAGGAAGCCGATGTCCTCGCCGACGCTGACCGTGGCGCGGGTCATGATGATCTCGCGGTAGCGCTGCTGGTCCATCGTCTGCGCCAGGCCGGCGGCCAGTGCCAGCAGGGTCTTGCCGGTGCCGGCAGTACCGAGCAGGGTGACGAAGTCGATCTCCGGATCCATCAGTGCGTTGAGTGCGAAGTTCTGCTCGCGGTTGCGCGCGCTGATGCCCCACACGGCATGGCTGCCGTGGCGGAAGTCATCGACCAGCGACAACACCACCTTGCCATCGCCGACGATCCTGCTGACGCGCAGCTCGACTTCGTCTTCGCCCGGCAGGTACACGTACTGGTTCGGGTACCACTCTTCGCCGTCCTGGGCGAGGATTTCGTAGTGCGTGCGGCCCTTGTCGCTCCAGCTGCGCAGATCCTCGCCGTGGCGCTTCCAGAAATCTTCCGGCAGCTCGGTGGCGCCGGTGTAGAGCAGGCTGAAATCGTCCAGCGCGCGGTCGTTCTCGTAGTCTTCCGAGACGATGCCGGCGATGGCCGCCTTGATCCGCAGGTTGATGTCCTTGGAGACGAACACCACCGGGATCTCCGGCGTTTCTTCCTTCAGCGCCAGGATCGCGCCGAGGATGGCGTTGTCCGGGATGACCTTGCCAAAGCTCTTGCCCGCGTCGAAATGGCTGGTCTGGAAGCGCAGCAGGCCCACGCTCTGCTTGCCGCGCAGCTGCAGGCCCTGCGGCCGCTGCAGCGGAATGCCCTCGGCCAGGTTGTCCAGGCCCGAAGCCTGCACCAGCTCGTTGAGGAAGCGGCTGACCTGGCGGGCATTGCGGCTCGCTTCGGTCGTGCCCTTCTTGCCGTTGTCCAGCTCCTCGATCACCTGCATGGGCAGGTAGACATCGTGCTCCTCGAATTTGAACAGCGCGGTGGGATCGTGCATCAGCACGTTGGTATCCAGCACGTAGATGCGCTTGCCTCGGGTCATCATCGGTTCCTGGTTACGGACAGGGAAAAACCACCACGGCCTGCTGCAGGGCAGGGTGGTGGCGGACAAAGTGGGCGATGGGACTCACTTGGACTGATTGGCCTTCAGTTCGGCAAGGACGGCGTCGGCATGGCCGGCGACCTTGACCTTGCGCCATGACTGCACGATGCGGCTGTCGGGGGAAATCAGGAAGGTGCTGCGCTCGATGCCACGTACCTGCTTGCCGTACATGTTCTTCATCTTGATCACGTCGAAGGCGCTGCACAGCGCTTCGTCGGCATCACTGACCAGCGGGAACGCGAAGCCCTGCTTGGCACAGAAGTTGTCGTGGGACTTCACCGAGTCGCGGGACACGCCAAGCACGACCGCGCCCGCCTTCCTGAAGTCGGGCAGCAGTGCGTTGAAGTCGATGCCCTCGGTGGTGCAGCCCGGGGTGCTGTCCTTGGGGTAGAAGTACAGCACCAGCCACTGGCCGGCGTAATCGCCGAGGGTGGCCTGGGCGCCGCCGGACAGCGCCAGCGGCAGGGAAAGGGTGGTGCTGTCCAGGGTATCGCCGTTGTTCATGAGGTCCTTCTGTCGAGCCTGGGTTCTTTCTACGACAATTGCATGAAACGCCACGCGCCCGTGAGGAGCGCGCGAAGAATCAGGGTTTCAATCAGAACTTCATCGGGTCCATGATCGCGTCCAGGTTCAAGTGGTCGCAGAACTCGAGGAAATCATCGCGCAGGGCGGCGATATGCATGTTGGCCGGCACGCCGATGGTGACCTGTGCGCTGAACATTTCCGCACCGGTCTGCATGGCGCGGTAGCGCGTGCTCTGCAGGGTCTCGATGGTGATGCCCTGGCGGTCGAAGAAATCGGCCAGCTGGAACAGGATGCCCGGCTTGTCGGCGGCGATCACCTCGACGATGTACGGCAGCAGGTTGGACTGCGCCTGCTTGGCTTCGGTGCGATACCACACCAGCTTCAGGCCTTCCTCGCGCTCGAGCCGGGTCAGCATCGCTTCCAGCTTGGCGACCGAATCCCAGGAGCCGGTGGCCAGCGCGGTCACCGAGACATCGCGGCCCACGGTGGCCAGGCGTGCATCCACCAGATTGCACCCGCTGTCGGCGATGCGGCGGGTGACGGACAACAGGGGGGACTCCGGATGCGTCGTATAGGCGTTGATCAGGAGGTGGTTTTCGCTCGGCGCTGGGCGCGGGGTGGTGTCGGTCAAGGCGATTCCGGGTAATGCATGCGTTAGTCTGAATGCCCGCCAGAGGCGGGGATCCACCGGTGTCCAGCATACTTGCCCGTGCTTTCGCGCCGCAAGTAACATTCAGAACGCCCGCGCCCTTCCGTGGCGGACGTTTTCCCTCCCCAGCCAAGAGCAGCACGTCCTTGTCCCTTTCCGGCCTCATCACCGCGCTGGCGACCCCCTTCCGGGCCGACGGCGCACTCGACCCCGACGGTTGGCAGCGCCTGCTGCACCTGCAGCTGGAGGGCGGCGTCCAAGGCGTTGTCGTTGCCGGCTCCACCGGCGAGGCAGCCACCCTGTCCGATGCGGAGTACGACCAGCTGCTGGCCAGCGCGGTCGAACGCATCGCCGGCCGCGTTCCGGTCCTGGCCGGTACCGGCCTGTCCGGCACCGCCAAAACCATCGAGCAGACCCGCCGTGCTGCCGCGCTTGGCGCCACCCACGCGCTGGTGGTCACCCCGCCGTACGTGCGGCCGACCCAGGCTGGCCTGATCGCGCATTACCGCGCGGTCGCCGACCAGGCCGGAGTGCCGGTGGTGCTGTACAACGTGCCTGGCCGCACCGGCTGCGACATGCTGCCGGAGACCGTGGCCGAGCTCGCCAGCCATCCGAACATCGTCGGCATCAAGGAAGCGGTGGGCGATACCGGCCGCGTGCGGGCACTGCTTGACCTGCGCAGCCCGACCTTTGCCGTGCTCACCGGCGATGACGGCACGGCCGCACGTTCGATCCAGGCCGGCATGGACGGTCTGATCTCGGTCGGTTCCAACGTGCTGCCCGGCGCCTATCGCCGGATGTGCGACCTGGCCGCTGCCCGCGACCACGAAGCCGTTGAATCCTGGGACGCTCGCCTGCAGCCGTTCCATGACTTCTGCGGTGTCGAATCCAACCCGATTCCGGTCAAGGCGCTGTTGCGTCGGATCGGCATCGGTCACGATCTGCGCCTGCCGCTGCTGCCGCTTTCGGCCGCACACGCGCCTGCCGCCGACCATCTTGCCGGCGATATCGCCGCCCTCGAAGCCCTTTCCAGCCACTGACCTTCCGTCTTGGTCTGATCCAGGAGATTCACATGCGCCAATCCGTTTCCGCCGTCCGCGTGCTGTCCTTCGCGCTCCTTGCCGTGGCCACCGCAGCCGGCACCACCGGTTGCTTCAAGCGTGGCGTCAAGGGCGACTACGCTCTGGCCCCGGAAGTGCGTCCGCTGGAAGTGCCGCCGGACCTGAACCTGCCGGCAGGCGCCGGCAACAACCAGGTGCCGACCCTGAGCTCGGCGACCAAGCCGGCCACCCCGGCCGCCGCCACCCCCGCCGTCAGCGCCACCGGTTTCACCATTGCCGGCAGCAAGGATGAAGCCTTCGCCAAGGTCGGTACCGCGCTGGAAGGCGTGGAAGGCCTGACCATCGCCACGCGCGCGCAGCTGCTGGGTTCGTACGACGTGGCCTATGAAGGCAGCAACTTCCTGGTCCGTGTGGTCGCCGTCGACGCTGGTGCCTACATCTCCGCGGTCGACCCGCGTGGCCTGCCGGCCACCGCCGAAGCCCCGGTGAAGCTGATTGCCGCGCTGAAGGCCAAGCTGGCCCCGTAATGGCCGGTTGGGCGGGTGCGGACCCTGCTGGTTCGCACCTGCCGTGGTAGAGGCCGACCCTGGTCGGCGCCTTTATGCCAACCAAGGTTGGCAGCTACCAGGGCCAGAACGGAAAAGGGCGCCCTGGGCGCCCTTTTCATTGCCTGCGGGTTCTAGAGGCCGACCTTGGTCGGCGCCTTTGTGCCAACCAAGGTTGGCAGCTACCAGGGCCATGGTGCCTGCGCCTCAGCGCTCCAGCAGCTTCAGTTTGTCCGGCTTGCCATCCCACTCACCGGCGTCGGCCGGCGGGTCCTTGCGCACGGTCAGCACCGGCCATTCCTTCGCCAGTTCTGCATTGAGGGCGACGAAACCTTCCTGGCCAGCGGGAACATCGTCTTCCGGGAAGATTGCGTTGACCGGGCACTCGGGTTCGCAGAGGGTGCAGTCAATGCACTCGTCCGGGTCGATCACCAGGAAGTTCGGGCCTTCGTGGAAGCAATCCACGGGACACACTTCCACGCAATCGGTGTGTTTGCACTTGATGCAGTTTTCGGTGACGACAAAGGGCATGGGTAGAGGGCGAATCGCTTTCTGAACCTGCCAATTCTAGAACAGGTTGGCCCCCGGTGTCGGTCGCCGTGTGAAAGTGGGCCGGATTGGTACCCGGAACGCCCATTTGGCGGCATGCCCGCCCTGTGCGACGCTGCCAGGGCCGCCGGCCCGCTTCGGTCGGCCCCCTTGCCTGCAGGATCCTTCATGTCGCCAGTCCAGCCCGGTGCCGCCTCCAACGGCGGTGAGAACACTGCCTTCATCGTCCTGATCAGTTGCGCCGCCACCCTCGGCGGGTTCCTGTTCGGCTTCGATAGTGGCGTAATCAATGGCACCGTCGACGGCCTGCGCCAGGCCTTCAACTCCAGCGAGGCCGCGCTCGGCTTCGAGGTCGCCTCGATGCTGCTGGGGTGCGCGATCGGGGCGTTCGTGGCCGGTTGGCTTGGCGATCGGCTGGGACGTCGCGGCGTGCTGATCGTGGCGGCCGTGATGTTCCTGGTATCGGCGCTGGGCGCCGGCGCTGCACATGCATCCTGGTTGTTCGTCTGCGCACGCGTGCTCGGCGGATTCGCCGTCGGTGCGGCCAGCGTGATGTCGCCGGCCTACATCGCCGAGGTCGCCTCGGCGCGCTATCGCGGCCGGCTGGCGACCGTGCAGCAGATGGCGATCATCTGCGGCCTGTTCGCAGCGTTCCTCAGCAACTATCTGCTGGCCCGGGCGGCGGGTGCGTCGACCGAGCCGCTCTGGCTGGGGCAGGAAGCCTGGCGCTGGATGTTCTGGATGCAGGCACTGCCGTCGCTGCTGTTCCTGCTGTTGTTGCTGGTGATCCCGGAAAGCCCGCGCTTCCTGGTGATGAAGGGTCGGCAGGTGCAGGCGAGGGCGGTGCTTGGCCGGTTGTACGGCGAACGTACCGCGGTGAACAAGCAGGCCGAGATCGAAGCAAGCCTGGCCCAGGACCAGCACAAGCCGCGATTCGGCGACCTGCTCAACAAGGCCACCGGCAAGCTGCGCCCCATCGTCTGGGTCGGCATCGGCCTGGCGATGTTCCAGCAGCTGGTCGGCATCAATGTGGTGTTCTACTACGGCGCGGTGCTGTGGCAGGCGGTGGGTTTCTCGGAAAGCGATGCGCTGCTGATCAACGTCCTGTCCGGTGCGCTGAGCATCGGCGCCTGCCTGCTGACGGTGGTGCTGATCGATCGCATCGGCCGCAAGCCCCTGCTGTGGGTCGGTTCGGTCGGCATGTCGGTGGCCCTGGTGCTGATGGTGGTGGCCTTCGCCAGTGGCAGCCTGGCCGAGGGGCGGCTGCAGCTGTCCGACGGCATGGGCCGGTTGGCGCTGGTAGCGGCCAACGTCTATGTGGTGTTCTTCAACATGTCCTGGGGCCCGGTGATGTGGGTGATGCTGGGCGAGATGTTCCCGAACCAGATCCGCGGCCCGGCGTTGGCCGTGGCCGGTGCGGCGCAATGGACCTCGAATTTCGCGATCACCGTGACCTTCCCGATGCTGCTGGCCGGCATCGGCCTGGCCGGTGCGTACGGCATCTACACCGTCGCCGCGATCCTCTCGATCATCTTCGTCGTCCGCTACGTGCGCGAGACCAAGGGCAAAGAGCTGGAGCAGATGGAAGGCTGACGGCTTGGCCTGAGTTTCAGCGCCTCCCTGTTCCGAGGGGAGGCGGCAGGCCAGCCGCTCCAGGACACGCCGTAAACCCATCCATGGGGGCTCGATGTCGCCATCCATGGCGCCAACGGTCCTGGAGCGCCTGGCCTGCCGCCTCTCGACAGATCGCGGGTGGCGGACACACGCAAGCGCGTCCGGGCTGATTTGCCGCGGAGGAGCGAGGCTGTTCTTGATCTTGCCGCCGTCGCGGAAATTGTCAGGAGGGGGCGGGCCACCCTGTCCTGGACCGTTGGCGCCATGGATGGCGCCATCGAGCACCATGGATGGGCTTTTGCGTGTCCAGGACAGGGTGGCCCGCCCCCTCCCTCGCAGGAACAAGGAGGCACTCAAGCGACCAGCCCAGTCGGCGACACGATTCCGGAAAACAGAAAAGCCCGCACAAGGCGGGCTTTTTCGGTTCCTGCTGCGGCGACTGGTGCTCCCTAGGGGACTCGAACCCCTGTTTTAGCCTTGAGAGGGCCACGTCCTAACCACTAGACGAAGGGAGCAGTGTGTCGCTGCCGGTGCAGGAGCGCTAGTATATGCACCTCGATGCCATTGGGCAATCCCGAAACTTCAACCGGAAGCGCCAACATCATTTCCTCTGCTACATCACCGTTCAGCCTGCGCGTCATCCCGCGCGACCAGCACACGATCTCCCGCAAGGACATCAGCCCGAACGCTTTGCGCGTGCTTTATCGACTGCGCGATGCCGGCTTCGGCGCTTACCTTGTCGGCGGCGCGGTGCGCGATCTGCTGGTCAATGGCCAACCCAAGGATTTCGACGTGGCCACCGATGCCACGCCCGAACAGGTCAAGCAGTTGTTCCGCAACTGCCGCCTGATCGGCCGCCGTTTCCGCCTGGCCCATGTTGTGTTCGGCCGCGAGATCATCGAAGTCGCCACCTTCCGTGCCAACATCGATGACGGCAGCGGCGACCGCGAGATGGAAAACGGCATGCTCGTGCGCGACAACGTGTACGGCAGCATCGAAGACGACGCCATCCGCCGCGACTTCACCTGCAATGCCCTGTATTACGCCATCGAGGACTTCTCGGTGCGTGACTACACCGGCGGCTTCGAAGACGTGCAGGCACGCCTGATGAAGCTCATCGGAGACCCGGTGCAGCGCTACCAGGAAGACCCGGTGCGCATGCTGCGTGCGGTCCGCCTGGCGGCCAAGCTCGGCTTCCAGATCGAAGAGGGCACTGCCGCACCGATCCCGCAGCTGGCCGGCCTGCTCAACGAAGCTGCACCGGCGCGCCTGTTCGAGGAAGTCCTGAAGCTGTTCCTGTCCGGGCACGGCGTAGCCAGCTTCGAAGGATTGGAACGCTACGGCCTGTTCGACGTGTTGTTCCCGGAAAGTGCCAAGGCGCTGAAGTCGAACCGTACCGGCGCACTGCGCCGCATGCTGATTGAGGGCCTGGCCAACACCGATGCACGCGTGGCCAACGACGAGCCCGTGTCGCCGGCGTTCCTGTTCGCGCTGTTGCTGTGGCCGGCTTACTGCCGCGCACAGGCAATGCTGCTCAAGCAGGGCGTGGCGCCGGAAGAGGCACAGCGTCGTGCCGCCGACCGTGTCACCGTGCAGCAGCTGAGCACCATTGCATTGCCGCGCCGTTTCTCGCTGCCGATGCAGGAGATCTGGCTGTTGCAGGCGCGCTTCAGTTCGCGCCAGCGCAAGCGTGTGATGCGCACGCTCAGCCATCCCCGTTTCCGTGCCGCCTTCGATTTCCTGGCCCTGCGCCAGGTGGCATCGGCAGAGCACGAAGCCGACGTCGCGTTCTGGCGCGAAGCGCAGGCGCAGTCCGGGCATGAGCTGGATTCGTCGCTGGATTCCCTGCACAGCGATGCCGGCGATGAGGAGGGTGGAGCGCCGCGCAAGCGTCGTCGTCGCCGTCGTCGTCCCGATGGCGCAGCTGCCGGTGCTGCCGAGTAATCCATGACCGGTGCCTGGATCGGGCTGGGTGCCAATCTTGGCGACGCAGCCAACACCGTCCGCGCGGCCATTGCCGCGCTGGACGAGCTGCCCGGAACCCGGCTGACGCAGGCGTCGCGGTTGTACGCGACGCCGGCATGGGGCAACGAGGACCAGCCACCCTTTGTCAACGCAGTGGCCTCGGTCGACACCGATCTGCCCGCCGTCGCGTTGCTGCAGGCCATGCTCGCACTGGAGCAGCGCTTCGGCCGCGTACGTGACCCCGCCGTGCACTGGGGGCCGCGTGCGCTGGATCTGGACCTGCTGCTGTTCGGCGAGCAGGTGCTGGACCTGCCCGAGCTGAAGGTGCCGCATCCCTACCTGCACGAGCGTGCGTTCGTGTTGGTGCCGTTGGCCGAAATCGCCGCCGATCTGGCCATTCCCGGCCACGGTCGCGTACGGGATGCAGTGATGCGGGTGGATGCCTGCGGGATCGCGCCGTTAGGGTGATAATGCCCGGGTTATCTCCCCCGGTTATCAGCACATGAGCACCCACGCAGACAGCAAGCCCTGGACCGTTCCCGCCCTGGCCGAGGCCAAGCGCAATGGCCAGAAGCTGGTCATGTTGACCGCCTACGACGCAGGCTTCGCCCGCACCTTCGATGCCAATGGCGTCGACCTGATCCTGATCGGCGATTCGCTGGGCATGGTCGTGCAGGGGCACGATTCGACCCTGCCGGTGACCGTCGCCGACATGGTCTATCACACCCGCGCAGTCGCCCGCGTGCTGCAGCGTGCGCTGCTGATCGCCGACCTGCCGTTCGGCGCCGATGCCACCCCGGAACGCGCGCTGGATGCTTCACTGCAGCTGCTGCAGGCGGGTGCGGAGATGGTCAAGATCGAAGGCGCCGGCTTCAAGGTCGACATCATCCGCTACCTGGTCGAGCGCGAGATCCCGGTCTGTTCGCACCTGGGCCTGACCCCGCAGTCGGTGCTGCGCCTGGGTGGCTTCAAGATCCAGGGCCGTGGTGATGCCGCGCGCCAGCTGGTGGACGATGCCAAGGCCGTGGCCGAAGCCGGTGCCAGCATCATGGTGCTCGAATGCGTGCCGACCCCGGTTGCTGCCGCCGTCACCGCAGCGGTGCCTGTGCCGACCATCGGTATCGGTGCCGGTCCGCAGTGCGACGGCCAGGTGTTGGTGCTGCACGATTTCCTCGGTCTGGACAGCGGCCACCGTCGCCCGAAGTTCGTCAAGGACTTCCTGGCTGAAGGCGGTTCGGTGGCCGGCGCCACCCGTGCCTACGCCGATGCCGTGCGCGATGGCAGCTTCCCCGACGAAGAACACGCGTACGCCCAATGATCCAGACCTTCAACGAACTCGGTGCGCTGCGCGCGCAGATCGCGCAGTGGAAGGGCGAGGGCCTGCGCGTGGCGCTGGTGCCGACCATGGGCAACCTGCACGGCGGGCACCACGCGCTGGTCACCCTGGCAAAGCAGTACGCCGACAAGGTGGTGGCCAGCATCTTCGTCAACCCGACACAGTTCGGGCCGAACGAGGATTTCAGCCGCTATCCGCGCACCCCCGAAGCCGATGTGGCCGGGCTGGAGCAGGTGGGCTGCGATGCGGTGTGGCTGCCCAGCGTCGAAGCGATGTACCCGCTGGGCGTGGACAAGACCACGCAGATGCATGCGCCTGGCGTCAGCGAGGTGCTGGAAGGCGCCAGCCGCCCGGGCCATTTCGATGGCGTGTGCACGGTGGTGGCGCGGCTGTTCCTGCAGGTGCAGCCGGATGTGGCCGTGTTCGGCCGCAAGGACTACCAGCAGCTGGCGGTCATCAAGCAGATGGTGGCCGAGCTGTCGTTCCCGATCCAGATCGTCGGTGCCGAGATCGTGCGCGATGAGGATGGCCTGGCCAAGAGCTCGCGCAACCAGTACCTCAGCGCCGAGCAGCGCCCCTTGGCGACCACCCTTCACCGCACCCTGCTGGGCATGCGCGAAGGCTATGTGGCCGGGCACGCGCGTGAACGCATCGAGGCCGACGCCGTCGCTGCGCTGCAGGCAGCGGGCTTCCAGGTGGATTACGCGGTACTGCGCACTCCGGAGCTGGCCGAGCCGAGTTTCGATGGCGGCGGCCGCGTGGCCCTGATCGCCGCGCGCCTGGGCACCACCCGGTTGATCGACAACCTGGAGTTCTGAACCGCCCCGCGCGGTTGTGCAGGGCGCCCGCAGTGGGCGCCCGTGTTCGCCGGACAAGGATGACCTGCCGATATGACCTCGTTTCCAGCCAGCCCCGGCCGCCGCGCCGTGGCGGCGATCCTGGCGGTGTTCGCCGCCGCGCTGCTGCCTTCGCTGGTGATCGGTGGCCTGATTGCCGGTCTCAGTCTCGGCCAGGAAGTGGCCACGGCCGCGCTGGCGGCCGCATTGATGTTCGTGCTGGCCTTCGCCCACGCCGTGGCGGTGCTGCTGCCGATGGGCCTGATCCTGCTGTCTTCCGGCCGCCTGCGCTGGGTCTGGTTCGCGCTGGTCGGGGCAGGGCTGGGCGCGCTGGCCATGGCCACCTGTGCCTGGCCCGACGGCTCTGGCGGCGCTCTGATGAGCCAGCTGTCCTCTGCGGGCAACTTCGACTGGGCCAGCTATGCCTTCTCGGTAATGGTGGCGGCCGGATTCGGCCTGATGGCCGGACTGGCGTTCCATGCCGTGTTCCGGGCCGTGCTGGCCGGTGCCGCGGCGCCATCGCCGGGCGCGCAGCAGCGCACCGGCTGAACGGTCTTCAGCATCCTGCGGCCGCTACCTGACCGCTGCCGCGTGGGTGCTAGAATCCGCTCTTTCCTTTGCCGTTGCAGCGCCCCCATGCACCTGTCCCTGCTCAAGACCAAGATCCACCGCGCCACCGTCACCCATTCCGAGCTGAACTACGAAGGCTCGATCGCCATCGATGACAACCTGCTGGCTGCCACCGGCATCCGTGAATTCGAGCAGGTGCACATCTGGGACGTGACCAACGGTGCGCGCTTCTCGACCTATGCGATCCGCGCCGAAGCCGGCAGCGGTGTCGTCTCGCTCAATGGTGGCGCTGCGCGCCACGTGCAGGTCGGTGACATCATCATCATTGCCGCCTTCGCCAGCATGACCGAGCAGGAAGCCGACAGCTTCAAGCCGAAGCTGGTGTACGTGGACGGCAACAACCAGATCTCCCACACCAACGACACGATCCCGACCCAGGCCGCATGACAACGAACAACGGATTCGACTCGCTGCATTCCCACGCCCAGCGCCTGAAGGGCGCAAGCATTCCCGGCCTGCTCGCCGCCGAACCCGGCCGTGTACAGGACCTGGCGCTGCGGGTCGGTCCGTTGTATGTCAACTTCGCCCGGCAGAAATACGATGCCGCAGCGTTGCAGGCGCTGTTGGCGCTGGCTGCCGAACGTGATGTCGGTGGTGCCATCACGCGCCTGTTCCGTGGCGAGCAGGTCAACCTGACCGAAGGCCGCGCTGCGCTGCATACCGCGTTGCGCGGGGATGTAGTCGATGCGCCGGTGGCGGCCGAGGCCTATGCCACCGCGCGCGGCATCCGCCAGCGCATGGGCGTGCTGGTGCGCGCGCTGGAAGACAGCGGCGTGACCGATGTGGTCAGCGTCGGCATCGGCGGTTCCGATCTCGGCCCGCGACTGGTCGCCGATGCGCTGCGCCCGGTCACAGGCGCACGCCTGCGCGTGCATTTCGTGTCGAACGTGGACGGCGCCGCCATGCAGCGCACGCTGGCCACGCTGGATCCGGCGCGCACCGCCGGCATCCTCATTTCCAAGACCTTTGGTACCCAGGAAACCCTGCTCAACGGCCAGATCCTGCATGACTGGCTGGGCGGCAGCGACCGTCTGTACGCGGTCAGCGCCAATCCGGAACGCGCCGCCAAGGCCTTCGCCATTGCCGCCGAGCGCGTGCTGCCGATGTGGGACTGGGTGGGCGGCCGCTATTCGCTGTGGTCGGCCGTCGGTTTCCCGATCGCACTGGCCATCGGCTTCGAGCGTTTCGAGCAGCTGCTGGAAGGTGCCGCGCAGATGGATGCGCATGCACTGGATGCGCCGTTGGAGCGCAACCTGCCGGTGCTGCACGGCCTGACCGACATCTGGAACCGCAATCTGCTGGGCCACGCCACGCATGCGGTGATGACCTACGACCAGCGCCTGGCGCTGCTGCCGGCCTACCTGCAGCAGCTGGTGATGGAAAGCCTGGGCAAGCGCGTGCAGCGCGATGGCCAGCCGGTCACCACCGACACCGTGCCGGTGTGGTGGGGCGGTGCCGGCACCGATGTGCAGCACAGCTTCTTCCAGGCGCTGCACCAGGGCACCAGCATCATCCCGGCCGATTTTATCGGCTGCGTGCACAACGATGATCCGTATACGGTCAACCACCAGGCGCTGATGACCAACCTGCTGGCGCAGACCGAAGCACTGGCCAACGGCCAGGGCAGCGACGATCCGCACCGCGATTACCCCGGCGGCCGCCCGAGCACGATGATCCTGCTCGACGCGCTCACCCCGCAGGCGCTGGGCGCCTTGATCGCGATGTACGAACACGCGGTGTACGTGCAGTCGGTGATCTGGAACATCAACGCTTTCGACCAGTTCGGCGTCGAACTGGGCAAGCAGCTGGCCAGTGGCCTGCTGCCGGCCCTGCAGGGCGAGGATGTCCAGATCAATGATCCGCTGACCCGTGAGCTGCTGGCGCAGCTGAAGGGCTGAGCGCGGCGCGCCGGATGCGTGCGTCGATGCACTGGCGCGACCTCGTTCGACGAAGGCAGCCCGAGGCGTGGGCGGGTCTGCACCTGACCGTGCAGGCCCCCGTGCGCCCTGCGCTTCTGGTTTCGGTCTGCCCGCCGGACCGGATACGGGTGGGTACAGAGGAACGCCCCATGTTGTGGGCGAGGGTGGAGCCCGACTATTTCGGTGTGGACCTGCTTCGCAGCGCCTCCCCGGCCTCGCCGGCGATCATTCCACCGATCACGGCTGCCGAGGCGAGGGCGTTGCATTCGGATGATCCGGTGCGGACTGCCGCAGCGTGGGCACGTCATTTCGCACAGGCCCTTACCCGTTCGGATCGATCTCCGCTGGCCCAGGGCGAATGGCTGCTGCAGCCGACGCTGCATGGCCTGGAGCGTGCGCGGATGCCGCCCACGCTCGCGTCAGGTGCGCTGGCCCGACCGGCGGTCGATACCTTGGACTGGTCGAGCGTGACGCACGGCGAATGCCTGCCTCCCGTCCTGCTGCGGACACCGTCACTGGCCACGGATGGTCGGGTCAAGGCCTGGGCCAGGCAGGCCCGGGCAGGATCACTGCCACCGGTGCTGCTGATGTGGGTCAGTGGCCTGCAGGCACACGTGGTGCTGGACGGACACGACCGGCTGCAGGCAGCCGTGCAGGAGGGCGCCGATGTAGCGGTGCTGGTTCTGCTGCGTCATGGCGAGCGGTGCGTGGATGAGCAGGGCCTGGCGCGGGCTGACATCATCGTCGAGCGGTCTGGCGGCGCGGACATGACAGTCGAGGCCCGCAACCGACTGCTGCTCGATCTGTATAGCCCTGCGCGCGACGTCCTGCCCAGTCGGGCTGATCTGATGCGGGGTGGGGTGGATCAATGGGTTGCAGAAGTGGACGCCGAGGCCAGGCAGCAGAAGGTCGAGGTGGACGCGCTGCTCGGAGACTGACCTGGCGTGCGCCAGCGGCATCCCGTTGCGGGATGCCGGCCCTTCACCGGCTCGGATCGCGTTCCGGGCTCGGCCGCTTGGCCAGCTTGCGCTGCAGCGAACGCCGGTGCATGCCGAGCAGCCGCGCGGCCGCCGACACATTGCCGCCGGTTTCATGCATCGCCTGCTGGATGTGTTCCCACTGCAGGCGGCTGATCGGGGTCATCGCATCGGGCACTTCCATCTCGCCGTCATCGCCGGGGCCATCGTCTTCCTCGCCCAGCGCACGCAGGATCATCGGCACCGTCGATGGCTTCGGCAGGTAGTCGTCCGCGCCCAGCTTGATCGCCTCCACTGCGGTGGCGATGCTGGCATAGCCGGTCACCAGCAGGATCCGCATGTCTGCGCGCAGCGCGCGCAACGGCTGTATCAGGGCCAGGCCGGAATCGCTGCCCAGCTTCAGGTCGATCAACGCGAACGCCGGCGGATGCTGGCGGGCCAGTGCCAGCGCGCTGGCGGCATCCTGTGCGGTCTGCGTCTCCAGCCCCTTGCGGGCCAGGCTGCGCTGCAGGGTGCGCAGGTAGAGTTCGTCGTCGTCGACCAGCAGGCCAAGGGTGGAAGCAGTCATGGTCATTCCTCGCGGGGGGCCAACGGCAGGCGGAAGCCGACGCGGCTACCGGCCCCTTGGGCCGGGCGCATCCACATCTCGCCGTCCAGGCGTTCGATGGTGGCATGGGACAGGGCAAGACCGACGCCCATGCCTTCACTCTTGCTGCTGCCGAACAGCTTGCCCGGCAGCACGGCGGCGCGGGCATTGAAGCCATGGCCGTAGTCGCGTACTTCGCCGATCAGGTCGTCGCCTTCGATGCGCAGGCTGAGGTCGACGCGCGGACGTCCAGCCTGCTCGCCGGCATCGGCAGCGTTGTTCAGCAGCACCATCAGCAGGTGGCCGACGCCCGGGTCCAGCGGCAGGCGCAGCGGTGCGTCGTCGTTGCGATGCAGGTCGATGGTCGGGCGCACCAGCCGCCACTGCTCCAGCACCTGCTGGGCCGTGGAGTGGGCGCGCCCAGGGCGGTCGTTGGAGGCCGGCGCGGCCAGTGCCAGAACACGCTCGCGGCACTGCACCAGCAGTTCGCGCAGGGTTTCCATGTCCTCGCGCACTTCCGGTTCTTCGCTGCGTTCGGCCACGTCGTCGGCGAGCAGGGTCATCGTCGCCAGCGGTGTGTTCAGTTCGTGCGCCACCGAGGCTGCATGCGTGGCCAGGGCGACGATGCCCTCGTTGCGCGCGAAACGTTCGCGCAGCGCCGAAAGTTCCAGCTCGCGCTCGCGCAGCGCGATCGCCAGGCGGGTAGAGAAGATCAGTACGACCGCAGCGGACAGCAGGAAGGTGGCAATCACGCCCCAGCGGTTGAGGTCCAGCGCATTGAAGTAGCCCGCTGGCAGCGGCTGCCCGAACAGTCCGCTGGCGGCGTAGCCCAGCAGGCAGGCGCTGGCCACGGCCAGGGCCCAGCGCAGGGGCAGGGCGAACGCCGCCAGGGCGATCAGGATCAGGAACAGGGAGCCGAACGGATTGGCGATGCCGCCGCTCCAGCTGACCATCCAGGTAAGGATGATCACGTCCACCAGGATATGGCCGAAGGCGGTCAGCGGCGCGGTATCGGCCGGCTCCGGGCGCAGCTGCGTATACAGGTTGAATACGGCGAGCACGGCCACGCCCGACCATAGCGGCAGTTGCGGCAAGGGCAGCCCCAGCACCCAGGTCGCGACCAGGATGGTGGCCGCCTGGCCAGCCACGGCCAACCAGCGCAGGCTGCACAGGGTTCGGAGAAACGGGGCGTCGGGACCGGTCATTCGCGCCCATCGTATGCGTTCGCAGGGATGGCTGCCTGCGACAATCGGCCGCAGCCGTGCTGTCGCCTGAATGCGACACACCCGGAAGGTCGGGGCGAGCGTTAGAATGCCCGCATGCATGACGCCGTCACCCGCCCTACAGCCCCCTCCGATGCCACTGCCTGGCCCCGTCGCCTGACCCAATCGGTCCAGATCGGTGGAGTCACCGTGGGCGGTGGCAAGCCGGTCGTGGTGCAGTCGATGACCAATACCGACACCTCCGACGTGGCTTCGAGCGTGAAGCAGGTCGCCGAGCTCTGGCGCGCCGGTTCGGAAATGGTGCGTCTGACCGTCAACACGGTTGAAGCGGCCGCGGCGATCCCGCGCATCGTCGACAAGCTGGCGATGATGGGCATCGACGTGCCGCTGATCGGCGACTTCCACTACAACGGCCATCAGCTGCTGACGGCCGAGCCGGCCTGCGCCGAAGCACTGGCCAAGTACCGCATCAACCCGGGCAACGTAGGCTTCGGCAAGAAGAAGGACCTGCAGTTCGCGCAGCTGATCGAGTTCGCCATCCGCTACAACAAGCCGGTGCGCATCGGCGCCAACTGGGGCTCGCTGGACCAGGCCCTGGCGGCCAAGCTGATGGACGAGAACAACCACCGCGAACAGCCCTGGGACGCCGGCCGCGTGCTGCGCGAGGCGCTGATCCGTTCGGCACTGGATTCGGCCGAGCAGGCCGTCGAGCTGGGGTTGCCGCGCGATCGCATCATCCTGTCGGCCAAGGTCAGCGGCGTGCAGGAGCTGATTGCGGTCTACCGCGACCTGGCCCAGCGTTCGGACTTCGCCCTGCATCTGGGCCTGACCGAAGCCGGTATCGGCAGCAAGGGCATCGTCGCTTCGGCGGCGGCATTGAGCGTGCTGCTGCAGGAAGGCATCGGCGACACCATCCGCATTTCGCTGACGCCCGAACCGGGCCAGTCGCGCACGCAGGAAGTGATCGTCGCCCAGGAACTGCTGCAGACCACCGGCCAGCGCGCCTTCACTCCGCTGGTCACGGCGTGCCCGGGCTGCGGCCGTACCACCTCGGAATTCTTCCAGGAGCTGGCCAAGGTGGTGCAGAACCACGTGCGCGAAAAGATGCCGCTGTGGAAGATCCAGCACCCGGGTGCGGAGAACATGACCCTGGCGGTGATGGGCTGCGTGGTCAACGGGCCGGGGGAGTCGCGGCATGCCAACATCGGCATCTCGCTGCCCGGCACTGGTGAAGCACCGTCGGCACCGGTGTTCGTCGATGGCGAGAAGAAGGTGACCCTGCGTGGCGAGAACATCGCCCAGGAATTCGTCGCCCTGATCGATGATTACGTTGAACGCACCTATGTCCGAAGCGCCGGGTAAGCCGACGATCCTCGCTGCACCGGAGCCAGCCTCCGGCTTCCGCCACTGGATGGCGCGCAATGCCTGGCGGCTGCTGCTGCTGTTTGCCGGCGTGCTGCTGCCGCTGGCCGGATTCGTCGCCCTGGCCGACGAGGTGCACGAGTTCGAATCCTTCCATTTCGATGCGCCGCTGCTGTGGCAGATGCACGGCCTGCATTCGCCGTGGCTGGACCACGTGTTCGTGCTGCTGTCGAAGCTGGGCTACGAGTGGTTCCTGATCCCGGCCGATGTGCTGATTGTCGGTGCACTGGTCTGGCACCGGCGTTGGCGTGAAGCGACCTTCGTGGCGGTGAGCTTCGTAGGGTCGGCGCTGCTCAACATGGGCAGCAAGCACTTCTTCCAGCGCGACCGGCCCAGCCTGTGGGAATCGATCGCGCCGGAATCCACGTTCAGTTTCCCCAGCGGCCACGCGATGGGCTCGATGACCCTGGCGGTCACCCTGGTGCTGCTGGCCTGGAATACCCGCTGGCGCTGGCCGGTGCTGCTGCTGGCGCCGTCGTTCAGCCTGCTGGTAAGCGTTTCCCGGGTCTATCTGGGGGTGCATTACCCCTCGGACATTTTGGCCGGGTGGTGTGCCGCGCTGGTTTGGGTGGTAGGGTGCTATCTGGTCATGTTCAGCCGCCGTCATCCATGGCGACGGCACGGTTCGCCGCCAGCGACGGCCAGCGAAGCGATCACGCAAGGGGAGTGACGTGGATGCCCTCCCAAGGGCGTCTACCTGAGGGACGGGTTGTTTCGTTGTAACGGGTTCTGCAGGGCAAGGGGCACGATCAGGCGTGAAGAATGTGATGCGCAAGGCAGAACGCCGGAATCGCGCAACATCCGCGCTTGCAGTGGTCAGGTGCTCCTGCCTAGGTTGACCCGTATTGGCCGCATTCGAAGAGGTACGTGAATGACGATTCGAGTCTACCTGGTGGATGACCATGCGTTGGTCCGCACTGGGATGAAAATGATACTGTCGAGTGAAACCGACATTGAAGTGGTGGGCGAGGCCGAAACGGGCGAAGACGCGCTGCCCGCGATCCGCCAGCTGCAACCGGACGTGGTGTTGTGTGATCTGCACTTGCCCGGCGTGAGCGGGATGGAAGTGACCGAGCGCATCGTCCGTGGCCACCGCAGCACACGGGTGGTGATCGTGTCGGTGCTGGAGGACGGTCCGCTGCCCAAGCGCCTGCTCGAAGCCGGCGCCGCCGGTTACATCGGCAAGGGCTGTGATGCGCAGGAACTGCTGCGTGCGGTGCGCGACGTTGCCGCCGGACGGCGCTACCTGGGCACGAGCATCGCGCAGAACCTGGCGTTGTCCACCGTGGAAGGCAACGGCTCGCCGTTCGACAACCTGTCGCCGCGTGAGCTGGAAGTGGCGTTGCTGCTGACCCAGGGCCTGCGCCAGGAAGATATCGCCCGTCGTCTGAGCCTGAGCGCGAAGACGGTCAACACGCACAAGGCGCGGTTGTTCGAGAAGATGGGAATCCACGACAACATCGCGTTGGCGCGGATGGCCAGCCAGTACGGGCTGGTGGATCCGGCACGGCCGCTGTAAGGGTTTCGGCCAACGGCTGAGCCCCTCGCGGTGGTGCGACGGGATTCGTAGGGTTGGCCCTGCGGAGGGATCGCGCAGGGGACGCCGTGAATCCATCCCTGGAGGCTCGGGCGCGCCATCCATGGCGCTTACGCCCCTGCGCGGTCCCTCCGCAGGGCCACGGATAGTTTCCGTGCGTCGCCACCGCGGAATGAAGAAGGAACGGCAGGAGCGGGTCGCGCGCTTTGCGCGCTTGGGGTCGGATCCCTTTCCCGGCGGGAAAGGGCTCTGACCCCGCAGTGCGTCAGTGGCCGCGTACGCGCTTGACGATCTTCGCGGCCTGCGCGGCGCTTTCGCGCACCTTGTCCCACTGGCCGGCGTCGATCCAGTTGCCCGGCACCATCCACGAGCCACCGATGCAGACCACGTTCTTCTGCTCCAGGTACTCGGCGGCGGTGTTCTCGGTGATGCCACCGGTCGGGCACAGCTTGAGGTCGGCGATCGGGCCGGCTACGCCCTTGATCATCGCCAGGCCACCCACGGCCGTGGCCGGGAACAGCTTGCACACGCGGAAACCGCGCGCGTAGAGCGCCAGCAGTTCGGTCGGCGTCGCCGCACCCGGTACCACCGGCAGCGGTGCCGCAGCCAACGCATCGGCCAGCACCGGCGGCGTGCCCGGGGTCACCAGGAAATCCGCGCCCGCATCGATCGACTGCTGCATCTGCTCCACCGTCAGCACCGTACCCGCGCCGACCACCACATCCGGCAGCTCACGCTTGAGCATCGCCAGCGCTTCCATCGCCACCGGCGTACGCAGCGTCAGCTCGATCGCCGGCAATCCGCCTTCCAGCAGCGCCGCGCTGACCGCACGTGCCTGGTCCAGCGTATGAATCGTCACCACCGGCAGGATGCCGGCCGCATGCAACAACTCCGCCGCCCGCACCTGATGTTGTTCGATACCCATAGCTCTGCTTCTGCCTTTGCTTTCGAATTTGATTTTCAGTGATCACTTCGCGGCGCGAGGGCGCCGGGAAACTGTCCGGAGGCGGCGGGTAGCCCCCACCAGGACCGTGAGCGGCATGGATGCCGCGACCGAGCCCCCATGGATGGGTTTACGGCGTGTCCTGGTGGGGGCTACCCGCCGCCTCAACCAGGACACTTACCGCCCACGCATACCCGCAACGCTTTTCAATCCCTCAGGCGTCCTTCGCCTCATGCGGCGCCGCCGCCGCAGCAGCATCGTGCCCCAGCTCATACTCCGCGTCGTAGTCCCACGGCCCACCGTCAGCCGCCGCCGGACCGCACGAAATCGAGATCGCGCCCTGATCGGCCGGGCCCACCACACGCCGGTTGATCGCAAACAGGTTGCGGCCCAGGTCATTGGCGGCCGGCGCCGTATTCGGCGCATGAGTACGCGCGGCCCATTCGGCTGCGTCCACCAGCACTTCAAGCGTGCCGGCCTCACCATCCAGGCGGATGATGTCGCCCTCGCGCACCTTGCCCAGCGGACCACCGCGTGCAGCTTCCGGCGTCACGTGGATGGCGGCGGGAATCTTGCCCGACGCACCGGACAGGCGACCATCGGTGACCAGCGCCACGCGCCGGCCCTGGTTCTGCAGCAGGCCGAGCAGCGGCGCCAGCGAATGCAGTTCCGGCATGCCGTTCGCGCGCGGACCCTGGTAACGCACCACCGCCACGAAATGCTCGGGCAGCAGGCCGCCGGCGTGCAGCTTGTTCAGCACCTGCGGCGCATCAACCACCACGGCCGGTGCTTCGATGGTGCGGTACTGCGGCTTCACTGCCGACAATTTGATCAGCGACTTGCCCAGGTTGCCGCGCAGCAGGCGCAGGCCGCCCTGGCTCTCGAACGGGCTGTCGACACCGCGCACCACTTCTTCATCGGCGCTGCGTTCCAGGCCCGGCAGGTACACCAGCTTGCCATCGCGCAGCTGCGGCTCGCGCGCGTAGTCGGCCATGCCGCCACGGGCGACGCTGACCAGATCGCCATGCATCAGGCCAGCCTTGATCAGTTCGCCGAACACGAACGCCGGGCCACCCGCTGCAGCGAAGCGGTTCACGTCGGCCTCGCCGTTCGGATAGACGCGCGCCAGCAGCGGGATCAGCTGCGACAGCTCGTCGAAGTCGTCCCAGGTCAGCACGATGCCGGCCGCCCGCGCCACGGCGATCCAGTGGATGGTGTGGTTGGTCGAGCCGCCGGTGGCCATCAGCGCGATGATCGCGTTGATGATCGCGCGCTCGTCGATGATCCGGCCCAGCGGACGGAAGTCGTCGCCCAGCGCGGTGATGTCCAGTGCACGCTCGGTGGCTTCGCGGGTCAGTGCATCGCGCAGCGCCGTGTCCGGATTGACGAACGATGCGCCCGGCAGCTGCACGCCCATCGCTTCCAGCAGCACCTGGTTGGAATTGGCGGTGCCGTAGAAGGTGCAGGTGCCCGCGCCGTGGTAGGACGCCGATTCGGCTTCCAGCAGTTCTTCGCGGGTGGCTTCGCCGGCGGCGTAGCGCTCGCGCACTTCCGCCTTCTGCTTGTTGGGAATGCCCGGCGTCATCGGGCCGGCCGGCACGAACACCGCCGGCAGATGGCCGAAGGCGAGGGCGCCGATCAGCAGGCCCGGCACGATCTTGTCGCACACACCGAGGTACACGGTGGTATCGAACATGTCGTGGCTGAGCCCGATCGCGGTGGCCTGGGCAATGACATCGCGCGAGAACAGCGACAGCTCCATGCCGCCACGGCCCTGGGTGACACCGTCGCACATCGCCGGCACGGCACCGGCCACCTGCGCGGTCGCGCCGAGTTCGCGGGCCACCGCACGGATCTGTTCGGGATAGGTCTCGAACGGCTGGTGCGCCGACAGCATGTCGTTGTAGGCGGTGATGATGCCCAGGTTGGCCGTCACGCCGCCGCGCAGGCGGCTCTTGTCGGTGCCGCCACAGGCGGCGAAACCGTGGGCGAGGTTGCCGCAGCTGAGGCGGCTGCGGAACGGGCCATCGCGCAGGGAGGCGTCGATCGCTGCCAGATAGGCGGCGCGCGAGGCGGCGCTGCGGCGGATGACGCGCTCAGTGATGGCTTGCAGTTGCGGATGGAGGCTCATTGGCTACCGGCGTTCGAGGTGGCGAGAGGCAAGCGGCAGCAGGGCGCCGCCGCCGACATCAATCAGCCCAGTGGACGCGCAGGCGCGCGCCCTCCAGGTTGATCGCGTTGAGGATCGGATACTGCTGCGGGTCGTTGCTGTCCAATGCCTGGCGCAGCACCTGCAGCTTCTGCTTGCCGCGCAGCAGCAGCAGACGCTGGCGGCACTGGGCCAGGCCGCGCGGGGTCAGGGTGATGCGCAGCGGCCACTGGTTGGCACCGGGGCAGCCGGTGGCATCAAGCGCGGCATACGGCAGGGTGCTTTCGAGGGCGCGGGTCAGGTCCTTCGAGCCCGGGAACAGCGAGGCGGTATGGCCGTCGTTGCCCATGCCCAGCGCGACCAGGCTTGGGGCCTGGCTGTGCTGGGCCTGCAGGTTGGCGGTGTACACGCATTCGGGCAGCGGCTTGCCGATCCGCACCAGCGGATCGAAGTGCGCACCTTCGGCACGCGTGAGCAGGTTCTCGCGCACCAGCCACGCATTGCTGTCGCGATCCTGCGGCGACAGCCAGCGCTCGTCGGCGAGGCTCACTTCAACGCGGTCCCAATGCACGTCCAGCTCGGCCAGCGCCTGGTATACCGGGGCCGGCGTAGTACCGCCGGACAGCAGGATGCGTGCGCGGCCCAGTTCGGTGATGTCGTGGTTGATCGCCTGGGCCATTTCGGCTGCAACCGCTTCGATCCAGCCATCGGCATCGCCGTGGTTGATGAAGTCGATACGGTCGTCCTGGAAGATGGGGGTCATGCGGCAACTCCTGGTGCGTCACGTTCGGCGTCGGCAGCATAGGCAGCGGCGCCCAGCAGTCCGGCGTGGGGATGCATCACGGCCAGCGACGGCACCCGCGCCATGATCGAAGAGAACCGGCCCTTGTGTTCGAAGCGCTGGCGGAAACCGGAGTGCTGCAATGAATCGAGCATCTTCGCAGTCAGCCCACCGGTCAGGAACACACCATCCCAGGCGCCCTGGGTCAGCACCAGATCACCGGCAATGGCGCCGAACACCGCGCAGAACACATCCACGGTACGCATCGCCTGTGGATCGCCGTGCAGGGCGCGGGCGGTCACGTCCACCGGTTGCAGTTGGCCCGGGTCGATACCCGCCATCTCGCAGATTGCGCGATGGATGTTGACCAGGCCGGGGCCGCAGATCAGCCGCTCGTTGGAGACGCGCCCGAACTGCTCGGACAGGATCTCCAGGATGCGGATCTCTTCCGGCGTTCCCGGCGGGAAGCTGACATGGCCGCCCTCGGTTTCCAGCGGGTAACAGCGGCCGTGGCGAAGGATCAGGCCGCCGACGCCGAGGCCGGTACCTGGGCCGATCACTGCGTAGTTGCGCGGCTGACCCGGCTTGCCCGGAACCCAGGCGGCACCGCCGACCTGGACCACGTCATCGGGCTGCAGCAGCGAAATCGCCATCGCCTGCGCGGCGAAGTCGTTGATCAGGTGCAGTTCGTTGAAACCAAGCATCGCGGCCGTGCGGCTGCGCGAGATCACCCACGGATGGTTGGTGATGCGGGCTTCGTCACCATCGACACGACCGGCGACTGCGAACACGCCACGGCTTGCGGTGGCGCCGATCTGCTCCAGATGGTGGCGCGCGGCATCACCCAGCGACGGGAACTCCGCCACGGCGTACTCGCGGATGCTCTCTTTAAGCAGCGGGGCGTCCTGCGAGGTGTCGGCCAGGGCGAAGCGGGCGTTGGTGCCGCCGATGTCGGCGACCAGCACGGGCTGCGAGCTGGCACTCATTCCGACGCTCCGCTATCCGGTGCATCCACGCCCTGCGGCAGGAAATCGACCGCGTTGGCCGGGCCCCACTGGCCGGCAGGGTAGGGCTCCAGCGGCAGGTTGGCCGCCTTCCAGGCGTCGGCAACGCTGTCGATCCAGGCCCAGGCGGCACGCACTTCGTCATCGCGCACGAACAGGGTGTGGTTGCCGTTGAAGGCGTCCAGGAACAGGCGCTCGTAGGCGATGCGGCGATGCAGGCCGGTCGGCACCGACAGCTCCAGCTCCAGCGGCTGCAGTTCCAGTGCGCCCCATTCGGGCCCGGCCAGGCTGCTCATCAGGCCCAGTTCGATGTTCTCCTGCGGCTGCAGCTGGAACACCAGGCGGTTCGGTGCGGCCTGCGCACGCTGCGGACGCTCGAACAACCAGTGCGTGACCGGCTTTAGGGTCACCACCACGCGGGTGGTGCGCTCGGGCAGGCGCTTGCCGGTGACCAGGTGGAACGGCACGCCGCTCCAGCGCCAGTTGTCGATGTGCGCGGTGACACCGGCGAAGGTCTCCACGTCGCTGCCTTCCGGCGGCTGGTAGGCCTGTGCGGGCTGGCCGTTGATGCTGCCCGCGGTATAGCGGCCGCGCACGCTGTCACGCGCGGCGTGCTTGGCATCCAGCGGGCGCAGCGCGCGCAGCACCTTGACCTTCTCATCGCGGATGCGGTCGGCTTCCAGCGACGCCGGCGGCTCCATTGCCACCATGCACAGCAGCTGCAGGATGTGGCTCTGCACCATGTCGCGCAGGGCGCCGGAGCGCGCGTAGTAGGCATCGCGGCCATCCACGCCTTCGCTTTCTGCAACGAGGATGTGCACCGATTCGATGTAATTCCGGTTCCACACTGCTTCCAGCAGCGTATTGCCGAAGCGCAGTGCGATCAGGTTCTGTACCGCCGCCTTGCCCAGGTAGTGATCGAGGCGGAACACGCGGTCTTCGTCGATCCACTGGCCGATGGTGGTGATGATCTCCTCGGCGCTTTCGCTGTCGCTGCCGATCGGCTTCTCCAGCATGAGGCGCGCGGGTGCGGCCAGTGCGCCGCCCTTGGCCAGGCCCTCGCAGGTGGAGATGTACAGGCCCGGCGGGATCGCCAGGTAGCTCACGCAGCGGCGGTCGACCAGGTCGGACACGGCAGCGGCGACCGAGTCGACGTCGCGCAGGTCCACCGAGCGGTAGTCGATGCGGCGCAGCAGGGAGGCGATGTCCTCCTGGCTGGCCATCGGCATCGCCTGCTGCAGGCGCGGGCGCAGGATGTCATGGAAGGCTTCGGTGTCGTGGCCCGACAGGGCCAGCGCACGGATGCGGAAATCCTCCGGCAGCAGGCCGTCGCCGAGCAGGCGCAGCAGCGAAGGGAACAGGTAGCGCTGGGCCAGATCACCTGTGGCACCAAACAGGAAGAGTGTGTCGTGCATCGCTCGAGTTTCAGATCCGGGTGACATCGTTGTCAATCGCTTCATGGCTGGGTTCGGGGGACATCCGCGCAACTGCCTGTCCGAGGCTCATCTGGATCGGTTTTCCGGCTTGCCGGAGCACCGTTCCAATCGAAACCACTACAGCGGCAACCCTTCGTTCGGTCGACGATGCAGGTCGGCGCGCACCGACTGTCGGATAGTGCCACGTGAAAACGTTTACATGGCAGAATGGGCAACTGTATTCGATTGCAGTGGTCGCCGTCATGCGGCAACCGCGCAATCATCACTGCCATCGGGAGGGCCGAGGCAGTCCCAAAAGACAGCCCGGCGTCGGGCGGACTGGATGAGTGAAATGGCAAAAGTGCAGTTGCAGGGTGTGCGCAAGGTCTACGACAACGGCCAGGTTGCAGTGAAGGACGCCACCTTCGAGGTCGCCGACGGCGAACTGATGGTGCTGGTCGGTCCGTCGGGGTGTGGCAAGTCGACCCTGTTGCGGATGGTGGCCGGGCTGGAAGAGATCAGCGGCGGCACGTTGACCATCGGTGATCGCGTGGTCAACTACGTGGCGCCGAAGGATCGCGACATCGCGATGGTGTTCCAGAGTTACGCGCTGTATCCGCACATGACCGTGGCCGAGAACCTGGCCTTCGGGCTGAAGCTGCGCGGCCATGACAAGGCGACCATCGACAAGCGCATCAGCGAAGCCGCGCAGACGCTGGGGCTGACCGACATGATGGACAAGCTGCCCAAGGCGATGTCCGGTGGCCAGCGCCAGCGCGTTGCCCTGGGCCGTGCGCTGGTGCGTGAGCCGGCGGTGTTCCTGCTGGACGAGCCGCTATCCAACCTGGATGCCAAGCTGCGCCACAGCGTGCGCACCGAGATCGCGCAGCTGCACCGCAAGCTGGGCACCACCATGATCTACGTGACCCACGATCAGGTCGAGGCGATGACCCTGGGCCAGCGCATCGTGGTGCTGAAGGACGGCATCATCCAGCAGATCGATACGCCGATGGCGCTGTACGACCGCCCGGCCAACCTGTTCGTGGCCGGCTTCCTCGGCAGCCCGGCGATGAACGTGCTGCGCGGCACGCTGCAGGGCGACGCCGGTGGCGTGACCGTGGTCGATGGCCAGTGGCGTGCTCCGCTGGGGCAGGCGACGATCGATCCGGCGTGGCTGCAGAAGCCGATCGCCGTGGGCGTGCGTCCCGAGCACCTGCAGCCGGCAGGCAGTGAAGACACGCATGCGTTCACCGCGCGCATCGAAGGCATCGAGCCGGTCGGCAACGAGATCTTCGTCAACATGAGCAGCGGCCAGCACGCGCTGACCATGCGCGTGGCGCCGCAGTCGCTGCCGGGCGTGGGCGAGGACATCCGGGTGGCGATCCACCCGCAGGGCCTGCATTTCTTCAACCCGGAAACCGGCGAGCGCCTGTAACCGGTAGTGCCGGCCGCTGGCCGGCAACCTCAACCCCGCGTGGTTGCCGGTCAGTGGCCGGCACTACCTTCCTTCGCCGAAGGCGTGCGGACCAACGGTCCGCACCCACCGTGATCCCCAGTAGATCCACGCCATGCGTGGATGAAATGCCGGATCGGCGCCTCAGCGCGCCAGGCCGTCCAGCAGCGGCATCCGTTGCGCGGGCGCGTTGCCCACCTGCAGCTCGCTGTCGCTGGTCTCCAGCGGCAGCACGGCCAGCGCCAGATCGCCGGCTACGCTGGCCAGGGTGCCGAGCGCGGTGCCGTCCTGCTGCACGCCATCGCCTGCCTGCGCAGGTGCTGCGGTATGCAGCAGCTGCACCGCGCGCTTGGCCTTGCCAAGGAAATGGGTGCGCGCGACGATTTCCTGACCCGGGTAGCAACCCTTCTTAACGCTGTAGCCGTTGAGGCGGTCCAGGCCCAGCTGCTGCGGGGTCCACACCTCGCGCTGGCTCTCTGCCAAGCGTGGCAGGCCAAAGCGCAGGTCGGCCTGGCGCCAGGCCAGGGCGAAGGCGGCATCTTCGGCTTCGTCGCTGGCCGGGAAGGCCTCGACCGGGCCGATGCGCAAAGTACGGGGAAGTGCGTCGCTGCCCAGATCCAGCTCCCAGCCGTGGCTGTCGGCCAGTGCGATGGCAGCGCCGGTAGCGGCTTCCGGCGCAGTAAAGGCCCCGGCCACCACCAGGTCCGCATGCACCTGCAATTTCACTTTGCGGCGGAACACGAAGCGCTGCAGTTGCGACGCAATCGCATCGGCATCGCCGTCGGCGAGCACCAGAAGCACATGGTCATCGGCCAGCCGCAGCAGCTGAAACACCGCCAGGCTGCGGCCCTTGGCGCTCAGCCACGCGCTCCACTGCCAGTGCAGCAGGGGCAGGGCGGTCACGTCGCTGCTGAACTGGGCATGGGCAAAAGCCACTGCATCCACGCCCTGCAGGCTCAGCAATTGATGGCCGGGCAGGCGCGGATATGCGACGAAAGCAGGGGGAAGGTTGTCAGGCACGTGAACGAGGTCTAAAATTTGTGCGTTGCGAGACCCATCATGATAGGCCAAACAACCCCCACTCCCGACGCCGAAGCTGAAGCCCCGCTGGTTCCCCCGGTCCCTGTGCCCGTGGAACAACCAGAGGTGGAAGAGGAATTCGGTGGCCGCGGCGGACTTGATCCGGTGCGGTATGGCGATTGGGAAAAAAACGGACGCTGCATCGATTTTTGATCAGCATTGAGCCAACGCGGCCTTATGCCGCCCAGCCGAGACAACGAGCCCAGCGAATGGCGACCAGACAACGTCCCCTTTCTCCGCACCTTCAGGTGTATCGCTGGCAGATTCAGATGGCCACCTCGATCCTGCATCGAGCCACTGGCGTCTTTCTGTCTGTTGGTGCCCTCATCATCGCCGGAGGCCTGTTGGCTCTGATGATGGGGCCCGAATCCTGGAACTGCTTCACCGGCCATGCCGGGGCCTGGTATGGCCGCGTGTTCCTGTTCGCGTGGACATGGTCGTTCGCCTATCACCTGTGCAATGGCATCCGCCATATCGTGCAGGACTTCGCGATCGGATTCCGCATTGCCACCTTCATCCGCAGCAGCTGGATGTCGGTGATCGGCAGCCTGCTGATCACCCTGGCGGTGTGGGCCTATGTGCTCTTCGGAGGTGCCGCGTGAGCAAGTTCCGTACCCCGTTGAAGGGCGTGCGCGGTCTCGGTTCGGCCAAGACCGGCACCGAGCACTTCGTGCATCAGCGCCTGACCGCCGCCGCGCTGGTGGTGCTGGGCATCTGGTTCCTGGTGTTCGTGCTGGGCCTGCTGGGCTCGGATTACGTGACCGCCACCGCCGCGATCGCCAAGCCGTGGAACGCCGTTCCGCTGATCGGCCTGCTGATCGCCATGTTCTGGCATGCCCAGCTCGGCCTGCAGGTCGTGCTGGAGGACTACATCCACGAATCGCTGCTGGCCCTGGTGCTGCAGACCGCGGTGAAGTTCGTTGCCGTGCTCGGCATGATCGTCAGTGTGTTTGCGGTGGGCCGCATCGCCCTCGGCGTTGCCTGAGCCCAGGCGCCAAGACAGGAATCCAGACTAGATGTCCGCTTACAAGATTACCGAACACAAGTACGACATGGTCGTGGTGGGCGCCGGCGGCGCCGGCCTGCGTGCCACGTTCGGCCTGGCCGCCAAGGGCCTGCAGACCGTGTGCCTGACCAAGGTCTTCCCGACCCGTTCGCACACGGTTGCCGCCCAGGGTGGTATCTCCGCCGCGCTCGGCAACATGGGCGAGGACGACTGGCGTTACCACTTCTTCGACACCATCAAGGGTTCGGACTGGCTGGGCGACCAGGACGCCATCGAGTACATGTGCCGTGAAGCGATTCCGGCGATCATCGAGCTCGAGCACTACGGCGTGCCGTTCAGCCGCACCGCCGAAGGCAAGATCTACCAGCGTCCGTTCGGTGGCATGACCACCCAGTACGGCGAAGGCCCGGCGGCGCAGCGTACCTGCGCGGCGGCCGACCGTACCGGCCACGCGATGCTGCACACGCTGTACCAGCAGTCGCTGAAGCACGACGCGCGCTTCATGATCGAGTACTTCGCACTCGACCTGATCTTCGATGACGAAGGTGCCTGCCGTGGTGTGCTGGCGTTGGACATGTCCGACGGCACGCTGCACCTGTTCCGCGCCCAGGGCGTGGTGCTGGCCACCGGCGGCTACGGCCGCGCCTACTTCAGCGCCACCTCGGCGCACACCTGCACCGGCGACGGTGGCGGCCTGGCCATGCGCGCCGGCATCGCCATGCAGGACATGGAGTTCGTGCAGTTCCATCCGACCGGCATCTACGGCGCCGGCTGCCTGATCACCGAGGGTGTCCGCGGTGAAGGCGGCATCCTGCGCAACAGCAGCGGCGAGCGCTTCATGGAGCGTTACGCACCGCACTACAAGGACCTGGCTTCGCGCGACGTGGTCAGCCGTTCGATGACCATCGAGATCCGCGAAGGCCGTGGCGTGGGCGAGCACAAGGACCACATCCTGCTCGACCTGACCCACCTCGGCCCGGGCGTGATCGACGACAAGCTGCCGGGCATCGCCGAGAGCGCGCGCATCTTCGCCGGCGTCGACGTGCACAAGCAGCCGATCCCGGTGATTCCGACCGTGCACTACAACATGGGCGGCATCCCGACCAACTACCACGGTGAAGTGGTGCGCAAAGACGGCGAGAACCCCGATGCGGTCGTGCCGGGCCTGTACGCCATCGGCGAAGCGGCCTGCGTTTCGGTTCACGGTGCCAACCGCCTGGGTTCGAACTCGCTGCTGGACCTGGTGGTGTTCGGGCGTGCAGTGGCCAATCGTTGCGCGGCGACGATCACCCCGGGCGCGGCGCACAAGACCCTGCCGGCCGACGCCTGCGACAAGGCGCTGGGCCTGCTGGACAAGCTGCGTCACGCCAACGGCGATACGCCGACTTCGGTCATCCGCGATCGCATGCAGCGCACCATGCAGGCAGACGCGGCGGTCTTCCGCACCAGCCAGACGCTGAAGGAAGGCTGCGAGAAGATGGACAAGATCTTCGACTCGTTCCAGGACGTGAAGGTCTCCGACCGTTCGCTGGTCTGGAACTCGGACCTGATCGAGACCTACGAGCTGAACAACCTGCTGCTGAACGCGGTGGCGACGATCAACTCGGCCGAGCAGCGCAAGGAAAGCCGTGGCGCACACGCGCACGAGGACTTCCCGGACCGCGACGACGTCAATTGGCAGAAGCACACCCTGGTCAGCGTGGACGAGAAGGGCAAGTGCAGCTTCGACTACCGTCCGGTGCACATGTACACGTTGACTGATGACGTGTCCGTGGTGCCGCCGAAGCCGCGCGTGTACTGATCCGACCCCGCCTAACATGCAATCCGCGCCCTCGGGCGCGGGCCGCCTGAGCCAACGAGAGCAGCCATGGCCGAGTTTTCACTCCCCAAGAATTCCAAGATCACGAAGGGCAAGCACTTCCCCGCCAAGACCGGCGGCAAGAACGTGCGCACCTTCAAGATCTACCGCTGGAGTCCGGACGACGACAGCAATCCGCGCACCGACACCTATGACGTCGATCTGGACGCCTGCGGCCCGATGGTCCTGGACGCGCTGATCAAGATCAAGAACGAGATCGACCCGACCCTGACCTTCCGCCGCTCGTGCCGCGAAGGCATCTGTGGTTCGTGCGCGATGAACATCGACGGCACCAACACCCTGGCCTGCACCCGAGCCATCTCGGACTGCGGCAAGAAGGAAGTGCCGATCTACCCGCTGCCGCACATGAACGTGGTCAAGGATCTGGTTCCGGACCTGACCCACTTCTACGCGCAGTACGCCTCGATCAAGCCGTGGATCCGCACCCAGACCCCGGCACCGCCGGACCGTGAGCGCCTGCAGTCGCCGGAAGACCGCAAGAAGCTGGACGGTCTGTACGAGTGCATCCTGTGCGCGTGCTGCTCGACCAGCTGCCCGAGCTACTGGTGGAACGGCGAGCGTTACCTGGGCCCGGCGATCCTGCTGCAGGCCTATCGCTGGATCATCGATTCGCGCGATGAGGACACCGGTGCGCGCCTGGACGATCTGGAAGATCCGTTCAAGCTGTACCGCTGCCACACCATCATGAACTGCGCCCGGACCTGCCCGAAGGGCCTGAACCCGGCGCTGGCGATCGCCGAGATCAAGAAGCTGATGATGGAACGCCGCGCCTGATACGGTGCCGGGTAGTTGCACGACCCCAGCAGAGCCACGCCATGCGTGGCTTTGCTGTATCTGGAGAGACACGATGGAAGAAGATGTTCTGCTGAAGAAGCTGCGCTGGCGTTGCCGGCGCGGCATGCGCGAACTGGACCAGTTGTTCGGTCGCTACCTGGACCGCGAATGGAGCAGTGCACCGACCGAAGAGCGCGAGGTTTTCCTGTTCCTGCTCGATTGCGAGGACGATAAGTTGTGGCGTTGGTTCATGGGCTACGAGGCCTGTCCACATGCGCACGCCGTCCCCCTCATGCACAAGATCCTCGCCCTCAAGCCTTGAGTGGCGCCCGTCGCGGCTGCAGGCCGGCGCTCAGTTGGCGGTACTGTTGGCCGCGCCGTGGCTGCTGCGCGCTTCGGATCTGCCTCCTGCCCATCTGGTTCCCGCGCTGATCGGGGTCTGGGCGCTTGGCCTGGCCGAACTGGCCTGGCGCCTGCGGCGGCCCCGCGTGGTGCTGCAGCTGCCGCCCGCGCCCGAGCCGCTGCGCGTGGACGGCCACGACATTCCCGAGCCGCGACTGGTGGTGCGCGGGCCCTGGCTGCTGCTGCAGTGGCGCGAAGGCTGGCGCCGGCGACGCCTGTTGTTCTGGCCGGATGTGCTGGATCGCGGGCAACGACGTGAACTGCGACTGGCCGTATCCGCACGCGCCGTTTCCCGTCAGCCCCGGTCGGTGGCACCATAGGCTGAATCGACTGGCGTGCCTGCATGTTCAAACCCATTCCCGTGGCCATTGGCCTGCGCTACCTGCGCGCCAAGCGCCGCAACGGCTTCATCTCCTTCATTTCGATGGCATCGATCCTGGGCATCGCGCTCGGGGTGACGGTGCTGATCACCACATTGGCGGTCATGAGCGGTTTCCAGAAGGAAATCCGCAGCCGCCTGCTGCAGATGACCGCGCACACCACCATCAGCCGCGACGGCGAACCGATGCCGGACTGGATGCGCGTGGTCGATGTGGCCAGCAAGGATCCGCGCGTGGCCGGTGCTGCGCCGTATATCGAGATCCAGTCGATGATCAGCGGCCCGCGCGTGCAGGGTGCGATCATCCAGGGCATCGATCCGGCGCTGGAACCGAAGGTGTCGGTGATCGACAAGAAGGTCACCAAGGGCAGCTACGGCAGCCTGACCCCGGGCAGCTTCAACCTGTTGCTGGGCAAGGAACTGGCCGTCTGGCTGGGCGTGGACGTCGGTGACCAGGTGCTGGTGACCTTCGCGGAAGTGCAGGGCACCCCGGCCGGCGCAGTGCCGCGGATGAAGCGCTTCACCGTCAGCGGCATCTTCGAGGCTGGTTACAACGAGGTCGATCGCGGTGTGGGTTTTGCCAACATGAAAGACCTGGAGCGCGTACTGCGTTCCGATGGCGCCACCGGCGTGCGCCTGAAACTGCATGACATGGACCGCTCGCTGGAGGTGGGCGTGGACCTGGCGCAGAACCTCGGCGGTGCCTATCGGGTCAGCGACTGGACCCAGCAGAACGCCAACCTGTACCACTCGCTGCGCATGGAAAAAGTGGTGATGGGCATCCTGCTCTCGCTGATCATCGCCATGGGCGCCTTCAACCTGGTGTCCTCGCAGGTGATGCTGGTGACCGACAAGCAGGCCGACATCGCGATCCTGCGCACCCTCGGCCTGACCCCGGGCGGAGTGATGCAGGTGTTCATGGTGCAGGGCTCGCTGATCGGCATCTTCGGCACCCTTGCAGGCCTGATCGGCGGCATCACCCTGACCTTGAACCTGGAGCGCATCCTCGGCGCCATCGAATCGGTGTTCAACGTCAAGCTGCTGCCGGAGGACGTGTACTACATCACCGGCCTGCCAACCGACATGCAGACCAGCGACATCGTGGTGATCACCCTGGTCGCGCTGCTGATGAGCTTCCTGGCCACTCTGTATCCCGCCTGGCGGGCAGCACGCACCCAGCCGGCGGAGGCCCTGCGCTATGAATAAGGTCTTCAACCGCGGCGATGAAGTGATCCGTGCCGAAGGGCTGGGCAAGACCTACGCCGAAGGGCGCATGCAGACACCGGTGTTCGACGGGCTGGACCTGACGGTGACTGCAGGTGAGACGGTTGCGATCATCGGTGCCTCCGGTGCCGGCAAGAGCACGCTGCTGCACCTGCTGGGCGGGCTGGACACGCCGACTGCGGGCGAGGTGTATGTCACCGGCCAGCGCATGTCGGCGCTGTCGGACACCTCGCGCGGCCTGTTGCGCAACCAGGCGCTGGGTTTCGTCTACCAGTTCCACCACCTGCTGCCGGAATTCACCGCGCTGGAAAACGTGATGATGCCGGTGATGCTGGCCGGTACCGCGGTGGCCGAGGCCAGTACGCGTGCGACTGCGCTGCTGGAATCGGTCGGCCTGGGCCATCGCCTGGACCACAAGCCCGGCGAACTGTCCGGCGGTGAACGCCAGCGTGCCGCGGTGGCGCGTGCATTGGTCAATCACCCCGCCTGCGTGCTGGGCGACGAGCCGACCGGCAACCTGGATGACCGCACTGCTGCGACCGTGTTCGAGCTGATGCTGGAGCTCAACCGTGCGCGGCATACCAGCCTGGTGCTGGTGACCCATGACCGCAGCCTGGCGCGGCGGCTGGACCGGGTGCTGGAGCTGCGCGAAGGGCGCCTGCACGCGCTGGCCCACGCCGACGTCTGAGCGGCCGGCCAAGCGCCAACCAAGGTTGGCGACTACCGGATTCGCTGCAGGGCCTGAACGGGGCTGCCGGCCGTTGCGCCGGCACCACCCCGGCGGGTGCATGATCGGCACAGTTCCCCCGTGGAGATGGCCATGAAGACCCCACTGTTGATCG
Organism: Stenotrophomonas sp. GW821-FHT02D01; assembly: GCF_059421765.1. Classification (NCBI taxonomy): domain Bacteria; kingdom Pseudomonadati; phylum Pseudomonadota; class Gammaproteobacteria; order Lysobacterales; family Lysobacteraceae; genus Stenotrophomonas; species Stenotrophomonas sp. GW821-FHT02D01. The sequence goes on from NZ_JBWKVP010000015.1 coordinate 37,603, forward strand.
CCGGGCTGTGCCTGGCGCTGGCTGGCTGTGCCACCACCGGCCGCCTGGGCAGTGCCGAGAAACTGGAGCTGTATCGTGCCCACGCTGGCGCACCGCAGAAGGACATGCAGTTCTTCGGCAGCCTCAATGGCTGGACCGAGCTGGGCGACAGTGCGCTGGCGGTGTGGACCAAGCCCAGCGAGGCCTACCTGCTGGAACTGAGTGGGCCGTGCCCGGATCTGTCCTACGCACCGGCGATCGGATTGACCAGCCATATGGGCCGCGTCTCGGCACCGTTCGACAAGGTGCTGGTACGTGACCCGACCGCTGGCCCGCGCATGCCGTGCTTCATCAAGACCATACGCAAGCTCGACGTGAAGTCGCTGCGGGCAGAGGAGAAGGAAATGCGCCAGGCGCAGGTGCAGGAGCGCGAAGAGTCCACGTCGCCCGCGAAGTGATGCGGTAGTGCCGGCCGCTGGCCGGCAACCTTGTACATCGGGGTTGCCGGCCAGCGGCCGGCACTACCTGCGTGTCAGGCTTCCGGGGTGAACCCGGCCGGCTTCTCCGCGTCCTTCTCGAACAGGAACTTCACCAGTTCCGTTTCCAGCAAGGCACGATGTTCCGGCTTTCGCGGGGAGAGGCGGTTCTCGTTGATCAGCATGGTCTGGTGTGCCAGCCATGCGGTCCACGCCGGCTTGCCGATGTGGTTGAACACGCGCTGGCCCAGCTCACCCGGGTAAGGCACGAAGTCCAGGCCCTCGGCATCGCGTTGTTCGTACTGGCAGAAGACGGTTCGGGGCATGGCACTCACTCGTGGTTGCGGGATTTTGCGGAGGTTCGCTTCGGGCTCTTGATGGGCGCGCCCTCAAGCAGTTTGCGGATGGGGGCAGGCAAGCCCAGTGCAGGCAGTTCGGCGGCGCCAACCCAGCGCAGCGTGGGTTCTTCCACGCGCAGGCCGTGCACCTGCCGTGACAATACCTGCAGGTGCAGTTTGTAGTGGCTGAAGGTGTGCTGCAGCACTGGCAGTTCCTCGGCATCTTCCAGCGAACCATCGACGTGTACGTCGAACCAGTCCTGCAGCTCGCTGCCCGCATCGGCCTGCGGAAGCGTCCACAACTGTGCCCAGATGCCGGTGTCCGGCCGCTTCTGCAGCAGCACGCGCTGCTGCTTGTCGCGCAGCAGCAGGGCCACCGCCTCGCGTTCGGGCAGCGTCTTGCTTGGCTTTGCGGTTGGCAGCTCGGCGGTGCGGCCTTCGCGACGTGCCACGCAATCGGTCTGCAGCGGGCAGATCACGCAGGCCGGTCTGGACCGGCTGCAGACTGTGGCACCGAGGTCCATCTGCGCCTGGGTGTAGTCGGCCATGCGTCCAGACGGCACCTGTGCGACCTGCGCTTCGGCGATGGCCCACAGCTGCTTTTCGATGGCGGGCAGGCCAGGGAAGCCTTCGACGCCGTGATAGCGGCTGAGCACGCGCTTGACGTTGCCATCGAGGATCGCGAACGGGTCGTTCCAAGCCTGGCTGAGGATCGCGCCGGCGGTGCTGCGGCCGATGCCGGGCAGGTCGTGCAGGGCATCGAAATCACGCGGCAGGTCGCCGCCGTGCTCGGCGACGCAGCGCTTGGCGGCGGCGTGCAGATTGCGTGCACGGGCGTAGTAGCCCAGGCCGGCCCACTGCGCCATCACCGCGTCGTTGCTGGCGGCGGCAAGGTCGGGCAGGGCGGGGAAGTGCTGCAGGAACCGATGGAAGTACGGAATGACCGTGGCCACCTGGGTCTGCTGCAGCATGATCTCCGACAACCACACCCGGTACGGGCTGCGCGGATGCTGCCAGGGCAGGTCGTGGCGGCCGTGGTGGTCGAACCAGTGCAGCAGGCGGGCGACGAAGCCATGCTCAGGGGCGGACGTGGCGCTGGCGTTCGGCTGGCGGGGCATCGGTACTCCAGGGGGCAGCCACCCATGGGGTGGCTCTACTACGGCAGCGGCCGGTCACCCATGGGGTGGCTCTACCGGGTTGCAGTAGAGCCACGCCACGCGTGGCTGCACGGTGTATCAGGCACCCAGCGCTTCGGGCAACAGGGCGTCGACGAAAGCTTCCGGATCGAACACGCGCAGGTCTTCCGGGCGCTCGCCGATGCCGGCGAAACGGATCGGAATGCCGAACTCACGGGCCAGCGCGAACACCACGCCGCCCTTGGCGGTACCGTCCAGCTTGGTCACCACCAGGCCGGTCACCTTGACCGCAGCATTGAACTGGCGCAGCTGCGAAAGCGCGTTCTGGCCGGTGGTGCCGTCGATCACCATCAGTACTTCGTGCGGCGCGTTCTCGTCGATCTTGCCGAGCACGCGGCGGATCTTGCCCAGCTCGTTCATCAGCCCGGACTGGGTGTGCAGGCGGCCTGCGGTATCGGCGATCAATACCGACGTGCCGCGGGCCTTGCCGGCCTGCAGTGCGTCGTAGGCCACCGAGGCGGCATCGGCATTCTGCCCCTGCGCGACCACGGCCACGCCGTTGCGCTCGCCCCAGATCTGCAGCTGGGCGACGGCGGCGGCGCGGAAAGTGTCGCCGGCGGCCAGCATCAGGCTGTGGCCCTCGTCCTTGAAACGCTTGGCCAGCTTGCCGATGGTGGTGGTCTTGCCAACGCCGTTGACGCCCACGGTCAGCACCACGAAGGGCTTGGCGTTGCGGTCGATGACCAGCGGCTTGGATACCGGCTGCAGGATCGCGATCAGGTCCGCACGCAGTGCCGCCAGCAGGGCATTGGCATCGATGAACTCGCGCGCCTTCATGCGCTTGCGCAGGTCGGCGATCAGGTCGGTGGTGGCGGCAATGCCAACGTCGGCGGTCAGCAGCGCGGTCTCGATCTCGTCCAGCAGGTCGTCATCGAGCTTGGGGTTGCGCGAGAACAGGCCGCCGAAACTGCGGGCGAACGCACTGTTGCGCAGGCGCTCGCGCCAGCCGGGCTTGCCGGCCGGAGCGGCGGGTGCATCGACCAGTACCGGCAGGTCGGCGGCGGGGGCGGCCGGCTCGTGCGCCGGGATGACCGGGGCCAGCGGGGCGTGTACCGCCGCGGCGGCGGCCGCTTCGGCTTCGAAGTTCTCCGGCGCCAGCACGCGGGCGGGCGTGGCTTCGGGGATGGTTTCCTGCGCCGTCTGCAGTGTTGCTTGCGGGGCCGGCGCGGCTGACGTTGCGGGCGCAACGACCTCGGGCGTGGCAGCTGGCACAGGCGCTTCCACCGTCGGCGGGGCTACCGGTGCGGCCGGGGCCAGCTCGGGTGGCGCGGCCGACGGGAATGCCGCCGCCAGCTCTTCAGCCGAGTAGTGCTGGGTCTTGGGCGCGTCCGGTGTGGCGGCGTCCTGGGGCTTCTTGCGGCGGAAAAAACTGAGCATTGGCAAAAGGCGCTGAAATCAGAGGGATATGCTACCACCCGGGCCTGTATGGCCGGCGTGGACTCAAGGTCGCAGCTGCGCGGCCGTTAACCGGTCCGGAGGGCTGCGTTGGGTGGCCTGGGAGACCGCCGATGAACGATGTGACAGGTGTTGCGCTCAGCGGGCTGCGTGCGGCTCAGCAGGGCGTGCAGGTGGCCGCGCACAATGTTGCCAACCTGGCGACCCCGGATGCGCCACGACTGCAACTGCAGCGCGATGCCGCAGCGCAGGGCGGGGTGGACAGCCGCGTGACGTCCCATGGCGACATCGATCCGACCGCAACGCTGGGCGACCTGTTGGCTGCCAAGGCCGAGGTGGTGGCCTTCGCTGCCAACGCGGCGGTGATCCGTCGCGAGGACCAGATGCTGGGCTCGCTGCTGGATCGGCAGGCCTGATCCGACCGGCTCCGGGACGGGCTTGATCCGACCGGCTCTGGTGCGTGCCTGATCCGACCGGCTCTTGGACGGGTCTGATCCGACCGGCTCTGGTAGGTGCCAACCTTGGTTGGCACGCTTTTGCAGTCAAGCCCTGCTCGGCAGCTTTTCAAGCGCCAACCAAGGTTGGCATCTACCAGGCCAACAGCAGCGCCAACCAAGGTTGGCATCTACCGGGGCAATGGCGGTGCCAACCGAGGTTGGCACCCACCAGGCCGGGCGATCCCGGCATCGGTCAGGCCGACAGCTCCAGCAGCAGCTTGTTCAGACGGGCCACGTAGGCACCCGGGTCCTTCAGGCTGTCGCCGGCTGCCAGCGCGGCCTGGTCGAACAGCACCCGGCCCAGGTCGTCGAAACGTGCGCCATCGGCTTCGGCATCCAGCTTGGCGATCAGCGGATGACCCGGGTTGATCTCCAGTACCGGCTTGCTGTCGGGCACCTTCTGGCCGCTGGCTTCCAGGATCTGGCGCATCTGCAGGCCCAGGTCCTGTTCGCCGATGGCCAGCACCGCCGGCGAATCGGTCAGGCGGTGCGACACGCGCACTTCGGCCACGTCATCGCCGAGCACGTTCTTAAGGCGCTCGACCAGGCCCTGCTTGTCCTTGGCTGCGGCTTCCTGCTCCTGCTTGTCCGCTTCGCTCTCCAGCGCGCCCAGGTCGAGGTCGCCGCGGGCGATGTCGACGAAGCCCTTGCCGTCGAAATCGGTCAGGTAGCCCATCAGCCACTCGTCGATGCGATCGGTCAGCAGCAGGACTTCGATGCCCTTCTTGCGGAACACTTCCAGGTGCGGGCTGTTGCGCACCTGGCTGTAGCTCTCGCCGGTCAGGTAATAGATCTTGTTCTGGCCTTCGGCCATGCGGCCGATGTAGTCGGCCAACGAGACGGTCTGTGCATCGCCGTCGCCACGGGTGGAAGCGAAGCGCAGCAGGCCGGCGACCTTCTCACGGTTGTTGTAGTCCTCGGCCGGGCCTTCCTTCAGCACCTGGCCGAATTCCTTCCAGAACGTGGCGTACTGCTCGGGCTTGTCGCTGGACAGCTTCTCCAGCATGTCCAGCGAACGCTTGGTCAGCGCGGCCTTCATCGAATCGATGACCGGGCCGGACTGCAGGATCTCGCGCGAGACATTCAGCGACAGGTCGTTGGAATCGACCACGCCCTTGATGAAACGCAGGTACAGCGGCAGGAACTGCTCGGCCTGGTCCATCACGAACACGCGCTGCACGTACAGCTTCAGGCCCTTGGGCGCATCGCGGTGGTACAGGTCGAACGGCGCGCGGCCCGGCACGTACAGCAGCGAGGTGTACTCCAGCTTGCCTTCGACCTTGTTGTGGCTCCACGCCAGCGGGTCGCTGTGGTCGTGGGCGACGTGCTTGTAGAACTCGGTGTACTCCGCATCGCTGATCTCGGTGCGCGGGCGGGTCCACAGCGCGCTGGCGCGGTTGACGGTTTCCCACTCGATCGCGGCGCCTTCTTCGCCGCCTTCCTTGGGCATCTGGATCGGCAGGCCGATGTGGTCGGAGTACTTCTTGAGGATGCTGCGCAGGCGCCAGCCGTCGGCGAAGTCGTGCTCGCCGTCCTTCAGGTGCAGGACGATGCGGGTGCCGCGCTCGGCCTTGTCGATGGTGGCGACATCGAAATCGCCTTCGCCACGCGAGGTCCAGCGCACGCCTTCATTGGCGGCCAGGCCTGCGCGGCGCGAAGTGACTTCCACTTCGTCGGCGACGATGAAGGCGCTGTAGAAGCCGACGCCGAACTGGCCGATCAGCTGCGAGTCCTTCTTCTGGTCGCCGGACAGCTGGCGCAGAAAGTCGCCGGTGCCGGACTTGGCGATGGTGCCGAGGTGGGTGATGGCATCGGCGCGGCTCATGCCGATGCCGTTGTCTTCGATGGTGATGGTGTGCGCGGCCGGATCGAAGCTGACGCGCACGCGCAGTTCGCTGTCGCCTTCCAGCAGCTCAGGCTGGGTGAGGGCTTCGAAGCGCAGCTTGTCGGCGGCGTCGGCGGCATTGGAGACCAGCTCGCGGAGGAAGATCTCCTTGTTGGAGTACAGCGAGTGGATCATCAGCTGCAGCAGCTGCTTGACTTCGGTCTGGAAGCCAAGGGTTTCGGTCTGGGTCGTCTCGGTCATCGGGTAGGGCTCCATGTGCGGTGCCGCGCAAGCGCGTGCGGCCTCGCCAAGGGGTAGGGGTGATTGTCCCGAAATCAAGGGGTTGTTCTGGCAGGGCTGCGCCCTGCACCCGCAGAGGCCAGAGCAACAGCAACAGCAACAGCGGGCATTCCGTGGGATGGCGGGGCACTGTGGGTTTGCGGGGACGCTGTAAACCCGTCCATGGGGGCTTTGTCGCGGCATCCATGCCGCTCACACCCCGCAAACCCACAGTGCCCCGCCTTCGACAGATCGTCGCGACCTGGAGTAGTTCCACGCCATGCGTGGATGAAATCTCCCAAATATCGAAATACCCCAAAAAGCCGTTTGACAGATCGCAGGAAACTGTCGAAGGCGGGGTGGGTCAGGTTGTGGGGGTGTCCGCGGCATGGATGCCGCGGCCAAGCCCCCATGGACGGGTTTACGGCGTCCCCCACAGCCTGACCCACCCCGCCTACCCACGGGAAACCAGCTTTTGCCGTTGCTCTGGCTGTTGCTTCGGCCGTTGCTTCGGCCTCTGCGGGTGCCGGGCGCAGCCCGGCCGAACTACAATCCCGCTCATGCTGAAATTCTCGAATACCTCCTGCCGGGGGCGCCGATGAGCGGCCGTACTGCGAACGAAGGCCAGGTCCGCATCATCGGTGGGCGCTGGCGCAATACCCGGCTGCCGGTTCCGACCCTGCCGGGCCTGCGGCCCAGCAGCGACCGCGTGCGTGAGACCCTGTTCAACTGGTTGATGCCCAAGCTGGGCGGGGCGCGCGTGCTGGACCTGTTCGCCGGCAGCGGCGCGCTGGGGCTGGAGGCGGTCTCGCGCGGTGCCGCGCACGCCACCCTGGTCGAGCGCGATGCGCAACTGGCGCGCAATCTGTCCGCTGCCGTGGCCAAACTGCAGGCAGGCGACAGCGTCACGGTCGCCCAGGCCGATGCGCTGCGCTGGCTGCAGGCCGCGCCGGCACAGCAGGCGGATCTGGTGTTCATCGACCCGCCGTTCGCCGATGGCCTGTGGCAGGACGTGCTGGCCCAGCTGCCGCGGCACCTGGCCGCCGATGCCTGGTTGTACCTGGAATCGCCGGCCAGCCACGTGCCGGCGCTGCCCCCGGAATGGCTGCTGCACCGCGATGGCGGCACCCGCGAGGTGCGCTTTGCCCTGTACCGCCGCGCCGCTGCTACACTTTGACCTCATCTGAACATCTGCTACCGCCCATGACCGTGGCCAACCGCCGCATCGCCGTCTATCCCGGCACGTTCGACCCCATCACCAATGGTCATATCGACCTGGTGAGCCGGGCCGCACCGCTGTTTGAAAAGGTCGTGGTGGGCGTGGCGCAGAGCCCCTCGAAGGGACCGGCCCTGCCGCTGGAGCAGCGCGTACAGCTGGCGCGTGGCGCCCTGGGCCACCACAGCAACGTCGAGGTCATCGGCTTCGATACGCTGCTGGCCCATTTTGTACGTTCGGTGCAGGGCGGTGTGCTGCTGCGCGGGCTGCGCGCGGTGTCCGACTTCGAGTACGAATTCCAGATGGCGAGCATGAACCGCCACCTGATTCCGGAGGTCGAGACCCTGTTCCTGACCCCCGCCGAACAGCACAGCTTCATCTCGTCCTCGCTGGTCCGCGAGATCGCACGCCTCGGTGGCGATGTGTCCGGCTTCGTGCCGGCCGCCGTGCTCGAGGCGCTGCGCAAGGTCCGCGAAGCGAAGTCGGCGCAGTCGTAAGCCCTGGCCAGCAGTAGATCCTGTAGCACCACGCATTCCATTACGCACACCAACACGCAACATTCCGGGAGGAAATCCATGAACAACACCATGCGCGCGATGCTGATCGCCTCGTTTGCCCTGGCTTTCACCGCCTGCAAGAAGGAAGAAGCCGCTCCGGTCGACGAAGCCAAGCAGGCGCTGGTCGCCCCGGCCAAGGAAGACGACGCAGGCTGGAAGAAGTACCTGCAGGAAGTGGCCATCCAGAACATGGGCAACATCACCAACAGCCCGTTCCTGTACTACCTCTCGCCGGAATCGGATCCGGACTTCCAGGCCAAGTACGAGCGCCAGACCGAAAGCGCGACCCAGGCCGTGGCCCGTGGCGTGCAGCCGGGCAACATGCTGGCCTTCGGTTCGTCGGCCTCGGGCAAGATGGCTGACATGATCCAGACCGTGTTCAAGGATGTCTCGCCGGATTCGATGAAGGGCGTGCGCGTCGTCTTCATCGGCCAGTCCGCCGACAACGCCCGCGTGCAGGCCGTGGTCCAGCCGACCGGTGCCGAGTACATTTTCGTCGAAGCCAAGTAAGACCGAGCCGAGGCGGTCGTGCTTCGGCACGACCCGGGCGGCGCCCTGCGATGGGCGCCGCTGATGACCTGACCGGCCCGCGCGCCCGCGCAGGCCGGTCCTTGTCCCAAGGCGCGGGCGTGGAGTATCGCCATGTCGCTGAAAATCAATGAGCTCTGCGTCAACTGTGACGTATGCGAGCCGGCCTGCCCGAACCAGGCCATCACGATGGGTGAAACCATCTACGTGATCGACCCCGCCCGCTGTACCGAGTGCGTGGGCCATTTCGACGAACCGCAGTGCGTGGTCGTCTGCCCGGTCGAATGCATCGACCCCGATCCGGACATCGTCGAAACCGAAATCGAGCTGCTGGCCAAGTTGCGCCAACTGCAGCACGATCATCCCGAACTCTATGCGGAGCCCCCATCCGAATGAAGTCGTTCGCCCGCCCCCTGTTGCTGCTCGGCCTGCTGCTGAGTTCCGTCGCTTGGGCTGATGCCCCGGTCCGTGCCGAACGTCCCGATGGCGCGGCCATCGCCAGCGGTCACGCCCTGGCCACCCAGGCCGGTGTCGACATCCTGGCCCAGGGCGGCAACGCCTTCGACGCGGCGGTGGCGGTGTCTTCGACCCTGGCAGTGGTCGAGCCGATCAGCTCCGGCCTCGGTGGCGGCGGCTTTTTCCTGCTGCATGATGCGGCTACCGGCAAGGACGTGATGCTGGACGCGCGCGAGACCGCGCCGGCCGCGGCCACGCCGCAGGCCTTCCTCGACAAGAAGGGTGACCTGGACCGTGACCGCTCGGTCAACGGCCCGTGGTCGGCCGGCATTCCGGGCCTGCCGGCGGCGCTGGTCGAACTGTCGGCCAAGCACGGCAAGCTGCCGCTGTCAGCGTCGTTGCAGCCGGCGATCCGCATCGCGCGTGAAGGCTTCCCGGTGTACGACCGCATGGCCAAGGGCTATGCCTCGCGCCGTGAAGTGATGGAGCGTTATCCCGGTACGCGCGAGGTCTACCTGCGCAATGGCAAGCCGATCGCCACCGGTGACCTGTTCAAGCAGCCGGAGCTGGCGCAGACCCTGGAGCGCCTGGCGGCCGGTGGCTTTGATGGCTTCTACAAGGGCCAGACCGGCAAGCTGCTGCTGGCTGGTGTGAAGCAGGCGGGTGGCAAGTGGACCGCCGAAGAGCTTGCCGGCTACCGCGTGAAGCAGCGCGCGCCGATCGTCTTCAACTACAACGGCTGGAAGATCACCACCGCGCCGCCGCCGTCTTCCGGTGGCATCGCTCTCGCCAGCATGCTGCAGATCCTGGAAGGCTGGGACATCAAGCAGATGGATGCCGCGCACCGAACGCACCTGGTGGTCGAGTCGATGCGCCGTGCCTACCGTGACCGCACCTTCTTCCTTGGCGATCCGGATTTCGTGCAGATTCCGCAGAAGGTGCTGGCCAGCAAGGATTACGCGCAGGGCCTGCGCGCAACCATCCACCCGGAAAAGGCCACCCCCAGCGACCTGCTGTCGGGCAACCCGACGCCGCTGGAGGATGACGAGACCACACATTTCTCGATCATCGACCGTGATGGCAACCGTGTCGGCGCCACCCAGACCGTCAACCTGCTGTACGGCTCGGGGCTGATTCCGAAGGGCACCGGCGTGCTGCTGAACAATGAGATGGACGACTTCGCGCTGAAGCCGGGAACGCCCAACGCCTTTGGCGTGATGGGGTACGCCGCCAACGCGCCAAAGCCGGGCAAGCGCATGCTCAGCTCGATGACGCCCACCTTCATGGAAAACGACGACAAGGTGGTCGTGCTGGGCACGCCCGGTGGCAGCCGGATCATCACCATGGTGCTGCTGGGTATCCTGGGCTACGACGCTGGGCTGGATGCGCAGCAGGTCGCCGCGCTGCCGCGCTACCACCACCAGTGGCTGCCGGACCTGATCGAAGCGGAAAGCAATGCTTTCGACGCTGGCACCATCAAGCAGCTGCAGGCGATGGGCCACAAGATCGACCTGCCGGGCGAGGTCGCTGCCGGTGGCCGTGGTTCCAGCCACGTGTGGGGCAACCTGCAGACGGTTGAGTGGGACCGCAAGGCCAACAAACTGTTTGGCGGCAGCGACCCGCGCAACCCGGTCGGCAGTGCCCAGGTCGTGCCGGCTCCCTGATCCGGCGGTAGCGCCGGGCAATGCCCGGCGGACGCAAACCTGGGAACCCCGCCCGCAACGGCGGGGTTTTTCATTTCCCGGCTAGCGATTATTTAACGAGCGGCGACCGATAATTGCGTCATGAAACTATGGTCGATCCGCGGTAATACCCAGCGTCTGGATGGCGGTGCAATGTTCGGCAACGCGCCGCGCGCGTTGTGGGAAAAGTGGGCAGCACCGGATGAGCTCAACCGCATCGAGCTGGCCTGCCGTGCGTTGTTGGCGAGCCCGCTGGAAGGCAAGACGGTGCTGTTCGAAACCGGCATCGGTGCGTTCTTCGAGCCGCGCATGCGCGAGCGCTATGGCGTGCAGGAAAGCCAGCATGTGCTGATCGATTCACTGCGCGAAGCCGGCTTCGAGCACGAAGACATCGACGTGGTGGTGCTCAGCCATCTGCATTTCGACCATGCCGGTGGCCTGCTGGCTGCGTGGCGCGAAGGTCGTGAACCGGAACTGCTGTTCCCCAATGCGACGTACGTGGTCGGTGCGCAGCATTGGCAGCGTGCGCTGCAGCCGCACCCGCGCGATCGCGCCAGCTTCATTCCGGAACTGCCGGGCCTGCTGCAGGCCAGTGGCCGCCTGGAAGTGGTGGACGGCGAGTATTCAAAGGTGCTCGGCCACAGCGTGCGTTTCAGCTACAGCGACGGACACACGCCGGGGTTGATGCTGGCCGAGATCGTGGGACAGGACCGCGCAGGCACAGGGACACATGGCGGCGTGGTGTTCTGCGCCGATCTGATTCCCGGGCGCTCGTGGGTGCACGTGCCGATCACCATGGGGTATGACCGCAACGCCGAGCTGCTGATTGACGAGAAGCGGCAGTTCCTGGAAGACAAGCTGGCGCGCAACGTGCATCTGTTCTTCACCCATGACCCGCAGGTGGCACTGGCGCAGGTTGGGCGGGATGAGAAGGGGCGTTTCGTGACGCTGCATGAGCAGGGCGAACTGAAGGCGCGCGCGCTGGGGTGAGGTTGGCCGGCAGCGCTGCGCCCTGCACCTGCCGAATCAACGGCAACAGCAACAGCAACAGCGGGCTATCCGTGGGTTGGCGGGGCGGTGTCGGATGGCGGGGACGCCGCAAGTACGTCCTTGTAGGCTTGGCAGCCGCATCCATGCGGCTGACACCCCGCGATCCGACACCGCCCCGCCTTCGACGGGTTCCAGGTGACTGATGCGACTCTCGTTGTATGGATCGGCAGTAGATCCACGCCATGCGTGGATGGGGCCTTTCTTCGCTGTTTTTACGATGCCTTGAGGCAGCTGCTCATGAAGGTCTTGCGGGCGTCGCCGGCGAGCTTTTGGGTGGCGGCATCTGCGTTGCACTTCTTCATGCGCTCCTGCGGCGTGGCAGGGGTTGCCGGTGCGGCTGCGTGCGAACTCAGGCATGCGCTCTGTGCGGACTTGTAGGCGTCGCCTTTCAGCCCTTTGTTCTTTGCCGAACAGTCGGCCATGCGCTGTTGCTGTGGGGTGGCTGCGTTGGCGGCAAGCGGGAGGCCGACCAGCAGGGCGGCGGCGAGCAGCAAAGAGGCTTTCATGGTGGCTCCAGGGCAGGGCGGGTGCGCGGAGCATTCGCCCGTCGCTGCAAAGCCGGCGTGAAGGTGCCTGGAGCGGGTGGAGCACTTCCTTTCGAAAGCGCTCCGCCCCGGTCGATCTCAGCCCACGCGGGTACCGAAGATGCGGTCGCCGGCATCACCCAGGCCCGGCAGGATGTAGCCCTTGTCGTTGAGCTGCGCATCGATCGCGGCGGTGTAGATCTCCACGTCCGGGTGCACGGCCTTCACCGCTTCGATGCCCTCCGGCGCGGCAACCAGGAAGATGCCCTTGATCCGGCGTGCGCCGGCGCGCTTGAGCATGTCGATGGTGGCGATCAGGGTGCCGCCGGTGGCCAGCATCGGGTCGAGGATCAGCGCGTCGCGCTCTTCCAGGCGGCCGGTCAGGCGCTCGAAGTAAGGCACCGGCTGCAGGGTTTCCTCATCGCGCTGCAGGCCGACCACGCTGACACGGGCGGCCGGGATCAGCGACAGCACGCCGCTGAGCATGCCCAGGCCGGCGCGCAGGATCGGCACCACGGTGATCTTGGCGCCGGCGATGCGCTGCACGGTGACCGGGCCGGACCAGCCCGGCAGGGTGTGCGGCTCGGTTTCCAGGTCGGCGGTGGCCTCGTAGGCCAGCAGCGTGCCCAGTTCGTTGGCCAGTTCGCGGAAATCCTTGGTGCTGAGCGCGGCGTTGCGCATCAGGCCGATCTTGTGCTGCACCAGCGGGTGGCGCACTTCGACGATCTTCATGGGAGGGTCTGGCAGAAGGGGAGGCCCCCATTTTAAGCGGAATGCGCGGTGGTGCCGAGCAGCGACCGGCAGGCCAGGCTCCACCGGTGTCATGCCCATGCAACCTGCCGGACATACCGTGCTGACCCAATCTTTACACCGTTGGGGATAGCTGTGCAGAAGAAGAACACGTTGGGCCTGGCAATCAGCCTCTCGCTGCTGGTGACGACCAGCCCGTCGGTGCTGGCGGCCGAAAACGCTGCCGCTGCCGTGGCAGGGGGTGCCGCCGCAGCGACTGATCTGGACCGCATCGAAGTTCGTGCGCAGCTGGAATCGCAGGTACGCGCCGTCGACCTGAAGCGCAGCAGCGATGCCATCGAAGACGCCGTGTCTTCCGATGCACTGGGCCAGTACCCGGACAAGAACGTGGCCGAGTCGCTGCAGCGCCTGCCGGGCATCAGCGTGACCCGCGACCAGGGCGAAGGTCGTTTCGTGGTGGTGCGTGGCCTGGATGCCAATCTCAACAGCGTCAGCGTCGACGGCATCGCCATCGGCACCCCGGAGGATTCCAGCCGTGCCGCGCCGCTGGATGTGATTCCGTCCGATTCGACCGAGCGCCTGCGCGTGGTCAAGTCGCCGACCCCGGACATGCCGGGCGACGCCATCGGCGGCGCGATCCTGGTTGAATCGGCTTCGGCCTTCGATCGTGATGGCCGCAGCCTGCGCGGCAAGATCGAAGCCAGCCACCAGCAGCTGTCCGGCGAAACCAGCCCGAAGGCGGCCTTCAATTACAGCGAAGTGTTCAACGACACCTTCGGCGTGGCGCTGGGCGTGAACTACCAGAAGCGCAAGTTCGAATCGGACAACACCGAAGTGGAGTACGACGGCGAAGACGATGCCGCACCGGGCGACGTCACCGCGATCAACCTGCAGCACCGCAAGTACGAAATCGAGCGCAAGCGCATCGGCGCCAACCTCAACTTGGACTGGCGCCCGAACGAGGACAGCAAGTACTACCTGCGTGCGCTGTACAGCCAGTTCGATGATGCCGAAACCCGCCAGCGGGTGATCTTCAACTTCGATGACGCCAAGATGGTGAAGACCGGTACCGACCAGTACCGGTTGGACGGCATGCCGAAGGATTCCATCGACAAGCGCATGCGCTACCGCACCAAGGAAGAGAACACCTTTGCGGCCAGCCTGGGCGGCGAGAACACGCTGACCAACGCCGTGGTCGATTACAAGGTGGGTTTCACCCGTACCGAAGAGCGGGTGAACGATGAAATGGAGGCGCGCTTCAAGCTCAACGGCAAGGCCTTCAACGGTACTCTGGACCAGAGCAGTCGAATGCCCAGCTACAGCTTCGACAATCCGCAGTGGCTGGACAACACGAACTACGCGTTCGACCGCTTCGTGATTTCACCCAAGCAGGTGAACGACAAGGAGCACAGCGCACAGGTCAACGTGCGCTTCGACGGCGACAGCAGCAGCATCAAGTTCGGCCTGCTGGGGCGCTGGCGCGACCGCGACGTCAACGTAGACGAAAGCGAACTGCGCGTCGGCCCGAAGGTTGCCCTGTCCAGCTGGACCACCGGCTCCCCGGATCACCGCCACGGCACCCTGGGTGACGGCATGGATTCGGACGCGATGCGCGCGTACTGGGCAGCCAACCGTGGCCAGTTCAGTGCCCGTCCGCAGGATGTCGGCGCCAACGCGATGACCTCGCTGGAAGAGGACTACACCGCCAGTGAAGACATCTTCGCCAGCTACGCCATGGGCACCTGGGATGTCGGTGCGCTGCGCATCATCGGTGGCGTGCGTGTGGAGAACACCCGCTTCAGGGCCGAGGGCAACCAGGTCGATGTGGCGGCCAACGGCCGCAGCTACACCGTAACCCCGCGCGTGGCCAACAGCAGCTACACCAACGTACTGCCGGGCCTGCACCTGCGCTACGACGCCGCCGATGACTGGGTGCTGCGCGCGTCGGCCAACAAGACCGTTTCGCGCCCGTCCTTCGGCGATATCTCGCCGCGCGTCGGCTACAGCCGCGGCGACGAGGAAGTGCGCCTGGGCAATCCTGAGCTGGACCCGTACGAGTCGAAGAACATCGACCTGTCGGTGGAGAAGTACCTCGGCAGCACCGGCATCGTTTCGCTGGGTCTGTTCCACAAGTCCATCGACGGCTACATCGTCGAGACGGTGCGCACCAATGATCCGGCCTACGGTGGTTTCGATGTGACCCAGCCGATCAATGGCCGCAAAGCCACCGTGCGTGGTGCGGAGCTGAACTGGCAGCAGCAGCTGGCCTTCCTGCCCGCCGGCCTGGACGGCCTGCTGGTGGGCGCCAGCGGCACCTGGCTGGATACCGGATTCGACGCTGGCATCGAGGATCGCGCCGGTGAGGATTTCACCCTGCCGCGTGCCTCCAAGCACGTGTACAGCGCCCACATCGGCTATGAAAAGTACGGCCTGAGCACCCGTCTGGCGGCGGTGTACCGCAGCGAGTATCTGGACAGCATCGGCAAGGGCCGTGCGTTCGACATCTACGTCGCGCCCAACACCCAGCTGGACTTCTCGCTGGACTACAAGTTCAACGCGAACGTGAGCGTGTACTTTGAAGCGCAGAACCTGCTGGACAAGCCGTTGGAGCTGTACCAGGGCACGCGCTCGCGCACCCTGCAGATGGAAGAGTATGGCCGCACCTACGCCGTCGGCCTGAAGGTGGCGCTGTGATGGCGCGTTGCATGACCCTGATGACGGCCTCGCTGGCAGCCGTTCTTGCCGCCGGCTGCACGCCGGCCGCGGACAAGGCGCCGGCAGCGGCTGCAGCGACCGGCGCTGTGGCACCGGTCGAGCGCAACGTGGCGACCATCGCCGAGGCCTTCCTGACCCCGATGACCCCGGCCGACAACATCGATTCGCCCGCGTCCTGGCAGGCGCCGGATGGCAAGACCTGGCTGATCGCCACGGCCAAGGCCACCGACAAGCTGGTGGTCTACGACGGCAGCAACGGCCAGCACCTGCGCGACGTCGGCAGCACCGGCACCGGCCTGGGCCAGTTCGATCGTCCCAACGGCATCGCTGTGATCGATGACCTGCTGTGGATCGTCGAGCGCGACAACCACCGTGTGCAGGTGCTTTCGCTGCCGGACTTCACTCCGTTGGCCACCTTCGGTGCCGACGATCTGCGCAAGCCCTATGGCCTGTGGGTGGATCGCCGTGCCGATGGCTACAGCGTCTACGTCACCGATTCCTGGGACAACGGCGAGGACGCACAGGGCAAGGACATCCTGCCGCCCCTGGCTGAGCTGGACAAGCGCGTGCGCCAGTACCACGTGTCCCGCGATGGCACGAAGGTGCAGGCAACACTGTCGGCCAGCATCGGTGATACCAGCGAAGCCGGCGCGTTGCGTGTGGTCGAATCGATCTGGGGGGATCCGGCCAATGATCGCCTGCTGATCGCCGAAGAGGACGAAAGCTACGCCAGCGAATTCAAGGTCTACACCCTGGCGGGGCGCTTCACCGGCACCACCTTCGGCCGCGACGTGTTCAAGGCGCAGGCCGAAGGCGTGATGCTGCGCACCTGCGGCAAGGACGGCTGGTGGATCACCACCGAGCAGGGCAAGCAGCGCAGCGTGTTCCATCTGTTCGACCGCCATACGCTGAAGCCGGTGGGCGCGTTCCAGGGCAATACCGTGGCCAACACCGATGGCATCTGGATGATGCAGCAGCCGACGCCGCGGTTCCCGCACGGTGCGTTGTATGCGGTGCACGATGACCAGGGCGTGGTGGCGTTCGACTGGGAGAGCATTGCCAAGCAGCTGGCCCTGCCGCTGGAGTGCGGTTCGTGAGCGCGCGTTTGATGCGCCTGCTTGCGGTCGGCCTGCTGTTGGCGTTGCCATCGGTGGCGATGGCTGCGGCCGAGCCCAATACGCAGGTGCCGTCGGGCAGCCGCTACTACGCGGCCACACCGGTGCCGGACCGCATCGTTGCCTCTCCATCGGTCGACCCCAGCCACGGCTTCGCAGTGGCCTGGCGCACCGATGGCAGCGTGCAGTCGCCGCTGCTGGAAATCGCACGGGCCGACGATTCGCCGGCCATCGAGGGCATCGTCCAGGTGCGCGCGAAGACCCAGGTGCTGCAGACCGAGAACGGCCTGTCGCATCATCATCGCGCCGACATCGATGGTTTGCAGCCGGACACCCTGTATGTCTACCGCGTACAGGGCAATGGCAGCTGGAGCGCGTGGAACCAGCTGCGTACGCTGGCCGCTGCCGACCAGCCGCTGACCCTGCTGTATTTCGGCGATACCCAGAACAAGAACGTCAGCCATGTAAGCCGCGTGGTGCGGGCCGCACAGAAGGCCGCGCCGGATGCACGGATCAGCCTGTTTGCCGGCGACCTGGTCAGCGGTGGCGACAACATGGACGACAGCGAATGGGGCGAATGGTTTGCCGCCACCAGCTGGCTGGCACAGGAGACGCTGGTGGCGCCGGCGATCGGCAACCACGAGTACTTCGAGGAATTCGAGGACACGCCACAGGAGCGCCGTGTGCTGGGCCGCCATTGGCCGGTGACCTTCGCCCTGCCGGGCAACGGTGCCAGCGCGGCGGCGGGTACCAGTTACTGGTTCGACGCACAGGGCGTGCGCGTGGCCGTGGTCGATGGCACTTCGGCGCTGGATCTCGGTACCGCCAAGGCGCAGGCACAGTGGTTGGACAAGGTGTTGTCCGGCAACCGGCAGCCGTGGACGATCGTTCTGCTGCACCAGCCGTTCTATTCGCCGCGCGAGGGTCGCGAGAATGCTGCCCTGCGCAAGGTGCTGCTGCCGGTGGTGCGCCGCCACAAGGTGGATCTGGTATTGCAGGGGCATGACCACACCTATGGCCGTCGCGGCGAAGGGCAGGCGGCAACGCCGCAGTACGTGGTGACCGTAGCCGGGCCGAAGCAGTACCGCCTGTCGGACGAAGCACGCAGGACGATGGACCCTGTGGGCGAAGATACCCAGCTGTTCCAGGTGTTGCGCATCGATCCGCAGCGCCTTCGCTACGAGGCCCGCACGGTGACCGGGCGCCTGTACGACGCCTTCGAGCTGAAGCGCGATGACAATGGCGGCAAGCAACGGGTGGAGCAGCAGGAGGGACGGATCGCGCCGCGTGACTGCGCGCGAGCCCAGACCGCCAAGGGCCGCACCGACCGGTGCTGGGAGTGAGGGCAGACCGATGAGCACGCGCCCGCGCCTCGTTCCCGTGGCCGCCATTGCCGTTGCCCTACTGCTGGTGGTGGGCGCGGTGGCTGCTGCCGATACCGTACTGCGCCCGTTCCTGGCTGCTCAGCCGGAGCAGGTGCCGCAGGAAAGAAAGACGGACGGGTGATCAGGGAAGGCATGAAGTAGATCCACGCCACGCGTGGATTTAACCCACCCGTACACCATCCACGCATGGCGTGGATCTACTGCATCGCGTCCAGAAACAGTTGTGCCTCGTCCGTGCCGCCCAGCACCGCCGAAGCAGGCGCCGCAGGAAAGAAGGACGGGCGGGTGATCAGGGAAGGCATGAAGTAGATCCACGCCATGCGTGGATTGAACCCGCCCGTACACCCTCCACGCGCGGCAGGGTTCTACTGCATCGCGTCCAGGAACAGTTCTGCTTCATCCGTGCTGCCCAGCACCACAGCGACAGCGCGCAGCGCCGCTTCGCGATGAACCGGACGGATCCCGCCATCATCGTCATCGCTGTACAGATCCTCATCGGCCTCGAGGTAAACGCTGCCGGCCGCCGCCAGTGCGGCCATCAGGGTCGGTACGTCGGCGACGAACCCGTCGGCGTCCCAGTGGCCCGCGCCATGACGGGCGAACAGAACGCGGCCATCGTCGATGTCGAGGATGAGAGGATCGGCGCCACGGTCGGCGATCACCAGCCAGTGCGCTGGCCAGTCGCTGATCGGTTCGCCATCGATGCCGTTCCAGCGATAGCCTGCCTGGTAGGCCCACAGGCGCTGCAAGGGCGGCAGCCACACTTCTACGCCCGGTACGGTGATGCCGCTGGGCCCTTTGGCAGGATTGAATACCTCACCGAACGGGCCGACGCGTGCATAGAATCTGGCCAGCACGTCCGGCAGCGGGAACGGCCCCTGCCACGCGTCGGCGTGTTGCGGTTGCAGGGTGCCGAAGCGGGCAAAAGCTGCGTGCAGTTCATCCATGACGTGGGCCGGGCGGAAGCGGAAGAGCGCGCAGCCTAGCAGAGCCGGTCGCACGCATCGCCTTCACCGTCACTGGCTATCATGGCCGCCCAGCAACTGAGAGGCAGTGCACGTGTCGGTAGCGTTGGTATGGTTCCGTCGGGACCTGCGGTTGCAGGACAATCCGGCGCTGCAGGCGGCGCTGGAAGCGGGTCACGATGTGGTGCCGGTGTACATCCACGCGCCGCACGAAGAGGGCGAGTGGGCGCCGGGCGCGGCCTCCAATGCGTGGCGCCATCGTTCGCTGGCGGCACTGGATGCCGACCTGCGTGCACGGGGTTCATCGCTGGTGCTGCGTGCCGGTGACAGCCTGCCGGCCCTGCAGGCGTTGATCGAGCAGACCGGCGCTGAAGCAGTGTACTGGAACCGCAAGTACGAACCGGCGACGCAACCGCGCGATGCCGCCATCAAACGCGCGCTGCGCGAGCAGGGTATCGATGCGCAGAGCTGCAACGGCAGCCTGCTGTTCGAGCCTTGGGACATCGCCACCCAGCAGGGGCAGCCCTACAAGGTATTCACTCCGTACTGGCGCAACGTACTCAGCCACTGGCGTTTGCCCGCCTTGCGGGCCGCACCGGAGACGCTGCCGGCGCATACGGTCGACAGCCTCGCGCTGGATACGCTGCAGCTGGCGCCCACGCTTCACTGGGATACCGGGTTCTGGGAACACTGGCAGCCGGGCGAGACTGGTGCGCTCGAGGCGTTGTCCGTGTTCGAGGATGGTGCGCTGCGCGGCTATCGCGAGCAGCGCGACCTGCCGGACCGGGTCGGTACCTCGCGGCTGTCGCCGCACCTGCATTTCGGCGAAATCGCGCCGTGGCGCATCGCCCACGCGTTGGAAGGCCTGCGCAATGCCGGCACCGATGCCGACATCGACGGCTACCTGCGCCAGCTCGGTTGGCGTGATTTCGCCTATCACCTGCTGCACCACTTCCCGAAGACGCCCACCGACAACCTCAATCCACGCTTCGATCGCTTCCCTTGGTCCAACCCCAGTGCTGTCCAGCTGCACGACTGGCAGCGCGGCAACACCGGTGTGCCCATCGTTGATGCTGGCCTGCGCGAGCTCTGGCGTACCGGCTATATGCACAACCGGGTGCGGATGATCGTTGCCAGCTACCTGTGCAAGCACCTGCGTGCGCATTGGCTGCACGGCGCGCGCTGGTTCTGGGACACGCTGGTGGATGCGGACCTGGCCAACAACACGATGGGGTGGCAGTGGGTGGCCGGCACCGGTGCCGACGCGGCTCCCTATTTCCGGGTATTCAATCCGGTTACACAGGCCGAGAAATTCGATCCACAGGCGCGCTACATCAGTCGCTGGGTGCCTGAGCTGGCGGCGCTGCCGGTGAAGGCACGGTTCGCTCCATGGCAGCACCCGCAGCTGTTGGCCGAACTCTCGCCCGGCTACCCGCGCACGCCGCTGGTGGACCTGGCGGCTGGCCGGGATGCCGCTCTGGCCGCCTACCGTCAGTCGGCGGCGGGGTAAAGCGCTGGCTGAGCGGTCCAGACAGCTAGCTGAACACGTCCCTGTCGACCGGCGTGATCATCATCCCGACATCGCGTCCGGCTGTTTATCCTCGTTGCCGCCCGCAAGCCGCCGGCCCGACCGGAAACCAAGGAGAACACCATGATCCGCAACACCACCCGCAACGTCGCACTGGCCCTGATGAGTGCGGCCGTCCTGTCGGCCTGCGCCACCGGCGGCTCCTATGTGCAGAGTGATCCGTACGGCAACCCGACCGAGCAGCAGAACCGCACCGGCCGCAATGCCCTGATCGGTACCGCCATCGGCGTGGCCGCGGGCCTGCTGACCGGCGACAGCGCGACCGAACGTCGCCAGCATGCGCTGATCGGCGCGGGCATCGGTGCACTCAGTGGCGCCGCGGTGGGTCAGTACCAGGATCGCCAGGAGCGCGCGCTGCGCGAGCGCACCGCCAACACCGGCATCGATGTCGAGCGCCAGGGCGACAACATCATGCTGAACCTGCCCGACGGCATCACCTTCGACTTCGGCAAGTCGGCACTGAAGCCGCAGTTCTACGGCTCGCTCAATGGCGTTGCCGGCACCCTGCGTGACTACAACCAGACCATGATCGAAGTGGTCGGCCACACCGACAGCATCGGCAGCGACGCGGTCAACAACCGCCTGTCCAAGGAGCGTGCTGATTCGGTGGCGCAGTACCTGATCGGCCAAGGCGTGCAGAGCGTCCGCATCGAGACCCTGGGCGCGGGCAAGTCCTATCCGATCGCTGACAACAGCACCGATGCCGGCCGTGCCAAGAACCGCCGCGTAGAGATCCGCGTGATTCCTCTCAAACAATAACGCGCAGCGTTATTGCTGTTCCGGCGCAGCCGGAACGAAAATGCCGCCCTTGCAGGCGGCATTTTCTGTAGGTGCCGAGCTTGCTCGGCACGCCGATAGCCCATGTGGAGAGCCGTGCCGACCAAGGTCGGCATGTACCAGAGGCGATCCAGGAGCAGGGTACAGGCGGCATCGCTGCAGCTTACGCCGCCGAAGCAGCCACCTTTTCCAGGATCCGCTTGCCGCTGCTCGCCAGCGCCGCTTCTTCCTGTTCCTGCTGCTGCCGCGCCAGCTTCGCACCGGGGCATTGCGCCAGCATGTAGTTGGCGTCGAAGTTGAGCTTCTCCACCAGGAAATCGACGAACGCGCGCACCTTCGGCGACACCAGGCGGCCACCGGCGAACACCGCGTTGAAATCCACTTCCGGCCCGGTCCAGCCGGCCAGCACGCGGCGCACCATGCCCGACTCGACGAATGGCTTGGCCATCACGTCGCCAGTCAGCAGCAGACCTTCGCCGCACACCAGCGCGCCATTCAGCGCGGACATGTCGTTGGCCGTCATCAG
Source organism: Stenotrophomonas sp. GW821-FHT02D01 (assembly GCF_059421765.1). Taxonomy (NCBI): domain Bacteria; kingdom Pseudomonadati; phylum Pseudomonadota; class Gammaproteobacteria; order Lysobacterales; family Lysobacteraceae; genus Stenotrophomonas; species Stenotrophomonas sp. GW821-FHT02D01. The sequence continues at coordinate 59,422 of NZ_JBWKVP010000015.1, forward strand.
CGGCGTTACCGGGAAGTCGCGCAGCTCGCCACCGTTCTCGCCCAGCTGCCAGGTAAAGCGCGGCGAATTGCCGGTGTGGTACGGCTTGCGCATGGCCAGGATGCGGTGGAACTGCAGCTCTTCCGGATGCAGCGGCTCGCCGTAGCGCTCGATGTAGGCCGGGCTGGCGAACACCTGCGTGCGCAGGCTGCCGAGCTTGCGCGCCACCAGGTTGGAATCGGGCAGGGCACCCACGCGCAGGGCAAGATCGGCCTCACCGGCGATCAGGTCCAGCTTCTCGTTGCCCATGTGCATGTCCAGGCGGATCTCCGGGTACTGCGCATGGAACTGGCCCAGCAGCGGTGCGATCCAGGTGATGCCGATCGAATAGGGCACGGTGAAGCGCAACCAGCCGCGTGGACCGGACTGCAGCTGGCTGACCGCGCTTTCGGCTTCTTCAAGTTCGCGCGCGATGCGCTGGCAATGCTCGTGATAGATCGAGCCGGCTTCGGTGAGGCCGAGGCGGCGCGTGGTCCGGTGCAGCAGGCGCGCACCGAGGCGCGTTTCCAGTTCCTGCACCTTGCGGCTGACCGTGGTCTTGGGCAGGCCGAGCGATTTTGCAGCGGCGATGAAGCTGCCTTGCTCGACCACTTTGACGAAGATCAGCGTCTCGTTGAGATCGTGGGACATGGTCAGGAATCCTGGACGTCGGGGATGGGGCAATCGTGACAGAACGATTGGACCGGGGACGGGATGATTATTCCCCTTAATCAGGACTAATCAAGTAGGGGTTTGAGGTCTATCGTGGCGCCATTCGCTAATTGGAGCCCGTCCGCCATGAGCCTGCGCAACATTCTTGCCCGCTTCCGGATTGCCGGCCAGAACGCTCTGGACCTGGCAATGACCGTCGAATCCCGTCCCAGCTCCTTGGTTAACAAGGATTTTCGGGAGTTTACAGCACCCATGCGTCAGCAGCGTGGCGGTGCCTTGCGCCTTGCATCCCACAAGGGTGACCGACTGCGTCGAATCGGGACTATCCCGGATTTGGGAGGAAATGTCCCGTGAATGGGATTCTGACGCCCGAAGTCCTGGTTCTCGGCGGCACCGGTGCCGTGGGCCAGGGTGTGGTCGGTGCATTGCTGGAGGCCGGCAGCCCCGTGCTGGTGGTCGGCCGCGATCCGGGCCGCCTGGCGGCGTTGCACGAGCAGTTCGCCGATGAGCCGGGCCTGCAGACGATGCTGGGCTCGCTCAGCGACGACAGTTCGGCACGTGCGCTGGCCGAACGCGTGGCGCAGCGGCCGCGCCCGCTGGCAGCGGTGGTTGCCGCGATGGGCGGTCCGTACAACCGTGGCCGTGTGGTCGAGCGTGGCGGTGACGCCCTGTCGGCGGCATTGCAGGCGGACCTGATGCCGCATGTGCACGCGGTGCACCACCTGCTGCCGCTGCTGCAGGACAACGTGCACGCCCGCCGCTACGTGATGATCGGCAGCCCGGCCGGGCTCAAGCCCTGGGCAGGCTATGGCGAGACCTCGATCACCACCGCAGCGTTGCGCATGTACGCGCAGGTAGTGCACCAGGAAGCGCAGGCCGTAGGCGTACGCGCGCAGATGCTGGAAGTGTGCAGTCCGGTCTGCACGCCAGCCAACGCTGCCAACGCCTGTATTGAATGGCCGAGTTCACTGCTGGTCGGTCGCCGCGTGGTGTCCCTGCTCGACGGGTGCCGCGACAACCGCGCAATCGTCCGTTGCGACAGCAGTGATGCCGAACTGCCACGCGGCCTGTTGCACCTGGAAATACCGCCGCTGTGGCGCGACACCGCAGGCGTTGCTTGACCTCGACTTTGGTTGAGGTCGCAGGATACGCCGCCGAAAGTTGATAGCAATTCTCAAATAGCTGTACCACCCCTCCGTACGGATGCATGCCATGACTTCCCCCAATACCACTCCACATCGTTTCGGTCATCGCATCGCGATGGCTGGCGTGTCGATCCTCGCCGCCGCCGTCCTGGCGGCCTGCAGCGGTGGCCATGCCGAAGAAGCCGGCGCGCCGCCCCCGCCGCAGGTCTCAGCTGCCCCCGTGCTGCTCAAGCAGGTCAGCCAGTGGGACGAGTTCAGCGGTCGCGTCGAGGCCGTGCAGAGCGTCGAGCTGCGCCCGCGCGTGTCCGGCTACATCGACAAGGTCAACTACGTTGAAGGCGAAGAAGTGAAGAAGGGCGCCGTCCTGTTCACCATCGATGCCCGCAGCTACCAGGCCGAGTACGACCGGGCCAACGCCGAACTGGCCCGTGCGCGTACCCAGGCGGTGCTGGCCCGCAGCGAGTCCGAGCGTGCCAAGCGCCTGGCCGAACAGCAGGCGATTTCCACCGAGACCGCTGAACAGCGTCGTGCGGCCGCCGACCAGTCCGGTGCGGCGGTGCAGGCTGCGCAGGCCGCCCTGGATGCAGCCCGCCTCAACCTGGAGTTCACCAAGGTGCGTGCGCCGATCGACGGCCGTGCCGGCCGGGCGATGGTCACCGCCGGCAACCTGGTCACCGCCGGCGACAGCGCCAGCGTGCTGACCACGCTGGTCTCGCTGGATACGGTGTTCGTGTACTTCGATGCCGACGAAAGCACCTTCCTGCGCTACGCGCAGATGGCACGCAAGGGCGAGCGCCCGAGCGAGCGCGACAGCGAGCTGCCGGTGAAGATCGGCCTGTCCGGTGAAGAAGGCTACCCGCACTCGGGCAAGGTCGACTTCCTCGACAACCAGGTGACCCGCAGCACCGGCACCATCCGCGTCCGCGCGCTGCTGGACAACGCCGATCGCCAGTTCACCCCGGGCCTGTTCGCCCGCGTGCAGCTGCTCGGCAGCGGCCAGTTCCAGGCCATGCTGATCGACGACAAGGCCGTGCTGACCGACCAGGACCGCAAGTACGTGTACGTGGTCGACAAGGATGGCAAGGCCCAGCGCCGTGACATCCGCCTCGGCCGCACCGCCGAAGGCCTGCGCATCGTCGAGCAGGGCCTGGCCGCCGGTGACAAGGTGATCATCGATGGCGTGCAGAAGGTCTTCATGCCCGGTATGCCGGTGCAGGCGAAGGCGGTGGCGATGCAGCCCACCGCTGCGCCGGCGCCGGGTCGCGATGCAACTGCCGCACTGAACCACTGATCCGCCGGCTCCTGATCCGCGTCCCCGCTTAGCTGCCGGTGCCAGCGGCAGCCGTCACTGCCTTCGCCAGATTGGCGAGGGGCAGGGCGGCTGTTGCCCGCCGACGGCCTTTTCCAGGAATTCTTCCATGGACTTTTCCCGTTTCTTCATCGACAGGCCGATCTTCGCGGCGGTGCTGTCGATCGTGATCTTCGCCGCAGGCCTGATCTCGATTCCGATGCTGCCCATCGGTGAGTACCCCGAAGTGGTGCCGCCGTCGGTGGTCGTACGCACGGTCTACCCGGGCGCCAACCCGAAGGTGATCGCCGAAACCGTGGCCACCCCGCTGGAGGAGGCCATCAACGGCGTTGAGGGCATGATCTACCTCAAGTCGGTGGCCGGTTCCGACGGCGTGCTGCAGATGACCATCACCTTCCGCCCGGGCACCGACCCGGACGAAGCGGCGGTGAAGGTGCAGAACCGTGTCGCCCAGGCCCAGGCGCGACTGCCCGAGGACGTGCGCCGGCAAGGCGTGACCACCCAGAAGCAGTCGCCCACCTTCCTGATGGTGGTGCACCTGACCTCGCCCAACGGCAAGTACGACACCCTGTACCTGCGCAACTACGCCCGCCTGCACGTCAAGGACGCGCTGGCACGTATCCAGGGCGTCGGCGACGCACAGATCTTCGGCGGTGGTGACTATGCCATGCGCGCCTGGCTGGACCCGGACAAGGTGGCTGCGCGCGGCCTGACCGCCAGCGACGTGGTGCGCGCCATGCGCGAGCAGAACGTGCAGGTCTCGGCCGGCCAGCTCGGCGCCGAGCCGATGCCCAACAGCCAGTTCCTGACCCTGATCAATGCCCAGGGCCGCCTGCGCAGCGAGCAGGAGTTCGGCGACATCGTGCTCAAGAGTGGCACTGACGGTGAAGTGGTTCGGCTGGCGGATGTGGCCCGTGTCGAACTGGGTGCCGGTGACTACACGCTGCGCTCGCAGCTGGACGGCAAGAACGCGGTGGGTATCGGTATCTTCCAGGCCCCCGGCGCCAACGCGCTGGAGATCCGCGATGCGGTGATGGCCAGCATGGACGAGATGCAGAAGACCATGCCGGCCGACGTGAAGTACGAAGCGGTGTATGACACCACCATCTTCGTGCGCGACTCGATCAAGGCCGTGGTCTCCACCCTGCTGGAAGCCATCGCGCTGGTGGTGCTGGTGGTGATCCTGTTCCTGCAGACCTGGCGTGCGTCGATCATCCCGCTCATCGCGGTGCCGGTGTCGATCGTCGGTACGTTCGGCGCGCTGTACCTGCTGGGCTTCTCGATCAACACGCTGAGCCTGTTCGGCCTGGTGCTGGCGATCGGCATCGTGGTCGATGACGCCATCGTGGTGGTGGAAAACGTTGAGCGCAACATCGAAGAAGGCCTGACCCCGCTGGCCGCTGCGCATCAGGCGATGCGCGAAGTGTCCGGGCCGATCATCGCCATCGCGCTCGTGCTGTGTGCGGTGTTCGTGCCGATGGCGTTCCTGTCGGGCGTCACCGGTCAGTTCTACAAGCAGTTCGCGGTCACCATCGCCATCTCCACGGTGATCTCGGCGATCAACTCGCTGACCCTGTCGCCGGCCCTGGCGGCCCGCCTGCTCAAGCCGCATGGCGCGCCGAAGGATGCCCCGACCCGCATCATCGACCGTCTGTTCGGCTGGGTGTTCCGTCCGTTCAACCGCTTCTTCAAGTCCAGCTCGGAAAAGTACGAGCGTGGCGTGTCGAAGATCCTCGGTCGTCGTGGTGCGGTGTTCGTGGTGTACGCGGTGCTGCTGGTGGGTACCGGTTTCATCTTCAAGCTGGTGCCGCCGGGCTTCATTCCGACCCAGGACAAGCTGTACCTGATCGCCGGTGTGAAGCTGCCGGAGGGTTCGTCGATCGCGCGTACCGATGAAATGCTGCGCAAGGTGGCCAAGATCGCCCAGGAAACCGATGGCGTGGCGCACACCATCTCGTTCCCCGGTCTGAATGCCCTGCAGTTCACCAACACGCCCAACACCGGTGTTGCGTTCATTCCGCTCAAGCCGTTCAGTGAGCGCCATGGCCGCACCGCGGCGCAGATCAATGCGGAGATCAACCAGAAGATCGCAGGCCTGCAGGAAGGGTTCGCCTTCGCCATGATGCCGCCGCCGATCCTCGGCCTCGGTAACGGCAACGGCTACCAGATGTTCATCCAGGACCGTGGCAACCTCGGCTATGGCGCATTGCAGAACGCGGTGCAGTCGATGCAGGGCGCGGTTGCGCAGACCCCGGGCATGGCCTTCCCGATCACCAGCTACCAGGCCAACGTGCCGCAGCTGGATGCCGAGGTGGACCGCGTCAAGGCGAAGGCCCAGGGCGTACAGCTGACCGAGTTGTTCGATACGCTGCAGACCTACCTGGGTTCGGCCTACGTCAACGACTTCAACCAGTTCGGACGTACCTGGCAGGTGATCGCACAGGCAGATGGCCAGTTCCGTGACAGCGTCGAGGACATCGGCAAGCTGCGGACCCGCAACGATCGTGGCGAGATGGTGCCGATCGGCTCGATGGTCACCGTCAAGGAAACCTACGGTCCGGACCCGGTACTGCGCTTCAACGGCTATCCGGCCGCTGACCTGGCCGGTGAAGCCGACCCGCGTGTGCTGTCCTCGGCCGAAGCGATGAACAACCTCACCGCCATCGCCGCCAAGGTGCTGCCGGTGGGCATGGCTACCGAGTGGACCGACCTGAGCTACCAGCAGGCGACCCAGGGCAAGGCGGCCTTCATCGTGTTCCCGGTGGCGATCATGTTGGCGTTCCTGGTGCTGGCCGCGCTGTACGAAAGCTGGTCGCTGCCGTTGGCGGTGATCCTGATCGTGCCGATGACCCTGCTGTCCGCGCTGTTTGGCGTGTGGATGACCGGCGGCGACAACAACGTGTTCGTGCAGGTCGGCCTGGTGGTGCTGATGGGCCTGGCGTGCAAGAACGCGATCCTGATCGTCGAGTTCGCCAGAGAGCTGGAAATGGGCGGCAAGGGCATCGTCGAAGCGGCACTGGAAGCCTGCCGCCTGCGTCTGCGCCCGATCGTGATGACCTCCATCGCCTTCATCGCCGGCACCGTGCCGCTGGTGCTGTCGCATGGTGCTGGCGCCGAAGTGCGCTCGGTGACCGGTATCACCGTGTTCGCCGGCATGCTGGGCGTGACCCTGTTCGGCCTGTTCCTGACCCCGGTGTTCTACGTGGCACTGCGCAAGTTCGTCACCCGCAACGGTGGTGGCCAGCTGGTGCAGCACGGCGAGCCGACCATCCACCACTGACATGGAAAACAGCGGCGCCGGCAACCACCGGCGCCTGCTTCCCCCTACCAAGGCAATGAATCCATGAACACCCATCAGAACAAGATCGCGCTGGTCACCGGCGCAACCCGCGGCATCGGCCTGGAAACCGTGCGCCAGCTTGCACAGGCCGGCGTGCACACGCTGCTGGCCGGGCGCAAGCGCGAAACCGCAGTGGAACTGGCGTTGAAGCTGCAGGCCGAGGGCCTGCCGGTGGAAGCGCTGCAGCTGGACGTCAACGATGGCGCCAGCATCGCCGAGGCGGTCGAGCAGGTGCGCCAGCGCCACGGTCGTCTGGACATCCTGGTCAACAACGCCGGCATCATGATCGAGAACCCGGCACAACTGCCGTCGGAGCAGTCGCTGGACACCTGGCGTCGCACGTTCGAGACCAACGTGTATGCGCTGGTGGCGGTGACCCAGGCCTTCCTGCCACTGATCAAGCAGGCCAAGTCCGGCCGCATCGTCAACGTCTCCAGCATGCTCGGCTCGCAGACCCTGCATGCCGATCCGACCTCGGGCATCTACGACTTCAAGATCCCGGCCTACAACGCGTCCAAGGCCGCGGTGAACAGCTGGACCCTGGCCCTGGCCCATGAACTGCGCAGCACGCCGATCAAGGTCAACACCGTGCACCCCGGCTACGTGAAAACCGATATGAACGGTGGCAACGGCGAGATCGAAATCGCCGAGGGCGCGCGTTCCAGCGTGCAGATGGCGCTGATCGGCGAGTCCGGCGCCAGCGGCAGCTTCACCTACCTGGGCGAGGTGCTGCCATGGTGATCCGCACCCTGGCGATGGCCGTCTCCAGCCTGGTGCTGGCGGGCTGTGTCAGCGTCGGCCCCAACTACAAGGCACCGGTGCAGGAGCCCGTCGTCCTGCAGGGTGCACAGCAGCCGGTCTTCAGCACCACCTCGCCGGTGGCCAGCTGGTGGGCGCAGTTCGATGACCCGGTGCTGGAAGAACTGGTGCACGGCGCGCTGTCGGACAACCTGGACCTGCGCGTCGCTGTCGCCCGTGTCAGCCAGGCCCGTGCCGTGTTTGTCGAGAGCCGCTTCGACCAGGCGCCACACGTTACCGCTGGCGGCAGCTACGACCGCCGCAAGCAACCCGATCCGCAGCTGGGTGGGCAGCGGGTGTTCAGTGAAAGCTACCAGCTCGGCTTCGATGCGGGCTGGGAGCTGGATCTGTTCGGCCGCAAGCGCCGCGCTGCAGAGGCCGCGCGTGCCGACCTGGACGCCGAGCAGGCCAACCTTGCCGACGCGCAGGTGCTGATCGCTGCCGAAGTGGCACGCAACTACTTCGAGTTGCGTGGCACCCAGAAGCGCATCGCGGTGGCCCAGCGCACCCTGGTCAACCTGCGCGATACGCAGCGGCTGACCGAGGCACGCTGGGAACTGGGTGCCGGCAGCGAGCTGGACGTGCAGAGCAGCCGGGCACGGTTGAAGGCCATCGAGGCCGACATCCCGCTGCTGGAAGTGGCCGAGACGCAGTCGCGCAACCGGTTGGCTGTCCTGCTAGGCCAGCGTCCGGAAGTGCTGACCGCCATGCTGGCACCGCACGAAGTGCCGGCGTTTGCCAAGGCATTGCCGCTGGGCGACACCCGCGAACTGCTGCGCCAGCGTGCCGACGTGCGGGTCGCCGAACGCCGCCTGGCTGCCGCCACCGCGCGTGTCGGCGTTGCCACGGCCGATCTCTTCCCGCGGTTGTCGCTGTCCGGCTTCGTCGGCTTCCTTGGCGGCGATGCCAGTGGCCTGGTCAACGGCAACAACAAGGCCTGGTCGCTGACCCCGTCGTTGAGCTGGGCGGCGTTCGATTTCGGCACGGTCAAGGCGCGCCTGCGTGCCAGCAAGGCCGAAGCCGAGGGCGTAGCCGCGCAGTACGAACAGGCGGTACTGCTGGCGCTGGAAGACACCGAAAATGCGTTGACCCGCTACTCCAAGCAGCAGGCGCGGCTGGCCATCGTGGTCGAGCAGGCGCAGGCGGCACGGCGTGCCGAATCGCTGGCGCAGATCCGCTACCGCGAGGGCTCGGAAGACTTCCTGACCCTGCTGGACGCGCAGCGCACGCAGCTGGTGGCCGATGATGCACTGGCGGCCGCCGAATCAGAGGTCAATGTCAGTGTCGTGGGTGTGTACAAGGCACTCGGTGGCTGGGGCCAGTCACCGCAGGCGCCGAGCGTGGCGCAGGCGCGCTGATCGACAGGGGACGGAAGCATCTGCTTCCGTCCCTTTTTTCATCATGGCCAGTGGTTGGCCGGAGCATCGTGATCACGCATGCGCACGATGCAGAATCGATGACCGGTGGGCGCTTCCATTACCCACCAGCGTTTGACGAAACCGATCCGGCGGGCACCGAGTTTTTCCAGCCTTTCGGCTTCGGCGTCGATGTCGTCGCTTTCGATATCCAGATGCACCCGCGACGGGTGATCGACCCGCTGCACCTCCACGTTCAATCCCGCCGGCGCGCCCGTCAGATCGGCATACTCTGCGTCGCCTTCAGCACGGGCGGGCTCGGCCTGCAGGCCCAGCGCTGCGGCCCAGAAGCGCGCGCTGTCCGCGGCGGGTGTGTCCTGGCAATCGATGATGAACCCGGCCAGTCGGCTGCGATGGGTCATGCGTTGTCTCCGCTCAACGAGGATGCTGGCAGGGTAGCGCGTGGGCCGCCGTGGACGTTCTCGCCGCTGTGACGTTTCTGACTCTGCCGGAAGTGCCGCCCGCCGTGTAACTAGTGGGGAAAAACCACGGGAGCACAGGACATGGGCGAACAGAAGCAATCGGCGCAACGGACGCTGCTCGGTGATCCCGGCCTGCCGGGGGCCGGGCTGTCGGTCGGCGTGGTGGTGTTGCTGGTACTGGCAGCGATGGCCGCGATGATCGGCTTCGTGCGCCTGCCCGATTCAATGCTGGGTGTTGGCCTTGTCGGCATTGCGGTGTTCCTTGCCGTCGGCGCACGCATCTGCCAGGCGCGCGACCAGCACCAGGCGTTGTATAGGCTGCTGGCGAGGCGTCCACCGCCATGAGGCGATTTGCGGTTTCGGCCCGGAGTGTGGCGCAAACCTCACTCCGTCGCGAGTGAAGGAGCCGGAGGGAACAAGCGCTGCATTACGCGATAGCCGTCCGCGTCGTTCATAAGCGTTTGGATGATTTCCGCACTACTGATACTGAATGGCTCATGCGATTTGATAAATGAGAACACGCGGATGGCAAGCACACTGCCGGCCAGATTGAACGTGCCATGCATCTCCGGCCTGAGGAAATCTGAAAACAACGTCGAGGCAGTAGCGGTCCCGAGTGCCTGCATGGCGCGGGAGGGCGTGCTGTGGTCCCAGAGCCAACGCCCATGTGCCGGGGAAAAGTGGCCGTTGTCGTCGTGGATCATGTAGCTCCAGTCGGGGCTCTCATACATCCAATCCGGTGGCGTGAGCAGTCTGCCGTCAGCCATTACCTCATGGGTGCTGGCCCAACCCATGAAGTTCACATTCGCATTCCTGTTCCAGGCCATGGCTCGTGCGCGCAGTGCGTGATAATCGAGCCGCTCATGGACCTCCCGCACAATCTGCGCTTGAGTGCACCCGTCGGCAACCGCCAGCAAGAATTCACCAAGCGGAATGCTCTGCGCATGCAGCTCCGTAAGATCCAGATAGGTACGCCCCAGAAGGGCCGGTGGAAGCGCTGTACGGGCATCGGCGCACAGGAGTACTGGCACGATCCGCACATTGGCCTCACCGTCCAGTGATTGCAGCAAGGACAGTTCGCGGTGTAGCCCAGAGCCAGGCCTTCCCATTGCCATGACGAAATCGCTGTCACACAGGCACAGCACCGTTAGCGGGCGCTCCTGTAATGCACGGTCGATCAGAACGTCGATGTTCTGACCGAAGCCAACGCTGTCCCGGTCCCAAAAGACCCGGTACTTCCAATCCAGGCTACTGACGATATCGCGACGGATCCATTCCTTGGTTTGGAGTTGCTCACCCCAAGCGTAAGAAATGAAGACCGACGCCTCTGGGCAGGGCGTTGTGTCCATCAGGTTGGCCTCATCGTGTTTTGCGGGGAACTCAGTGCTTCGGCCAGTCCAGCTCAACGACCAGCGGGAAGTGGTCGGAGGGCAGCACACCGCCGATGCGGCGGTCATCGGTCAGGAAGCTGCGCGCGTGGAAGCCACGTACCAGCACCCAGTCCAGCTCGGCGGTCGCCGTTCCTGTGAAGTTGTGGAAGGTCAGGCGCGGACCCTGCGGCGACTTGACCTGGCGACGGGTGTCCTGAAGCACCCGGGTGAAGGCCTGATAGGTGCCGCCGCCGGGCTCGCTGTTGAAATCACCGGTCAGTACCACCGGCAGGTCGGAAGGCAGCGCGGCCACGCGCGTGGCGATCAGTTCTGCACCCTTGATCCGCCGCGGTTCGTCCTCGTCGCGGTAGGGCAGGTGGGTGTTCATGAAGTAGAAGCGACGGCCATCATCCAGGCGACGGAACACTGCCCAGGTGACCATGCGCGGGAACAGGTTGCCCCAGCTGATGCTGCCTGCAACCTCGGGTGTATCGGACAGCCAGAAGTTACCGGACTGCTCCACTGCCAGCGCCTTGCTGTCGTAGAAAACGCCCATGTGCTCGTCGCCGCTGCCCCCGCGGCGGCCCTCGCCGAACCAGCGATAGTCGGGCAGATGCTCGGCCAGGTAGTTGGCCTGCTCCAGCACCAGCTCCTGGGTGCCGATCACCGCCGGATGCGCCTGCTGGATCACCTTGACCATGGCATCGCGGCGGTCTTCCCAGCGCTTGCCAGGGTCGGTGTCGGCAGGTGTGCGCACGTTGAATGACATGACCTTCAACGGTGCGGGTGAGGCTGCCCAGGTGACGGCGGGCAGAGCAAAAGCCAGGAGTGCGCAGAGCGCGGACGTGCGGAAGCGATACAACATCGTGGAATCCCTCCATTCCATGAAAGCGGTTTCATGGAGAATGCCATGGAAGGCAAGGGCAGCGGTATGCCGGGATGGGCGGCTGCAAGGGCCGGGCGGACGGCGTGCGACCGCCCGGCAGATGCCACTGGGCGATCAGGGGTCGTACATCATCCCGTTCTCGTCGCGGTTGTAGTGGTCGCTGGCCACGCGGGTGCCATCGTCATAGACCACGTACAGCGTGCAACGCTGATGGATGCCGAAGCCGGCACGGAAGGGCACGCACTCTTCCTGCAGGCCGACCTCTTCGGCGGCATTTGCCGGCGCTGAAGGCACCAGCGCGGCAAGCGCCAGCACGGCACCGAATGAACACGCGAACAGTTTCTTGTGCAGCATCATCGAACACGCTCCTTGTTGTCGTGGGTGCTACCAGACTCCATTGATGCAATGACTGCCGACCGCCGCTGGCAACAGCGTGCCGGCGCCACACCTGCAGCAGAACACAGGTGCGGTCCTGTGTAGCACGCAGCCTGCGTCGGCAGGAAGTGCCTGTCCTCTCAGCGACCGGCGAACGCATCCAGCAGGGTGCGCGCAGCCAGCTTGCCCAGCGCATTGCCCGCCAGCGGGCTGTCGCCGGTCAACAGCAGGCGGTCCTGCATCACGCTGCCATCGATGCCCTCATTGACGATCTGCACGCCCTGCTGGGCCAGGCGCTCACCGAAGAACCACGGCAGTTGACCAGGCATGTAGCCGATATCCGGGGTCTGCCGGTCCATCGCATCGGGGAAGGCGCAGATTCGATGACCGCGGAACAATGAACCGCCACCGGCTTCATCCACGCCGGCTGCCAGCAGCGCGGCAGGGCCGTGGCAGAGGGTGATGATGTGACGTTGATTGTCCACCGCCCACTGCAGGGTGGCCTTCACTGCGCGGCTTTCCGGCAGGCCGATCAATGCGCCGTGACCACCGGGAATGAACACCGCGGCATAGTCCGAACCGGCATCGAGGGCGGCCGCCACGTCGTCCAGGTGCAGAGGCTGGCGGAAGCGGGATTCGTAGCGTTCGTACAGGCCGCCGATCTCGCGGTCTTCGCGTGGGAACGCCCACCATTCAAACTTCACCGGGTTGCCCGACAGCGTCGCCACGTCGATCCCGAAACCGGCCTTGTGCAGGTGATACATCGGCAGCAGCGTCTCCACCGGATGGTTGCCGGTCGAGAACAGGTGGCCGTTGGCGGTCGGCAGATAGCGTTCGTCGGCGGCGATCATCAGCACTTTCCAGCGTCCGTCACGGCGGGCATCGGGATAGTCCGCGCCGGACAGATCGGTGGTTGCCGAAGTGAACTGGGACAGCGAGTACGGCGACGGGAAAAACGCATCGCGCTCGGCCGGATCGGGGCTGGGCTGACGGCTGGGTTCTGACGTGTTCATGCGGACCTCCTGCGGAAGAGAGTGGTCACCTTAGCCAGAGCGATGCGTACGCACGATGAGGGATTTCCCCCAATGCGATCAGGCAGGGTGCGCTTGCCGAACCCGCTGGTAGGCGTCGTCCAGCATTGCCAGGAAAGCCTGTCGCTGCGCGGCATCAAGCACCACCGCGCGTTCGAACGCATCCATGCTCGCACTCCAGTCCGCCAGTGTGTCGTCGTTGTAGAGGGCCTGATGCCGTTCCCATGCTCCGCCTGCCTTCAGGTACAGCCACTTGTCGAACAAGTGCAGCGGGCTGCCGTTGTCCAGTCGCAGGGGGCGGGTGGTCCTGGTGTGGGCCAGCACGCTGCGCAGCGCAGGTGAATCGTGAAGCTGGCCTGCCCAGACGTGGTTGCCAAGATGTTGCTCGGCAAAGCGCAGGATCGCTTGGTGATCATCCTCCAACCCGGCCTCGTAGAGTGCCTGCGGCACCCGCAGGTGCCGGCGATCGAACAGCCACTTCAGTACCAGCGTTGCCGCCTGCGGGGTGGTGTTGTGTTCATTGCCAGGGTCGAAATCATGATGGCCGATGAACTCGCGGTCCTCATGAAGATTGATCTGGATGGTGCCCACGCGCTGCCTGCGCTTGCAGAACCAGAGCTTGATGTCGACGTCCCCGGTAAGCGGCTTTTCAAAGTAGACGGTGTCGCCGAATTCTTCCAGCCGGCCGTTGAAGTACGCCAGGCAGTCCTGGAGTGTGGCTGCTGGCTGCACGTATCCGTCTCAGAAGCCTTCGGGCTTTGGTGGATTGCCCTTGGGCCGGCGACTGAACAGGGTGGCGGACTTGAAGTGGCTCAGCAGGCTGCCACGCACTCCGACGGTGGGCGGATAGAAGCGATCATTGATGATGTCGAAGGCAAAGTAGAACTCCATGTCGTGGAGCTTGTCCTTGACCGATTTCTGCCCCTGGTTCGCGCTGATCGTGGTCGGGGGCTTGCCGATACCGTGCTGCGCGAACCATGCCTGCAGATGAGCATCCGAGCCCTTGCTGCCGAGCAGCTCGACCAGTGTTGAGATATGCATTCCATTGCCTCGTTGTCGGTGGCCCGGACGGGAAAGCGCGGGCCATGGTTGCTGTAAGTCGTGCGCTACTTCGCCGGCAGAGGATGAGCCTCCATGTCCTCATGCAGGATGCGGCGAAGTTCGACGATGGCCGGCGTGGCTTCCTGCACGCTGTGACCGGACACGATCACCTTTTCCGAGACGGCCTTCGGCAGGTGCGAGCTCCAGTAAGGAACCAGTCCATCGTCGGTCTTTTCCAGTGGACCTTCGGCCTGGGTCCGCGCGATGATCGAGTGGTAACGCACCTTCGGCGATATCGGCAGATCCGCCACGGCCTTGACGAAGGCATCGTCCTTGTCCAGGTTCTGGATGCTGTTCATCTGGTAGCCGTGCTTGTCATCGTTGCGCTCGACCTTGCCGTCGTTTGCCAATGTCGCGACATCCTCCAGCACGGTCAGCGGCAGGCGCACGAAGCGGCCGAGCCAGCGCCCCAGGCGCGTGCCGGCAACATCGGTGCCGCGATGGGGGGTAGCGATGAACACCACCCGTGAGATCTCCGGTTCCGGCTGGAATGTCAGCACCGGCGCGCCCTTCGTACGCAGCAGTTCGCGCTGCGCCGGAGTCATCTGCGCAGTCGCCAGCAGGGTGTCGACCAGATGGTCGCCGGAGGAGGACACCATCAGCCGCGAAATCACCCCGCCCATGCTGTGCGCGACCACCACCATGTCGTGCGATGCGAGCGCCTTGCCGGTTGGGTCGAAGTGCTGCAGTGCCTCGTGCAGGATCCGCCGGATCTCATCGTGGCTGAGGGCGATCGGCATGTTGGTCGGGTAGTAGAACTGCCAGATCTGGAAGTCGCCGCGGATCTCATCGTCACGCATCAGTTCGTTGGCCACGTTGACCCACGCCTCCGGGCTGCTGGCCAGGCCATGGATCATCAGCAGCACGCGGCGGTCCGGATCGTACGGCTGCATCATGAACAGATGCGGCTTGTCGATGCCGCCCTTGCCGCCGAACAGCGTCCGCAGCGATTGCCGGCTGAAGTTGGAGCGGGCCAGCCACAGCGCGTAACCGGCGGTGAAGTTCGCCGCCAGTGGCACCTGTTCGCCGTGCAGTTCCACCACCGCTACCTGGTAGGGGTCGTGGATCTCCAGTTCCGGCTCGTCGTCGTGCAGCACTTCCCACAGGTTGTTGCCGGAAAAACGCAGCAGCACGGTCATCGACGGCGACGGCATCTCGCTCCAGTCGCGCTCGGCCGTCGTTGCGGTACCAGCGGCGGCGGCCGCCAGGCCGGTGCTGGCCGGGTCTGCCATCACCGCCACCAGTTCGGCGCCGAAGCCATCGCGGCGATGCACGCTGCGCAGGGTGCCGGTGAAGGACATCGATGCGGCCGGTACCAGTTCCAGCGGCTCGCGGGTGTCCGCTGCCGGGCCATCGTCGGCAGGCGCCAGTACGAAGGTCCAGCGTCCCAGCTGGAACCGCCCGTTGTCGTTGCGCACCTGCTTGCTCGAATAGGCTTCGAACAGCAGCACGGCTGATTCCTGCACGGCCAGGTTGTAATAGTCGCGCACCTGGGTCTGGCGGTCTTCGAAACCACGCTGGTTGGCGGTGCGTTCGGTGAAGAACAGATATGCATAGGATTGCCGCGCGATCTGCATCCACGCATCCAAGCGCGGCTGGAAGGTCGGGTCAGGCGGGGCGGTCGCGGCCTTGCTGCGGGCCACCGACGCCGACTCGCGCTTCGGCGCCGGCATCGTCATCGCGTACTGCACCCACAG
Source organism: Stenotrophomonas sp. GW821-FHT02D01 (assembly GCF_059421765.1). Lineage (NCBI taxonomy): Bacteria > Pseudomonadati > Pseudomonadota > Gammaproteobacteria > Lysobacterales > Lysobacteraceae > Stenotrophomonas > Stenotrophomonas sp. GW821-FHT02D01. The sequence goes on from NZ_JBWKVP010000015.1 coordinate 75,001, forward strand.
TTCGGCCAGCGCCGAGCGCTTGTCTTCCTCGCGGACGACGATGCTGCCCTCCATCGCCTCGATGCAGGGCAGGCCGGGCTTGGCACAGGCGCCCTCGTCCAGGCCTGCCACGCGCAGGGTCTCCATGGTGGCCGCGCTGAGCTTGCCGCTGGTGAGGATGTCACCGCGCTTGAGCGCGATGTACTGGCCCGGTGTGACCGTGCCCACCTGCACCGATGGGCCGAACTGGCGCAGCGTCGCGCACCCGCTGAGGGTCAGCAGGGCAATGAGGACGAAGGTGGAGCGGATGACGCCGATGCCTGTTCTTTCCATGTGAACTCCCTGCGCTGGCGCCACTCTAGCGGCAGGCGTGTCAACGCGGAAGCAGGCCTGCGGTAGCTCCATGCCGGCCGATGTGCGGACCGGGCATCGGCATGTGACACTGGCTCGGAGATCCGATGCCGGGACGGCCGATGCGATTGCTGGAAACCCGTGTTCCCCCACCTCTTGTAATGCTGCTGTGCGGTCTGCTCGGTCTCGGCCTCAGCCGCTGGCTGCCCGCAGCGGAATTGCCCACGCCATGGTGGGCTGCGGTGGCGGTGATGGCCGCGGGGCTGTTAATGAACCTATTGCCCAAGTTGGCCTTCCAGCGTGCGGGTACCACGGTCAATCCGATGCGGCCGGCATCATCCTCGGCGCTGATCACCAGAGGGGTCTACCGCTATACGCGAAACCCCATGTATCTGGGGCAAGCGGCGTTCCTGCTCGGAGGCATGCTGTATCTGCAGAACCTCCCGGCACTCGCAGTGGTGCCGATGTTTGTCCTGTACATCACGCGCTTTCAGATCCATCCGGAAGAGCGCGTTCTTGGCGAGCGTTTCGGCGCCCAGTACAAAGCGTTCCGGCAGCAGGTCCGGCGTTGGTTATAGCGCCCGGGCTGGCTCTTCAGTCGAACATCGGTCCGGTCACGGATGGATCTGGCAGGTCACCGAGGCCGAGTAGCCCTCGTAGTCGTCAGCGGCGCCGACATGCAGGGTGTGACGGGCGTCGGTCTGCTTGATGTACGACGGTTCCTCCGTCTGCGCGGCATCATCGACGGTGGTCACCGACCACCCATGCGCCAGACGCGTGTGGTCGACGTTGTTCAGGTATACGTGCAGGCTCTTGTGGACATTTGACACGCTCACATCCGCGCTGGCCACGGTTCCACCGAACAGCGCCACCGGCTTGCCCTTGGGCTCGAACACGCTGCCGGGGTCGCGGCTCAGGCCGGCGGCATGGAATGCCTGCTCCACCTGCGCTTCAGTGAAATCGGAACCCGCCTTGCAGGCCAGCAGGGCTTCCAGTGCGGTGGTGCTGGTTGCCGGAGGTGCGGCAACAGCGGCGGTTGTCAAGGGCAGGCCCAGCATCAGGGCGATAAGCGGCTTGTTCATTGCAGATCCTTCTGTATGTCGCGGAGCAGCGGAGGCGCCGGCACCAAGTCCGGGAAGACAGCCTGAAGTGTGGGGCAGGGCAGCGTTGTCGACTAGGCCCCCTCGCTGGGCTGCCAAGCGATTCTCCGATCAAGGCATCCAAGGCCAGTTGCGCCCATTGGCGGACCTCTTCCAACGGATGCTGCAGCTCAGCCCGCAGGGACGGGCTGACCGTGCTGTCGCCTGATTCGCCGAGCAGTTCCAGCAGCTTTCCGCGTGAGTAACCATCATCCACCGCCGGCAGCCGGGCAAGCAGGTGCGGTACCGCAATGGCCGCGGCCGGGCGAGGACCCCAGTAGGCGTCTTCGAAGGTTGCCGGATCCTGATCCAGGATCTGGTCGAGCCAGGAGACAACGTCGATTCTGTCGAGATCCATGGCAGCCCCTCCCGTAGCCAAGGATTACACCATCTGAACGCCAGAGGCGTCGGTTTCCACTGTGATCATTTCCACCAGTGCCCATAGGCCGGTGAACAGCACGCCGATCAAGAGCCAGCCCAACAACAGCGTGATCAGTAGTTGGCAGACCGCGCGTCCGTGGTAACCAGCATAGAAGTTGTGCACGCCGAAAATGCCCAGGAACAAGGCGAGCAGGATGTAGATGGCACGGTTCCTGGCGATAGGCGTGGATTGCGATACCGGTGCCGCATAGACAGCGTCGCTTGGCTGCTGAGTGGCCGGTGGGGCAGCTGCATCGCAGGTCGGGCAGAGCGCCGTATCGCTGCGTGCCTTGCAGTTGCATTCGGAGCTGTTCATCAACGGCACGGTGCTTCTCCTTGTCGAGGCAGCGGTTCTGGACCGGATGCGGCCAACAAAAAAGCCAGACCCCAATCGACGGGAGATCTGGCTTTTCGTGCCCCGAAGGGCGGTACAAATGGTGGAGGTGGGCGGAATTGAACCGCCGTCCGAAGGCACTCCATCCCCAGCACTACATGCTTAGCTCACCGTTGAATCTCATCCCCGAGCAGCACGGTGTGCAAAGCGCACCCGGGAACCAGCCTGTTGTGTTCTTGTGCCGGACTGACAGGCAGCCGCCCAGCGCGATTCCATGATAATGACTCTACGCTGCGAGCATGGACACAAGCAGTTTCGAGGCTCCGCCTAAGTCGGCAGAAGGTCACGCACCGCAGTTTTTAGGCTGCGAGAGCGACCGGAGCGTAGTTGTCGTCGTTGGCAACTAGAGTTTTGCAGCTGGATTTACGAGGAAAGCTACCCCCTCGGCATGCGCCAGGCGACTTCACAACCCCCGTCGAAACCAATGCACCCCCGGTTTCTTCAAGTACTGCAAGGTGCGAGGCCTGTTCCGTGTCGCCACGATCAGTACCTGCCTAACACCGCACATGCTACGCCAAAAAGCCTGAACAGTCACCCGGCTCGCCCAACCGTCGCCACGTCAATCCGCAACATGTTGTAGAGCGTCCGTCATAGCGGATTGCTAACGTCGTGGGCACGAATTTGCGACACACTGGCTACGACCATTCCAGCCAGAACAGATACGGAGACGGCCGGTGACCGAAGCAATGCAACAGCGCAGCCTGCGTCAGCTGGTTGGCCCGGTAGGGGCCGATTACCAGCGGCGGGCACTGCCGCCCGGCTGGGTCTGGGCGGTGCTGGCGGTGTTGTTGGCTGCAACCTGGGCAACCGAGTTGCCGGCCACGGCTGCAGCTGCGCTGATCGCCAGTGCGGTGGTGGTGCATTGGCCTCGGCGTGGCCGCTTCCATTGGCTGGGCTGGCGGCTGCCGGCCCTGGCGGTACTGGCCGCACTCCTGTGGGGTCCGGATGTGCTGTCACAGTGGTTCGAACATGGCCTGGCCTTGACCCTGATGTCGCTGGCCAGTCTCAGTATTGGCGTGCACGTGTGGCAGTCGCGGCAACTGGCGCGGCAGCTGCAGGCCTCCGCCGACGCGCTGGACGACGCCCAGTTGCTGGCCCTGCTGCCCGTCGACGCCGCGCGGCTGGCGCAGCAGTGGCGTGCCGGTGATGATCGCCATGCCCCGGAGCTGTCGGTGGTGATGCACCTGGCGGTGATGCACGCGGCGCTGTCACCGCGTCTGCGCGGGCAGGGCATGCTGGCGGGTTGAGTCGTTGCCCGTAACGGTGGGCGATGCCCCGCGCTGGGGCAGTCTGGCGCAGTCCTTCGAAAGCCGACGGAGGTGCCGTGGGCTAAAGGCCTGGCAGCACCTTGCGCAGATAGATCCGCTCGTGGCCCGGCGGGCAGTCGGGGAGCCGCCCGAACACTTCATAGCCCTGTCGCAGGTAGAAGTGTTCGGCCTGCCAGTCGAAGGTGTCGAGCATCACCCCGCACGCACCAACGTCACGGGCCTGGGTCTCGGCATCCGCCAACAGGCGCTGGCCGATGCCACGCCCGCGAAGTTCCGGGTCGACCCACAGGACATGCACCTGCAGCCAACCTGCGCAGACATCGGCAAGCAGTCCGCCCCGCAGTTCACCTTTTTCATCGCGCCAAGCCAGTCGGACCGGCACGTCTTCGAAGTTGAAGCCGCTGCTGGCGCGGTTGAACGCAGACAACCGCGCGCACAGCTCACGCGCGTCTTCAGCATTGGCCGCCGCAGGAGCGTCGGCGCGCTCCATCAGGCGTCGCGGTTGCCGCGACGCATTACCCGCTGCTTCTCGATCGCCCAGTCACGATCCTTGGCGGCATCGCGCTTGTCGTGGGTCTGCTTGCCCTTGGCCAGCGCCACTTCCAGCTTGATCTTGTTCTTGCTCCAGTACATGGCGGTGGGCACGATCGTGTAGCCATCACGCTCGACCTTGCCAACCAGCTTGTCGATCTCGCTCCGGTGCAGCAGCAGCTTGCGCTCGCGCCGGTCGTTGGCCACCACGTGGGTGGAGGCCTGGATCAGCGGGGTGATCTGCGCGCCGATCAGGAAGATCTCGCCGTCCTTCACATAGGCGTAGGCGTCGACGATGTTGCCGCGGCCAGCGCGGATCGACTTCACTTCCCAGCCCTGCAGGGCCAGGCCGGCTTCGAAGCGGTCTTCGATGTGGTACTCGTGACGGGCACGCTTGTTCAACGCGATGGTCTTGTTGGCCGTCGCGCTCTTTGCTTTATCCTTGCCGGTGTTCTTGCTCATTTCCGTATTGTCTCCGATTCGGGCACGCCCGGTCGATTGCCGAAGCGTCCTGTATTCATGCCTACTATCCGCCGCAGTGCCCTGGTCGAACATTCGGCCGCGCGCATGTTCGATCTGGTCAACGACGTCCAGGCCTATCCGCGCCGCTTCCGCTGGTGCTCCGACGCCCGCATCCTCGAGCAGGGCGAAGACCGGCTGGTTGCTCGCCTGGACCTGGGCCTGGGTTCGTTCAGCACCTGGTTCCAGACCGAAAACACCCTGCAACGCCCGCACAGCATCGACATGCAGCTGCGCGAGGGGCCGTTCAAGCAACTGCACGGCCGCTGGGAATTCCACGCCCTGGCGGAAGATGCCTGCAAGGTCACCCTCACCCTGGACTTCGAGCCGAGTTCACGCCTGCTGGGTCCGGCGCTGGCCATCGGCTTCCAGGGATTGGCCGATCGCATGGTCAACGATTTCGTCCGCGTCGCCGACGAGGGCTGAACGATGATCGAGGTCGAGGTCGTGCTGGCCTGGCCACACCAGGTGCTGTCGCGCCGGCTGCAGCTGGAGGAGGGGGCGACCGTGGCTGATGCCGTGGCAGCGGCCCGGCTCGAAGGCAGTGCCGACTGTCCTGCCGCCGCCGTGCATGGCGTACTGGCGCAGCCGCATCAGGTGCTGCTGGATGGTGATCGTGTGGAGCTGCTGCGTGGCCTGCAGGCCGACCCGAAGGACAACCGCCGGCGACGCGCGCGCGGCGGTTGATCTCCAAGGCCCGTCCGGAGGACGGGCAGGGTGGCTCAGCGGCCGCCCTTCTTCTTCTTGTCCTTCGGCAGATTGCGGCCGAACTGGCGCACGGTCTGCTGGGCAAGGGCCTTGTCGTTGGCCGGGAAGTAATCGCCTTCCCAGCGGGTGACCACATCATTTTCGAAGTACACGACGAAATTCTTCACGTCGGTACGGCCCAGGCGGTTCACGCGCTCGGTCGAGGTGTAGTCCCAACGCTGGGCGTGGAACGGATCCGGCACCGACGGGGTGCCCAGCAGGGCAGTGACCTGCTGCTTGCTCTGCCCGACCTGCAGTTTGGCAACGGCATCTTCCCGGATCAGGTTGCCCTGGTAGATGGGTTGCTTATAGATGATGCCGCACCCGGTGGTGGACAAGGCGACGGCGGCGACCAACAGGAGATTGCGCATCGGGACTGGCGGTTGGGGAAATCAATCCGATGATACACTCCCGGCGTGCCACCGCGACCCAATCCGAGGCAGCTGGCGCTAAATCGCCAATGAACGGAGACCTATGGAAACCCACGACCTGCGTAAAGTCGGCCTGAAGGTGACCCATCCGCGGATGCGGATCCTGGCGCTGCTCGAGCAGCGCAATGCCCAGCACCACATGACCGCCGAAGACATCTACCGCCAGCTGCTGGAGCATGGCGACGAGATCGGCCTGGCCACGGTGTACCGGGTGCTGACCCAGTTCGAGGCCGCCGGCCTCGTGCTCAAGCACAATTTCGAAGGCGGCCAGGCCGTCTACGAACTCGACCGCGGCGGCCACCACGACCACATGGTCGATGTGGACAGCGGCAAGATCATCGAGTTCGAAAGCACCGAGATCGAAGACCTGCAGCGCAAGATCGCGGCCGATCACGGCTACGAGCTGGAAGAACACTCGCTGGTGCTGTACGTGCGCAAGAAGCGCAAGTAAGCCCCGCAGCCAGCTGATTGCGACGAAACCCCGGGCATGCCCGGGGTTTTTGTTGCCCGTCGCCGTCGCGATCTGCCTCGACGGCGTCTGCGGATGGTACGACTCAGGGGAATTGTGCGGAATGATGGGGGGCGAGAATGAGTAGCGTTGGACGGTTGGCTGCACTGGCCGTGTTGGCGGTGGATCGCCTCTCGCAGCTGTCGACAGCCGAGCTGGAGGACCATCTGTCCGCCGACTATCTGGACGAGACCTCTGGTCACGCCGTGCCCTACGGCAGTGTGTTCGGCGAGGCGGCGCAGGCGTTCCTGCTGCGGCATTTCGTCGAGGTGGTCCTTCTAGGGGTCTCAAACGAGGCCCTTGAGGCGCATTTGTCCGCATGTATGGGGCGGCCTGTGGCCGTGGTCGGCAATGAGCCGCCGCTGGAGGCCTGCCCCTGCTGCGGGTTTCTGACCCTCTCCCAGCTTGGTCAATATGACATCTGCCCTGTCTGCACCTGGGAGGACGACGGCATAGGCGCGCACGACCAATCTCGCTACAGCGCCCCCAACCGTGCCTCGTTGCAGGACTTTCGGTTACGCGTCAGAGACCGGATCGACAGTCGAGGGCGTTGGTACAGGCGGGTGCGGATGCCAGATGGACGACGGGATTGAGGCGCCGTGCCGCGCGCGCTGGATATCAAGGGTGCATCAGAATCTGCTCCAGATCCACCGCCTCGGCCATCGCCCGGTTCCCCGCATCGCCCGGGTGCAGGTGGTCGCCGGAGTCGTAGGCAGCCGCCATCCGTGACGGATCGGCAGGATCGCGCAGGGCCGCGTCGAGGTCGATCACCGCGTCGAACGGGCTGTCCGTGCGCAGCCAGGCGTTGAGCTGCTGGCGCAGGGTGTCCTTGTCCGCGGCGTAGTAGTCGTCCAGCGGGGTGCCGGGCAGGGCGCCGGCAAACGGGGTCAGGGTCGCGCCGAGGATGCGCAGGCCGCGTGCGTGGGCGCGCTGGGCCAGGTCGCGGTAGCCGGCCTGCAGCTCGGCCAGGCTGGGCCGGGCCTGCGCGCGGGCAAAGGCCGTGCCCGGCCAGCTGATGTCGTTGACGCCGATCAGCACGATCACACTGGCGACACCGGGCTGGTCGAGCACGTCACGCTGGAAACGCTTGCGGGCCGATTCGCCCATGCCATCGCGCAGCAGGCGACCGCCGGATATGCCGGCATTGACCACCGCTACACCTTCTGGTGCCAGCCGCGCGGCGAGGTGATCGGTCCAGCGCTGGTCCTGGTCGAGGCTGGCGGTGGCGCCATCGGTGATTGAATCGCCGATCACCACCACGCTGCGCGCGATGGCCGGGGCCTCGACGTCGATGGCCGACAGGAGCAGGCGGGCCGTGGTGCTGCTGGCGTCCCGCAGCGCGGGCCGTTGATGCTGGTCGCCTGGCGCAATCCAACTGGTCTGTCGCCCTTCCCAATGGAAGGTCTGCAGCGGCGTGCGGTCGGGCAGGTAAACGCTGACCTGCACCGTCTGCCGATCAGCGATGGGAAGGGGGAGCGGATCGCTCAGGCGGTCCTGCCCGGGCGCAATCACGACCCCGGGCTGGCCGTCGAAGCGCAGCGGCTGCGGCGTGTCCCCCGTATGGGCGGCGATGCTGGCAGCGCCGATCCGCAAAGGTTGGGTGCCGTAGGCGTTGCTCAGGCGGATCCGCAGGCGCGACCCGCCCAGACTGATGCGAACGCTCTGGCGGAAGGTCTGGTCCTGCAGTTGGCCGGGAATGAGGGTAGGAAACAGGAAATCGCTGCTCCACACCGGCTGCGGACTGGCTTGCCAGCTGGCGACCCAGTGCGGGGCAGGTGACGCGGCGGCGGCGCCGGACAGGGCAAGCAGGGCTGTAGCGGTCAGTTGGCTCAGGCGATTCATCGGGAAGACCCGGCGGGAGGGGCGACCATGGTGCGTCCAGGGTTATCTGTGACCTAGACTGCGCATGGACAATCATCTGTGAATCGAATTCATTGACATGGCACGCACCGACATCAACCGATCCGGCGAACTGGAAGTGTTCGTGCGGGTGATCGAAACCGGCGGCTTTTCCGCCGCCGCCCGCAGCCTGGAGATGACGCCGTCGGCGGTCAGCAAGCTGGTTGCACGGCTGGAGCAGCGGCTGGGTACGCGCTTGCTGCAGCGTTCCACCCGCCAGTTGCAGCTGACCCCGGAGGGCTGCGCGTTCTATGAGCGCGGCCTGCGGGTGCTGGCCGATCTGGAAGAGGCCGAACGCTGCGCCAGCGCCCACGCCGAGCCGCGTGGGCGGCTGCGGGTCAATGCCAACGTGCCGTTCGGCCAGCACTTCCTGCTGCCGCTGCTGCCGGAATTCCTGCAGCGCCATCCGCAGGTCGGTGTGGACCTGACCCTGACCGACGAGGTGATCGATCTGCTGGAGCAGCGCACCGACGTGGCGGTACGGGCCGGCCCGTTGAAGAGTTCCAGCCTGGTCGCGCGCCGGCTGGGTGCAACGCGGATGATGATCGTGGCGGCACCGGCCTATGCGGCACGACACGGACTGCCGGGCAATGGCGACGCGCTGCTGGCGCACAACCGGTTGGATATCGGCCATGCACGGTCGGTGCAGGGCTGGCCGCTGCTGCAGGATGGCCAGCAGTTGCGGGTGCTGCCGAGCGGGAATGCGCGCGCCAGCAATGGCGACGCGCTGCGTCAGCTGGTGCTGGGTGGGCTGGGCCTGGCCCGGCTGGCGGCGTTCCAGGTGCAGGCCGACATCGCGGCAGGCCGGTTGCTGCCGGTGCTGGAGGACGCCAACCCGGGCGACCTGGAAGAGGTGCACGCGGTGTTCCTGGGGCAGGGGGGCTACCTGCCGCTGCGGGTGCGCGCGTTCCTTGATTTCCTGGTGGAGAACGTCGACCTGACGCAGCCGCGGGGGTAGTGCCGGCCGCTGGCCGGCAGCGTCATGACCTTCGTCCACGTGCGGTGGGTTGCCGGCCAGCGGCCGGCACTACCAGGTCTCAGGCCTGCAGTAGATCCACGCCATGCGTGGATGAATGCCCGCGATTCAAGCGCGCCAACAGGCGTGCAGGGGCCTACACCTGCAGTAGCTTGCGCGCGGCGGCGCGGGCTTCCTTGCTCACTTCCACGCCACCCAGCATGCGCGCCAGCTCTTCCTCGCGGGCCTTTGCGTCGAGCTTCTCCACTGCGCTCTGGGTCATGCCTTCCACCGGTGCCTTGCTGACCCGGTAATGGGCGTGGCCCTTGGAGGCAACCTGCGGCAGATGGGTCACGCACAGCACCTGGCGCTTTTCGCCGAGGGCGCGCAGCTTCTGGCCGACGATATCGGCCACCGCGCCACCGATGCCGGAGTCGACTTCGTCGAACACCATGGTCGGCACTGCATCCAGGTCGAGCGCGGCTACTTCGATGGCCAGCGAAATACGTGACAGCTCGCCACCGGAAGCGACCTTGCGCAGCGCACGCGGTGGCTGGCCCGCATTGGCAGCCACAAGGAATTCGACGCGCTCGGCGCCCTGCGGGTCCGGCTTGCCGTTGTCCTGCGGCTCCAGCTCGATCAGGAACTGGCCGCCGCCCATGCCCAGCTCGGCGATGATGCCGGTGGTGGTGGCCGACAGCTCGGCAGCAGCGGTGCGGCGGCTGGTGGTCAGTGCTGCAGCCTCGACACGCCAAGCCGCTGCGGCCTTCTCAATTTCGCCGGCCAGACGCTGCAGGCGCTCGTCGGCGCCACGCAGCTGTTCCACTTCGGCGTGCATGCGCTCACGCTGCGCACCCAGCTCATCCATCGGCACGCGGTGCTTGCGAGCCAGGTCGTGCAGGCGGCCGATGCGGCGCTCGTTCTCCTCGAACTGGTCCGGATCGGCGTCCAGGTCGTCATGCACCCGGTCGAGCAGGGCCAGGGCCTCGTGCAGCTGGATGGAGGCGCTGTCGATCAGGGCATCGACGTCGCCCAGGCGCGGGTCATGTTCGGCCACCCTGGCCAGTTCATGCCGCACCTGCTGCAGCTGATCCAGCGCCGAGTGGCCTTCGTCGCCGTTGAGCTGGTCCGAAGCTGCCTGGCAGGCGGCCAACAGGGCGCTGGCATGCGCCTGACGGCGATGGCTGGCGCCGAGCGCGGTGATCGACTCCGGCTCCAGATCCTCACGGTCCAGTTCGCGCAGCTGGTGTTCGAGGAAGCCGATGCGGTCACTCACGTCGCCCTGTTGCGACAGTGCCAGGGATTCATCGACCAGCGCCTGCCAGGTGGCGGCAGCGCGGCGCACCTGGCGGCGTTCGCTTTCGTTGCGGGCATAGGCGTCCAGCAGGGCCAGCTGCGACGGGCGCGTCAGCAGGGCCTGCTGCTCATGCTGGCCATGGATCTCCACCAGCAGGCCGGCGAGGTCGGCCAGCTGCGCCAGGGTGACCGGGCGGCCGTTGATCCACGAGCGCGAGCCGCCGTCGGCGCGGATCACGCGGCGCAGCTGGCATTGGTCTTCATCGTCCAGCTCATTGCTGGCCAGCCACTGGCGGGCGGCCTGCAGCTGGTCCAGCGCGAATTCGGCCGACAGTTCGGCCCGGGCCGCGCCATGGCGGACCACGCCGCTGTCGGCGCGCAGGCCGGACAGGAAGCCCAGGGCGTCGACCATCAGCGATTTGCCCGCGCCGGTCTCGCCTGAAACCACGGTCATGCCCGGCCCGAACTCCAGTTCGGTGGCGCGGACGACGGCGAAATCCTTGATTGAAAGATGTCTGAGCATGGGTAAGGGGGTGTCTGCAGCCGCGCAACGCTAGCACGCGCGGCGGGGTCGTCCAATGACTTGCCAAGGGGATGCGTCGCCATTATCTAATGTCCCTGTCTCACAGGTTGATTCCATGCACGGTTCTCCCGACCAACTTGCCCCGCGCGCGCGGCACCTGCTGCGCACGCTGATCGCGCGCTACATCCAGGATGGCGAGCCCGTGGGTTCGCAGACGCTGGCGCGCGTGGCCGGTCTGGAGGTCAGTCCGGCCACCATCCGCAACATCCTCGGTGACCTGGAAGACCTGGGCCTGCTGGCCTCGCCGCATACGTCGGCGGGCCGGATTCCGACCGCGCATGGCTACCGGGTGTTCGTCGACAGCCTGTTGCAGATGCAGCCGCCGGGCGAAGGGGAGCTGGCCCGACTGCGTCAGGAGCTGGCCGGAGGCGGCAGTACGCAGGCGCTGCTCGGCAGTGCGTCGGAGCTGCTGTCGGCGATGAGCCACTTCGTTGGCGTGGTCAGCGCGCCGCGCCGCGAGCAGTTCGCCTTCCGCCAGATCGATTTCGTGGCGCTGGACGGGCGCCGGGTGCTGGCGATCCTGGTGTTTGCCGACAATGAAGTGCAGAACCGGGTGATCGAGACGCGCCAGGACTTCGCACCGGGGCAGCTGGAGCAGGTGGCCAACTACCTCAATGCCCACTTTGCCGGGCTGCCCCTGGCCGAGATCCGTACCCGCCTGCTGCTGGAGCTGCGCGATGCGCGTTCCGAGCTGGAACAAGTGCTGGCGCACAGCGTCGAGCTGGCCGAGCAGGCCTTGCAGCCGCCGGCCGACGACATGCTGGTGGCCGGCCAGACGCGTCTGATGGGGGTGCAGGACCTGTCCGACCTGGAGCGCCTGCGCGAGCTGTTCGAGCTGTTTTCCAGCAAGCGCGAGATCCTGCAGCTGCTGGAGCGGACCATCCAGGCCCCCGGCGTGCGCATCTTCATCGGCGAGGAAACCGGCGTGGTACCCCTGCAGGGCGTCTCGCTGGTCACCGCGCCGTACACCGCCAACGGCCAGGTACTGGGCGTGCTGGGCGTGATCGGGCCGAAGCGGATGGCCTACGACCGGATGATTCCGCTGGTCCAGGCCACCGCCGATGTGCTCGGCGCGGCCTTTTCGCCGGGCGGGCGAACTCCGGGTGCATCGGACGCTTGAAACGCAGCATCCCGCCCACACTAGGGTGGGTGGAGGCGGAGAGTGACCGCCAGGGACCCAGACATGAATCAAGATCAGCCAGACATCGCCGCCCAGCAGGCCGCCGCCGACGCAGCTGCCGCCGAGGGCGTCAACGAACAGATCGAACAGCTCCGTGCCGAAGTGGAGCAGGTCAAGGCCGAAGCGCTGCGTGAGCGCGCCGACCTCGACAACCAGCGCAAGCGTGTGGCCCGCGACATCGAACAGGCGCGCAAGTTCGCCAACGAGAAGCTGCTGGGCGAACTGCTGCCGGTATTCGACAGCCTCGATGCCGGCCTCAAGGCCGCCGGCGACGATGCCCATCCGCTTCGCGAGGGCCTGGAGCTGACCTACAAGCAGCTGTTGAAGGTCGCTGGTGACAACGGCCTGGTGCTGCTGGACCCGACCGGGCAGCCGTTCAACCCGGAACACCACCAGGCGATCAGCCAGGTCGCTGCCCCCGGCGCCGCCCCGGGCAGCGTGGTGACCGTGTTCCAGAAGGGCTACCTGCTCAACGAGCGCCTGCTGCGGCCGGCGCTGGTGGTGGTTGCCGCCGATTGACCGCGGGCGCCGGGCCTGGCCTGGCGCGGGTTTTCCCGCCGCGACCGGGGCATCGGCACGACCGACGCTGAACGTGTTGGGCGAACGGAAACACAGCGTTCGGGGGATGGCTTGAATGTTCCACGAGCCTCCCCCACATCCCATTCATCCACCGGCCGAACGGCCGGACTGACAAAAACAACATCCTTCAAGGAGTCTCCCCCATGGGCAAGATCATTGGTATCGACCTCGGCACCACCAACTCGTGCGTGGCGATCATGGACGGCGGCAAGGCCCGCGTCATCGAAAATTCGGAAGGCGATCGCACCACCCCGTCGATCGTCGCCTACACCAAGGACGGCGAAGTCCTGGTCGGTGCCTCGGCCAAGCGCCAGGCCGTGACCAACCCGAAGAACACCTTCTACGCGGTGAAGCGCCTGATCGGCCGCAAGTTCACCGACGCCGAAGTGCAGAAGGACATCGCGCACGTCCCGTACAGCATCCTGGCCCATGACAATGGCGATGCCTGGGTGGCCACCAGCGATGCCAAGAAGATGGCGCCGCAGGAAATCTCGGCCAAGGTGCTGGAGAAGATGAAGAAGACCGCCGAGGACTTCCTCGGTGAGAAGGTCACCGAAGCGGTCATCACCGTGCCGGCCTACTTCAACGACAGCCAGCGCCAGGCAACCAAGGACGCTGGCCGCATCGCCGGCCTGGACGTCAAGCGCATCATCAACGAGCCGACTGCGGCCGCGCTGGCCTATGGCCTGGACAAGGGCGACAACAAGGATCGCAAGATCGTTGTGTACGACCTGGGCGGCGGCACCTTCGACGTTTCGGTGATCGAGATCGCCAATGTCGACGGCGAGAAGCAGTTCGAAGTGCTGGCCACCAACGGCGACACCTTCCTGGGTGGCGAAGACTTCGACAACCGCGTCATCGAGTACCTGGTTGAAGAGTTCAACAAGGACCAGGGCATCGACCTGCGCAAGGATCCGCTGGCCCTGCAGCGCCTGAAGGATGCTGCCGAGCGCGCCAAGATCGAACTGTCCAGCGCCCAGCAGACCGAAGTGAACCTGCCGTACGTCACCGCCGACGCGTCGGGTCCGAAGCACCTGAACATCAAGCTGACCCGCGCCAAGCTGGAGTCGCTGGTGGAAGAGCTGATCAAGAAGTCGATCGAGCCGTGCCGCGTCGCCCTGAACGATGCCGGCCTGCGTTCGAGCGACATCAGCGAAGTGATCCTGGTCGGCGGCCAGACCCGCATGCCGAAGGTGCAGCAGGCTGTCACCGAGTTCTTCGGCAAGGAACCGCGCAAGGACGTCAACCCGGACGAAGCCGTGGCACTGGGTGCTGCGATCCAGGGCGGCGTGCTCGGCGGCGACGTCAAGGATGTGCTGCTGCTGGACGTGACCCCGCTGTCGCTGGGCATCGAAACCATGGGCGGTGTGTTCACCAAGATCATCGAAAAGAACACCACCATCCCGACAAAGGCCTCGCAGGTGTTCTCCACCGCCGAGGACAACCAGTCGGCCGTGACCGTGCACGTGCTGCAGGGTGAGCGCGAGCAGGCCCGCTTCAACAAGTCGCTGGCCAAGTTCGACCTGTCCGGCATCGAGCCGGCCCCGCGCGGCCTGCCGCAGGTGGAAGTGTCCTTCGACATCGACGCCAACGGCATCCTGCACGTGTCGGCCAAGGACAAGAAGACCAACAAGGAACAGAAGGTCGAGATCAAGGCCGGTTCGGGTCTGTCCGAGGAAGAGATCGCACGCATGGTCGCCGACGCGGAAGCCAACCGCGAAGAAGACAAGAAGTTCCAGGAGCTGGTGCAGGCCCGCAACCAGGCCGATGCCCTGATCCACGGCACCCGCAGCGCGATCACCGAGCACGGCAGCAAGGTCGGTGGCGAAGTGATCGGCAAGGTCGAAGCGGCCCTGGCCGATCTGGAAACCGCGATGAAGGGTGACGACAAGGCGCAGATCGAAGCCAAGTCGAAGGTGCTGGAAGAAGCTGGCCAGTCGCTGTTCGCTGCGGCTTCGGCCGACCAGGGCGGTGCCGCCCCGGGTGCCGACGCCGGCAATGCGGGCAAGGCGCAGGATGACGTGGTGGACGCCGAGTTCACCGAAGTCAAGGACGACAAGAAGTCCTGATCCGGACCGACACGGGACGCTGGTTGCCAGCGTCCCGTTGTCGTACCAGGGTCCTGACCGCCCTCTGGCGTGTCGGGGCGCCCGACGCAAGAGCGGACCTGGTTCCGCTCTTCCGCTTTGACGAATCCCGACTTTCCGGAATGCGATCCACGATATGAGCAAGCGCGATTACTACGAAGTGCTGGGCGTTGCCCGCACCGCCACCGACGAAGAACTGAAGAAGTCCTACCGCCGTTGCGCGATGAAGTTCCACCCGGACCGCAACCCGGGTGATGCGGCGGCCGAAGCCTCCTTCAAGGAGTGCAAGGAAGCCTACGAAGTACTGTCCGACGGCAACAAGCGCCGCATGTACGACAGCCATGGCCACGCCGCGTTCGAACACGGCATGGGCGGTGGTGGCGGTGGTCCGGGCGGCCCGGACATGAACGATATTTTCGGCGACATCTTCGGCAACATCTTTGGTGGTGCCGGCGGTGGTGGCCCGCGCCAGGCGCGTCGCGGCGCCGACATCGGTTACGTGATGGAGCTGGACCTGGAAGAAGCGGTGCGTGGCGTCGAGCGCCGCATCGAGATTCCGACCCTGGCCGAATGCGGCGACTGCGATGGCAGCGGCTCGGAAGACGGCAAGGTCGAGACCTGCAACGTCTGCCATGGTCGTGGCCAGGTGCGCATCCAGCGCGGCATCTTCGCCATGCAGCAGGCCTGCCACAACTGTGGTGGCCGTGGCCAGATCATCGCCAAGCCCTGCAAGACCTGCCACGGCAACGGCCGTGTCGAAGAAGACAAGGTGCTGTCGGTGAAGGTGCCGGCGGGCGTGGATACCGGCGACCGCATCCGCCTGGCGGGTGAGGGCGAGGCCGGCCCTGCGGGGACGCCACCGGGCGATCTGTACGTGGAAGTGCGCGTGCGCGAGCACCACATCTTCCAGCGCGACGGCGACGACCTGCACTGCGAAGTGCCGATCCGCATTTCGCAGGCCGCACTGGGCGATACCGTGCGCGTGGCCACCCTCGGTGGTGAAGCGGAAATCCGTATCCCGGCCGAGACCCAGACCGGCAAGCTGTTCCGCCTGCGCGGCAAGGGCGTGCGTTCGGTACGCAGCCGCAGCGAGGGCGACCTGTACTGCCGCGTGGTGGTGGAGACCCCGGTCAACCTCACCAGCGACCAGCGCAAGCTGTTGGAGCAGTTCGAAGCCACCTTCAACGGCGAGGATGCGCGCAAGCATTCGCCGAAGTCGGCGACCTTCATCGACGGCGTCAAGGGCTTCTGGGATCGGATGACGTCCTGATCCCTTGAGGGAAATGTTGAACGACAGCGCCGGGCCATGCCCGGCGTTTTCGTTTCCGGCGCAGCAGATCCGCGCCATGCGTGGACGCGGTGCAACGGATCAACGGAAGAATGCCGCCGGCGTCTGCCCCAGCTGACGCTTGAACATGCTGGTGAATGCACTGGGGCTGTCGTAGCCCATCGCCAGCGCAACATCGATCACCTTTTCGCCGCGGGCCAGCCGTTCCATCGCGGCCAGCAGGCGCGCCTGTTGCCGCCACTGCCCGAAGGTCATGCCCAGTTCGCTGGCGAAGTGGCGCTGGATGGTTTTCACGTCGATCGCCAACGCCTGCGCCCAGTCCTGCAGGGTCGCCTCGTCGCCGGGATGTTTCTGGATGTGTTGGCAGATCCTGTGCAGGCGCGGGTCGACGGGCTCGGGCAGGTGCAACGGCAGTACGTCCATGCGGTGCAGTTCGTCGAGCATCAGCCGCACCACGCGGCCATCGCGGCTGTCTTCTTCATGCGGTCCGTCGATCAGGATGGCTGCCTGCAGCAGTTCGCGCAGCAGGGGGGCCACCTGCACGGCGAAGGGCTCGGCGGGCAGCTGCGGGGCGAATGACGGTTCGATGTACAGGCTGCGCATGTGCACCTCGGCGATGCAGTCCACCGCATGCGCCATGCCCGCCGGCATCCAGATGGCGCGGGTGGAGGGCACCACCCAGCGGCCGACCTCCGAGCGCACCACCATCAGCCCGGACATGGAATAGACCAGCTGGTGCCGTCGGTGCTTGTGCGCCGCGATGTGGGTGCCGGCGCGGTAGTCGCGTGCGCGGCAGGTGACCGGGCGATGCACCGGTACCTCGTTCCACGGCGCGGTTTCGCGGACGGGGCAGGGGGTGTCCTTTTTGCGATAGGCCATGACCAGAACGCGGCAGAAGGGAGCGGATGCCCACCGTAGCATGCACGGCTCGCCCCCATCCTGACCGTGCGCAATGTCGACTCTGGCTTCTCCCGCCGTATCCGCCCGCCCCGTATCGCCAGGAGTGCTAGCGGCCATCTCCAGCTCGCACATGGTCAACGACATGATGCAGTCGCTGATCCTGGCCATCTATCCGGTGATCAAGGGCGGCTTCAATCTCAGCTTCACCCAGATCGGCCTGATCACGCTGACCTACCAGCTCACCGCCTCGATCTTCCAGCCGCTGGTCGGCCTTGCCACCGACCGCCGGCCGGCCCCGTACTCGCTGCCGATCGGCATGGCCTCGACCTTGTGCGGCATGCTGCTGCTCGGCTTTGCGCCCAACTACGCGATGGTGCTGCTGGCCGCCGCGCTGGTCGGCATCGGTTCGGCCATCTTCCATCCGGAAGCCTCGCGCATCGCACGTCTCGCCTCCGGCGGCCGTCATGGCCTGGCGCAGTCGGTGTTCCAGGTGGGAGGCAACTTCGGCACGGCGCTGGGGCCGTTGATCGCCGCAGCGGTGATCGTGCCCTATGGCCAGCATTCCGCATCTTGGTTTGCCGGTGCAGCGTTGATCGGCATTGCCCTGCTGACCTATGTCGGTCGCTGGTACTCGCTGCATCTGGGTGCGCCCCGGCCAGCAGCACACGGTGTGACTGCCGCGCGCCATCCGCCGCGCACGATCGCCCGGGTGCTGGCCATCCTGCTGGTGCTGATCTTCAGCAAGTATTTCTACATGGCCAGCATCGGCAGCTACTTCACCTTCTACCTGATGCATCATTTCGGCATTCCGGTGGCGCAGGCGCAGCTGCATCTGTTCGCCTTCCTGGTGGCGTCCGCCGCGGGTGGATTCTTCGGCGGTCCGCTGGGCGATCGTATCGGTCGCAAGCCGATCATCTGGGCCTCGATCCTGGGCGTGGCACCGTTCGCGCTGATGCTGCCGCATGCCGACCTGCTGTGGACGACGGTGCTGGCGGTGCTGATCGGCTTCGTGCTGTCTTCGGCCTTCTCGGCGATCGTGGTCTATGCGCAGGAAATGATGCCGCACCGCATTGGCATGGTGTCCGGGTTGTTCTTTGGCTTTGCCTTCGGCATGGGCGGCCTCGGCGCAGCGGTGCTCGGTCTGCTGGCTGACAAGACCAGCATCGAATTCGTCTACCAGCTGACCGCGTTCCTGCCGTTGCTGGGCATCGTCGCGGCCTGGCTGCCGCCGTCAAGGCCTACTGCGCACTGAGGGGTGTTCTTCGGCAGGGCTGCGCCCTGCACCTGCAGAGGCCAGATCAACGGCAACGGCAACGGCAACGGCAACGGCAAAAGCGTGCATTTCGTGGGATGGCGGGGTGGGTCCGGTTGCGGGGGACGCTGCAAGTACGTCCCTGTAAGCTCGGTCGCGCCATCCATGGCGC
>NZ_JBWKVP010000016.1:0-46281 GCF_059421765.1 Stenotrophomonas sp. GW821-FHT02D01
ATCAAACGTCTGCAAGATGGACAATCATCCTTCCTGCAGGCGCCTTCACAAGATACCTGCGCATACTTTCAAAGATCCGGGGAAGTGGCCTCAGCGCCATTCCCGTGTGCTGCGAAGTTTCCTTCGTAGCGAGCCGCCCATTATAGCCGGCTTTTCCGCTTCGTCAACACCTTTTTTCAAGGCCGTCTCACCGAAGTGGACGTTGTTGCCGATGCTGCTTCGGCGTTGGACCCGAAGGCCTTTCGTCGTTGCGAGCCGCCTATTATGCCGGACTTTTCGAGTCCGTCAACACCTTCGTTCGATGATCTCGTCCGGCGGTGGTGGCGTTGCTGTTCGCGTTGCCGGCTTCCGAAGAAGTCGCCGCGCTGCAGCAAGGGAGCGAATTCTAGAGATCCTGCAGAATTCGTCAACACATTTTTTTCAGGAACATGACAACGCATCGGCTGCTGCATGCACAACGGGCGTGCAACGATCACGGCGGCGTTGCCCGCGCGTTGCGCGGTCAACGCCGCAGGCGCTATCTATAGCCGGATGCATACAGGAAGGAAGACGATGGACACGACGGTACGACAGGGATGGTGGCGCGATCTTTCGATGCCGGCGATCGTCGCCGGCTTCATCACCGTGCTGGTCGGCTTCGCCAGCTCGGCGGTGATCGTGTTCCAGGCCGCGCAGGCCGTGGGTGCCGACCAGGCCCACATCGCCTCGTGGATGTGGGCGCTGGGGCTGGGCATGGGCGTGACCTGCATCAGCCTGTCACTGCGCTACCGGGTGCCGGTGGTCACCGCATGGTCGACGCCTGGGGCGGCGATGCTGGTCGTCGGTGCGGGTGGCGCCTCTCTGTCCGAGGCCACCGGTGCGTTCCTGCTTGCGGCAGTGCTGGGCATGCTCGCCGGCTTCTCGGGAGTGTTCGCCCGGCTGATGAAACGCGTGCCCATGGCCCTGGCCGCCGGCATGCTGGCCGGTGTACTGCTGCGCTTCGGGCTGGACGTGTTCGTGGCGATGAACACCCAGCGCGTGCTGGCATTGGCCATGTTCGCTACCTGGCTGCTGGGCCGCCGCCTGTTCCCCCGCTATGCGGTGATCGCCACCCTGCTGGTCGGCATCGCCATCGCTGCCAGCCAGGGTCTGCTGCATGCACAGCAGGTGCACCTGCAACTGGCGGTACCGCAATGGGTCACTCCCTCGCTGTCGTGGACGGCGATGGTCGGCATCGCCCTGCCCCTGTTCGTGGTCACCATGGCGTCGCAGAACATTCCCGGTGTGGCGGTGATGCGCGCCTCCGGCTACGACGCGCCGGTGTCACCGGTGATCGGCTGGATCGGCGTGGTCAACACGCTGCTGGCGCCCTTCGGTGCCTACGCATTGAACCTGGCCGCCATCACCGCGGCGATCTGCATGGGCCGTGATGCCCACGAAGACCCGGCACGGCGCTACACGGCGGCGATGGCGGCCGGCGCCTTCTATATCGTCATCGGCCTGTTCGGGGCCACCGTAGCGGCCCTGTTCGCTGCCTTTCCCAAGGAACTGGTGGCCTGTGTGGCCGGCATCGCCCTGTTCGGCACCATCGGCAACAGCCTGGCCAGCGCATTGGCAGTGGAGCGCGACCGCGAGGCCGCGCTGGTCACTTTCCTGGTGACCGCCTCGGGCATGACGCTGGCCGGTGTCGGTTCTGCGTTCTGGGGCCTGGTCGCCGGAACGCTCTGCCTGTGGGTGCTGCGGCCGCGTTCGCCGGCTCAGTGATAGGTCTGCAGGAGGCCCTGGGTGATGTAACGCAGCGCGTAGATCAGGCCCAGGCAGACCACCACGGCCGAGGCACGGGTGCCACCACGGCGAAGCAGCTCGGCGCGGATGCGGTTCGGCTGGCCGGCGTGGGTCGCCTGCACCCTTGCCAGCAGACGGCTGCAATGGCGCAGGTACAGGGCGTTGGCGAAGATGGCCAGGGCGATACGCGGGAGCAGCATGCCAAAGGCGATCTGCGGTATGCCCGCGTCGGCCAGCAGCATCAGGATCGGCAGCAGCGTGGTGACCAGGTAGAAGCCGATGGCGGCCAAGTACATCCGGCGATGCACCATCCACAGGGTGCCGAACAGGAAGGCGGGCCAGTTCCAACGGCGCGGAGGCTTCGGCAGCGCACTGTCCACATGCCAGAAACGACGGTAGGCGGCGGCATTGGGCCCGACCACCAGCGTCAGGTAGTCGGCATCTTCCAGTGCAGTGTCTACATCGGCGTCAGCGCCGGGCGCCAGATAGGGGTTCTCGCTACCGGGCGAAGTCTGCGGATCGAGGGCGCTCATGCTGGCCTTCCATGCCAAAGGGAGAGCCTGCTATAGCGGCGCGCTGGACAGGATCTGAAGCAGAACATGACGCCCGCCCGGTGCCACGGTGACCACATCGGGACCGGCGTTGGCCGCTTCCAGGCAGACATAGTCGCGCCATCCGTCACCGACATCGGCCATCTTGGCGGCACCTTCGGCGCCAGGGTTCCATGCCACCAGCGAGCGGCTGCCTTCAGTGCGGAGGTCGATGCGGCGCTTGAGCACCGGGTCGCGCAGCACATAGTGCCCACCGGCCTGGGTGTAGATGCGGTCGCTGCGGCCCGGGTCACGCGGATCACGCAGCGACCAGGGGCCCTGCTGGCGGCGCGGCTGGGCGTAGTTCTCGAACTTGTCGAGGTAGTCCAGGCCGTCGACGCCGTCGACATCGACCTTGCTGGCGTCACCGACACGGAAGTAGTTGTGCAGCGCCTGGGTGATGGTGGCCGGAGCCTTGCCGGTGTTCTCGGTGACCAGCTGCTGGCGCAGTTCACGGCCGACACGGACGGTCATGGTCAGGCGCAGGCCGAGGTTGTCCAACGCCGGCGGGGCCAGGGTCAGCTCGATGCTGCCATCGTCGAGCCGGCGCGCCTGCTGCAGTTCCCAGGGCAAGGTGCGCACGAAACCGTGGGCGGGCACGTCGTCGCCCTGCCCCTGGCGGCCGAAGTAGGGCCAGCACACCGGGCTGCCGCCACGGATCGGCGTGGGCAGCGCGGCACGCTTGGGCGAGAGCCACATCACATCGGGCTGGCCCTTGGGCACGAACGAGAGGAGTTGGCCGCCGAACACGCTGATCGCGGCGGTGGCCTGGGGAGTTTCCACCAGCCAGGCGTCGAGTCCCTGGAACTGGCCACTGCTGACACCCTGGATCTGTTGCACGCTGGATCGACTCCGGATGGCCGGCGACTGCACGGCACTGTAGTTGTTGGGAAGGCTGAAGCGGGTCGGCGCGGCTGGCGCCTGTGCCTGCGGTTGTGCCTGCAGCGCGCGCAGGATGCGCTGGCCGGCGCGACCGTCGGCGTCGGCCCATCCGAGCCGACGCTGCTCGACCTGGATGGCACGACGACTGGCGGTACCGATCATGCCATCGGCGGCGCCGATGTCATGGCCGCGCGCGAGCAGCAGGGTCTGCAGTTGGCGGCGCTCGTCGCGGCCAAGGCCAGGATCATCGGTTGGCCAGGCGGTGACCAGGCCGTTGCTGCCACGCAGGCGGTCGGCCAGGGTGGCTATGGCCAGCGCATAGCTCTCGGCCGCGTTGTAACTGTAGATCGCGTCGTAATTGCGGAACACCAGCAGCGCCGGGCCTTTTGTCCCGGACGGCAGCAGCAGCGCGGCGCGGGCATCGGCGGGCAGGCCGGACGGTGCCAGCGCGCTGCCGTCCAGGCCGGTCACGCCCAGTGCGCGCCAGTCGGCCAGTGACCGGCGCTGGGTGCGTCCCGCCTGGCTGGCGTTGAAACCGGCGGGGACACGGACTTCCATGCCCCACGGTTCGCCGGTTCGCCAGCCGGCACGCTTCAGATAGTTCGCGGTGGAAGCCAATGCATCGGGAATGCTGCCGACCAGATCGCGGCGGCCATCGCCATCACCATCGACGGCAATGCGTGCGTAGGTGCTGGGCATGAACTGGGTGTGGCCGAAGGCACCGGCCCAGGAACCGGTCAGGCCCTGCGCCTGCAGGTCGCCCTGGTCGATGAGCTTGACCAACGCCAGCAGTTCGCCGCGGAAGAAGGGCTGCCGGCGGCCGGCACAGGACAGTGTGGCCAGCGACTGCAGCAGCGGGCGTTTGCCGAACACGCGGCCGTAGTCGCTCTCTACACCCCATACGGCGACGATGGTGACTGGATCGACGCCGTACTGCGCCGATACCCGCTGAAGCAGGTCACGGTGCTGCTGCAGCATGGCGCGACCGTCGTCCACGCGCTGGCGATCGACCAGTGCGGCCAGGTAGTCCCAGATCGGCGTGGTGAACTCCGGCTGCGCATCGAGCAGCGGCAGCACGGTAGGATCGGGCTGCAGTCCGGCGGTGATCGCATTGAAGCGGTCAGCGGCAATGCCCTGGCTGGCAGCCGTCGCCTGCAGGCCCGCCATGCAGCGGGCAAACGCGGGATCAGCGGTTGCCGCTGCTGCCGGCGGCGCGGCCGCTGGCATGGCAAGCGCGGCGGCCAGGCCGAGCGTGGTCAGAATGGGCATGGCGTCCTCCGTGTTGCCGGTGCTGCAGCCATGGTAACGCGGAGGGGCGACAAGGTTGGTCGAGATTGCTGGCCAGCGGCCGGTACTACCTGTGCCTAGGGTGAGGGGCGCAGGAGGCGCAGGCCATAGGCGGGATCGTCCGCGTTCCAGGATGCCGCCACCTCCAGCCCTGCCTGCTGCAGCAGGTGGCCGAAGCTGGCATCGGTGTACTTGTGGCTGTACTCAACGCGGATCGGTTCGCCAGCGCTGAAGTGGAAGGTACGGCCGTCGAGATGCACGTCCTGCTCGCGTTGGCTCACCAGATCGGTTTCGATGCGCAGGCGTGCGGTGCTGTAACGGGCCCGGTGACGGAAGCCGTCGAGATCGAAATCGCTGCCGACCTCGCGGTTGAGACGCGCCAGCAGGTTCAGGGTGAAGGCGGCGGTAACACCGTCGGCGTCGTTGTAGGCGGCCTCGATCAGTGCAGGGTCCTTGTGCAGATCGATGCCGACCAGGGCCAGGCCGTGCTTGCCCATGGTCTGGCGCATTGCGCGCAGCAGCGCGATCGCATCCTCATCGGCGAAGTTGCCCAGCGTGGAGCCCGGGAAGAACAGCAGCCGGCGCGCGGCAGGCCGCTCTGGCGCGGGGACCTGCACAGGGCGGGTGAAGTCCGCACACACCGGCAGCATTTCCACGTCCGGCAGCGCCGGGGCCAGGTGGTCGATGCTGGACAGCAACGCCGCGCGCGAGATCTCGATGGGTGTGTAGGCCACCGGGTCCTGCAGGGCAGCCAGCAGGCGCGCGGTCTTGCGGCCGCTGCCGCTGCCCAGTTCGACCACATGCACGCGCGGCCCCACCGCCTGCGCGATCTCCGGCAACACCCGGTCCAGCAGGGCCAGCTCGGTGCGTGTGGGGTAGTACTCGCGGGTGTGGGTGATCTGCTCGAACAAGCGCGAGCCGCGTGCGTCGTAGAAGTACTTGGAAGGCAGCTGCCGTGAGGCGTGCGACAACCCCGCCACGGCGTCGGCAAGGATCTGCTGGCGGCCGGGGGTAAGGTCGGTCAGCGCCTGCAGCGCATCCTGGACGGTACTCATGAAAGATCCCTTGCCAGGCGCACGCCTGAGAACTGCCAACGCGCTGGTGGCATGAAGAAGTTGCGGTAGCTGGCCCGTACATGGCCGCGCGGCGTGGCGCAGCTGCCACCGCGCAGGACCCACTGGCCACACATGAATTTGCCGTTGTATTCGCCGAGGTTGCCGGCGAAGGGACGGAAGCCGGGATAGGCGCCATAGGCGCTGCTGGTCCATTCCCACACGTCGCCGAACAACTGGCGCAGTCCATCGCCCTGCCCTGCCATCGGGTGCAGATGGTCGTCATCGGCGAAGTGGCCTTCGACCGGCTGCGTGGCGGCAGCCGCTTCCCATTCGAATTCGGTGGGCAGGCGGGCACCGGCCCAGCGTGCGCAGGCATCGGCTTCGTAGTAACTGAGGTGACAGACCGGCGCATGCGGATCGAGCTCGCGCCAGCCGCCGAGGGTGAACTCGCGCAGCAGGTCGTCATCCCAGTACAGCGGATGCTGCCACTGCTCGGCCTCGCGCAGCGCCCAGCCTTCGCTCAGCCACCAGCGCGGATCGCGGTAGCCGCCGGCGTCGATGAAGGCGCGGTACTCGGCGTTGCTGAGCGGGCGTTCGGCGATGGCATGCGCAGGAAGCAGCACGCGATGCACGGGCGATTCATTGTCATAGGCGAAGGCCGTGTGCTGCGGCCAGGCGGACGCACCGATGCTGACGATGCGTTCGCCCTGTTCGACCCAACCCTGCGTGCCGAGGGCGCTGACGGCGATGGGCAGGTCTTCGCGGTACGGCGGCTGCAGCGGATTGCACCAGAAGGCATGCTTGATGTCGGTGAGCAGCAGCTCCTGGTGCTGTTGTTCGTGCTGCAACCCGAGCTGCAGGTGCTGCAGGGCGTCGCTGCCGAGATCGCCATCGCGCAGTCCTGCCAGCACCTGCTCATCCACATGCTGGCGGTAGGCGTGGACCTGCTGCAGCGAGGGCCGCGACAGCAACCAGCGCTGAGGCCGTGCGTGGGCGGGGCCGAGACTCTTGTAGTAACTGTTGAACAGATAGTCCCAGGCCGGATCCCAGGGTGTGTAGCCGGGCTGGCTGGCCAGCACGAAGCGTTCGAAGAACCAGGTGGTGTGGGCCAGGTGCCACTTGGCCGGGCTGGCATCAGCCATGCTCTGCAGCAGGGCGTCTTCCGGGCTGAGGGGTGCGGCCAGCTGCACGCTGCGCCCCCGCACATGGGTGAAGTGGCGGGCGAGGTCACGCTGCGGGGCAGCGACGGCGGCGGGTACGCTGTCCATGCGACCAGCTTCGACCGCGGCCGGTGAGCGCAATGTCATGGCCCGGTGCCGTGGTGTTCACATCAGGCTGCGCGCATTCAAGAAGGGCACCGTTGCGCCGCTAACGGCAGTGCTGCGGCCGCGTCGTGACCGCGCTGGAATTCCGTGTGTCCCATCATCCGCTTCGACAGCCTGTGCACTATCTGTTCGTGCTGCCCGCCGTGCTGGTCGCGCTGGTGCTGTGGGCGAGCCTGGAAAGCGATGATGTCGGCCGCGCCGGGCAGCGCATCCTGCCGTGGTTGCTGGCCTGCCTGGGTGCAGGGCTGGCGCTGCTGTACAACCAGGTGCGCACGCTGTGCCTGTTGCTGCTGGTGGCGCTGGCCTTCGCGGTGCTGCACCAGGACCTTGGGCACTACCTGCGCGAGGGCCGGGTGACGGCGTTGACGCCACTGCGCTTCCACGCGATCTCGACCTGGCTGCCGTTGCTGTTCGCCGTCCATGCGTTGTGGCCCGAACGTGGCCGGCGCCGCCAGGACCTGCTGCTGAGGGCCACGATCAGTGGTGTTGCGGTGGCGATTTTCATCCTGCTTGCCGCACAGCAGCCACAGGGCATGCACGACCTGCTGTCGAACCGGCACTTCCCCTGGATACCGAGCGACTGGAACGCGCTGGCGCAGCTGCCTGCCGTGCTGTTCCTGCTGGCCACCGCTGCGCTGGCATGGCAGGCGTGGCGCCAGCCACGGCCGCTGCATACGGCGATGCTGCTGGCCCTGCTGTGCCTGTGGTGGATGCTGCCGCGGATCTTCCTGCAGCCGGCACTGCTGCCGGCGCTGAGCGTAGCGGCACTGCTGCTGATGCTGGGCGCGACCCTGCAGGAGTCCTTCCACATGGCCTTCGGCGACGAGCTGACCGGCCTGCCCGGTCGCCGTGCGTTCAACGAGACCCTCAAGCGCGCCACCGGCACTTACAGCATCGCGATGATCGACGTGGATCATTTCAAGAAATTCAATGACACCCACGGCCACGACACCGGCGATGACGTGCTGAAACTGGTGGCCTCACGGCTGTCGCGGGTGGGCGACGGCGGCCGTGCGTTCCGTTATGGCGGCGAGGAATTCGCCGTGGTTTTCCTCGACCGCCCGGCATCGGCCTGCGTGGACGCGGTGGAGGCGCTGCGACAGGGCATCGAGCAGAGCCGCATGCAACTGCGCGACCGCAGCACGCGCACCCGCGACGATACGCTCGGCCAGCAGCAGCGCGGGCGCGGCGGTGGCGGTGCGGTGGTGCAGGTAACCGTCAGCATCGGCCTGGCCGACAGCCGGGTCGATCGGCGCCCTGCCGGGGTGGTCAAAGCGGCCGACCAGGCGCTGTATGCGGCCAAGGAGGAAGGCCGCAACCGCGTGTGCGCGCATGGCGGCCAGCGCGTGCTGGCCGTGCGCGGCAGCCAGGCTCAGACGGCGTCGAGGTAGTACCAGCGACCCTCGACCCGCAGGAAGCGGCTGTGCTCGGTCATTTTCACCGCGCTGCCGCCACCGACGCGGTAACGGGCGGTGAAGCGGACCTCGGCGCTGTCGCTGCCGGTCACCTGGTGGTCCTGCACGGTCAGGCCCAGCCATTTGGTGCGCTGGCCGGGGGCATCATCGAGCGACAGTTCTGCCGGACGGGTGTCCGGGTGCCAGGTGGCACGCAGGTAGTCCGGCAGGTGGCGCACATAGGCGCTGTAACGCGAGCGCATCAGGCGCTCGGCATCCGGCGCGGCGTCGCCGGCATGGAAGCGACCGCAGCAGGCAGCGTAGTCGGCGGCCAGGCCACAGGGACAGGGATCGGGGGCGGTTCGGCTCATGCGGGTATTGTCGCGTGGGCGGCGGCAATGTGACAGGCGTATGCTGTCGCGCCCCCACTTCGATCGATCGCCGTGCTGGAACTGATTCCTCCTGAGTTGTGGTGGCTGGTGGTGATCGCCTTCATTGCCGGCCTGGTCGATGCGGCCGTGGGCGGCGGCGGACTGGTGCAGCTGCCCGGCCTGTTCACGGTACTGCCGCAGCAGACCCCGGCGATGCTGTTTGGCACCAACAAGTTCAGCTCGATGTTCGGCACCGGCGCAGCGGCATGGCGCTATGCGCGCAACGTGCGCTTCCCGTGGAAGCCGGTGCTGTTCGCCGCCGGTACGGCCTTCGTGTTCTCCTTCCTTGGCGCTACGGCGGTCAGCCTGTTACCCAAGGACGCAGTGCGGCCACTGGTGCTGGTGCTGCTCGTGGCGATGCTGGCCTACACGCTATGGAAGAAGGACTTCGGCGCGTTGCACCGGCCGCAGGACATCGGCCGCCGCGAGCTGGTGATCGCGCTGGCGATCGGTGCGGCGATCGGCTTCTACGATGGCTTCTTCGGGCCCGGCACCGGCAGCTTCCTGATCTTCCTGTTCGTGCGCTTCTTCGGGCTGGACTTCCTGCGTGCGTCGGCTGCGTCGAAGGTGGTGAACCTGGCGACGAACGTGGCGGCGATCTCGTTCTTCGTACCGACCGGCAACATCCTCTGGCTGTTCGCGCTGCCGATGGCGGCGGCCAACATCATCGGTTCGGTGGTGGGCACGCGGTTGGCGCTGAAGGGCGGCACGCCGTTCATCCGCAAATTGTTCGTGGGCCTGGTGGTGGTGCTGATCGCGCGGATGGCGTGGGATACGTTCCGCGGTTCGTGAGCGATGTTGCCGGCCAGCGGCCGGCACTACCACTATCGGGGTTCATGACCCGGTAGGTGCCAACCTTGGTTGGCACGGCGTTTCCAGAGCGGTCAGGCTTCGGCTTCTTCCGGTTCGTCGGCCTGCTGGCGGCTGCGCTCCGGCAGCTTCAGGCGCTTGCCTTCTTCGTCGTACTCGATGAGCAGCACGCCCGAATCGTGGCGGCCACTGATCTCGACGAAGCAGGCGCCACCGATGAACGGTTCCAGCGTCATCACCGATTTCAGCGGGGTGGCCACCACCATCTGGAAACCGAAGTTGTCGAAGATGTTCATCGCCAGCGCGGTGAACTCGTTGTCGGCTTTGTCGAAGGCTTCGTCGAGCACGACTGCGGCATAGCTGGGCAGCTGGCTGTCGGCGCCGCCAAGCTGGTAGCGCAGCGCCGCCGCCAGGCAGGTGGTGGCCAGCTTCTGCCGCTGGCCACCGGATTTGCCGGCGCCGCTGCGGTAGATCTCGACCTGCTGGCGCGTTTCCGCATCCAGCTCCACGCCGATGAACTCCACGTGCAGGCGTACGTCCAGCACCACTTCGCGCCAGCGCTTGTCTTCGCCTTCCTGCGAGCCGAGGCGGTTGACCAGCTGGCGCAGGACGGTGAACTGCGTTTCGGCCAGGTCGCGCTGCTCGGTCTGCTGCTGCGACAACACCTCGCGCAGCTGCTGGTGGAACTCCTGCACTTCCGGCAGGCGCCGGTCGTTCAGTTCGATGGTCAGCAGGGTGCCACGGTTGAAGGGCACCTGCTCCAGGCTGGCGTTGACTTCGTCCAGGCGCTGGCCGATCGACTTGCGGGCCTCGGCGCTGTGACGCTGCAGCGCGAGCAGGTTGTTCTTGCTCTGGTTCTGCAGCAGGTCGAAGAAGCGTTCTTCATGCTGCGGCAGGCCATCGCGTTCAAGGCGTTCGAGGCGAGCGAGGAAATCCTCGGCCGAGGCCACCGACACGGTGAAGTCGCCCGATTCTTCCGGCCACTGCTGGATGAAGCGGCGGAAGCAGCCCAGCAGCAGGTTCTCGATGCGGTTGACGTCCTGCTGCGACGACGAGAGCTGTTCGTTCAGCGCGTTGCTGACCTGGCGCATGTGCGCTTCCAGCGTTTCCAGGCTGAGCGGGCCCTGCTCCTGCAGGCGCTCGGCCAGGCCGGCCTCCTGGTCTTCGGCAAGCGCTGGCAGGACCAGTGCGCGGCTCTGCTGGCGGGCACGGTCCAGGCGGTCGCGTTCGCGCACCAGCTGGCCGCGCTCGACGCGGGTGTCTTCGTAAGTGCGGCGGGCCTGCTCGATATCGGCGCGGGTGGCGTCGATCTGCTGGGCGATCCTGGCCAGGTCGGCATTGCCTTCGCGCAGAGCGTGCAGGCTGGCCTCGATGTCGGCCAGGCGCTGCTGCGGCGCGGCGACGTCGATTTCGTTCCAGCTGATGCCCACCAGCTGGTGGCAGGCCAGGCGACGTTCGTTGTCGCGGTCACGCTGGCTGCGCAGGCGCGCGATGTCGGTATCGCAGCTGGCGATACGGGCGGCCAGCTCCTGGGCTTCCTTCTCGAAGACGGCGAGCTTGTCGCGGTTGCTGAAGCCCAGCAGCCAGCGGCGGCGATCGTTCACCGCACTGCGGTCGTCCTTCTCGAAGCGGTCGCCCGGATGCTTGACCTGGCCTTCGCGGGTGATGCCGCGGTCGACGTTGCGCAGCTGCTTGGCGTCCACGCATTCGTAGTCGAAGCGCTTGCCCAACTCGCGGCGCAGCCAGCTTTCGAACACGTGATCGCGCAGTTCCAGCTTGTGCAGCAGCGACTTGGCGGACGGTTCGCGGGCGAACGCATCATCGTTGCGACGCACGCGGTAGTAGGTGAAGCGCATCCCCAGGTGGGTACGGTTCACCCATTCGGCGACGTCGTTGTAATGCTTGTCGTCGACCAGCAGCGACTGCGCGAAACCACCGAGCACGCGCTCGATCGCGCCCTGCCAGCTCTGCTCCTCCGAGCGGACCTGGATCAGTTCGCCGACGAACGGCAGGGCCGCTTCGGAGATGCCGGTTTCTTCGGCCAGGCGTGCGCGCAGCTTCTGCATCGGCGCCGGAATGCTGGAGGGCGTGCGCTGCATCGCCTCCAGTTCGCCGCGCACTTCGGAGAAGCGCCGCTCGTCGTCGCGCTTGCCGCCCAACCGTTCGCTGATGGCGTCGTCCAGGGCGCTCGACGCACGCTGACGGTCTTCCAGTTCGGACTGCGCCTGCTCAAGCAACTCGGCGAAGCCATGTGCATCCTCGGGCAACGCGGCCTGCAGCTTCTGTGCGGCGTCACGCGCCTGCGCCTGCTTGGCCAGGCGGCGATCACGTTCGGCTTCGGCGCGGCCCTGCTCGCGTTCCAGTTCCTCGATGCGCTCACCGCCCTGCTGGCGGCGCTGCAGTTCCAGCTCGGCCAGGCGCTCGGTGTGATTGTCCAGCGCCGCGCGACGCTGCGCTTCTTCGCCCAGCAGGCCACGGTCGCGCGTATCCATTTCACGCAGGCGCGCTTCGATCAACAACTGACGGCGGCTTTCGCGGAAGCTGTCGATACCGAGCTTGAGCGCTTCGTCGTCGCCGCGACGACGGCTCATCGCCTGCAGGTCGCCATAGTGCTCGCGCGCCGGCTGCAGGGTTTCGACCTGACGCCGCGCGGTGACCACGGCCTGGTGCGCGCCATCGAGTTCGGCGAAATCGCTGACCAGTCGTTCGGCAGCGTCGAAGGTCTTCGGCGTGTCGAGCATGAAGTCGCGCAGGAAGACGTTCAGGTCACCCAGGTTCTTCGCCGACTGCGTCTTGTGCAGCAGGCGCAGCGCCATCTCGTTGTCGATGCCGAGCAGGTGGCGGAAGCGTTCGGCATAGCCGGAGAACGTGTCGAAGTGATGGACGTCGGCCAGCTTCTGC
Organism: Stenotrophomonas sp. GW821-FHT02D01; assembly: GCF_059421765.1. Taxonomy (NCBI): domain Bacteria; kingdom Pseudomonadati; phylum Pseudomonadota; class Gammaproteobacteria; order Lysobacterales; family Lysobacteraceae; genus Stenotrophomonas; species Stenotrophomonas sp. GW821-FHT02D01. Next base: position 12,440 of record NZ_JBWKVP010000016.1, read on the forward strand.
TTGAGCTTGCGCAGGTCCAGATCGAAGCCGCCCAGATCCTTGGCGATGTCGAACGGGCGCTCGGCGATCATGTAGTGCTTGCGCACGTCACCGGCGGAGGTGCTGCTGCCGGCGATCCAGAGCAGGCGTACCAGGCTGACCACGCGGCCATCGCCGGCGCGGTACTCCAGCACCAGCGCGGTCCAGGTCGCGCCCTTGCGCAGGTACTGGGTGGCGATTTCACCGGTGCCACTGTCCTGCTGGTCGGCCCACGCGCCGCGCACGTAGGACACCAGGTTGCGGTCGCGGCCGCTGCGTTCGGCTTCACGCGCTGCGGCGTTGAAGTCGACGATGGCCGGTGGCGTCAGCAGGGCGGACATGGCATCGAGCAGGGTCGACTTGCCCGAGCCGGAGCGGCCGACGAACAGGAAGCCGCGCTCGGCGATCGGCACTTCGGTCAGGCCGTTGAAGGTGCCCCAGTTGTGCACCTGCAGGCGGCGCATGCGGAACTGCTGCAGGCGCGGGTCCGGCAGGCCTTCGTTGAACAGGGCGGGGGTGTGCTTGGAAATGGCCATGCGGTGCTCGGGTCTCTCAGGCTTCAGCGGCCGGGGTTTCGCGCAGCTGGCGGTAAACCGCCGACAGCTGGGATACGTCTTCGGCGGAGAACAGCAGCTTCAACGCCGGCGAGACTTCGTGGCGGTCTTCCTGGCCGCCGAGGCGGGTCAGGATGTGGTTGTCCTTCATTTTCTGCACCGCCGAGGCGACACGGCGGTTGAAGCCGGCGCGATCGGTGGACAGGTTCTTCTCGTAGATGGCCAGCGCCTCGGCCATTTCAGCATCGGCGACCACGGCGCGGTTGCCACGTGCATCGGCTTCGCCCAGCTGCTGGCGCAGGTACAGCAGCAGCACCGAATCGATGAAGGTCAACGGCGACGTGCGCAGCAGTACCGGTGCATCGACATCTTCGGTGTCGGCCTGGCGGGTGAACGCCACGCCACTGTCACGGTCGAGCACCAGTTCCAGGAACAGGTCCGACAGCGCCGAACGGATACCGGCTTCGCTGCGGATCAGTGCCGGCCACAGCTTGGCGTGACGCAGCTGGTCGATGCTGGGGCCGATCAGCAGCTGGCACAGCGCGCGGCGCGCATCCAGCGGCAGGCGGCCGGTATCGCCCATGTAGTAGACGTCGTTGCCGCGCCGGGGCTGGGCCACGGTCGCCACCGGCTCGGCCTGGTAAGCGTCTTCGGCCAGGTCGGCATGCGGTGCGTCGATGGGGTCTTCATGCCAGCTCATGGCGTCTCTCCTGGGTAAACCAAACCAGCGGGATGCGGGCACGACGGATCTGCCCGTCGCCACCTCGCCATTCGGCAAGCTCCTGTTCGCCGGCGATCACGCTGCCAAAGCGCGTGCCCAGCGAGAGGTAGCCGATGACACTGCCCAACCCCTGCGGCGCTTCGCGCTGCGACAGGGCCTGGGCGATGCTGAGTTTCGGCTGCCTGTCGAGCAGGTCGTGCAGGTCGCGGCGCAGGGTGCGGAAATCGATTTCCGACGACGCCACCAGATCGCCCACGCTTTCCAGGCTGATGCTGGCCGCATCGTTGTATTCGACGTTGCCATCGACCTGCGCACTGCGCGGGTCGTGCAGCTTCCACTGCGACCACGAACGCAGGCGGCTGGTGGTCAGCTGCAGGTCGCGGCCAATGGCGCGCTGCGCCGGGAAGTCATCGCGCAGTGCCAGTGCTTCGGACTGCGCCTGCTTCAACAGCTGGTTGAGGCGGCGCTGTTCCAGGTAGCCACGGCTCTGCACGAAACCACGCAGGCTGCGCGCGAAGTTCTGCAGCACGTCATGCACCTGGCCACCACGTTCGAGCATGGTGCTGGTGAAGCCGCGCAGGAAGTTGCGCTCGTTGCGATTCAGCCGCCGGGCGAAGCCACGGGCCAGCAGCGTCTCCAGCGCGGCATCGAGCTGGGCGCTCTGTTCGGCGTCGTTGAGCAGGCGCCAGAACGCCTGGAAACTACGGCCCGCGTCGCTCTCGCCGATCACGTCCACGCCTTCGAACAACTTGGACAGCACGTCGCCGCGCTCGCCTTCGTCATCGATGATGCGTTCGCGGAAATCACGGTTGAGCTGTTCGAAGTCGTCGCGCACGCGGCGGAAGTCTTCGGTCAACTCGTCGGCCAGGCCGATGATCTGCCGCGTGCGTTCCAGCGCGCGCTTGCCGTCCAGGGCCGTCACCCGGCCAGCGCTGACACGGGCGATCTCGGCATCGATGCGGTCGCGCTCGTCGCGCAATGCGGACAGGCGTGCGTCCGGGTCGGCCTCGGTCTGCGCGGCCAGCTGCGACAGCTGCTCGATCACCAGTGCCAGACGGCTCTCGGTGGCGGCCACGCGGGCCTGCTCCATGCTGTCGGCGAAGCGGATCGCCTGCAGCGCCTGGGTCGAGAGCTCGTACTGCTCCTGGTCGGCGCCTTCAGGCAGCCGGCGTTCCAGCCAGCCCTGCGCGAGCCAATGGGCGACGTAGGCCTGCGCGGTCCGCGGCAGCTCGCGCGACAACTCGTCGCCGTTGAGCTGGTCCAGCGCACGCTGCAGGCGCTCGTTGAGGACCGATGCCGGCAACGTGCGATCGCCGTCCATCAGCAGGCCCTGCAGCAGGCCGATGATTTCCGGTGCGTGGTCGGCGGCGAGCAGCTTCCATTGCGGCTGTTCGCGCAGGTGGCGATAACGGGTGATGCGTTCGCGGTGCTTCATGCAGCGAGATCGGTCGGAAGGGCGCGGCGGCCAGCGCGCGCGCGAAGGCGCGGCGCAGGCACGGCGAAAGCGGCGGCCACGCGCGGCCGCCACCGGGAGGCGACGGCGCTCAGCGCTTGCCGCCCACTTCGATGAAGCGCAGGAACTCGGCGCGGGTGCGGGCGTCCTCGCGGAAGCTGCCCAGCATCTTCGAGGTGACCATGCTGACGCCGCGCTTGTGGATGCCGCGGGTGGTCATGCACTCATGGGCGCCTTCGACGACGACGCCGACACCGACCGGCTGCAGCACGTCCTGGATGCACTGGGCGATCTGCGCGGTCATCTTTTCCTGCACCTGGAAGCGGCGGGCGTAGGCTTCGACCACGCGTGCCAGCTTGCTGATGCCCACCACCTTGCCGGCCGGCAGGTAGCCGACGTGCACGCGGCCGATGATCGGCGCCATGTGGTGCTCGCAGTGGCTTTCGTATTCGATGTCGCGCAGGACGATCAGTTCGTCGTAGCCGGCCACTTCCTCGAAGGTGCGTTCCATGTAGGCGCGCGGGTCGTCGCGGTAGCCGCTGAACCAGTCGCCATAGGCTTCGGCCACGCGGCGCGGGGTATCCAGCAGGCCTTCGCGGGTCGGGTCCTCACCGGCCCAACGCAGCAGGGTGCGCACGGCATCCTCGGCCTGGACCTGGGTCACTTCGCCCTGCGGGGCGGCCTTTTCGTTGTTCTTGCTCATTGCATACAGCGCCCGAACGGGGGGCGAGCATCGTACCCGACCGGGGGGTGGGTCGTCCTCTGGGGACGGTTCATCGGGGGGCCGCCCGGCGCCGGATTGCTATCGATCTGGAGCGGGAAGGGCGGCAGGGCAGGACACGCCGTAAACCCATCCATGGGGGCTCGGTCGGCGCATCCCTGCGCCTCACGGTCCTGCCCTGCCGCCCTTCCCGCTCCCTGACGGTTTCCTGCGGGCGCGGCCGGTCCGCCCGAAAGCGGGGTCAAAAGCTGGGGTTCATGGCTTCGGAGGGTGTCCTGGCTGCTGCTGTGGTGGGTGCGGACCGTTGGTCCGCACTGCTTCTGCCCTTGCCTTTAAAGAGCCAACCCACCGCGCCCGCGAGATGTGGGGTAGGTGGCGGAGGGCCGGGCGGGGTGGGACCGTGAGGCGCAGGGATGCGCCGATCGAGCTTACAGGGACGTACTTGCAGCGTGTCCTACCCCGCCCGGCCCTCCGCCACCCCAACCGATAGCCAGCAGGCGCAACGCTTTCCTCAGCCCACCACCCATTCAGTAAAATCTATTGATAGGAATGAAATTAGTAGTATCCTATCTATTACTTATGGACCGCCCCCTCGACGAGCGCACCGTGCTGCAGATGCAGCTCAGCTCCGGCCTGCTGTACGCAGGGCGGCAGTGGCAGCGCTTGGCCGACAGCCGGTTGGGCAGCTACGGCATCTCCACCGCCTGCACCATGCCCCTGCTGATGATCGGCCGCTCCGGCGGTGGCATCCGCCAGGTCGCGCTGGCGCAGCAGCTGGGCATGGAAGGCCCTTCCCTGGTGCGCCTGCTGGACAAGCTCTGCGCCAGTGGGCTGGTCCGCCGCGAATGCGATGCCAGCGACCGCCGCGCCAACCTGCTTTGGCTGACCGAGGAAGGCCAGGCGTTGGTGCGCGAACTGGAAGACCAGTTGATCGGCCTGCGCCAGGACGTATTCGGCGAGCTTTCCATGGATGAACTGCATGCCGTGCTGAAGGCATGGCGCCTGCTGGCCGAGGCTGCCGACCGCATCACGTAAGCCCGTTGTCGGTGAATACCGCCGCTGCCGTGCATGCGCCAGCGGCTTTTGCCCGTTGCCGTTGTCCTGTTCCACCTCCCCTTCCCCTACCGTCCCCGCCCCTACCGATGCCCGGTGAATTCAGTCTCCACGGAGTGTTCGTCCCGACCCTGCTCGGGTTGATGGTGTTGGCCTACCTGGTCAACAGCGGCCTGCACGCGCTGCTGCAGCGTGCCGGTGCCTATCGCCACGTATGGCACCCGGCGCTGTTCAACCTGGCCTTGTACGGGATCGTGCTGGGCCTGCTGTTCCACCTCCTGCGTTGGATGCAATCGTGAACAAGATCGTGAAGAAGACCCTGCCGGTGCTGCTTACCTGCGCAGCCGTGATCGTCGCCCTGCTGGTGCTGCGCCAGCTGTGGGTCTACTACATGGACGAGCCGTGGACCCGCGACGCCCACGTCGGCGCCGACGTGGTGCAAGTGGCGCCGGATGTGTCCGGCCTGGTCGAAACGGTGCAGGTAGCCGACAACCAGGCGGTGAAAAAGGGCGACCTGCTGTTCGTGATTGATCGCGCGCGCTACCGCATCGCGCTGGAGCAGAGCCGCGCCAGCCTGGCCGAACGCCAGGCATCGGTCGCGCAGCTGCGCCGCGAGATCGGACGCGACCGCAGCCTGCAGGATCTGGTCGCCGCCGAGGACGCCGAAGTGCGCCGGGCCAAGCTGCAGGCCGCACAGGCCGCATTGGCCACCGCACAGGCCGCGGTCGACCTGGCCGAACTCAACCTGGCCCGCACCGAAGTGCGTGCACCGGCCAATGGCCGGGTCAACGACCGCACCATGCGCGTGGGCGACTACGTGGTGGCCGGCAAGCCGGTGCTGGCGCTGCTGGATACCGGTTCGTTCCGCATCGATGGCTACTTCGAGGAAACCCGCCTGCGCGGCGTTTCCCCGGGGCAGCGCGTGGACATCCGCCTGATGGGCGAAGACACCCCTCTGCACGGCCATGTCGAAAGCATCGCCGCCGGCATCGAGGATCGCTACCGCAGCAACGGCAGCACCCTGCTGCCGAACGTGACCCCGGCCTTCGACTGGGTGCGGCTGGCGCAGCGCATCCCGGTGCGCATCGCCATCGACGAGGTGCCTGCCGGCGTGGAGCTGATCGCCGGGCGCACCGCCACGGTGACCGTGGATACCGGCCGCCACGTGCAGAACAAGAAGGCCGGCGCTGCGCCGACACAGGCGGGCCTGTGAACGCCGCCCTGCCCCGCCTTGGCCTGATCGTCGCGCTGGCCAGCCTGGCCGCGTGCAGAACCGTCGGCCCGGATTACGCATTGCCCGAGGGCTCGGCGTTCAAGCGGCCGCAAGCGAATGCCGCGTTCATCGATACCCACAACCCCGAAGTGGCTGCCAACCAGGCACTGCCGGCACGCTGGTGGTCGCTGTACAACGACCCGGTGCTGGATGGGCTGATCACCCAGGCGCTGCGCGACAACGTCGAACTGAAGGCCGCCGACGCGCATCTGCGCCGCGCTGCTGCGGTGTACGAGCAGGCGATGGACGCCGGTGGCTTCGAGTACGAGGCCGAAGCCGGTGTCAGCCGCGCACAGTTGTCGGCCGAGTCGTTCCTGCAGGAGCACGAGCTGCCGGTGATCAACCTGGCCGACGGCAAGTTCGCGGTGAGCTACCAGTTCGACCTGTTCGGCAAGCTCAAGCGCGGTGCTGAAGCAGCCCGCGCCGACGAACAGTCGGTGGCCGCTGCACGTGACCTGGCCCAGGTGAGCGTGGTGGCCGAGGTGGCCGACAGCTACCTGGAGATCTGCCACGCCAACCATGAGCTGCATGTCGCCGAGCATTCCCTGCAGCTGCAGCAGCGCAGCCGTTCGGTCACCCAGCGGTTGATCAGCGCAGGCCGCGGCACGCCGCCGGAACTGGCGCGCGCCAATGCCCAGGTCGCGCTGCTGGAAGCCGCATTGCCCCCGCTGCAGGCGCAGCGTTCGGCTGCCGCCTATTCGCTGGCGGCACTGCTTGGGCAGACCCCGGGCCAGCTGCCGGCCGGAGTGATCGACTGCGCGCACGCACCCACCCTTGCCCAGCCGCTGCCGGTCGGTGATGGCCGCGCGCTGCTGCAGCGCCGTCCCGACATCCGCCAGGCCGAACGCAAGCTGGCCTCGGCCACCGCGCGGATTGGTGTCGCCACTGCCGAGCTGTACCCGGACATCCGCCTGGGCGCCTCGGTCGGCGCCGCCGGCCTGCTGGAAGACTTCGGCCAGCCGATGACCCAGCAGTGGTCGTTCGGCCCGCTGATCTCGTGGACGCTGCCGTCCTCGGGCACGCATGCACGCATCCACGCCGCCGAGGCTGGCGCCGATGCCGCGCTGGCCGAGTTCGACCATGCCGTGCTGCAGGCACTGCGCGAAACACAGACCGCACTGGACCGCTATGCGCAGGATCTGCGCCGCCTGCAGTCGTTGCGCGTGGCGCAGGAGCAGGCCGCGATGGCCGCAGAGCAGAACCGCCGGCTGTACCAGGGCGGCCGCACGCCGTACCTGTCCAGCCTGGACGCCGACCGCAGCCTGGCCAGCAGCGATGCCACCCTGGCCGCGGCAGAAGCACAGGTCTCGCGCGACCAGATCCACCTGTTCCTGGTACTGGGCGGTGGCTGGCAGGACAGTGCCGCGGCTGCGGCTGCGCCCACGGCGGCGAGGTAAGCGATGAACGGGCTGACTGACCGCCAGGCCTGGCTGTTCTCGATCAAGACCTACCTGGCAGCGATCGTCGCGCTGTACATCGCCATGGCCGGCAACCTGTCGCGCCCGTACTGGGCGATGGGCACGGTGTACATCGTCAGCCAGCCGCTGCTGGGCCCGACCCGGGCCAAGGGCGTGTACCGCATCCTCGGCACCCTGGCCGCCGGCCTGGCCACCCTGCTGATGTTGCCCGCCCTGGTGGAAACGCCGCTGGTGCTGAGCGCAGCGATGTCGATCTGGCTGGCCGGCTGCCTGTTCCTGGCCCTGCTCAACCGTGGCCCGCGTGGCTACGCGTTCCTGCTGGCCGGCTACACCACTGCATTCATCGGTTTCCCGGCGGTGACTTCGCCGGAGACCATCTTCGACACCGTGGTGGCGCGCAGCGAGGAGATCATCCTCGGTACGGTGGTAGCGGTGCTGTTCGCCTCGCTGCTGTTCCCGGCCTCGGTGCGGCCGATGCTGGGCGCGCGCATCGGCAACTGGATGGAGGACGCGGCGCAGTGGTGCCGGCAGATCCTCGAGCGCGGCCGCGCGCATGCCCCACGCAACCGGCTGGCCGCCGACCTGGTGCAGTTCGAGGCGCTGATCGAGTTCCTGCGCCGCGATGATCCACGCCATGCCGGCGCGGCGGTGTCGATGGAGCGCCTGCGCGAACGCATGCTGTTGCTGCTGCCGGTGCTGTCATCGATCGCCGACCGCCTGAGTGCGCTGCGCAGCGATGGACAGACCCTGCCCGAGGGCCTGCCGACGCTGGTCGATGACATCCACGACTGGATAGACACGCCGTCCAGTGCCAGCGACTACGCGCGCCTGCGCGCACGCATCAGTGCGCTGAAGCCACAGGTGGACCGCGATCTGCAGCACCTGCAGCTGGCCAGCCTGCTGCTGCGCCTGGAGGAGCTGGTGGACCTGTGGCAGGACTGCCGCACCCTGCAGCACGCGATCGACCAGGGCACCGCGCCGCTGGACCGTGCGCACTACCGCATCCGCACCGAACGCACCGCCACCGACAAGCACGTCGACTACGGCATGGCACTGTTCTCCGCGCTCAGCGCCGGCGTGGCGCTGATGAGCTACTGCGTGCTGTGGATCGGCCTGGGCTGGGAGGGCGGTGGCAACGGCGCGATGATGGCCGCGGTGACCGCCGCGTTCTTCGCTGCACAGGATGATCCGGCGCCGAGCATGGTCTCGTTCCTGGTGTGGGCGATGGTGGCTTCGCTGGTCGCCGGCGTGTACCTGTTCGGCGTGTTCCCCGCCGTACACGACTTCGGCCTGCTGGCGCTGGTGCTGGCGGTGGTGTTCCTGCCGTTGGGCCTGCTGCTGCACCACCCGAAGAGCGCGCTGTTCGCGCTGCCGCTGACGGTCAACCTGGCTGCGCTGCTCAGCCTGCAGAACACCTACAGTGCCAACGTGCAGACCTTCGCCAACTCGTCGATCGCGATGTTCATCGGCATTGGCTTTGCGGTGGTGATGACCCGGCTGTTCCGCTCGGTGGGTGCCGAATGGACCGCGCGCCGGCTGGTACGGCAGGGCTGGACCACCTTGGCCGAGGCGGCCGAAGGCCGTGGCCAGCAGGATCGCCAGCGCTTCGCTGCGCGCATGCTGGATCTGCTCGGCCTGCTGGCACCGCGCCTGGCGGCGACCCCGGAAGGCAGCGACATCGCGTCGGTGGACATGCTCAACGAGGCGCGCATCGGCCTGAACATCCTGCAGCTGCGCCGCGCCCGCCTGGAGCTGCCGGAGCGCAGCCGCGAGGCGGTCGAGCACATCCTGGAGGAAGTGGCCGTGCACTATCGCCGGCAGATCGCCGCACGCAAGCCGATTGTGGCGGCCGAGGCGCTGCGCGAACGGCTGGACACCTCGCTGGGACGGGTCGGCAGCGTGGCCGCCTGCAAGGCGCGCGACGAGGCGCTGATGGGCCTGGTCGGCCTGCGGTTTGCGCTGTTCCCGGAAGCAAAGGCGTTGGCGCCGGGACTGCTGGCAGCCGAGGGGCCGCAGCCGTAGCACGCTACCCTGTGCACCCATAGACCCCGCACCGGGGTCGGATCCTTCGCCACGGGCGAGGGCTCTGACCCCTGCGCTGCACAGGACGGTTCAATGAGTTACGACATGATGGTGTTCGAGGCCAGCGTCGCCCCGCGTGAAGCGGCGGCGTTCATCGCCTGGTTCGAGAAGCAGGCGCAGTGGGGCGAGAGCCACGAGTACGACGATCCGGCGGTCAGCAGCCCGGCGCTGCAGGCATGGTTCGCGGAGATGGCGCAGGAATTTCCGCCGATGAACGGCCCGCTGAGCAATGACGATGATGATCGCGCCGAGGTGACCGAGTACAGCATCGGCCGCCATGTGATCTATGGCGCGTTCGCGTATTCGGTGGCCGAGCGCGCGCATGGGCGGGTGCAGGACCTGGCCGAGAAGCACGGCGTGGGGTTCTTCGATGTCAGTGCGGACGAAGCGGCGATCGTGTATCCGGATGGGTTGGTGTTGATGCCGGAATAGGTTTGGCGGCAGGGCTGCGCCCTGCACCCGCCGAATCAACGGCAACGGCAACGTCAACATCAAATGCGTGCTCTCCGTGGGTTGGCGGGGTGGGTCCGGTTGAGGGGGACGCCGTAAACCCATCCATGGGGGCTTGGTCGCGGCATCCATGCCGCTCACACCCCCTCAACCGGACCCACCCCGCCTTCGACAGTTTCCCGCGATCTGTCGGAATGGCATGGCCTGCTTCTGGTGGGTGTCGACCTTGGTCGACACGGTAGATCCACGCCGTGCGTGGATGAAGGTGACCGATGTGATGGTAAGGCTGGCGTTTAGAACAACGTGCCCTGCACGGTGGGTTCTTCGCCGCGCACCGGTTCCTCGGTCACCTCTTCCGCACCCAGCCGCCAGGCCAGGCCACCAAGGCGGCTGGCATGTCGTTTCAATGCCGCCTCCAGCACCTCGGCGCTGCCGGCCACCTGCAGGCGCTGGCGGGCGCGGGTCAGGCCGGTGTAGACCAGTTCGCGCGACAACACGCGGCTGTCCTGCCTTGGCAGCTGCAACCACACTTCATCGAATTCCGAGCCCTGCGCCTTGTGCACGGTCATTGCGAACGCGCTCTCGTGTGCGGGCAAGGCTGCCGGGTGGAAGGCGCGCGGCTGGTCGGCGGTCTCGCCGGGGAACCAGGCCACCATCGCACCGCTGCCATCGCGCAGGCAGATGCCGATATCGCCGTTGAACAGGCGGTGGCGGTAGCTGTTTTCGGTGATCAGCAGCAGCCGGCCCTGGAAGTAGCCCGGGGTGTTGCCAGCCAGCAGCTGTTCAATGCGGCTGTTGAGGCCACGCGCGCCCTGCGGGCCTTCGCGCAGTGCGGTCAACACACGCAGGCGGCCGGCCTGCTGCAGTGCCTGCGCCGGGTCCGCTGCGTCGGCCAGTGCGCGCCAGTGGTCGAGCAGATGCTCGCGCTGGCCACGCAACGGGTCCGCCTCGCCTTCATGGAAGCGGACACCAGCCAGCCCGCCACTGCGCAGCAGGCGCAGGGCGGTACCACTGTCACCGCCACGCACGGCCTGCGCCAGCGGCGCCAGGTCCAGCGCATCACTCTGCCGGTAGCCACGCTGCAACTGCACGCGGCGGCCAGCGAACGCGCGCGGCGGTGCCTGCGGCTGCAGCGTCGCCGCTGCCAGCAGTCCATGCAGCGCCTGCGCATCGTCGGCGCGGGTGCCGATGCCATCGCCGCTGGCGCGCACGATGGCGCTGAGCACATCGCCGGCTTCCACCGACGGCAACTGGTCGGGATCGCCGAGCAGGATCAGGCGGGTACCGCTGGCGATCGCGTCGACCAGCTTGGCCATCAGCGGCAGGTCGATCATCGAGGCTTCGTCGACCACCACCACGTCCACCGGCAACGGGTTGTCGGCGTGATGGCGGAAGCGCGGTGAATCGGGAATCACCCCGAGCAGGCGATGCAGGGTGGTGCCTGTACTGGGCAGCGCGGTGCACAGCGCCGGGTCCAGCCCCTGCTCCTGCAGCCGCTGGACGGCCAGGCGCAGGCTTTCGGCCATGCGCTCGGCGGCGCGGCCGGTGGGTGCAGCCAACGCTACCTTCGGCACGGGCAGGCCCTGGTGCAGCGCCTGTGCCGCCAACAGCAGCAGCAGGCGGGCGATGGTGGTGGTCTTGCCGGTACCGGGACCACCGGTGACCAGGGCCAGCGGGTGGCGCAGGGTTACGCCAGCCGCACGGGCCTGGTGGTCCTCACCCGTTGCGGCGTGCGGGAACAGACGCGCGAACAGGGGCGCCACGGCGGCCATGTCCGGTGCAGGCAGCGGATGGCGGCCGATGCGTTGCAGGCCGACGGCCAACTGCCGCTCGTATTCGCGGTAGCGGCGCAGGTACAGCAGACCGTTCTCCAGCACCAGCGGCGCTTCCGCGGCGGCGGCGCTGGCATCCTGCGGGGTCGCCACCCAAGGCGAGGCCTGCAGCTGCGCCAGCCACTGCGCAGGTTCGGGCCATGCCGGAATGCCATCGATCACGCGCTGGGGCTGGCGCGGATCGAAGCCAGCGTGCCCCTGCGCCACGGCCAGCGAGGCCAGTGCGGCGGCCAGTGCCACGTCGTCCGGCGTGTCTTCGCGCAGGCGCTTGAGGCTGATGGCCAGGGCGTGGTCCAGGGTGCGCAGCTGGCCACTGCGATGCAGATCGCGCAGCAGGTTCATGCGGTTTCTCCGCGCGCGCGCGCCGCCATCTCGGCCTGGGCTGCTTCGCCGCCCGCAAACAAGGCATCCAGCGCATCCACCAGCTCAGGCGCGAAGCGCTGCACGTGCACGCCGTTGCCGGCGATATCCAGGCCCCGGCAGAACAGGTAGCGGATACCGCCCATGTCGCGCGCGTAGTCGTATGCCGCGCCCAGGCGGAAGCGCAGCCAGCGATGCAGGGCCACGGTATAGATCAGCGCCTGCAGGTCGTACTCGCTGTGGCGCATCGCGATCTCCAGCAGGTCCGGGCTGTAGCCCGGCAACCGGTTGGATTTGTAGTCCAGCACATACCAGCGGCCATCACGCACGTAGGTCAGATCGATCTTGCCGGTCATCAGGCCTTCCAGCCTTCTGCGCAGGCCGAAACCGCGCCGCGCGCTGGAGATGCCGTGCTCGTGCAGCAGCTGCAGCAGCACCGGTACTGCGGTCGGCTCGATGGCGAAGTGGAACTCGATTTCGGCCCGGCGCTCATGCTCGGGCACGCTGCACAGCGCACCGCCTTCGGGCAGCGGTACGGTGAGGGTGTGGCCGACCAGCGGCACCAGCACCGCCACGCCATCGTCCAGATCCTCGTCGGCATAGCCTTCGTCGTGCAGCGAGCGGCGCAGCACGTCGGCCTGTCCCTCCGGTGCCGGTTGCTGCGGCTGCCAGTGCGACCACAGTGCGAAGTCGACGTTCTCCAGTGCATCGTGCAGCACATTGCCGAAGCGGCTGCCCATGAAGCGCGGATCCGGCGGTGCTGTGTCTTCTGCGGCGGCGTCCGGCAACGCCGGTTCCAGCGGCAGCTCGGCACCGGCTGGTTCGTCGGCAGCCGGTGCCGGCAGTTCGGTGGCCGCCGCTTCGATATCGTCGCCGTTGCCAGCGTCGGCATGCGCCAGCTGGGTGAAGCTGTAGACCCACCAGTCATGTGGCACCCGGCGGGTCAAGGCACGCACCGCAGGCAGCTCACCTTCGGTTTCGGCCAGCAGCTGCGGCAGGCGGCCCGGCGGCGTACTGTCATCCAGGTCCACGTCCGCGTGCGCACGCAGCGCCTGCAGGTCGCCCAGCAACGGCGCCAGGCGGGTCTTCGCATGGCCTGCCAGATCGCCGGCGGCGATCCACAAGGCATGTTCGGCGCGGGTCAGGCCCACGTACAGCAGGCGCGCGTCTTCTGCACGCTGTTCGCGCTCGCGCTGGCTGCTGGCTGCGTCCCAGGCGTCGTCCCTGTCCAGCTTCCAGTGCAGCTGGCGCTCACCCTGCAGGTGCACGGTGCAGTGGGTGGCGGTGTTCGGCGCGCCGCCATCGATGCCCACGAACGGCAGGAACACCAGCGGGTATTCCAGGCCTTTGCTCTTGTGCAGGGTGATGATCTGCACCCGTCGGGCGTCGGACTCCAGCCGCAGCAGCTGCTGCTCGTCATCCTGGTCGGCGTTGGCCATCTGCCCCTGCAGCCAGTCCAGCAGGCCGTGCATGCCCAGTGCCTGCGCGGAGGCTTCCTGCAGCAGTTCGCCCAGCTGCAGGTAGTTGGTCAGGCGCCGCTCGCCGTCGATCAGTGCCAGCAGGCGTTCGCCCTGCGCGGCGCAGACGTCGGCCACCACCGCGAACGGGCCGCCACGCTGCCAGCGTTCGCGCCAGTGCAGCAGCTGTGCCTGGAACCCGCGCTGCAGGTCCCCCTCACGCTCCATGCTGGCAATCGCGCTTGCGCGCTGCCCCAGCAGCACCGTTGCCAATGCAGTGCGCAGGCGTCCTTCGTCGGCCGGTTGCAGCAACGCCAGCAGCAACGCACGCAGGTCACGGGCCTCGCTGGTGGCAAACAGGCTCTGCTTGCCGGCCGCCACCGCGGGAATCCCGACTGCGGCCAGTGCACGCTGCACCAGCGTGGCTTCGCGATGCGAGCGCACCAGCACGGCGATATCGCCGGGTTGCACGGGGCGCCCACGCAGCAGCGCGGTGCCGGCACGCGCCTCCAGCAGGATCTGGTGGATCGCGGCCACGCAGGCCTGGGTCGCCGCGTCGCGCGACGCATCGGCGCCAAGGGCCTTTTCACCGTCGCTGCGCAGCAGGCGCAGGGTCAGCGCCGGTGCGGCCCGGCCATCGCGCAGGTAGTCCTCATCGACACGCACGCCACCGGGCCGCACCGGCTCGAACCGGATGTCGCGTTCGAGGAAGGCATCTTCGCCAGCGTTGTCGTACAGCGCCTGCAGCGCGCGCAGCACGGCCGGGCGCGAGCGGAAGTTCTGGTCCAGCGCCGGTGCCTGCTCGGCCACCTGCTTGGCTTTCAGGTAGGTATGGATGTCGCCGCCGCGGAAGCCATAGATGGCCTGTTTGGGATCACCGATCAGGAACAGCGCCGGCTGCAGCCCCAGTTCGTCCACCTCCGGCGAGGCGCCGAACACGGTATGGAAGATGCCCCACTGGCGGTCATCGGTATCCTGGAATTCATCGACCAGGGCGATGCGGTACTGCGCCCGCAGCTGCTTGACCAGGGCCAGCCGCTGCGGGCCTTCCAGCGCGCGGGCGACGCCGTCGATCAGATCGTCGTAGGTCTGCACGCGGCGCACGCGCTTCAGCACCGACAGGCGCTGGGTGGCTTCCTCGCGCAGGGCGTGCAGGAAGTTCAGTGCGGTGGCACGCAGCCATTGTTCGCGCTGGGCCAGCAGTGCCACGTAGCGCTCAAGCGGTGCCTGCAGCGGTGAGGACGGTGTGCGGTCGGCGAACTTCTTGTTGGTCTTGGCCACCAGCGCATCGGGCAGCAGCGCCGGCAAGCGGTCGCTGGACAGCAGTTCGGCTGCGTCGCCGCGCTCGGCCCAGCCCAACAGCTGCCGGCCCAGCGGGTGCAGCCAGCCCAGCTTGTAGGAAACGCCGTTGATCCACTTGTTGTCGACCGCTTCGCACAGGTCCAGGAAGAAGCGCTCACCATGTTCGCGCACGGCCATCGACAGTTCCGCCGCCGCGCCCTGCAGCGCCGGGCGCGGATCGTCCACGGCCAGCGGCTGCAGTGGCGGGTGCAGCGGTGGCGATGCCAGCAGCGCGCGCAGGTCAGCCGCCAGCGCATCCGGGTGGGACCACAACCAGGTCAGCGGTTCCAGCGTTGCCGGGTCGTTGGCATGCACCCGCCACAGATCGGCCGCCAGTTCTTCCAGCAGCTCGCGATCGCTGGCCAGCAGCTCGGGCGGGTCGAAGGTATGCCCGCTTTCGAGCGCATGTTCGCGCAGCACGCGGGTGCAGAAGCCGTGGATGGTGAAGATCGCAGCCAGGTCGATCTCGTCGGCGGCTACCTGCAGGCGCCGCTTCAACGCTTTTGCGGTTTCCGTGCCGTCCTGCAGATGACGTTGCAGCACCTGCCGGGTCAGCAGCGCATCGGGTGTTTCATCGTCGCCCGGCTGCAGATCGACCAGGCGCGCAGCCAGGGCCAGGCGCTCGCGGATGCGCTTGCGCAGTTCCTGGGTGGCGGCGTCAGTGAAGGTCACCGCCAGGATCTGGCCGATACGCAGGCCCTGCTCGACCACCAGACGGGTGAACAGCGTCGCCAGGGTAAAGGTCTTGCCGGTGCCGGCACTGGCTTCGATCAGTCGCGTGCCGTGCAGCGGCAACGCCAGGTAAGGGTCGGGGCAATGCGTGTTGATGGAAGCGCCCTCGGCACCGCTGCTCATGCGTGGCCCGCCTGTGGATCATTGCCGAAGCTGCGCCCTTCGCGCACGGCGCTGAAGACCACCTGGCTGTTGCGCAGCAGGTCGGCGTAACTGGCGTCGTCGGCGAACGGGTCGGCGCCACGCAGCAGCAGCTGCCAGGCATCACTGTTGGCTTCACCCCAGCTGCGGTCGCTGCCATGCCATTGTTTCCAGCCTTCGCTGCGCTGCTTTTCCACCGGCGCGTTGAACAGCACCCAGCCGGTATAGGGCGCAAAGCGCAGTGGTTCGCGCAGCCCACGCTGGCGCAGCTGCAGCAGCGCGCGCAATGCCGCGCGCGCTGCGGGCACGGTCAAGGCAGGCAATGCATGCGGACCGGGGCCGGCATCACCGCCGTCGTAGAACTGCACCAGCGGCAAGGCATCGCCGGCGGCGTTGGCCAGCAGCCAGTCCAGCCCCTGGCGGATCACCGCGTTGCCGTTGAGCGCGCCGGCGCGCAGGCGCACCAGGCCTTCGGGATGGCGATCACCGACCCGGCCATGCAGGCGAGCGCCGTCGATCTCCACTTCATAGCGGCGGCTCTCCAGCGGCGTGCCCTGCAACCAGCCCAGCATGGCCGTGGCATACGGGCGGGTCTTGAGCCGCTCCACTTCAAACTGGCGCTCGCCGAGGATGCCCGACGGCAGCAGCCCGCGTGCGCGCAGCCGCGGGTACAGCGGCTCGCTGTCGCCGGCCAGGGTGGCCTGCACCACGGCCAGCTGCACACTGCGCTTCTCCGGCCCACGCGAGGACAGCACCAGCGGCTCCAGGTCGTCGACGTCCTCGACGTCGTCGGCCAGGCGCAGGCCCAGCGACTGTGCGAGGAACTGCCCGGCCGGATCACACAGGAAACGACGCAGGCTCTCCAGCGAGACCTCTTCTTCCACCGCGTCGTCCACCGGCGGCGGCAGTGCGGCGTCGAACCACGGCAGCAGGCCGCCGCGCTGCCCGCCCAGCCGCCCGGCGGCCGGGTGCCACTGCCGGCGGTAGCTGAAGCGGCGTGGATCGCCGTCACCGAAGGCGGCCGGCGAGAACGGCTGCAGCGCGTGGCGCACGGTGAAGTCCCGCGTGGCGGTCGACGGATCGAGGTGATAGGCCGCGGCGGCATCGATCAGTTCGCTGACCAGCACCGAGGGTTCGCGCACGCTGCCATCGCGCGGGTCCGCGCCGAGGTAGCTGAGGTAGAACACGTCCTGCGCAGCAGCAAACAACTGCAGGAACAGGAAACGATCGTCTTCGCGGGTGGAGCGGTCGCCGGGACGGCGGCGCGGCGTATCCAGTTCGGCGGTGAGCTGGTTGAGGCCAGCGGCCGGGTCGCGACGCGGGAAATCACCATCGTTGAGGCCGAGGACGCAGATCACCCGGAACGGCAGCAGGCGCATCGGCACCATGCGGCCGAAGCTGATGCCACCGGTCAGCAACGGCGCGCGCGTATCGGCCTCGGCAAGCGCACCGGCGAAGTGCGCACGCACCACCTCCGGTGGCACGCCATCGGCGAACCCTGCCTTGTACGCATCTTCGGCGAACTGGTTGAGCAGCTTGCGCAGGCGCTCCAGCGCGCGCTGGCTGTTGGGCGAGCTGGGTGGTGTCGGCAGCAGGGCATCGAGCAGCGACAGCAGGCGCTGCCGCCACTGTGCCGGGGTCAACAGTTCGCCCAGCCGGCGCTGGTAGACGGCCAGCACGCGCAGCAGGCGCAGCAGCCGGTCCAGCGCATCCAGCGCCCCGCCTTCCAGTTCGATCCACGGCGCCACCCCGACCAGATCCACCTCGCTGCCGGTGGCGTGGCCCAGCAGCAGGCGATCCAGCGCGAACTGCCAGGTGTAGGCGTCATCGCTGGGGGCCTGCAGCTGGTCGCGATGCTGGGCATCCAGGCCCCAGCGTGCGCCTGCCTGCTGCAACCAGCCATGCAGTCGGTCGAAGTCCACCGCTTCCAGGCCGGCGGCCTCGGCCAGGGGTGCACTGGCCAGCAGATCCAGCACCTCGTTCAGGCCGAAGCGCGAGATCGGCAGGCCAAGCAGGTGCACGAACACATCGGCCAGCGGCTCGCCGGCCAACGGACTGCTGTCGGCCAGCGCGTAGGGAATGTGTTCGTCCTCGCCCCCCCGTCCGCCGAACACCGCTTCCAGATAGGGCACATACGGATCGATGTCCGGCGCCAGCACGGCGATCTCGCGCGCCTGCAACGGCGGGTCGAAGCGCGGGTCCTGCAGCAGGCTGCGCAGCTGGTCGTGCAGCACCTGCAGCTCGCGCAGGCGGGTGTGGCAGGCGTGCACCTGCAGGCTCGGGTCGTCGCTGCGCAGGCCATCGCGCAGTTCACCGGAAGGCAAGGCACGACGGTGGAACAGGTCGCGCTGCAGGCGATGCAGCAGGCTGTCGGACAGCCCGCCCTGGTCCATCGTCGGCCGCGTGTCTTGCTCCGGGTCGGAATAGGCCGCGATCTCGCCGGCCGGATGCACCACTTCATAGCTGCCCAGCACCGCCATGAAATCGCGGCCGGCCGCACCCCACGCTTCCAGCAGGCGGTTCTCGCCGGCGGCCTCGCCGAACGGGTCCGGCGCACCGCTGCGCAGGCGCTCTGCCAGGGTCTGCAGGTCGCCCCAGTAGGACTGCACCGGCGTGGGCAGATAGAAATGCAGTTCGCCCACCCGCGACTGGGTGGCCATCACCCGCAGTACGTCGGGCGAGATGTTGAGGGTGGCGAACGCCGACATCCGCGGCGGCAGGCCCTGCGGCAGCGGTTGGCCGGCGCCCTCGAAGCGGTCCAGGTACGCCTGGATGCGGCGCGCGCGGTAACCATGGCCGGCGGCGATGCTGCGCCACAGGATGGCCTGCGGATCGGCCGCGTCGGCGCCGGCTTCCCAGCGCAGCAGCCAGTCGCGGCGCCAGGCCTGGTACTTCTCGAACACCGAGGCCAGTTCGCCGGCCAGGGCCCAGGGTTTGAGCGCGTCGCCCCCGGCAAGATAGGACTGCAGCGCGCGCATCGGTGGCTGCGCCAGCAGCTGCGGATCGCGCAGGGCCTGGTACAGGCGCCAATGCAGGGCGGCCGCATCCAGGTCGTCGGCTTCGCCCTCGACATTGGCGTTCAACGCACGGGCGACGAACTCACCGGGGGTCAGGAATTCCAGGTTGGCGGCCACGCCATACTCGGCGGCCAGTGTCGCCTGCAGCCAGCGCCGCATCGCCACCTGCGGGATCAGCACCACCTCCGGCGCCAGCAGCGGCTGTCCCGGCACCGGCACACGCACGTTGCGCGCCAGCAGGGCAGCCAGCACGTCCAGCGAATTGGAATGGTAGAGGCGGAAGTCGCTGCCCGGGTCACTCATCGTGCACAGTGTGCAGCACACCCGCCCGTATTCAATCCCGGGGTACGGTGATCGCGACGGATTGTTCCGGTCGTTTTCGGAATTGTCCCGGTCTGGCGACGGTCCGGCCGTGCAACAATACTGCACCGTCCAGTCTGCTTATGTTCAGCAGTCTGACCCGATGCTTCAATGTCGAAAAAACGTTAAGGGTGCCCATGTCGGCTTCCACTCCCAGTCTGGTGCAGTTGTCCAACGTCCGCATCGACCGGAGCGGGCGCACGATCCTGCGCGACGTTTCGCTGCAGGTGCCCAAAGGCAGCATCACCGCGGTGCTCGGTCCGTCCGGCAGCGGCAAGTCGACCCTGCTGGCGGCGCTGACCGGCGAACTGCGTCCGGTTGCAGGCGACGTCACCCTGTTCGGCAAACCCATCCCGCAGCGCACCGCCGAACTTCTGGAGATGCGCAAGAGCGTCGGCGTACTGCTGCAGGGCAATGGCCTGCTGACCGACCTGACCGTGGCCGAGAACGTCGCCCTGCCGTTGCGCACCCACACCCGCCTGCCGGCACCGGTGCTGCGCCGGCTGGTGCAGATGAAGCTGCATTCGGTCGGCCTGCTGGCCGCCGCCGATGCCTGGCCGCGTGAGCTGTCCGGTGGCATGGCCCGGCGCGTGGCACTGGCCCGCGCGTTGGCCCTGGACCCGCCGCTGATGATCTACGACGAGCCGCTGACCGGACTGGACCCGATCGCCTCGGGGGTGATCATGAGCCTGATCCAGCGCCTCAACCACAGCCTGGGCTTGACCAGCATCATCGTCAGCCACCACGTGCACGAGACCCTGCCGATCTGCGACCAGGTAATCGCGATCGCCAATGGCGGCATCGTGTTCCAGGGCACGCCGGAGGCGCTGCAGTCCAGCCAGGACCCGCTGCTGCAGCAGTTCCTGCATGGCCAGCCCGATGGTCCCATCCCGTTTGATGCCGCACCGCGCGCGAGGGTTGCCTGATGCCGTTCGTGCAAGCCACCCGCTCGCTGGGTCGTGCCGGCCTGTTCTCGCTGACCGTGCTGCGCGGTTCGCTGCCGACCCGTGATTTCCTGGCCGAGCTGACCCGCGAGATCTACAAGATCGGTGCGCGCTCGCTGCCGATCATCGCCGTGGGCGGCGCCTTCGTCGGCCTGGTGCTGACCCTGCAGGGCTACCGCACGCTGACCACCTTCGGTGCGGCCGACGCGCTGTCCACCCTGCTCGGCCTGTCGCTGTACCGCGAACTGGCACCGGTGCTGACCGCGTTGTTGTTCATCGGCCGCGCCGGCAGTTCGATCGCCGCCGAGCTGGGCCTGATGCGCGCCACCGACCAGATCAAGGCGCTGGAACTGATGGCCATCGACCCGGTGGCCAAGGCCGTGGCGCCGCGCTTCTGGGCGGCGGTACTGACCGTGCCGCTGCTGACCGGCATCTTCTGTTCGCTGGCGATCAGTGCCAGCTACTTCGAAGCCGTGCACGTGCTGGGCCTGGACAACGGCGTGTTCTGGTCGGCGCTGCGTGGCAGCGTGGACTTCTGGGACGACTTCGGCGTGGCGATGCTGAAGTCGGCGATCTTCGGTGGTACCGCGGCCCTGGTGGCCGCCTATGTCGGTTTCCACGCCGAACCGACCATCGAAGGCACGTCCGTCGCCACTACCCGTGCGGTGGTCAACGCCTCGCTGCTGGTGCTGATGTTCAACTTCGTACTGTCGGCAATGTTGTTCACCTAACCCCTCCATCGGCGGTGCGCATCGGCGCGCGGCCACCACGACTGATCAGGTAATCCACATGGCCATCCGCGGTCCCAGACTCGAATTCTCCGTCGGCGCCTTCCTGCTGCTGGCCCTGGCCTCGCTGATGGTGCTGGCCGTCGCCTCGACCAACCAGCGCTGGAGCTGGGGTGGCGAAGGCTATGAACTCAAGGCCCGCTTCTCCCAGGTCGGCCAGCTGCGCAAGCAGGCGCCGGTGAAGATCGGTGGTGTCACCGTCGGCCAGGTCGCAGCGATCGATCTGGACCCGGTGAAGTTCGAATCGATCGTGACCCTGCGCATGGACAGCAAGGTCAAGGATCTGCCGGCCGATACCTCGGCGGGCATCTTCACCAGTGGTTTGCTTGGCGAGAGCTATATCGGTCTGCAGCCCGGCGGCGATCCGGACGTGCTGAAGCCCGGCGAAGAGATCGTCTTCACCCAGCCGGCCGTGGACCTGATCCAGCTGGTCGGCAAATACATGTTCAGTGGCGGCGCCGGTGGCGGCGCTGCTCCGAAGCCCAACGATGGCGCGCAGGCGCCTGCAACGGAACCGCAACCATGAAGATGAAACTGATCCCGGCCCTGCTCGCCTCGTCGCTGCTGCTGGCCACCCCGTTCCTGGCCCAGGCGCAGGCCGCCGCCCCCGCTGCTGCGGCCCCCCAGGGCCAGGCCGGCAAGGTGGTGATCGACGCCAGCACGCGCATCCTCACCACCCTGCAGCAGCGCCGTGCCGAATTCAGCGGCAACCCGGCCAGCCTGCGCAGCTATATCGACAGCGAACTCAACCGCACCTTCGACCGCGACTATGCCGCGCGCCTGGTGCTGGGCACGCACGCCCGCGGCGCGGCGGACGCTGACATCAAGCTGTTCGCCAATGCGATGGCCGACAACCTGATGCAGCGCTATGGCTCGACCCTGCTCAACATCCAGGGCAAGCCGAGCTTCCGCCTGAAGGGCGAAAGCCCGCTGCCGGGCAACCGCGGCGTGCGCGTGAGCACCGAGCTGGTACGTGCCGGCAGCGAGCCGACGCCGGTCGAGTACTGGATGCGCAACGAAGGCGGCCAGTGGAAGATCTTCGACGTGAACATCGAAGGCATCTCCTACGTGCAGACCTTCCGCAACCAGTTCGATGCCCCGCTGCGACAGAAGGGCATCAAGCAGGTGGCCACCGAACTGCGCAGCGGCAGCATGCAGGCTGGGCCGGCCGGTAATGGCAAATAAGGCGCTGGCGCTGCTGGAAGGTGACACCCTGCGCCTGCGTGGGGTGCTCGACCGTGCAGCGGTGATCGCGCTGTGGCCGCAACTGCAGGCCCTGCCGGCGCAGCTGTCGCGGCTGGAACTGGCGGAGGTCGAGCGCGTGGACAGCGCCGGCCTGGCGTTGTTGGCCGAGCTGGCCGCACGCGCGCGCCAGGGCGGCCATCCGCTGACAATTTCCGGCGCCCCCGCCGGTTACAACGAGCTGAGCGCGGCCTACCGGCTGTCGCCCGACCTGGACTTCAACGCTACTTCTGCTGCGAGCTGACATGAACGTCGTGCGCGTTTTCCCTCTGATCCTCCTGGCCGCCGCGCTCAGCGCCTGTGCCGGCAAGCCGGCGCGCAGCGACGCGCCGACCGCCGACACCGTGGTGCCGGCGACGAACACCACCTCGGTCGACAACGCTGCTGGTGCGGCTGCGCCTGCTGCGAGCGTCGCAGCCGACGCCCCCGTACCCGCTGCGGCCGCCCCTGCACCGGCTACCGCCTCGCAGGGTGCAACCGGCAGTGATGCCACCGCCGCCGCACCGGGCGGCGATGACGACTTCGACGCGCTGTACGGCGCCAATGGCAGCACCACCAACACCACCGCGTACGACCCGTGGGAACCGTTCAACCGCAAGGTGCACGGGTTCAACAACGCCGTCGACCGCGGTATCGCCCGTCCGTTGGCGACCGCCTATACCCACGTGGTGCCGCGCTTTGCCCGTACCGGCGTGAGCAACTTCTTCAGCAACCTGCGTGCGCCGCTGACCATTACCAACCAGCTGCTGCAGGGCCGCCCCGGCGACGCCTGGGACAGCCTGGGCCGGTTCCTGATGAACAGCACGCTGGGCGTCGGTGGCCTGTTCGACCCGGCCAGCAAGGCGATGGTGCCGCGTCGCAACGAGGACTTCGGGCAGACCCTGGGTGCCTGGGGCTGGCGTCGTTCGCGCTACGTGGAACTGCCGTTCTTCGGCCCGCGTACCGTGCGTGATGTGTTCGGCCTGGCCGGTGACATCCCGCTGTCGCCGATCCGCCGCATCGAAAGCGACAAGTACCGCATCGGTCTGCAGGGCCTGCAGCTGGTCGATACCCGCGCGCAGCTGCTGGCGATCGACGACCTGCGCGATACCGCGGTGGACGAATACGCCCTGGTCCGCGATGCCTGGATGCAGCGCCGCAACTACCAGATCGAGAACGACCTGCGTGGCAAGCGCGAGCGTGGCAGCGACGATGCGAACTCGCCGATCCCGGTCGATGCGATGCCGATGCCGCAGTGGACCAATTGACCGCTGCCGGCAACGCATGAAAAAACCCCGCCTCGGCGGGGTTTTTTGTTTTACCGGCAGGTGCCAACCTTGGTTGGCACGTCGTCTTCAGGCCGCCAGTGCCGCCTCGACCGCTTCGCGCAGGCGCGCGTCATCGGCAGCAACGTCCGGGGCGAAGCGGGCGATGACCTTGCCATCGCGGCCAACCAGGAACTTCTCGAAGTTCCACAGCACCGCCGGTGCCGGGTGGATCGGAATCTCCTTGCTGGCCAGGCGCTCGCGCAGCGGGCCTTCGCCGATCGCCTGCGGCTGCGCGGCAGTCAGCTGCTGGTACAGCGGGTGGGTGTCTTCACCGGCCACGCTGATCTTGGCGAACATCGGGAAGCTCACATCGTAGGTCAGCTGGCAGAACTGCTGGATCTCCGCCTCGCTGCCCGGCTCCTGGCCGAGGAAGTTGTTGGCCGGGAAGCCCAGTACTTCCAGCCCCTGCGCGTGCTTTTCCGCATACAGCGCCTGCAGGCCTTCGTACTGCGGGGTCAGGCCGCACTTGGACGCCACGTTGACCAGCAGCAGCACCTTGCCCTGGTAGTCGGCAAGAGAGGACGGCTGGCCGTCGATGGTGGTGAGGGAAATATCCTGGATCGAGGTGCTCACGCGGGGCTCCGGCTACAGCGGGGAAAGGCCCACCAGCATACCGCCGCACGTGACCGGTAGTGCCGGCCGCTGGCCGGCAACCTCATGAACGTTCCAGAAGATTCTTGAGGTTGCCGGCCAGCGGCCGGCACTACCCTCAGTCGACGCAGAGGGTGCCTTGTGCCTTGCCACCGTCGATGCGTTGCCGGCAACCGAAGTTCTGGCTGACATCACGCTGGCAGGTGCCAGTCGCCACCGCACCTGCGGTCACCTCGGCGGACGCCAGGCACTGGCCGCTGCAGTCGCTCTTGCTGCTGCAGGACTTGCCGGCGTCGGCATAGGGAATCACGCACTGCACCCGTTGCAGGCGGCCCAACGGCTGCAGGGTACCGCCCGCCGCACGGCAGTCCACATCGCGTGCTTCTTCATAGGCTGCAGCGGCTTCAGGGCTGTCGGCCACCGTGGCTGCCGTGCCTGCGTCTTCACTGGCCGGTGGGGTGCTGCTGCAGGCGGCAAGCAGTACGCCCAGGGCAAGGCTGGCAAAGAGATGGAAACGCATGGCGGTACCTGATCGAGGTGGGCGCCTGCCAGCATACGCACAGCGCCATGCATGTGGCGTGTCAGCCCCGCTCAGGCCTCTTCGCCCTCATTGCCTTCTTCGCTCCCCTCCTCGGGCAGCAGGCTGTCGGGAAGCAACTGCCGACTCTGTTCGGCCGGCAGCGACTCTACGTCCCGCAGCTTCCGGGCAATGGCACGCGTGCGTACCCCCGTCTGGTCAATCTGCTTGCTGGCCTGGTCGAGCTTGGTCTTCACGCTGTCGAGCACGCTACCGAATTTACCGAACTCGGTTTTGACGGCACCCAGCAATGTCCACACTTCACTGGACCGCTGTTCGATGGCCAGCGTACGGAAGCCCATCTGCAGGCTGTTGAGCAACGCGGTGACGGTGGTCGGCCCGGCCACCACCACGCGGTGCTCGCGCTGCAGCAGGTCGACCAGGCCCGGGCGCCGGATCACCTCGGCATACAGTCCTTCGGTCGGCACGAACATCACCGCGAAATCGGTGGTGTGCGGGGGCACGATGTACTTTTCGCAGATTGACTTGGCCTGCACGCGGATCGCGCGTTCCAGCTGGATACCCTGCAGGCGCACGCCCTCGGCATCGCCCTGTTCCTGCGCATCAAGCAGGCGCTCATAGTCTTCGCGCGGGAACTTGGAATCGATCGGCAGCCAGACCGGCGTGTCGTCGTCGCGACGGCCCGGCAGGCGCACGGCGATGTCGACCATCTCGTTCCCGTCAGGACGTACTTTCACCCCGCGTGCGTACTGTTCCTGGGTAAGGGTCTGCTCGAGGATGTTCTCCAGCTGAACTTCGCCCCAGCTGCCGCGGTTCTTGACGTTGGTCAGTACCCGCTTCAGGTCGCCCACGCCGGTCGCCAGCTGCTGCATTTCACCCAGCCCGCGCTGCACCTGTTCCAGCCGTTCGGACACCAGCTTGAACGAATTGCCCAGCCGCGTTTCCAGCGTGGACTGCAGCTTCTCGTCGACGGTGTGGCGCATCTGCTCGAGCTTCTGCGCGTTGTCGGCCTGCAGCGCGCGCAGCTGTTCTTCCAGGGTGGCGCGCATTTCCGAGATGCGCTGTTCGTTGCGCTGGGTCAGCTCCTGCAGGCGCAGGCCCAGGCTCTCGGTCAGGCGCTGCTGCGATTGCGCACCCTCTTCGCGGCCCTTGCGGGCATCCTCCACCAGTGCCTGCCGCAGCGCACCGAACTGGGTGTCGGTACGGGCGGTCAGTTCCTGCAGCTGCTGGCCGAAGGCATGGATACGCGCCTCCTGCTGCTGGCCGAACACATCCAGCTGCACGCGCAGTTCCTGCAGGCGTTCGCCCAGCGAGACGGCGCTGCGCTGCTGGCTGTCGGCTGCCTCGGCGCGGGCCTTGCGTGCGTCTTCGCCCAGCGCTTCGCGCAGCAGGTCCAGGCGCTGGTCGGTGCGGGTGGACAGATCGGTCAGCGCGCGCGCGAACCCATCGAGCTGCTCGCGCAACTCGCTGCGGCCGACGCGTGCTTCATCACGCACGGCCTGTTCCAGCCGGTCGTGGGGCGGGCGGCGCAGCAGCGCCACCAGTTGCAGGATCAGCACGACCAGCAGCAGGCCGGCGACGAGGAGGAATTCGGTTTGCATGTGGCAAGTGTAGGCTGGCCCAGTCTCACGTGCTGAAACGAGCCCATGTTTGTACTGTACGGAAAGCCCAGCTCGATCAACGTGCGCAAAGTGCTGTGGCTGTGCGCCGAACTCGATCTGCCGTTCTCACATGATCCGGCACCAGCGCCGGAGCGCTTGGCGGCGCTGAATCCGAACCGACAGGTACCAGTGCTGCGCGATGGCGACTTCATGCTGTGGGAGTCCAACAGCATCTGCCGCTACCTGGCCACCCGCCAAGGACGAGTCGATCTGCTGCCGGGCGCTGCACAGGCCCGTGCCTTGGTCGAACAATGGATGGACTGGCAGGCCAGCGACCTCAACAGCGCCTGGCGCCACGTGTTCATGGCCCGCGTGCGCCAGCACCCCGACTTCGCGGACGACGCACGCGCCGAGGCAAGCCTGGAACAATGGAACCGCCTGATGACCGTGCTCGACCACCAGCTTGCCGCCAGCAATGCCTACGTGGCGGGCACCGACTTCAGCCTGGCCGACATCGTCCTCGGCCTGTCGACACAGCGCTGGCGCAGCACCCCCGGCAACAAACCTGTGCTGCCCCACGTAGACGCCTGGTTCGAACGCCTGCGCCCCCGGCCGGGCTTTGCCGAGCATGTGGACAACGGCGTGGCGTAGCACGCTTGCTTGGCTTCATCCACGCATGGCGTGGAGCTACTGTGTCGACCAAGGTCGACACCTACCAACAGCGGCGGGAAACCGTCGAAGGCGGGGCGGTGTGGGTTTGCGGGGTGTGAGCCGCATGGATGCGGCGACCAAGCCCCCATGGACGGGTTCACGGCGGCCCCGCACACCCACACCGCCCCGCCAACCCACAGGAAGCCTGCTCTGGCTCTGGCTCTCGCTGTTGCCGTTGCCTCTGCGGGTGCCGGGCGCAGCCCGGCGCTACCAGCCTTCCAGCACGATCTTGCCCTTGGCCCGGTGGCTCTCCAGCAGCGCATGCGCGCGCCGCAGGTTGGCCGCGTCGATGCGCCCGAAGTGCTCGCCCAGCGTGGTCTGCAGCACGCCGGCATCGACCAGATCGGCCACCCGGTTCAGCAGTTCGTGCTGGCGCTGCATGTCCGCGGTCCTGTACAGCGGTCGGGTGAACATGGATTCCCAGTGCAGCGACAGCGCCTTGCGCTTGAGCGCCATCACATCGATCTGGCCCGGATCATCGATCAGCCCCAGCTGCCCCTGCGGCGCCAGCAGTTCGATGAGCTGCGCATAGTGCTGGTCGGTGTGGGTCAGGCTGGCCACATGGTCCACCTGGGTGATGCCCAGCCGGGCCAGGCCCTCGGCCAGCGGCAGTGTGTGGTCGATCACATGGTGCGCGCCCATCGCCTGCACCCAGTCCTGCGTCTCCGGCCGCGAGGCGGTGCCGATCACCGTCAGCTTCGTCAGCCGGCGCGCCAACTGCACCAGGATCGAACCCACGCCACCCGCTGCACCGATCACCAGCAGGGTCTGGCCGTCGCCGCCGCCTTCGGCGATGCGCAGGCGGTCGAACAGCAGTTCCCATGCGGTGATCGCGGTCAGCGGCAGCGCCGCAGCGGCGGCATCGTCCAGGCTGGCCGGCTTGCGGCCAACGCTGCGCTCGTCCACCAGCTGGTATTCGGCGTTGCTGCCCGGGCGATCGATCACACCGGCGTAGTACACCGCATCGCCGGGCTGGAACAGGGTCACCTCGCTGCCGACCGCATCGACCACGCCGACCGCATCCCACCCCAGCACGCGCGGGCCGTCGGTGGCGGCGCCGCGCCGCACCTTGGTGTCGACCGGATTCACTGCCACCGCGCGCACCGCCACCCGCAGGTCGCGCGGGCCCGGCTGGGGCAGGGGCAGGTCGAGATCGATCAGGGCCTGCGGGTCGTCGATCGGCAGGCCGGCTTGGGTGTAGGCAATGGCACGCATGGGGGATATCCAGGGAGGAGAGGCCACAGCGTGCGCCGTGCGCAGGGGGGCGGAAAGGCGCAGAATCGGTCAACACTTTCACTGCAGCAATGAAAATGGTCCGCTTCGACGATCTGCAGCTGTTTGTCCGTACCGCCGCGCTGGGCAGCTTCTCCCAGGCCGCGCGCGAGGCCGACCTGCTGCCGGGCCAGGTTGCCGCGGCGGTAGCACGGCTGGAACGCGAACTGGACCTGCGCCTGTTCGTGCGCACCACCCGCAGCCTGCGCCTGACCGCCGAAGGCGCGCTGTACCTGCCCTACGCACAGGAGGTTCTGAGCACCCTGCGCGAAGGCCAGGCGCGGGTGCAGGGCGAGGACGCCGAACTGCACGGCACCCTGCAGTTGTCGGCGCCGTCGGACTTCGGCCGCAACCTGCTGCTGCCGTGGCTGACCGCGTTCCGCGCTGCGCATCCACGGCTGCGCCTGCACCTGCGCCTGTCCGACGAAGTGGCCGACGTGTTCCGCGACCCGGTCGACGTGGCCATCCGCATCGGCCACTTCGACGACGCCAGCTACGTCGCCCTGCCCTTGCTGGAACAGAACCGGCGGGTGCTGGCTGCGTCGCCCGGGTACCTGCGGCAGCGTGGCACGCCCAGCCGCCTGGAAGATCTGCGCGAGCATGATTGCCTTGTCTACCAGCTCGGCGGCCGCGCCTACGACCGCTGGTCGTTCGAGATTGAGGGGCGCCGCGTGGTGATCCCGGTGCGCGGGCCACTGGTCTGCGACGACGCCGACGTGGTGCGGCGCTGGGCGGTCGCCGGCGAAGGCATCACCTACAAGTCCTGGCTGGACGTCCGCGACGACGTGCTGGAAGGGCGCCTGCAGGTGCTGCTGGATGGCATCGGCAGCCACATTCCCCTGCAGCTGGTCTGCCCCCATCGCAAGCAGTTCTCACCGGCGGTGCGGCAACTGCACGCGCAGCTGCGCCAGCATTTGCAACCGCTGCTGTCCGCCATGCCCGGCAATGGCGACACGCCCCTGTCGCCTGCGCCAGCACTGGCCGACAATGGCGCTCCCCCGTTGTAAGAGAGTCGCGCCATGCCGTGGATGGGCATCCAGGACCTGTGGACCTTCCTGCTCGCTGTGCTGGTGTTTCTGGCGCTGCCCGGGCCGGGCACCTTCACCCTGCTGACCGCTACCGGTCGCGGCGGTGTGCGCGGCGGCTACACGGCGCTGGCCGGCCTGCTGGTCGGCGACCAGATCCTGATGTGGCTGGCACTGGCCGGCGTGGCTGCGCTGCTGAAGGCCAATCCGACGGTGTTCCATGCCGTGCAGTATCTCGGCGCGGCGTATCTGGTGTGGGTAGGCATCAGCCTGCTGCGCACGCCCAAGGGTGACGGTGCCGACGTTGGCCCGGTGCGCATGCAGCCCGGACGCTACTTCCACCAGGCGATCCTGGTCAGCCTGCTCAATCCGAAGGCGATCCTGTTCTACATGGCCTTCCTGCCGTTGTTCATCGACCCGAAGGCCCACCAGGGCATCGCTACGTTCGCCGCGCTGGCAGGGATCATCTTCGTGGTCAGCATCGCCTACTGCTCGCTGCTGATCTGGGTCGGCAACCTGGCCCGCCGCCGGTTGATCCAGCACCCGCGGGTCAGCGATGCGCTACGGCGTGTTGCCGGTCTGTTCCTGGTCGGCTTCGGCATCCGCCTGGGCCTGAACGGCTGAGATCCCGTCGGCCTGGCAGGCCGCGCGCAGGTGGTCGATGAACACCCGCAGCTTGGGCGCCATATGCTCGCGCGCCGGATAGTACAGATGAAAGCCGGGGAACGGCGGCTGCCATTCCTCCAGCACGCTGCGCAGGCGGCCGGCAGCCAGGTCGTCGGCGACCAGTGAGGCGAACCCCTGCGCCATGCCCAGCCCGGCCAGCACCGCCGCATAGGCAAGTTCGGCATCGTTGAACACCAGCCGGCCCTCGACGGCTACGTCCAGGTCACGCCCCTCACGGCTGAATTCCCAGGGCATCAGCCGGCCATTGGCGCGGCGATGGACGATACAGTCGTGGCCCTGCAGCTCCTGCGGGCTCTGCGGCACACCGTGGCGCGCGAAGTAGCCCGGCGTGGCCACCACCACCTGGCGCTCGGGCGGCCCGATCGGCACCGCGATCATGCCCTGCGCCAACGATTCCCCCAGGCGGATGCCTGCGTCGAAACCCTCGGCGACCAGATCGGTCAACGCCGGTTCCACGCACAATTCCACCTCCACCTGCGGATACCGGGCCAGGAAGGACGGCAGCGCCGGCAGGACCCGGCGCTCGGCAACGATGCGTGGCAGGGTGATGCGCAGCCGACCGGCCGGCACGGTCCGAGCGCTGTCCAGGTCTTCGAAGGCCGATTCGATCTGTGCCAGCCCGCCACGTACGCGCTGCAGGAAGCGTGCACCGTGCTCGGTCAGCCCCACCCGGCGCGTGGTCCGTTGCAACAGGCGCACGCCCATCCGCGCTTCCAGCGCGCGCACGCTCTGTGACAGTGCCGAGGTCGAAACACCAAGCGCATCTGCGGCGCGGGTAAAGCTGGCGTGGTCGGCCACGTGGACAAACGCGACCACCGCCGACAGCGGTGCGGAGGGATCCATTGTGAAGCCTTCCTTCATTGTCAGTTCGGCTGTGTCCAGTTTATCCACAGGATCATCGGGCGGATGCTTTGCCTCCCGGCGGCACACCGCCTCCTCCGATGGAATGCCACATGTCACTTGATCACTACCGCCTGCTCGGTCGCTCCGGCCTGCGTGTCAGCCCGATGGCGCTGGGCACGATGACCTTCGGCGCCGACTGGGGGTGGGGTGCGGACGAAGCCGAGGCCCGCCGCATCTTCGATGCCTACGTCGAGCGCGGTGGCAACTTCGTTGATACCGCAAACAACTACACCAATGGCAGCGCCGAGACGCTGCTCGGGCGATTCGCCCAGGGCCGCCGCGAACGGCTGGTGATCGCCAGCAAGTACACCCTGGCGACCGTGCCCGGCGATCCGAACAACGCCGGCAACCACCGCAAGAGCATGATGCGCTCGGTGGAGGACAGCCTGCGCCGGCTCGGCACCGACTACCTGGATCTGCTGTACCTGCACGCTTGGGACGACACCACCGGGGTGGACGAGGTGATGCGCGGTTTCGACGATCTCGTGCGCAGCGGCAAGGTGCTGTATGCCGGCATCTCGGACACGCCGGCCTGGCAGATCGCCCGCATGCAGACCCTGGCCGACCTGCGCGGTTGGGCGCCGCTGGTGGCCCTGCAGATCGAATACAGCCTGATCCAGCGCAGCGTCGAACAGGAGCTCCTGCCGATGGCCGAGGCGCTCGGGTTGGGCGTGGTGGCGTGGTCGCCGCTGGGCAGCGGGGTGCTGACCGGCAAGTACAGCGCGGCTGATCTCACCACGGCCGAGCCGCCGGAGGCTACGCCGGGCGGTTCCCGGCGCAACGTGGCCCTCATCAATGGCGCGTTGACGCCACGTTCGTTGAACATCGCCGGGGAAGTCGCTGCCGTCGCGGCGGAACTGTCGCACTCGGCTGCGCAGGTCGCTCTGGCCTGGCTGCTGCAACGACCCGCGGCCGGGGCCATGCCGATCGTCGGTGCACGCACCCTGGACCAGTTCGAACACAACCTGGCGGCGCTGGATCTGGCGCTGCCGGCTGAGGCGTTGGCACGGCTGGATGCGATCAGCGCGGTTGCGCCTGCCTTCCCGCACGACTTCCTGCAGATGCCGCTGCCACGCATGCTGATGAGCGGTGGTACGCGTCTGCAGCCACGCGCACTGGGCAGGTAACAGCGGGGGCGCGCTATGCTGGCGCCCCTCGTTGGACAAAAGCGCCATGGCCGCAACACCAACGCTCGCGGTCGCAGCAGCCCTGGTGCTGCTGCTTGCCAGTGGACCGGCCACGGCCGCACCGGAGCACCGCTGCCTCAGCGGTGGCCGCGACAACACGATCCACCTGGAATGGCGCTGGCTGGACGATGGCCGCGCCGATGTGCGCTATGCCGGGCACAGCGAGCGCCTGCCGCTGCGGCGGGTCTCCGAACAGACCACGGTGCTGGACGAAGACCGCCCCTACCAGTTCGATACCGTCTGGGAAGAGCGCGTGGACGGGCGCATCAACGGTCACTACACACTGAGCACGCAGGGCGCACGGATCTACAGCTTCAGCTACGTGCGTGCCCGGGACGGTCGCCGCACGGACTTCGACGAAGACGTCAACGCCTTCCAGGGCGACGGCTGTCACTGGTAGGCACCTGCGCTGAGGCCGTTTGTGCCGTTTCCGGCAGAGTGCCCAGCGTCCAGCGCGCGCTGTGTCGGCCATGACCCCCGTCAGTGGCAATGCTGCGCTGCGTTCGGTCACACTCGGGGACTTGTCGTTCTCAGTCACCCCTTCCGAGGCCTGCATGTCCCTGCTCCGGCGCAAGTCCCTAGATTCCGTCACCGTCCATGAAGCCGGCCGGCGTCTGGTCCCGACCCTCAGCTGGCCGCACCTGATCGCGCTGGGCATCGGCGCCATCGTCGGCACCGGCATCTATACCCTGATCGGCGTGGGTGCCGACCGCGCTGGCCCGGCCGTGCTGATCTCCTTCGCCATCGCCGGCGCGGTGTGTGCCTGCGCGGCATTGGCCTATGCAGAGCTGTCCACGATGATGCCTGCCGCCGGCAGCGCCTATACCTACAGCTACAGTGCCCTGGGCGAAGTGTTTGCCTGGGTGGTGGGCTGGAGCCTGATCCTGGAGTACTCGCTGGTGGTGAGTACCGTGGCGGTCGGCTGGTCCGGCTATTTCGTCGGCTTCCTGGAATGGGTACATACCCAGTTCGGCTGGGACCTGCGCCTGCCGGCGATGCTCGCGGCAGGCCCGCACGTCGATGGCGGCATGATCAACCTGCCCGCCATCGTCATCACTTGGCTGGTGGCCCTGATGCTGATGGCCGGTACCAAGGAAAGCGCCACCCTCAACGCGATCCTGGTCGTGTTCAAGCTGATCGCGCTGGCGATCTTCGTGGCGGTGGCCCTGCCGGCGTTCGACGCCAACAACCTGCAGCCGTTCATGCCTTACGGATTCGCCAAGACGCTGGGCCCGGATGGCGTCGAGCGCGGCGTGATGGCGGCAGCGGCGATCATCTTCTTCGCGTTCTACGGCTTCGACGCGATCTCCACCGCCGCCGAAGAAACCAAGAACCCCGGGCGCGACCTGTCCATCGGCATCATCGGCTCGATGGTCGGCTGCACCATCGTGTACGTGCTGGTGGCGCTGGCTGCGATTGGTGCGATGAGCTACACCGTGTTCGGCCAGAGTGCCGAGCCGCTGGCATTGATCATGCGCCAGCTGGGCCAGCCCACCGCCGCGATGCTGATCGGCGTGATCGCCATCATCGCCCTGCCGACCGTGCTGCTGGCCTTCCTGTACGGCCAGAGCCGCATCTTCTTCGTCATGAGCCGCGATGGACTGCTGCCGCGTGGCCTGTCCAAGGTCAACGCACGTACCGGCACGCCGGTGGCGACCACGCTGTTCACCGCCCTGGTGGTGTCGGCACTGGCCGGCGTTGCACGCCTGGACGAGATCGCCGCACTGGCCAATGCCGGTACCCTGGCCGCGTTCACCGCCGTTGGCATCTGCCTGGTGGTGCTGCGCGTGCGTGAGCCGAACCGCGAGCGCACCTTCCGCACGCCGTTGGCCTTCATTGTCGGCCCGCTGGCGGCACTGGGCTGCATCTACCTGTTCATCAGCCTGCCGCACACCACCCAGCTGTACTTCCTGGCGTGGAACGTGGTCGGCCTTGTGCTGTACTTCGCCTACAGCCGTCGCAACGCGCTGATCGGCCGGTAAAGGCCCAGCTGTACTTCCTGGCGTGGAACGTGGTCGGCCTTGTGCTGTACTTCGCCTACAGCCGTCGCAACGCGCTGATCG
>NZ_JBWKVP010000016.1:46380-90288 GCF_059421765.1 Stenotrophomonas sp. GW821-FHT02D01
GGCGGGTAAAGGGAGCGCCGGGCCATGCCCGGCGGTCTTTGGGTCGTGCCGGCCGCTGGCCGGCAACCTTCGTATCAATTGGCTGCATGCAGTTGCCGGCCAGTGGCCGGCACTACCGCAGGGCGGCTAGCCGCCCTGCTTTGCCGCGTAGTCCTGCGCCTGGCGCATCACCCGCAGCAGGTTGCCGCCCCAGATGGCGGCAATCTGCTTCTCGGTGTACCCCTTGCGCAGCAGCCACGCAGTGATCTTCGGCAACTGGCTGACATCGGGCAGGTCGCTCAGGCCACCACCGCCATCCCAGTCCAGACCGATGCCGACGTGCTCGGGGCCGACCACCTTCAGGATGTGCTCGAAATGGGCGAAGAAGTCGTCCAGGCTGGCGTGGCGCACCGGGTGTTCGTGGTCCAGTGCCTGCTCGGCCTTCTGCAGCGCCACGCCCTGTTCGATGGTCATGCCTTCCCAGCCACCCAGCTGCTTGCTCAGGGCTTCTTCGGCCTGCTTGCGCTCGGGCGACTTGGCGGTGTCGATCAGGTAGCCGCCATACGCGTTCACCTGGATCACCCCACCAGCCTTGGCCAGCTTGCGCAGGCGCGCGTCATCAAGATTGCGTGGGTGGTCGTAGACCGCCTTGGCCGAGCTGTGCGACAGCACGAACGGCACCGGCATCATCGCCAGCAGGTCGTCGAACACGGCATCGGAGGCGTGGGACTGGTCGATGACGATGCCCAGCTTCACCGCCTCGCGCACCAGGTCCTTGCCAGCCGGGCTCAGGCCCTTCCATTCAGCCCCCTTGGGATCGGTGGCCGAATCGGCGAACTCGTTGTTGGCGAAGTGCACGGTGCTGAGCAGGCGCAGGCCCGCACGGTGATAGAACGACAGCAGGCTGGGGTCGGCCCCCAGCGGACTGGCGTTCTCCATGCTGATGTAGACCACGCGCTTGCCGGCGGCCTTGATCCGCGCCGCGTCATCGGCGGTCAGCGCCAATGCGAAGCGCTCGGGATTGGCGGCCAGCATCTGCCGGATCTCCAGCAACCGCTGCAGGCCGTGGTCGCGCTCGGCCAGATGCGCGGCGGCCGTGCGGTCGCCCTGGTCGGTATAGATCGCCCAGAAGCCGCCATCAAGCGCACCTTCCACCATTCGCGGGTAGTCCACCTGCGAAAGCGCGTTGTGGTCATGCCGCTGCTCGATGTCGAAACCGGTGCGGCCGAAGTTGGCCGGCGTATCCAGATGGCTGTCCAGGGTCAGCAGGCGTTGCTGCAGTGCCTTGGCACGGGCCAGCTCCTGCGCGCTGAAGTCGATGGCATGGGCGGACAGCGGCGCACTCAGCGCCAGGGCGAGCAGCAGGGACAGACGACGCAACGACGGCATGGGCATCCACCGGCAATGGGAAGGACACGACCATAGCGCCGCGACGGCCAACGCCGGTAGTGCCGTATTGACCCGCCAGCTCCATTACACTCGCCGGCAGCCGATAAGTCAGCGTGCAGCACCGCGTGCTGCGTCGACCATGGAATGGAAGCACCGATGTCGAACTCCCAGCCTCCGGCGCTGCCCGTGCAGGGCCAGGCGCCTGTCCCCGCCAACACGGTCACCGTCGAGCAGCTCAAGCGTGATGTGCTGCCAACGTTGTTTGCCGGTCGTACCGACATCGGCCGCTATGGCCCGGCCGACTTGGCCAGCGCCAGCGCCGAGCCGGCCTGGCAGGATGGCAGCGCCAACGCACTGGCCCAGGCGCTTGCCGAACTGGTCAGCCGGCTGTCCGAACACGATCCCAATGCGCTGCTGCAGCGCGCGGGATGGTGGGAGCGGTTCACCGGTGCCGATATCGAAGAACGCCTGCGCCGTCGCATTGCCATGGGCAGCAACGGCGATGTCCTGGCCAGGATCGAGCGCGAAGCCATTGCCGTGCGGGCCAGCGTCGATCGACTGGATGCGCAGCTGCTCGAGCATGACGTGCAGGGGGTGCGACTGCAGGTGTACATCGATGCAGGCGTGCAGTTCCTGCAGGAGCTGCCAGCGGCCGTGGACAGCGACGATGGCGCGCCGGTGCTCGACCGTCCGGTCGAGCGGCTGCAACGCCGCGTAGCCAACCTGACCGCGCTGCTGGCCAGCCACTCGATGAGCCGGATGCAGGTGCAGCTGGCACGCAGCCATGCCATCGACCTGCTGGACCGTTACAGCGAGACGGTGCAGATCCTGCTGCCGATCTGGCGCCAGACCATTCAGGCGCTGCACAACAGCGACAACGCCAGCCCACAGATGATCGCCAGTGCTGCCCAGGCGCAGGACCAGCTGAAACAGGCCCTGCAGCAGTTGCTGCGCACATCGGCGGTGCCGGCATGAGTCCGCCGGTGCGCGATCCGCTGCAGATTCCGCCGGATCTGCAGGCGCGGGTGGAAGCTGTTCCGGGCCTGCGCGCGTTCTACCGGCGGGCCTCGCTGCTGCGGGTCTTCGGCCTGGCCTGCCTTCCGCTGGCGGCAACGGCGCTGTCCTACATGGCGCTGGCATTTACCGGCACCGAGCTGGGCCCCCCTTCGTGGGCACAGGTGCCGGCCGGCTATGGAGCGAAGGACACAGGCAAGCAGTTGCTCATCCTGCTGGTCATGACCCCCTTGCTGCTGGTGTGGATGTTCTTCGGCGTGCGCGACCTGCTCAGCCGCCATCGCCTTCGCCGCTTCGCCTGGTCGTTTGCGCTGGGTTCGATGCTGCTGTGCGGTGCATGGGGAAGCACGGGCATCACCGCACCCGCCATCGGCCAGGGCGATCACCTCGACCATCGCCAGCTGGACGCGCTGATCGCCAGCCCGGACTTCAGCGGCTTCAACCCGCAGTGGCAGGCCTATCTGCGTGCACAGCAGGAGCTTCCCTACGGCGTGGCCTCGCCGGCCGTGGTCGCCACCGCCCGTGCGCTGGCCAAGGGCGAGGACATCGGTGTTCCGGTATCGCCGGCAATGCAGTCACGCTTCGAGAAAGCAGCCGGTCTGCCCCGCTCCGAACGGTCACAGCGATGGCATGACCAGCGTCTGCTGGGCTGGCTTCTGTTCGACGTCGGCTGGGTGCTGGCGCTGCTTGCGGTACCGGCGCTGCTTGCGCTGGGTACGGTGGCGATCGTGCTCGGCCGCCATCTGCGCCGCAGGTCCGAAGTGATCAACGGGTTGCTGCAGCAGCTGCAGCCGGTTCCTGCGCAACCGCGCGCGCAGCCCTGAGGCTGGCGCACGGGGGCAGTCTTCCGCGCTGTGTGCGGGAGCCGAGCAGCACTCGGCTCCACGCGCCGTGGGTCAGTCCACCACGCGGCAGAACACGGCCTTCAGGTAACGCGATTCCTGCACGTGGGCCATGAACGGATGGTCCGGACCGGCGCCGGCCACCTTCAGGATCTGGATGGTGCGGCCCGAGAAATACGCTGCACGACGCAGCATGTCGAGGAACTGGTCCTCGGCCACCAGGCCGGTGCAGGAGAACGTGGCGAACAGGCCACCGGGCTTGACCACGCCCAGCGCCAGCTTGTTCATGTCCAGGTACTTCTTCAGCGCGGTGATCACCTGGTCGCGGTCGCGGGTCATCTTCGCCGGGTCCAGGATCACCACGTCGTACTGCTCACCGCGGTTGGCCGCATCACGCAGCCACGGAAAGATGTCGGACTGGACGAACTTCGGGCGCACGTTGTTCAGACGCGAATTGCCCTTGGCGATCTGGATGACGTCTTCATCGATGTCGATGCCGACCACTTCCGATGCACCGCGCGCGGCCGCATACACGGCGAAACCGCCGGTGTTGCAGCACAGGTCGAGCACGCTCTTGCCTTCCACCTGCTGGCTCAGCCACTCACGGTTCTCGCGCTGGTCGGCGAAGAAACCGGTCTTGTGCGCACCGGCCGGGTCGGCGCGGAACTTGATGCCGTACTCGGTGATCACCGACGCTTCGGTGGTGGTGTTGCCGTGGAAGTCGAAGCTTTCCTGCTTCTGCACGTGCTCGTCGGCGAAGCTGTGGAAGCGGCAGCCCGGGAACTGTTCGCGCAGCGCTTCGTAGATCCACTCACGGTGGCGGAACATGCCGGCGGCGAAGAACTCGACCACCACCAGATCGTTGTAACGGTCCACCACCAGGCCGGACAGGCCGTCGCCTTCACTGTGCACCACGCGCCAGGCGTCGGACACCGCGTCCAGCTTCAGCACCTCGCGGCGCAGCGACACCGCCTGGGCGATCTTGCGCGAGAACCAGCCAGCATCCACCGGGATCTGCGGGTCGGTTTCGAGGATGCGTACGGCAATACGCGAATGCCCGTTGTAGAAGCCACGGCCGATGAACTCGCCGTCCACGCCGACGACATCGACGAGCGAGCCGGGCTTGGGGCGAACGGTCGGCTTTTCGACCAGTTTCTGGAAAATCCACGGGTGGCTGGAACGCCACGCGTTCTTGAGGCGGACAACGGGGAGGGCGGTATTCATCCGCCTATTGTAGCCGGGGGGCATGGGGCGCCGGAAATCCGGTGAAGGCCCGGCATTTGACGCCGGCCCGGCCAGGCCGCAGAATCGGCGGCAGAAGGGGAGTAGCTCCCAGACGTTGTCGCCGTCAATTCGAGCCCGCAGGCTCCGGTGCAACGGCAGTTCCGGCCCATCGGAACTGCGAGCGAGACCTTCGCCGTACTGGCGAAGCTCTGTCCCTGGATCCCCTCCCGATCCTCCGTTGCAGATCCTCGCCGTCCGGCTTGAGGCATTTTTCATTTCCCAACGGACAAACCCATGCAGACGATCGGTAATTTGTGGTTGTGGGGCGGCTTCGCAGCGGTGGTGGTCATCGCCCTGCTGGTCGACCTCGTATTGATGCGCCACGGTGGCCCGCACAAGGTCACTTTCAAGGAAGCCCTGTGGTGGTCCATCGGCTGGGTTGCGCTGGCGCTGGCCTTCAACGGCGGCCTCTGGTTCTACCTGAACGAGACCGCCGGCCAGGTCGTGGCCAACAAGGTCGGCCTGGAGTTCCTGACCGGTTATCTGGTCGAGAAGGCGCTGGCGGTGGACAACATCTTTGTCTTCCTGATGATCATGAGCTACTTCGCGGTGCCGGAGGAACAGCGCCAGAAGGTGCTGATCATCGGCATCCTGGGGGCGATCGTGCTGCGTACGATCATGATCTTCGCCGGTAGCGTGCTGATCACCCAGTTCCACTGGCTGCTCTATGTATTCGGCGCCTTCCTGCTCTTCACCGGCTGGAAGATGTGGTTCGCCGCGGGCCAGGAGCCTGACCTGGAAGCCAACCCGGCCCTACGCTGGATGCGCAAGCACCTGCGCCTGCTGCCGGACTACGAAGGCAATGCGATGAGCGTCAAGCGCGACGGCG
This sequence comes from Stenotrophomonas sp. GW821-FHT02D01, assembly GCF_059421765.1. Lineage (NCBI taxonomy): Bacteria > Pseudomonadati > Pseudomonadota > Gammaproteobacteria > Lysobacterales > Lysobacteraceae > Stenotrophomonas > Stenotrophomonas sp. GW821-FHT02D01. Next base: position 51,718 of record NZ_JBWKVP010000016.1, read on the forward strand.
TGCGCTGGTTCACCCCGCTGTTCGCGGTGCTGATCCTGATCGCGGTGACCGACGTGATCTTCGCGGTTGACAGCATCCCGGCGATCTTCGCGATCACCACCGACCCGTTCATCGTGCTGACCTCCAACGTGTTCGCGGTGCTCGGCCTGCGTGCGATGTTCTTCCTGCTGGCCGGCATGGCCGACCGCTTCCACCTGCTGCCGTACGGCTTGGCCCTGGTGCTGGCCTTCATCGGCATCAAGATGATGATCATCGACCTGTTCAAGATCCCGACCCCGATCTCGCTGGGCGTGGTCGCGGTGATCATCGCCGCCACGGTGGTGCTGAGCCTGAAGAACCCGCCGAAGGAAGGCGGCGCCTGATCCTGGCCGATTGAACGCTGCGGCCGGTGGATTGTCCCGCCGGTCGCAGCCACTCTCCCGCGGCGGTGGCCTTGGTTTCGCGCCGGCCACCGCCATTGCTGAGGGTATGAACACGAACGCGCCCCTGCCCGCCGGCGACGCGCCGGCCGTCCGCAACGACCGCACGCGCATCCTGCGCGCCTTCAATGCCAGCCTGGCCGCCGTGCTGGTGCTGGTGGCCGTGTTCGCCCTGCAGGACCATTTCGACTGGCGGCCCTGGGCGGTCGCACCGCTGGAAGCCAAGGGCCTGCTTGGCCTGATCGGCGGACCGCTGCTGCATGGCTCGGTCGAACACATCGCCGCCAACAGCTTCGCCATCCTGATCCTTGGCACCCTGGCCGGCAGCGTCTATCCAAAAGCCACGCTGCGCGCCCTGCCCCTGCTGTGGCTGGGCTCGGGCATCGGTGCGTGGATGCTCGGCAACCCCGGCAGCTTCCATCTCGGCGCCAGTGGCGTCACCCACGGCCTGATGTTCCTGCTGGCCAGCCTTGGCCTGCTGCGTCGCGACCGCGCGGCGATCGCCACCGGGCTGATCGGCATGCTGTTCTACGGCGGCATGCTGATGACCGTGCTGCCGCATGCCGACGGTGTGTCCTGGCAGTCGCACATGGGCGGAGCCTTCGCCGGCATCATCGCCGCGCTGCTGTTCCGCAACGCCGATCCGCTGCCGCCGCGCCCGCGTTACAGCTGGGAGGACGAGGAAGACGAGGTCGAGCCGCTGGCCGATGACGAACTCGAGCCGCCGTCGCCGCAGCGCGTGCCGGTGCTGTGGCAGCCACGCGAAGGTCAGGACTATGTGGTGATCCCGTTCCGCCGGCCGGAAGACCCGCGTTCGTGATGCAACGGTAGTGCCGGCCGATGGCCGGCAAGCTCCTAAGCGTGTCGAGGTTGGATCCCCGAAGGGGCTCTGACCCTGGGCGCCGCATTCTCGCGTTCCGGTAGTAGCCGACCTTGGTCGGCGCTCATGCGTCCGGCGTTCCTATGCTTCCTGCTGCGACCGCGTGCCAACCAAGGTTGGCATCTACCAGAGCGGGTCAGTTCGCCGCGTTCACCGCCGCGCCTGTTCCATCCACCGCCTGCCGGCCCAGGGCCGGGTCATCGGTGAAGAAGGCATCGATGCCGGTCGCCAGGTAGGCACGCATCTCCGCGATCGACCCCTCCGCGTTGCGCGCATTGTCCGCGCCCTTGCGCAGGTTGCTGGCCTGGAAGTGGTTCTCCGGGCGGAAGGTGTACGGAATCACCATCAGGCCCACCGCGTGCGCATCGCGCACCAGCGACGTCGGCGTGCCCAGCGCACCGTTGGCATCCAGCGGGATGATCGAGCGCAGCTCCGGGCCGATGCCGTCGGCATAGGCCGCGATGTCCTTCAGCCCCGCCGGGGTCATCATCTGCGCATAGGTCAGCGCGCCACCGGCCTTGGCGATGTCGGCCGGCTGGGTATCGCCCTTCCACAGCAGCTGCAGCAGGCGGATGTTGCTGCCACGCGGGATCTTGCCGCGCAGGTAACGCAGGTTGGCGGTCTCGAACGACTGGATGGTGACCGGGCCGACATTGGTATAGGCGTTGCCACGCAGCGCAGCCAGCACCTTGTCTTCCATCGGCAGGCCGATCGACTGGAAGTAGGTCGGGTGCTTGATCTCCGGCACCAGGCCGATGCCACGGTTGGCACGACCGGCCTGCTGGACCAGGAACGCCAGGATCTCGTCCAGGCTGGCAATGCGGAACTGGCCGTCGTAGGCGGTGCTGCGGAACTCCGGCAGGCGCTCACGGGCGTACAGCGTCTTCAGCTCGGCCAGGGTGAAGTCTTCGGTGAACCAGCCTTCGACCGTCTGCCCGTCGATGACCTTGCGGGTCTTCCGCTTCGCGAATTCCCCGTGCTCGGCCACATCGGTGGTGCCACCGATCTCGTTCTCATGGCGGGCCACCATCACCCCGTCCTTGGTCATCACCAGGTCCGGTTCGATGTAATCGGCACCGTCGGCGATGGCCTGCGCATAGGCCGCCAGCGTGTGCTCGGGCAGCAGCGCGCTTGCACCGCGATGGCCGTAGACCGACGCCTTGGGCGCGGCCGGAGGGGAGGATTCAGCACTCATGGCCACCGATGGTGCCACGGCCAGCGACAACAGCAACGCACGACCCCACGACTTCACTGCGACTTCCCCAAGCGGTTTGTGATGGGCGTCAGTATGCGGCGGGAATGTGACAGGTTGGGGGAGCTGACTTCCCTGGATTGCCGGCCAGCGGCCGGCACTACCAAGGCTTACTTGCCGATGCAGAAACTGGAGAAAATCCTTCCCAGCAGGTCATCGGCACTCATCTGCCCGGTGATTTCGCCCAGCGCGTCGTGCGCCAGCCGCAGCTCCTCGGCCGCCAGCTCCAGGTGCTCGTGCACCAGCTCGCCATCCGCCCGCTGCGCGTGTTCCTGTGCGCGTTCGATCGCATCGACGTGGCGGGTGCGTGCGGAGAATTCGCCCTCCACCTGCTCCCCTGCGCCGGCCGAAGCGATCGAACGCAGGCGCGCATGCAGCTCGTCCAGTCCCGCGCCGGTGGCAGCGGAGACGAACACGCGGTCCGGGTCGTCCCGCACCGGCATCGCATCCAGCAGATCCGACTTGTTGTGGATGTAGACCTTGTGCGGCAAAGCCAGTACCGCTTCGCCGATCGCGGCTTCTCCGGCTGCCGGATCGCGTGCATCCAGCACGATCAACGCCAGGTCGGTGCGCTCGATCTCCGCGCGCGCGCGACGCATGCCTTCGCGTTCGATGGCATCGCCGCCATCGCGCAGACCGGCGGTATCGACCAGGGTCAATTCCAGCCCATCCAGACGGATGGTCTCGCGCAGCGTGTCACGGGTCGTGCCGGCGATGTCGGTGACGATGGCACGCTCGCTACCGGCCAGCGCGTTCAGCAGCGAACTCTTACCAGCGTTCGGTGGGCCGATCAGCACCGCATGGAGGCCATCGCGCAGACGACGGCCACGCTCTGCGTCGCGACGCAGCAGGGCCAGATCGCTGCGCGCCTGCTCCAGGCCACGCCGCACCTGTGCGCCGCCGAGTGTGTCCAGCGGCTCATCGGCGAAATCGATGGCCGCTTCCACGTGGATGCGCAGCAGCACCAGCTGTTCGACCACCGCATCGATGCGGCGCGAAAACACACCATCCAGCGAACGGCGTGCAGCACGTGCCGCGCGGTTGTCACCGGCGGCGATCAGATCGGCGATGGCTTCGGCCTGAGCCAGGTCCAGCTTGCCGTTGAGGAAAGCCCGTTCGCTGAACTCGCCGGGCCGCGCCTGCCGCGCCCCCAATGCGATGCAGCGTGCGACCAGCTGCTGCAGCAGTACCGGGCTGCCATGGCCCTGCAGTTCCACCACTTCTTCGCCGGTGAAGCTGTTCGGCGCCGGGAACCACAGCACGATGCCATCATCGATCACCTCACCGTCTGCATCGCGCAGGCGCGCGTAATGCGCATGCCGCGGGCGCAACGTCGGTGCGCCGAGCGCGTTGGCAATCGCTGCGGCACGCGGGCCTGACAGGCGCAGCAGACCCACGCCACCCGCGCCGGGTGCGCTGGCAATGGCCACGATGGTCTCGGTACGCTTCATATCGTTCATCGCTCAGAGCTTCTCCAGCTGCGCGCGCGCCTGCGCCGCACCACTGCCTTGCGGTTGCAGGGCCAGGTAGGTGGTGTAGGCCTGCTTCGCTTTGGCCTTGTCGCCGGCGTTGAAGTAGGCATCGCCCAGGTTGAGATGGGCCACCGCGCGCGACGGATCGATCTTCAGGGTGTTCTCCAGCCAGCGCGCCGCTTCGGCGTAGCGTTGCTGGCGGTAGTAGACGAAGCCGAGATTGTTGGCCGCCTGGGCAAAATCCGGGCGCAGCTTCAGCGCCTCGGCGAACTGCACGGCGGCTTCGTCGTAGCGCTTCTCGCGGTACAGCTGCAGGCCACGGTCGTTGGCCTGCTGCGCGCGCTGGCGGTCCGAGGCCGGTCCGGCCGTCGGCACCACCAGCTTGGCCTTGCCGCCCTGCAGGTCGGCCACGGTCACTGGCGCTTCGCTGTTCTTGGCGTCCTGGGCAGCGTCGACCTTGTTGTTCAGGGCGATCGCATCGGCAGTCAGCTGGCGCGTATCGGCGTTGAGGTATTCCTGGCTGTCCGGCACCTGGAACACGAACTCGCCCCCCTGCGAGCCGGGCAGGCTGCCGAACGCCGGCGTCTGCTGCGAGACAGCCGACACCGCCGGCGCCACATAGGCAGCCAGTTCGGTACCGGTGATCAGGCCATCGCCATTGAGATCGCCCTTGCCGGCCAATGCCTGCAGCAGCACCCAGGTGAACACCGAGTGGCCGTTCGGGCCGGCATCGGCCACCTGCTGGTCGGCACCGCCAGCGGTCAGCATCTGCCGCGCGCTGCGGCGCGCGTTCTCGCGCAGGAACGACGACGACGACGGGCCGCCGCGGGTCAGGCCAAGGCCGCTGTAGCAGGCATCCATCACGAACATCACATGCTTGGCCTGCATGCTCTCGGCGATGTTCTGGATATCGGTCATCGCGATCGCGTCGGTGGCGAATTCCTTCGGGTCCGAATCGACCGGGATGATGTAGCCCAGGTCACGGCCAGAGGCGAGCTGGCGCGTCGCGCCATGGCCGGCGAAGAACACGAACACGCGATCATTCCTGCCGGTGCGGTCATCGGACAACCGGTCGTGGAAGGCGGCCAGGATGTTGTTGCGGGTGGCCTGCTCGTTCTTCAGCACGATCACCTGCGAGGACGGGAAGCCGAACTGCCCGGTCAGCGTATCGGCCACGGCCTGGGCATCGTGGCTGGCGTATTCCAGCTTCGGCCACTTGGCGTAGTTGTCGATGCCGACCACGATCGCCCACGATTTTTCATAGCCGGTGGTGACGGTGGCATCGCGGTCGCTGCCCTTGCGCGGCCGGGCGACGCTGAAGTCGCGGCCATTCCAGCCGGCGAACTGGTAGCCGTCGGCGATCAGCCGGTCCAGGATCTGCGGCAGTGCCTTCACCGCGCGGTCGTGGATATCGTGGAACAGGATGATGCCGCGCTGTTCCTTGTTCACCTGGTCGAGCACGCGCTGCACGATCGATTCGGGCACCGGGTCGGCCCAGTCCATCGAATCGATGTTCCACATGATCGACTTCAGGCCCGCCTCGTTGAGCAGCTGCAGGCCTTCGGCGTTGCGTGCGCCATACGGGAAGCGGAACAGCGGCGCGCGCTTGCTGTCCACGTCCTTCAGCAGGGTATCGGTGTCCAGCACCTGCTGGCGCAGCGCATCACCGGTGGTGCGCGACAGCTGCGCATGGGTCAGGCTGTGGTTGCCGACGGCGTAGCCCTCTTCCATCAGGTTGCGGCTGATCTTCGCCATCGGGCCGAGGCTGACCTTGCCGTCGGTGTCGACCTTGCCCAGGTTGCGACCGACCTCGAAGAACACGCCCGGTACGTCGTAGCGCTTGAGGATGGCCACCACTTCATCGGTATAAGCCTTGTGCGGGCCATCGTCGAAGGTCAGCACCACCGTCTTCGGCGGCAGATCGCGGCCGAAGATCTCGCGGTCGCTGTCCTTCATCGACATCGGGTACGGCTCGATCACGCCGTAGTCGCGCAGGATCGCTTCGCGGCTGTAGTCCTTGTGCAGGTGCGCGATGTAGTCGTCCCACTTCTCGCGCTTCAGTTCGATGGCACGGGTGCGCTCGAAGCGGCTGAAGATGCGGGTCAGTTCCTGGTTGTAGTTGCGCTCGATCTCGTCGAGCGCCTCCAGATCTTCGCCGATGCGCTGGTGCAGCTTCACCGCCGGCAACGAGGAGTCAGCGCCGATGCGTTCGTGCAGGTCACGCAGCACCTCGCGGAACGCCAGGCGATCGGCATCGAACAGTTCCGGTGCCGACTCGATGTAATCCAGCACCGTGCCCAGGGTTGCGAAGCGCTGCGGGCTGGTACCACGCAGCAGCGTGTCGAACTGCGCGGCAATGGCGCTGCGCTGTTCCAGGCCATCGTGGAACAGCTGCTGGCCGATGCGGGTGGAGGTGGTGCGATCGGCCGTGGACTGCTGTTCCTCATCGGCCAGCAGCACGATGATCCGTCGATAGCCGTCGAGCTGCTTCTGCAATGCGCCCAGCAACGGCGCGGCGGCCGGGTCGGCGGCGGCAGCGGCCTGTGCGCTCGGCTGGGTGACCGCCGCCGGTGCCTGCGCGTCCTTGTCGCCGCAGCCGGCCACGAGCAGGGTCAGCAGCAGGCTGGGCAGGAACAGGCAGAACGACGGCGCACGCGGCATGGCGGACTCGAACAAAGGGGAATGGTGTGCCGGCGATTCTAACGCCGCATGCGAAAAGCCCGCCTTGCGGCGGGCCTTTGCTGGGCCAGCCGGCCAGCGGCCGGCTCTACCCGTCGGCGCAGACGCGCCTTACTTTTTCTTGGCCGGAGCGGTAGCTGCCGTGGCCGGCACCGGATCGCTGCCGTGTCTCTTGGTCATCCACCACTGCTGAAGCAGGCCCAGTCCACCATTGACCACCCAGTACAGGACCAGGCCGGACGGCATGAAGGCCATCATGACGCCGAACACCAGCGGCATGAACTGCATCATCTTCTGCTGCATCGGGTCCATGCCCGGTGCTGGCGTCAGCTTCTGGGTGAACCACATCACCGCCACGTTGATCACCGGCAGGATGAAGTACGGGTCACGGGCGGTCAGGTCCTGGATCCAGCCGAACCAGGGCGCCTGGCGCAGTTCGACCGATTCCACCAGCACCCAGTACAGGGCGAAGAAGATCGGCATCTGGATGAGGATCGGCAGGCAGCCGCCCATCGGATTGATCTTTTCCTTCTTGTACAGCTCCATCATCGCGGTCTGGAACTTCTGGCGGTCATCGCCATAGCGTTCCTTCAGCTGTGCGATGCGCGGCTGGAAGCGACGCATTTTGGCGCCACTCTTGTACTGCGTCGCCGACAGCGGGTACAGCACGATCTTCAGCAGCACCACCAGGCCGACGATGGCCCAGCCCCAGTTGCCCACCAGCTTGTGCACCTGGTTGAGCACCCAGAACAGGCCCTGGCCGATCACCGCCATCATCGAGAAGCGGCTGTAGTCGACCACACGGTCCAGACCCGGCACGTCTTCCTTGGCGATCAGGTTGACCAGCTTCGGGCCGACCCACAGACGGGCCTCGGTGCTGGTGGACTGGCCCGGGGCCACGGTGAAGGCCGGGCCACGCGCTTCGATCAGGTCACGACCGGCCACCTGCGACAGCACGTAGTGTGCGGTCTGGTCCTTCTGCGGGATCCAGGCGGTGAAGAAGTGGTGCTGCAGCATCGCCAGCCAGCCGCCGGTGATGTTCTGGTTCAGCGCGCCATCGTCCAGGTAATCCTTGAACGCACGACGCTGGTACTTCTTGTCGTTGTCGTACCAGGTGGCACCGTTGAAGCTGAACGAGTCCGGGTTGGTCATGCTCCGCGACAGGATCGTCGGGCTGCGGTCCAGGGTGCGGTAGACGTAGCCGTTCCACGGTGCGGCGCCGGCATTGCTGACTTCATCCTTGAAGCGGATCGCATACTCGTTGCGGCCCACGATCAGGGTGCGCTTGATGGTCACGCCGTTGTCGGCGGTCCATACGAACGGAACCTGCAGTTCGTTCTGGCCCTTGGCCAGCACGAAGTCGCGGGTGTCACCGACCAGCTTGAAACCGTCGGCACCCGGCACCGGGGTGTTCTTGTCTTCGCTGGCCCAGCCGCTGATCGCGCTGTAGGGATGCGCGGGATCTTCGGTCAGCAGGCGCACCGGCGGGCTGCCTTCGTCCTTGCTCTGCGGGAACTGCAGCAGTTCGGCGTCGAGCACGCGGCCGCCATCGAGCTTCAGGCGCAGCACGTCGGTGGTGATGGTCACGGTCTGTGCGGACGGGGTGGCGCTGGCCTGGGCCTGTGCAGCGGCCTGACCCGGGGCACCGGGAACCTGCGCGCTGGGGATGCTGCCCGGGGACGCACCGGGGACGCTCTGGGCGGCGGCCGGGGCCGAGCTGGTCGTCGGCGCCGGGGTCGGGGCGGACTTCTCACGGCTCCACTCCATCCACAGCAGCACGGCCACCATCAGCCAGGCAAAGATCAGGAAAACACGGGTCTGGTTCATCAGCAGGCAGGCTCAGCGGGGCCGGGACGCGGTGCCGGCTCGGTGATGGAGGAAATGGCAATGCCATCAGGCGGCGGCATTGTGCCGTCCACGCCCGGCGCGGGCAATGCGCGCAGGCGCCGCAGCAGGCGCAGGAAGGCCTGGCGGATATCTTCGTTGCTGGCATGACGCGCAGCAGTACGAGCCACGACGACGAAGTCGCCTGGCTGTATGTCGGTTCGTGTCTGACGCAAGGCGTCGCGCAGGACGCGCTTGATCCGGTTACGCCCAACGGCGTGAGGATCGACCTTGCGGGAAACCGCCAGACCCAGCCTGGCCGGCCGGTCAGCCGGTAGCCAGTGCAGGGTCATCAGCGGATCGGACACACGGCGGGCGCCGTTGAAGACCGTTGAATATTCGGCACGCGTGCGAACCCGCGCAGAGCGAGGGAATCGCTTGCGCGGGTCTGCAGTATTCACTGTCGAATGGATTGCGTCTGCCGCTGGATGCGGCATGGCAATCAGGCGCTCAGGACTTTGCGGCCCTTGGCGCGGCGACGCGACAGGATCTTGCGGCCGTCAGCGGTCTTCATACGGGCACGGAAGCCGTGGTCGCGCTTACGCTTGAGGTTGCTGGGCTGGAAGGTGCGCTTGGTGGCCATGTGGGCCTCTCGTATGAATGGGACGGAAAGAACCGGAAATTTTAGAGAGGTGTCCCCCCTCCCGTCAACCCCTGTCTGCTACGCCAATTCACCGGGCTGTGCAATAGCTGTGGATCTTTTTGTGAATAAGTAGGGGACAAGCATTCCGAAGGCGGGCGCTCGGTGGTAGGCTGAGCCATCCATTTCCCCCCTTTCAGGCCTGTGTTTGGGCGCCTTTTCGCGCCTATGCATCGGCCACCGGACAATTATTGCTGATGGATGCCTGGTCACGTAGTCTCGAGCGACTCGAGGCGGAGTTCCCGCCCGAGGATGTTCACACCTGGTTGAAGCCGCTGCAGGCAGATCTGCGCGCTGACAGCCTGGTGCTGTATGCACCGAATGCCTTCATTGTCGATCAGGTGCGCGAACTGTACCTGCCGCGGATCCGCGAGCTGGTCACGCACTTTGCCGGTTTCGGCGACGTATTTCTTGAAATCGGCTCGCGTCCGCGGCCCGTGGACGCGCAGATCGCGCCGGTTTCCAGCCATTCGGCGCAGGCGCCGGTGCAGCCGCAGGTTCCCTTTGCCGGCAACCTGGACAACCACTACACCTTCGCCAACTTCGTGGAAGGGCGCAGCAACCAGCTGGGCCTGGCCGCAGCATTCCAGGCGGCGCAGAAGCCGGGCGACCGAGCGCACAATCCGCTGCTGCTGTACGGGGGCACCGGCCTGGGCAAGACCCACCTGATGTTCGCCGCCGGCAACGCGATGCGTCAGGCCAATCCGGCCGCCAAGGTGCTGTACCTGCGTTCGGAACAGTTCTTCAGCGCGATGATCCGGGCCTTGCAGGAAAAGACCATGGATCAGTTCAAGCGCCAGTTCCAACAGGTCGACGCGCTGCTGATCGATGACATCCAGTTCTTCGCGGGCAAGGACCGCACCCAGGAAGAGTTCTTCCACACCTTCAACGCGCTGTTCGATGGCAAGCAGCAGATCATCCTGACCTGCGACCGCTATCCGCGCGAAGTCGAAGGCCTGGAAGCGCGCCTGAAGTCGCGGCTTGCCTGGGGCCTGTCGGTCGCCATCGAGCCGCCGGACTTCGAGACCCGCGCTGCGATCGTGCTGGCCAAGGCCCGCGAGCGTGGTGCCGAGATTCCCGATGACGTTGCGTTCCTGATTGCCAAGAAGATGCGCTCCAATGTGCGCGACCTCGAGGGTGCGCTGAATACCCTGACCGCCCGCGCCAATTTCACCGGCCGTGCGATCACCACCGAATTCGCCCAGGAAACCCTGCGCGACCTGCTGCGCGCCCAGCAGCAGGCGATCAGCATTCCCAACATCCAGAAAACCGTTGCCGACTACTACGGGCTGCAGATCAAGGATCTGCTGTCCAAGCGTCGGACCCGGTCGCTGGCCCGTCCGCGTCAGGTTGCCATGGCGCTGACCAAGGAACTGACCGAACACAGCCTGCCCGAAATCGGCGACGCCTTTGCCGGTCGCGATCACACCACGGTGCTGCATGCCTGCCGACAGATCCGCACCCTGATGGAAGCCGACGGCAAGCTCCGCGAGGACTGGGACAAGCTGATCCGGAAGCTGAGCGAATGATGCACGTACGCCGATAAGGCGTCACCGCATAAAACGGTGCAGAATCCGGTAGTAAGCGCGGGACAGGGTGTGGATAAAAACGCCGTTGGATTTCCCGGAAGATTTATCCACAGCTTTCCCCACCCCTTGGGGGCTGGTAATGCAGAGGGTTTCGAAGCCTGAAACTCTTTTGTTTACAAAGACTTAGCTGTGTTTTCCAGCGATTCTGGCTCTACCAGCACCACCAAGCTTTTGATTTATTCCACATTTTTTTAAAGCATAGGGGCACGGAACCACATGCGTTTCACACTGCAGCGCGAAGCCTTTCTCAAGCCGTTGGCACAGGTCGTCAACGTGGTCGAACGCCGCCAGACCCTTCCGGTTCTGGCCAATTTCCTGGTGCAGGTGCAGAACGGCCAGCTGTCGCTGACCGGTACCGACCTGGAAGTGGAAATGGTGTCGCGGATCGCGGTTGAAGATGCCCAGGACGGCGAAACCACCATTCCCGCCCGCAAGCTGTTCGAGATCATCCGCGCCCTGCCCGATGGCAGCCGGATTACCGTCTCGCAGACCGGTGACAAGATCACCGTGCAGGCAGGACGCAGCCGCTTCACCTTGGCCACCCTGCCCTCCAACGACTTCCCGTCGGTGGACGAAGTGGAAGCCACCGAGCGTGTCGCGATCGGCGAAGCAACCCTGAAGGAGCTGATCGAGCGCACTGCGTTCGCGATGGCCCAGCAGGACGTGCGCTATTACCTCAACGGCCTGCTGTTCGACCTGCGCGGAGATGCGCTGCGCACTGTCGCCACCGACGGTCATCGGCTGGCCCTGTGCGAAACCGATCTGGCCAAGCCCAGCGGTTCCAAGCGCCAGATCATCGTGCCGCGCAAGGGCGTGACCGAGTTGCAGCGCCTGCTGGAAAGCGGTGATCGCGAGATCGAACTGGAAGTCGGCCGCAGCCACGTTCGCGTGAAGCGCGACGATGTGACCTTCACTTCGAAGCTGATCGACGGTCGCTTCCCGGATTACGAGGCAGTGATTCCGATTGGTGCCGACCGCGAGGTGAAGGTTGATCGCGAAGCACTGCGTGCCTCGCTGCAGCGTGCTGCGATCCTGTCCAACGAGAAGTACCGCGGCATCCGCGTGGAAGTTTCGCCGGGCAACCTGAAGATCAGCGCGCACAACCCGGAGCAGGAAGAAGCCCAGGAAGAGATCGAGGCCGACACCACGGTCAGCGACCTGGCCATCGGCTTCAACGTGAACTACCTGCTGGATGCCCTCTCCGCCCTGCGCGACGAAGAAGTGATCATCCAGCTGCGCGACTCCAACTCCTCGGCGCTGGTGCGTGAATCGAGCAGCGAGAAGTCGCGTCATGTGGTGATGCCGTTGCGTCTCTGACAGCTGCGCCGTTCCACGTGGAACACATGGACGCCTGGGATCTCCGGGCGTCTTTTTTTTTGTTCCACGTGGAGCATCGTTGCGAATGCTTACCGCGGCCCTTGGTGGCTCCTGCAGATGAGAGCATCCGCGTTGCCCTGATGGGTTGTCGGCGCATGGAACCCACGGTCCCGGGAATCCAGTTGTGGAATCCACGTGCTGAGATGACGAGACACGTTGGATATGAGCACGCAGCGGGATCCGATGCAGCAGTTTCCGCCTGAGTGCTTACCTCTCTGTCCACAGGCCTCATTCGTGGGAATTCGGAGCTTCCCTAGCTTCTAAATCTGGGTATAAATCAAAAGCTTGGTGGTGATGGTAGGGCCAGATTTTATGTAAAAGTAGGCTATGTTGATGATCTAGAAGGGTTTTATAGGGCTGAAACCCCCTGTATATAGGCCATCAAGCCTGGGTGGGAACCTGTGGATAGTTTTACAGCCGAGGGAAAGTGCCTTTTTTATCCACAGTTCGCCCACACCTTGTGTATAAGTCATACAGGCCCTCTGTGGATGGCGTGGAACTGCCGCTTTGAATTTCTTGAAATCTGTGGAACCTGGCAGGGGCGTTGATCGCAGATTTCAAGGAATTTGAGCAGCACTGGCTGCGATATCGGTGCGAAGTCAGTCCATGAGCCGGAGCGACGGTCTTCGGAATGGTGAAATCTGGACGCCTTGAGCTTTGGCTTCCTGCTGGATTTGAACGATTTCGGCCACTGTCTCCGGTAGCTTCCACACCGGCAGGCCGCCGCCACGTGGAACCGTGTTCTCCAAGGCTGCAACCAGCCGCTGATGTCGGTCCACATCCATCCACGCTGGCTGGCTTGACCAATGCAGTAAGCTGGGTGATTCCCCGCCCCTCTACCGCCATGTGCGGATGGTCTGTCGCATCCCATGCAGATTCGTCGTCTTGCCCTCCACCAGTTGCGTCGTTTCGATGCGGTGGAGCTGTCGCCCCAGCCAGGGGTGAATCTGCTGACCGGTGACAACGGCGCTGGCAAGACCAGCGTCCTTGAAGCGTTGCATCTGATGGCCTATGGGCGGAGTTTCCGCGGGCGGGTACGCGATGGCCTGGTGCGTCAGGGTCACGAAGCCCTGGAAGTCTTCGTGGAATGGGACGAGCAACGCGGTGATCTGCCCGTGCAGAGGCGAAAAGCCGGGTTGCGGCACAGCGGGCAGGAGTGGAAGGGGCGGCTGGATGGCGAAGACGTCGCCCAACTCGGAAACCTGTGTGCCGCCCTGGCTGTGGTGACCTTTGAACCGGGCAGTCACGCCTTGGTGAGTGGTGGTGGCGAGCCGCGTCGGCGCTTTCTGGATTGGGGCCTGTTCCACGTGGAACCAGACTTCCTATCCTTGTGGCGGCGCTACTCGCGCGCGTTGAAGCAGCGCAATGCCCTGCTCAAGCAGGGCGGGCCGTCGCGGATGCTCGATACCTGGGATCACGAGCTGGCCGAGGCGGGAGAACCGCTGACCGGTCGTCGGCAGCACTACCTGGAGCGGCTGCAGTCCCGAACCATCGCCCTGGCCGAGGCACTGGCTCCGCAACTGGGAATCGTGGGCCTGAATCTGAGTCCCGGCTGGCGCCGGCACGAGGTTCCGCTGGCAGATGCCCTTCTGCTGGCGCGCGATCGCGACCGTCAGGCGGGTTACACCTCGCTGGGCCCACACCGGGCGGACTGGAGCGTGGCGTTCCAGAGCATCCCGGGTCGCGATGCGCTGTCACGCGGCCAGGCCAAGCTCACCGCCCTCGCCTGTCTACTGGCCCAGGCGGAGGATTACGCCGAGCAGCGTGGCGAGTGGCCCGTCATCGCGCTCGACGATCTGGCCTCGGAGCTGGATCGCACACACCAAGCCCGGGTACTGCACCGCCTGTTGGCGGCACCGGCGCAGATATTCATCACTGCAACAGAAACGCCTGCAGCACTGGAGACTCTGAGCAACATCACCCGGTTCCACGTGGAACATGCACAGATCGTGGCTGTGCCATAGTGGGCACGGCAAGGCCGCTCAGCCCCGGCTGGTATAATTCAGGCTGCTATCCCTTCATTCTCGGCACATCGCTCAAAGCGGTGTCCGACCTGCGGAGCCTACGGCAAGCGCAATGACCGACGAACAGAACACCCCGGCAAACAACGGCAACTACGACGCCAACAGCATTACGGCCCTGGAAGGCCTGGAGGCTGTCCGCAAGCGCCCAGGTATGTACATCGGCGACGTCCATGACGGCACCGGCCTGCATCACATGGTGTTCGAGGTCGTCGACAACTCGATCGACGAAGCCCTCGCCGGCCATGCCGACCACGTGTCGGTGACGATCCATGCCGACGGCTCGGTCGGAGTGTCCGACAACGGTCGCGGCATTCCGACGGGCAAGCACGAGCAGATGAGCAAGAAGCTCGACCGCGACGTGTCTGCAGCCGAAGTCGTGATGACGGTCCTGCACGCAGGCGGCAAGTTCGACGACAACAGCTACAAGGTTTCCGGCGGCCTGCATGGCGTGGGCGTCAGCGTGGTCAACGCGCTGTCCCAGAAGCTGGTCCTGGATATCTACCAGGGCGGTTTCCACTACCAGCAGGAATACGCCGACGGCGCAGCACTGCATCCGCTCAAGCAGGTCGGTCCCAGCACCAAGCGCGGTACCACCCTGCGCTTCTGGCCGTCGGTAAAGGCTTTCCACGACAACGTGGAATTCCACTACGACATCCTGGCCCGTCGCCTGCGCGAACTGTCCTTCCTCAATTCCGGCGTCAAGATCGTGCTGGTGGACGAGCGTGGTGATGGCCGCCGCGACGACTTCCATTACGAGGGCGGCATCCGCAGCTTCGTGGAGCATCTGGCGCAGTTGAAGACGCCGTTGCACCCGAACGTGATCTCGGTAACCGGCGAATCCAACGGCATCACCGTGGAAGTGGCGCTGCAGTGGACCGACTCCTACCAGGAGACGATGTACTGCTTCACCAACAACATTCCGCAGAAAGACGGCGGTACCCACCTGGCCGGCTTCCGTGGCGCGTTGACCCGTGTGCTCAACAACTACATCGAGCAGAACGGCATCGCCAAGCAGGCCAAGATCAACCTGACCGGCGATGACATGCGCGAAGGCATGATCGCGGTGCTGTCGGTGAAGGTGCCGGACCCGAGCTTCTCCAGCCAGACCAAGGAAAAGCTGGTCAGCTCGGATGTGCGTCCGGCCGTGGAAAGTGCGTTCGGCCAGCGCCTGGAAGAGTTCCTGCAGGAAAACCCGAACGAAGCCAAGGCCATCGCCGGCAAGATCGTCGACGCTGCCCGTGCCCGCGAAGCCGCGCGCAAGGCCCGCGACCTGACCCGCCGCAAGGGTGCGCTGGATATCGCCGGCCTGCCGGGCAAGCTGGCCGACTGCCAGGAAAAGGATCCGGCGCTGTCCGAACTGTTCATCGTCGAGGGTGACTCGGCAGGTGGTTCGGCCAAGCAGGGCCGCAACCGCAAGAACCAGGCGGTGCTGCCGCTGCGCGGCAAGATCCTCAACGTGGAACGTGCACGCTTCGACCGCATGCTGGCGTCCGACCAGGTGGGTACGCTGATCACCGCGCTGGGCACCGGCATCGGTCGCGACGAGTACAACCCGGACAAGCTGCGTTACCACAAGATCATCATCATGACCGACGCCGACGTCGACGGCGCGCACATCCGCACCCTGCTGCTGACGTTCTTCTACCGTCAGATGCCGGAGCTGATCGAGCGTGGTTATGTCTATATCGGCCTGCCGCCGTTGTACAAGATCAAGCAGGGCAAGCAGGAGCTGTACCTGAAGGACGATCCGGCGCTGGACAGCTATCTGGCCAGCAGCGCAGTGGAGAACGCGGGACTGGTGCCGGCCAGCGGCGAGCCGCCGATCGATGGCGTGGCGCTGGAAAAGCTGCTGCTTGCCTACGCTGCCGCGCAGGACACGATCAACCGCAATACCCATCGTTACGACCGCAACCTGCTCGAAGCGCTGGTCGACTTCATGCCGTTGGAGCTGGAAAACCTGCGCAACGCAGGTCCCGGCGAAGGCCTGGACGCGCTGGCCAAGCACCTCAACCAGGGCAACCTCGGCAGCGCCCGTTTCACCCTGGAACTGCAGGAACCCAACGAGCAGCGTCCCGCTGCGGTGCTGGTCACGCGCAGCCACATGGGCGAACAGCACATCCAGGTGCTGCCGCTGTCCGCGCTTGAAAGCGGCGAGCTGCGTGGCATCCACCAGGCAGCGCAGCTGCTGCACGGTCTGGTCCGCGAAGGCGCGGTCATCACCCGTGGCGCCAAGTCGATCGAGATCGAGTCGTTCGCGCAGGCCCGCAACTGGCTGCTGGACGAAGCCAAGCGCGGCCGTCAGATCCAGCGATTCAAGGGTCTGGGCGAAATGAATCCGGAACAGCTGTGGGACACCACCGTCAATCCCGATACCCGTCGCCTGCTGCAGGTGCGTATCGAAGATGCGGTGGCCGCTGACCAGATCTTCAGCACCCTGATGGGTGATGTGGTCGAACCGCGCCGCGACTTCATCGAAGACAACGCGCTGAAGGTCGCCAACCTGGATATCTGACACAATCGGATGGTGGCCGGCGCGCGGGGAGGCGCGCCGGCTTTTGTCCCTTGATCGCAGGTAATCGATGTCCGCTTCCGCCCCGGTTTCCGCTCCGCCGCCGGTTCCACCGGCTACTGTCACGCCCCGCGCCTCCTCGCCGCTGGCGGGCTTCTTCATCGATCTGGGAATCGCTGCCGTCACCCTGTTCGGGCTGAGCCTGGTGGGCGGGCTGATCTGGGGACTCTATCGCGGCATCGTTGTGGGATACGCCAGCGCCAAATCCGGCGGTGGCACGCCTGACCCGGCAGCGGTCACCCAGCAGCTCGGCCAGCCCGGTGCTCTTGGGCAGATCCTGATGGCACTGGTCGCTACCGGCGGCGCAGCACTGCTGGTGTATTTCTGGCGCCGACCGGCCAACGCTGCCGAACGCCAGCGTTCGCGCGACGCGCTCCGTCGCCCCTCCACCTGGGGTTGGACCCTGCTGGTGGCCAGCGCGATCGTGATCGGCAGCAACGGTATCGCCTTCGTGGCCAAGCAGATGGGCATCGAGCCGGTGCCGACAAACCTCGAACTGATGCAGAACGCGGTTGCCCGCTTTCCGCTGTTCCTGACGTTGTTCGCCGTGGTACTGGCACCTGCCTACGAGGAACTGCTGTTCCGCCGGGTCCTGTTCGGGCGCCTGTGGCAGGCCGGACGGCCGTGGCTGGGGATGATCCTGAGCAGCCTGGCGTTCGCGCTCATCCATGAAATTCCCGGTACCAGCGCCAATGGCCCGGCCGAGATCGCCCAGCTATGGCTGGTCTATGGCGGCATGGGCGCCGCGTTCTGCTGGCTGTACCGCCGCACCGGCACCTTGTGGGCGGCGATCGCCGCACATGCACTGAACAATGCCGTGGCGCTTGCGGCCCTGGTGTTTTTCGGGGCAACGTAAGGCGCTGTCCGCTTGACGAAAGATTAAGCAGACCCGTTACACACTGGGCTTCTGAACACGGGGGTGGGTCCATGAAAAAACTGCTGCTGGCCATCGTCATCACCACTCTGGTCAGCGCCTGCGCGACCACCACTTCACCCACCGGCCGTCGGCAGATGGTGGGCGGTGTGTCGCAGGCACAGCTGGACCAGCTGGGTGCGCAGGCGTTCGCCGAAACCAAGCAGAAAGAGAAGATCAGCAGCGATGGCCGCCAGAACGGCTACGTGCAATGCGTGGTCAACGCGCTCGTTGCACAGCTGCCGCCTCAGTACCGTGGCGTACGGTGGGAAACGGCGGTTTTCGTCGACAAGGAACCCAATGCCTTCGCCCTGCCCGGCGGCAAGGTCGGGGTCAACACCGGCATCTTCAGCGTTGCCAAGAACCAGGATCAGCTGGCAGCGGTGATCGGCCATGAAATCGGCCACGTGATCGCCCGCCACCACGAAGAACGCATCACCCGGCAGATGGGCGCGCAGACCGGATTGGCGGTGCTGGGCGCGCTGGCCGGCGCCTATGGCGGCGAAGGCGCAGCCAGTACGGTCAACCAGCTGGGCGGGATGGGGGCGCAGACCGCGTTCCTGTTGCCCGGCTCACGCACCCAGGAAAGCGAGGCTGACGTGATCGGCCAGCGGTTGATGGCCGAGGCCGGATTCAACCCCGCCCAGGCCGTCGATCTGTGGCAGAACATGATGGCCGCCAGTGGCGGTCGCAGCCCGCAATGGTTGTCCACCCATCCCGATCCAGCCAACCGGATCAGGGAGTTGCAGCGTGATGTGCCGGCGCTCGGCCCCGTCTACCAGCAGGCGCAGGCGGCCGGACGCCGGCCAAAGTGTGGCTGAGTGCGCAGATTCATGCTGTATTGCAGCACATAAAACGATTTCTCACGCCATCTGTTTCTGATACGTTTGGCGGCTCAGATTTTTCTGACAGTCCGACTTTGCCGCTACCGGCGGTTCGATCGAGGTGAACGATGATTTTCCGTAACCACAAAGCTGTGCTTTCCGTCCTCATCGCCACTGCCCTGACCGGCGCCGTGGTCACCGACGCGTTCGCGCAGTCCTCGCGTTCGTCCGAGCGTGGCAACCGTGGCGGCAAGCAGGCCAAGGCCGAAGTGCTGTTCCCGAACGCGACCCGCCAGGAACCGGCAGCGAAGTCGTCGGCCAAGCTGGGCAGCAAGCTGCAGAAGATGATTGACAGCTACAACAAGGAAAAGTTCCCGGAGACCCGCACGCTGGCCGACGAGATCCTGGCCACCGACGGCGCCAACGAGTACGACAAGTCGCTGGCCGCGCAGCTGGCATCGCAGGCCGCCTACCAGACCGACGACACCGCCGCGGCCATCGCGTACCTGAAGCAGGTGCTGCAGTTCAACGGCCTGGACAACAACGGCCACTTCCAGTCGATGCTGATGCTGGGCCAGCTGCAGATCCAGGAAGACCAGACCGCTGAAGGCCTGGCGACCCTGGACAAGTACTTCGCCGAGAGCAAGTCGACCAAGCCGGAAGAGCTGATCATCAAGGGCCAGGCGCTGTACCAGCTGGAGCGCTACCAGGAAGCGATCCCGGTGCTGAAGCAGGCCATTGCCGGCGCTGCCGAGCCGAAGGACAACTGGAACCAGCTGCTGATGGCCGCACTGTCCGAAGCGGGCCAGACCGGTGAGGCCGTGCAGGCCGCCGAAGCGCTGGCGGCCAAGAACCCGAACGACAAGAAAGCGCAGCTGAACCTGGCCAACATGTACATGCAGGCCGACCAGATGCCGAAGGCCGCCGCGGTGATGGACAAGCTGCGCAGCAGCGGCCAGCTCACCGAAGAGCGCGAGTACAAGCAGCTGTACTCGATCTATGCCAACACCGAGAACAAGGAAAAGGACGTCATCGCGGTCATCAACGAGGGGTTGCAGAAGGGCATCCTGAAGCCGGATTACCAGGTCTACCTGGCACTGGCCCAGTCCTACTACTACTCCGACCAGGTGCCGCAGGCGATCGATGCGTGGCAGAAGGCCGCCCCGCTCTCCAAGGACGGTGAGACCTACCTGAATCTGGCACGCGTTTTGCACAGTGAAGGTCGTGTCCCGGAGGCCAAGCAGGCCGCCCAGCAGGCGCTGGCGAAGGGCGTGAAGAACCAGGCGGATGCCAAGAAAATCATCAACCTGAAGTAAGTAGGAATAACGCCTGAACGCCTGCCCAGTTGATGCGCAAGCGCTCAGGATTGGTATAAGCTTGGAGGTTCCTGCGGTGTCATGCACCGCTGATCAGGGATCCCGCCCCCGGGATTCCGGCCCCACTATTGAGCTCTTGGCGCATGACGGAACAACTAGTCGTTCACCGGTACGAACAACCCGATGACAAGGGGCTGAGCTGGCCTCGCATCGTCGGTATCGCGTTTGTAATCGCCCTGCATCTGGCCGCCTTCATGATGCTCCTGATTCCTGCCGTGGCTCCCAAGGCCGTGGCGGA
Organism: Stenotrophomonas sp. GW821-FHT02D01; assembly: GCF_059421765.1. Classification (NCBI taxonomy): domain Bacteria; kingdom Pseudomonadati; phylum Pseudomonadota; class Gammaproteobacteria; order Lysobacterales; family Lysobacteraceae; genus Stenotrophomonas; species Stenotrophomonas sp. GW821-FHT02D01. The sequence continues at coordinate 71,854 of NZ_JBWKVP010000016.1, forward strand.
GAAGGAGCGCAACGTCATGGTGACCATCGTCGACGCACCGCCGCCGCCGCCACCGCCGCCGCCGCCGCCGCCGCCGCAGGACACCCCGCCGCCGCCGGTGAAGAATCTGTCGCCGCCGAAGCCGTCGCCCGTCCCGCCGCCGCCGCAGGCGCCGGTCGTCGACGTGCCGGAACCGCGCCCGAACGATATCGTCACCCCGCCGTCGCCGCCGTCGCCGCCGGCACCGCCGACCTCGATCGAGGCCAGCGTGGACATCTCGTCGAAGGCCATGAATCCGCCGCGCTATCCGCCGGCCGCCTTCCGCGCTGGTATCCAGGGCGAAGTGATCCTGATCATTGATGTCGATGCCAGCGGCAACGTCACCAATGTCACGGTGGAAAAGTCCAGCCGTAACCGCGATCTGGACCGTGCTGCGATGGAAGCTGCCCGCAAGTGGCGTTTCAACGCCGCCGAAGCTGGCGGTAAGAAGGCTGCTGGCCGCGTCCGCGTCCCGGTCAACTTTGCGCTGAACTGATGCGCCCGGGTGGCCGCCTGGCCACCCTCGCCTCCAGTTCGATTGTTTAGCTTAGCTACACCCTTTATCACCACACACAACAAAGGTAAGCGTCATGCTGCAGGAAATTTTCATCGCCGCTGCTGCCGGGGGCAATCCGTCCAACGCCCTGTCGCAGATGGGCTTCGAGCATCTGATCCACGAAATGACCACCAAGCCGGGTGATTTCGCGGTTTCCTGGGTCGTGCTGCTGACCCTGGTCGTCATGTCCGCCATGTCCTGGTACTGGACCGTCATCAACATCTTCCGTGCTACCCGCCTGAAGAGCGCCGCTGATCGCGTCGTCAGCCTGTTCTGGGATACCCCGAACGCGCAGGACGCCATCCGTGCAATGGAAGAGCAGCCGGCTTCGGAGCCGTTCTCGAAGATCGCACTGGACGCTGCACAGGCTGCTGCGCACCACCAGCGTGCTGAAGGCGGCGCTGTCGGCGGCGTGGGTGAGAACCTGAGCCGTTCGGAGTTCGTCGACCGCGCTCTGCGCCAGGCCGTGACCCGCGAAAGCAACAAGCTGCAGTCGGGCATGACCCTGCTGGCCACCGTCGGTGCAACCGCTCCGTTCGTCGGTCTGCTGGGTACCGTGTGGGGCATCTACGGCGCGCTGATCAAGATCGGTGCCACCGGCTCCGCTTCGATCGACGCCGTTGCCGGCCCGGTGGGTGAAGCACTGATCATGACCGCCATCGGTCTGTTCGTCGCGATCCCGGCCGTGTTCGCCTTCAACTTCTTCAGCAAGATCAACAGCGCGACCATCAGCAAGTTCGATACCTTCGCGCACGACCTGCACGACTTCTTCGCCACCGGTTCGCGCGTCCGCTAATTGCGACGCGCTGTACCCGCGAGAACGTAGTCACCAAGATCTAGACGGAGCCCGTTATGGCTTTCAGTAGTGGTAACAGCGGCGGCCCCATGGCCGACATCAACGTTACGCCCCTCGTGGACGTGATGCTGGTGCTGCTGATCATCTTCATCATCACGGCGCCGCTGATGTCCCACAAGGTCAAGGTGGATCTGCCGGAGGCCAATCTGGTCCAGAAGCCGGACGACACCAACGACCGCAAGGGTCCCATCACCCTGGCAGTCAAGGAAGACGGTTCGATCTACTGGAACGACGAAGAGATCGACAAGCAGACCCTCGAGTCGCGCTTGGCGACCGCCGCCCAGCAGACCCCGCAGCCGCCGTTGAACCTGCGTGGTGACCGCACCACCAAGATGCGTGTCATCAACGAGATGACCAAGGTCGCGCAGGAACAGGGCATGCTGGACGTCGGCTTCGTGGCGACCAAAGAGAAGGGGCAATAAGCCATGGCATTCAGTAGTGGTGGTGGCAAAGGCCCCATGGCAGACATCAACGTCACGCCCCTCGTGGACGTGATGCTGGTGCTGCTGATCATCTTCATCGTGACCGCGCCGATCATGACGTACCCGATCGCCGTGGACCTGCCGCAGCGCGTGCTCAACCCACCGCCGCAGCTGGTCGAACCGCCGCCGCCGATCGAGCTGAAGATCGACGCCAGCAACCAGGTCTCGTGGAACAACAGCCCGATCGGTACGCACGAACTGCAGCAGCGGATGGAGCAGGAGGTCCAGCGTGACCCGACCAACCAGCCGGAACTGCGGATCGATGCCAGCCCGGATTCGGAGTACGACGTGATGGCCAAGGTTCTGGCCGCCGCGAAGAATGCTCAGATGAAGAAGATCGGCTTCGTGCAGCAGTAAATCGCTACACCGCAATACATCAGTCATGACGCGACTGCAGACGCCCCTGGAAACAGGGGCGTCTTTTTTTGTGCGCGGTGTTGGTAGTGCCGGCCGCTGACCGGCAACCTAAACAGCAACAGCTGGGCTACTGGGGGATGGCGGGGTGGCCCCGGTTGCGGGGGACGCTGCAAGTACGTCCCTGTAAGCTCGGTCGCGCCATCCATGGCGCTCACGCCCCCGCAACCGGACCCACCCCGCCTTCGACAGGTCTCCGCAATCTGTAGGAATGACATGCCTGCTCTTGGTGGGTGTCGACCTTGGTCGACACGTGGATCCACGCCATGCGTGGATGCGTCTTCCTGGGGATAAATGCCGCTGACCAGTGCCTGTCCCCGCTATGATCGGCGGATGCTCGCCCTCTTCGATTCCGTGCGCCATTGGCTTGATGGCATCGCCCACCTGGGAACGATCCTGGCGGTGGCCTATCTGCTGTATCTGCTGGCGTTGACGGGCTGGATCATGCTGCAGAAGCGCGAGCCGGTGGCCACGTTGAGCTGGATCCTGTCGCTGGCGCTGCTGCCCTACCTGGGCCTCTTCATCTACTACCTGCTGGGCCCACAGAAGGTGAAGCGGCAACGGCTGCGGCGCGGTCGCGCGCGCTCGGGCATGGAGCACTACAGCGATGTCTGCCCGCCCGATGCCGACTGCACCGAACTGGCCAAGATCGCGCAGGCGACCACCGGGCTGGCGCCAAGCACAGCCACCGAAGTGACCTGGCTGGTCGACGGCGCGGCCACCTACACCGCGCTGCTGGAAGCGGTGGCACAGGCGCAGGACCATGTGCACCTGGAGTACTACATCTTCAATCCCGACCACGCCGGCACCGCGTTGCGGGACGCGTTGGTGGAACGGGCCAGCGCCGGCGTGCAGGTGCGGCTGCTGCTGGATGCGGTAGGTTCTTCGGCCGTGCGCCAGCGCTTCCTGCAGCCTTTGCTGGATGCGGGAGCGGAGGTGATCTGGTTCCATCCGCGGCAGCTGTTGAAACCATTCAAGCGACCCTGGTTGAACCTGCGAACGCACCGCAAGCTGGTGATCGTCGATGGCCGGCTGGCGTTCACCGGCGGCATCAACATCACCGACGACGAAGACGAAAGCCGCAACCCGAATGCCTACCGCGATCTGCACATGCGCCTGCGTGGGCACGTGGTACGCAGCCTGCAGCTGGTGTTCGCCGAGGACTGGCTGTACGCCAGCGGCCAGGACCACTCGCGGTTCGATATCGCCCGGCTGTGGCCCAGCGACATGCCCCTGCGCGGCGACGGCGCGATCAACGCGCAGGTGCTGGTGTCCGGCCCGGATTCGGGATGGGAGACCATCCATCGCCTTCATGTGGCGGCCATCCAGGAAGCACGTGAGCGGGTCTGGCTGGTCACCCCCTACTTCGTACCCGGCGAGGCGGCGCGGATGGCGCTGACCTCGGCCGCACTCGGTGGCCTGGACGTGCGCATGCTGGTGCCGAAGATGAGCGACTCCTGGTTCGTGACCCAGGCCGCACGTTCCTATTTCGACGAACTGCTGCATGCGGGAGTGAAGATCTACGAGTACGGTCCACGCATGCTGCATACCAAGGCGTTCATCGCCGACGACGATGTCTGCATCGTCGGCAGCGCCAACTTCGATCACCGCAGCTTCCGCCTGAATTTCGAGCTGTCGATGATGATCAGCGATCGTGGCCGGGTGGCGGAACTGTCTACGTTGCTGCAGTCCGAATTCGAGCGTGCCACCCGCGTACACGACCAGGCAGGACGCTCGCTGTGGCTGCACCGGTTGCCCGAAGCCTTCGCGCGATTGGCCTCGCCGCTGCTGTGAGGCAGCGCTACACTGCGGCGGTGGCCCGGGGAGACTGACAATGTACTGGCTGTACCTGCTGCTGGCGCTGGGCTGCTTCGCCTTTGCGCTGAAAACACCGAACATGGGCCTGATGTCGCTGGCCCTGCTGGGTACCCTCGCCTTCCTGCTGGCATGGGTGCGCGGGAGATACGCCGCACGCTTCGGCGACCTTCAGCGTGATCCGGCGACACTGGTGGACAGCGATGAACTCAGGCGTCTGCGCGAGCAGCCCAAGGTTGCTCCGGCCGACGGCAGCGATCCTCCCTCTTACTCCCCGTAGTCCCGTTCCATGACCCAGCTCAGCGTCAACGTCAACAAGATCGCCGTCCTGCGCAACTCGCGTGGCGGTGCCGAACCGGACGTGGTGCGTGCCGCCCAGGCCTGCCTGGATGCCGGCGCGCATGGCATTACCGTGCACCCGCGGCCGGACCGCCGGCACATCACCGCCGAGGACGTGCTGGCGCTGTCGGCGCTGACCCGTGCCCGTGGTGTGGAGTTCAACATCGAAGGCAACCCGTTCGCGCCGCCGCGTGAGGGCTACCCCGGGCTGCTGCCGCTGTGCGCGCAGACGCGCCCGGCGCAGGCCACGCTGGTTCCCGATGGCGATGGCCAGATCACCTCCGACCATGGCTTCGACTTCGAACGCGATGCGCAGCGGTTGCGCCCGCTGGTGGCCGAGCTGAAAGCGATGGGATGCCGGGTGAGCCTGTTCGTGGATGCCGGCAACCCGCTGCTGGAGCAGGCCGCCGATGTCGGCGCCGACCGCGTCGAGCTGTACACCGGCCCGTATGCCGAGGCCCATGCCGCCGGCGACGCCCGCGCCATGCTGGAACTGTTCGCCACGGCCGCGCGCCGTGCACAGGCCGTCGGCCTCGGTGTGAATGCCGGGCACGATCTGTCGCAGGACAACCTGCGTGACTTCCTGGCCGCCGTGCCGGAGGTGCTGGAGGTGTCGATCGGCCACGCGCTGATCGGCGAGGCGCTGTACGACGGCCTGGATGCCACGGTGAAGGGCTACCTGGCACTGCTGTAGCAGTGCATGGGACTTCCCCGCCGGGTTGAAGCCCGAAGACGTGCGGCAGGTCCCCGTGATCCGGCCTGGCAAGCGCCCCTGTAGCCGATCTTCCCATCGCAGTTGCTGAGACACCCGTGGCCCATGCTGGCCTGCCGCGGCGATGGCGCGCGCCCGGGCCCAAGCCAGACGACCCTGTGGACAAGTCTGGGGTCAACGTGTCGCCCCATGCGCCTGCGCGCCTACAGCTACGTGAATCCTGGCCGCTTGCGCTGCCTGTGGTTAGCAATAATACTAATGGCCCGTAACGGCCGTAGGGCAATATGCAGCACCCCCCTCGCAACGCCCAGGCCGCCATCAAGGGCCGGGGTTCCACGTCCCATCTTGCGGGGCGTTTTGAAAGCACCGTCAGCGAAGCGGTGGACGACGGCTGGGCAGTGGACGACAGCGAGGAATTCCTCGCCCCGCGCCTGCGCACGGAAGTACGCGCGGAGACCGCTCGCAGCATCATCAGCCGCAACACCTCCCCGGATGTCGGCTTCAGCCAATCGGTGAATCCGTATCGCGGCTGTGAGCATGGCTGCTCCTACTGCTTCGCCCGCCCCTCGCATGCCTATCTGAACCTGTCGCCTGGCCTGGACTTCGAGACCAAGCTGTTTGCCAAGACCAACGCGCCACAGCTGCTGCGCAAGGAACTGTCGAAGCCGGGCTACGTGCCCCAGCCGATCGCGCTGGGCATCAACACCGACGCGTACCAGCCGATTGAACGCAAGTTCAAGCTGACCCGCCAGCTGATCGAAGTGATGCTGGAGACGAAGCATCCGTTCTCGCTGATCACCAAGAATGCGCTGGTCGAGCGCGACATCGATCTGCTCTCACCACTGGCGGCGGAGAACTTGGTCAGCGTGCATTTCTCGGTGACATCGCTGGATCCGCATCTGTCGGCGAAGCTGGAGCCGCGGGCCTCGGCTCCACATGCGCGGCTGCGTGCGATGAAACGCCTGCACGAAGCGGGCATTCCGGTGGGCGTGATGGTTGCGCCGGTGATTCCGTGGATCAACGACAGCGAACTGGAAGCCGTGCTGGAGGCTGCGCATGATGCCGGCGCCAGCACTGCAGGCTACGTGCTGCTGCGCTTGCCGCTGGAAGTGGCACCGCTGTTCCGCGACTGGCTCGATACCCATCATCCCGATCGCGCCGCGCATGTGATGAGCACCATCCAGCAGCTGCGCGGCGGCAAGGATTACGACAGTCAGTTCGGCACGCGCATGCGCGGCCAGGGTGTTTACGCAGAGCTGTTGAACAACCGCTTCAAGCTGGCGCGCAAGCGGCTGGGTTTCAATGCGCAGAACAGCCATTGGCCGAAGCTGGATTGCAGCCGGTTCGAGAAGCCGTTGCCGCCGAAGGTGGATACGCCGCAGGGTTCGCTGTTCTAGAGCACTGGACCGCTGTGCGATCTACCGGCAACAATCTGCACTTGGCCGGAGGGCCTGCAAACCAGGGAAGGGAGCAGATGGGTTACCTACGATCGGCGATGGCGCGATTCGGTCCGCATGGCGACGAATCGATTTGTCCATGAAGCGTCTACCTGCCCTCGGCTGTGGTGCGTTTCTGTTTGCCTGCAGCGCCGATGCAGAAGCTGCCCGTGCGTTTGTGGTTGAAGACGCTGCCATGCGTGACCTCGCCTGCCTCGGGGTGGAGCCCCGCCAGCTGCTCTTTTCCTGTCACCAGATCGTTGCCGGCAACAATCGTGTGGTCGGGCTTAGACGATTCCGGTCTTCGTGGCGGATCGACCATTCCACATTCAGCAAGCTCACGATCCAGCTCCCTGCTGATGCGAAGGCAGGAGACCGATTCGCTGCCGCAGGCGATCGAGTACGGATGTTCCATAGCAGCGGTTCCAGCGCATTCGCCGGAAAGTCCGGCTGCTACGGAGTACCCGTCGCAGGGCAGATCACCGTGGTTTCCACCGGAGATTTCGGCATCGAGATCCAGATCGACGCAACGTTCCGCGCCACAAGCCCACTGCAATGGCCGGGAGAGTGCGACGCACCGACGACGGTGTCAGAGCGTTTGAGAGCCTTGCCGCTGTCGCTGCAGCATCTTGATGCATGGACGGGAGCGCATGATCCGGACGCATCACCCTTCGATCAGGCACACCCCTCCAATCGCTTGCATGACTGAACTCAGATCAGCAGTTTCTACACGATGAAACGTACTTGCTGCCTTCCGGCCAGCGCTCTCATGCTCTGCCTTATGGCCCTGCAGGCGCAGGCCCGCGACATCCACGAATGCATCGTTGTTCCGCAGGCCGCGATCGTCACTGACATGCGGGGTGGACTGGACGAGTTCGAACAGCGACTGTGGATTGCGAATACCGGTCAGAGGGTGCGCAAGGGCACGGACACCCTCCTCCTGCTGCGCCTCTTCTCGGAGTCGCCGGGCGTGATCGATTCCCCGCAGTACATCAAGATCACGGGCAGCCTGAAGCGATACGCGCCTTCGTCGAAAGGGACGCCGGAGGTGGTGGATGCGCGCTTGACAAGTGGCGGCGCGGGCTTCGCGCACAAGGGAGACTACTGGCTGTCCGATTCAGCGGACGTCGAACTACATCAGCCGCACAGGGGCGATAGTCAGATCGAAGTCAAAGTGACGGCTGTTGGGTGGAACAGCTATCGAAAAGAAGACCGTTCCTTCTATCTCCAGTTCACCTGTCAACTGAAGGAAATCCCTGTCGAGAAGCTCAGCGCCTGGCAAGGAGGAAACGACGATCTCTGGGGATCCTTTGGACCCGCCAGATAGCTGAGCGTCATCAATCTGTACCCAGCAACCACTGCACGCTATGAAACAGACAAGCGCCAGCTACGGGGACTGGAGAGAGGGGAGTTCAGCATCGTGGATGCGGAACAGCTCCGCCTACTGGTTCAAGTCCATTTTTCCGGACCCATAAGCGCATGGCGTGAAGATCATCTACTGGCTCGGCATCGCGTTCCTGTGGATGCTTCCATTGAACGTTCTGCTGCTGACGGCCGGCACGTTGATGTCTGGCGACGCGATTGGAGAACAGGAATTCGTCGGCCTGGGTGTGGCCGTGTTCGGTGCCGTGGCGGGCGTGATTCTCTATTGCCACCGCCCGCGGTAGCGTCGAGTTGCTCCACCCCGCTCCAGATTCAGTCCAGCAAGCTCGACTTTACCGGGCAAGCGATATCGTCGGTCAGGCTCGACGATCACCCACCAAACAACTTCTGCGCGCTCTGGAACAGGATCCAGCTGGTGGCGATGAACTTGTCGCCGCCCTGCGGCCGGTTGCCGCGATGGGTATGGGTGAATGCAGTCGGCGCGATCAGCAGGCTGCCGGTGCGCGGGGCGATCTTCCGCCCCTGGAACAGGAACTCGGTTTCGCCTTCTTCGAAGTCGTCGTTGAGGTACAGCGTCCACAGCACATGCCGGTGCAGCGTCTCGGCCTGCGCGTCCTTGGGGTACAGCTCGCAATGCCAGTACGGGTAGCCGCCCTCGCCCGCCGCGTACCATTGGAGGTTGATTGCGCCCGGGCGCAGGCAGGTGCGCGCCAGATCCGCCAGCTGCTCCGGCGCCATGTCGGGGAAATCCTCGGCCGACAGGCGTCGCGGCTGGCCGTTGCTGTCCTGGATCTGCAACATCAACGGCGCGATCAACGCCTGTGGATAACGGCGTAGATAAGTCTGCAGACCCGCAAATACCGCCTTTTGCAGCTGCTGGTCCACATCCTGCCAGCCGTCCACACCGCTGATCCGCAGATCCTTGCTGTGCTTGAGTTCCGGGAACACACCGCTGCCCACCGCGCCGGGTTTCAGGCCCTGGCTTGCACGCATGCGCGCGACGATCGCAGCACACACGTCGCTGGGGACGGCGTTGTGGATGACCTCGATGAAATCGACAGGGCCCGGCTCGTGCATGCGTGCATTCCTTCGACGGCAAGGGCTTGATGGTGCCGTTTGCAGCTGCTGCTGTCACCCTGCGGTCATGTCATCAATCTGCCATGACCGCTGTAGGGATGGCCGCTGTCAGACGCTCTTCGCGTCATGTTCCTGGTGATAACGCACGGCCTCGGCGACCTCTTCGCGCGAACCGAGGAACACCGGCACGCGCTGGTGCAGCTGGTCGGGTTGCACATCGATGATGCGCTCGCGACCGGTCCAGGCAGCGCCGCCCGCCTGCTCCACCAGCAGGCCCATCGGGTTGGCTTCGTACATCAGGCGCAGCTTGCCGGCCTTGCCCGGTTCCTTCTTGTCCCACGGGTAGATGAAGATGCCGCCGCGGGTCAGGATGCGATGCACGTCGGCGACCATGCTGGCGATCCAGCGCATGTTGAAGTTCTTGCCGCGCGGGCCTTCCTTGCCGGCCAGCAGATCTTCCACGTAGGCCTGCATCGGCGCTTCCCAGTGCCGCTGGTTGGACATGTTGATGGCGAACTCCTGGGTGGCCGCCGGGATCTGCATGTTCTCGGTGGTCAGCAGGAACTCGCCGGTTTCGCGGTCGAGGGTGAAGGCGTGGGTACCGTGGCCGACGGTCAGCACCAGCTGCGTGCTGGGCCCGTAGATGCAGTAGCCGGCGGCGATCTGCTTGCTGCCCGGCTGCAGGAAGGCGTCATCGCCGGGCAGTTCGACGTTGGTCGGGCAACGCAGCACCGAGAAGATGGTGCCGACGGAGACGTTGACGTCGATGTTGGAGCTGCCATCGAGGGGATCGAACAGCAGCAGGAAGTCGCCGCGCGGGTAGATGTCCGGCACCGGCTGGCTGTGGTCCATCTCCTCCGATGCGCAGGCGGCGAGGTGGCCGCCCCAGGCGTTGGCTTCCAGCAGGATCTCGTTGCTGATGACATCCAGCTTCTTCTGCGCTTCGCCCTGCACGTTGCCGGTACCGGCCTCGCCGAGCACGCCACCGAGGGCGCCCTTGCTGACGGCGATGGAGATGCTGGTGCAGGCGCGGGCGACGACCGCGATCAGCTGGCGCAGGTCGGCGTTGATGCGGCCGGCGTGCTGCTGCTGGATCAGGAAGCGGGTCAACGAGGTACGGGACATGGGCGGGCAGGTCTCGGCAACGGGAAAACGCCTATTGTCGCTGGTCTGACTTGCGCGTGGGTGAGCGGGGGTAGGCGTAATCGTTTCCAGAGGCGTTGCGCTGTGCGGCGCCTTCCTTTCGTAGAGGCGCGCGGAGGGTGTGGCAAGGCAGGAGCAAAAACAAAGGCGCCTTTCGGCGCCTTTGTTTCCACAGCTTGCTGGAGCGGTCGATCAGCCCTTGGCGACGGTGGCCACGGCCTTGGCGACGTATTCCAGGTTGTTCTGGTTCAGCGCGGCCACGCAGATGCGGCCGGTGCCGACGGCGTAGATGCCGAACTCGTCGCGCAGGCGCTCGACCTGTTCGCGGCTCAGGCCGGAGTACGAGAACATGCCCGCCTGTTCGTTGATGAAGCCGAACTGCGGGGCGCCGGCGGCGGCCAGCTTCTCGACCAGGCCCTGGCGCAGGGCGTGGATGCGCTCGCGCATCTCGGTCAGCTCCTGCTCCCACATCGCGCGCAGTTCCGGATTGTTCAGTACACCGGCAACCAGTGCAGCACCGTGGGTGGACGGGCTGGAGTAGATCGTGCGGATCACGCGCTTGACCTGCGACTGCACGGCCTTGGCGTCAGCGGCGGTCGGCGCGACCATCGACAGCGCACCCACGCGCTCGCCATACAGCGAGAACGACTTGGAGTACGAGTTGGCGACGATGAAGCTGTCGATGCCAGCCTCGGCGATGATGCGTACCGCGGCGCCATCCTGCTCGATGCCCTTGTCGAAGCCCTGGTAGGCCATGTCGATGAAGGGGAACAGCTGGCGGTCCTTCAGCAGCTGTGCGACCTGCTTCCACTGGCTGACGGTGAGGTCGGCGCCGGTGGGGTTGTGGCAGCAGGCGTGCAGCAGTACCACGGTGCCCGCTTCCAGCTTGCCCAGGTCGGCCAGCAGGCCGTCGAAGTTGACGCCATGGGTGGTCGGGTCGAAGTAGGTGTAATCGACCACCTCGAAACCAGCGGCGCTGAACACGGCGCGGTGGTTTTCCCAGCTCGGGTTGCTGAGTGCGACGGTGGCGTGCGGCAGCAGCTTCTTCAGCACGTCCGCGCCGACGCGCAGCGCACCGCTGCCACCGACGGTCTGGGCGGTGGTGACACGGCCGGCGGCCAGCAGCGGCGAGTCCTTGCCGAACACCAGCTCACGGGTGGCCTGGGTGTACGCCGGCAGGCCATCGATCGGCAGGTAGCCGCGCGGTTTGGCTTCGTTGGCGAGCTGCTGCTCGATCTGCTTGACGGCGCGCAGCAGCGGAATGCGGCCGCTCTCGTCGTAGTAGATGCCTACACCCAGGTTGACCTTGGTCGGGCGGCTGTCGGCGTTGTACGCCTCGGTCAGGCCCAGGATCGGGTCGCCTGGGACCAGTTCCACGTTTGCAAAGAAGGACACGGCGGTACTCGTTCGGTAGACGGAAAGGGGGAGGAATTGCGCCACGCGGCTTGCGGCCTGTCGGCCGAAACCGACCCATCGTAACAAAGCCTGCCGGGGCTGGCCGCCGCCATCGTCATCCGCCTGCCCGTACCATGGCGTGCGTTGCCGCCCGATCCATCAACCTGAATCATGAATCCCAGCGCACGACGCCCATGCCTGCCGCTTTCCGCCCTGCTGCTGCTGCCTTTGGCGGTGACAGCCGAGCCATTGCCGACCGCCCTGCCGACGGTGCAGGTGCAGGCCGCGCGGGTGCCCGGCGTCGACCCCTTCGCCCTGCCCGCCAGCCTGGATACGGTGTGGATCGACGCCGACCGTACCGGCCCGGGCACGCAGCTGTCCGAGGCGCTGGGCGGGGTGCCGGGCCTGCTGGCCCGGGACCGGCAGAACTTCGCGCAGGACACCCAGCTGTCGATCCGTGGCTTCGGCGCCCGTTCGACCTTTGGCGTGCGCGGGGTGCGGGTGCTGATCGATGGGGTGCCGGCGACCATGCCCGATGGCCAGGGCCAGCTGTCGCACGCCAGCCTGCTCGGTGCCGAGCGCATCGAGGTGCTGCGCGGGCCGTTCTCGGCGCTGTACGGCAATTCGTCCGGCGGCGTGCTGCAGGTGTGGAGCGCGCAGAGCCAGGCCGGTGACCCCTGGCGGCTGCGGGTGAATGCCGGTGCCGACAACACGCTCAGCGTCGGCGCGCAGCTGCGCGGGGCGGGCAAGGGCATCGACTACAACGTGGCCGCCAACCATTTCAGTACCGACGGTTGGCGTGACCACAGCCGCGCGCGCCGCGAATCGTTGAACGCGCGGCTGGGCACCGAGCTCGCGGGCGGCCGCCTGGAACTGCTGCTCAACGCGCTGCACGCGCCGAACGCGCAGGACCCGCTGGGGCTGACCCGCGCGCAGGTGGCGGCCGACCCGCGCCAGGCCACGGCGGTGGCCCACCAGTACAACACCCGCAAATCAGTGCGCCAGCAGCAGGCCGGCCTGCGCTGGACCCGGGAAGCCGGTGCGCAGCGCTGGCAGCTGATGGGCTATGCCGGGCAGCGCGCGGTGACCCAGTACCTGCCGATTCCGCCGGGACCACAGGCCAACCCATTGCACGCCGGTGGCGTGATCGACCTGGATGGCGGTTATGGCGGGCTGGACGCGCGCTGGGGCTGGAACGGCGATCTGTGGGGGCGCCCGCTGGACCTGGTGGTGGGCGTGAATGCCGATCGCCAGCGCCAGCACCGCACCGGCTACGAGAACTTCGTCGGCACCACCGTGGGGGTACGCGGCCGCCTGCGTCGCGACCAGATCGACGTCGTGCAGAACGTGGACCAGTTCGCCCAGGCGTGGTGGCAATGGAGCCCGCGCTGGTCGCTGCTGGCCGGGTTGCGCCACAGCGCGGTGCGCTTCGAATCGGATGATCGCTACATCGTCGGGCGCAACCCGGACGACAGTGGTCGCCGTCGCTACCAGGCCACCACGCCAGTGGCGGGTGTCAGCTTCGAGGCAAGCCCGCAGTGGCGCCTGCACGCGGCGATCGGGCGTGGCTTTGAAACCCCGACGTTCAACGAGCTGGGCTACCGCGCCGACGGCCAGGCCGGGCTGGCGCTGGATCTGGCGGCCGCCCGCAGCCGCAGCCTGGAAGTGGGCAGCAAGTGGCACGCGCAGGATGGAAGACAGCTCGATGTGAGCCTGTTCCGTGCAGATACCGACGATGAACTGGCCGTTGCCAGCAACACCAATGGTCGCAGCACGTACCGCAACATCGGCCGTACCCGCCGCCAGGGTGTGGAGCTGCAGTACCGGCAGCCGTTGGCCGAGCAGCTGGAGCTGCAGCTGGCCTGGACCTGGCTGCAGGCGCAGGTGCGTTCGCCCTATCTGGCCTGTGCGGCCAGCAACTGCGCAGTGCCCGACACCGTGGTTGCCGCTGGCAGCCGCCTGCCCGGCGTGCCCCGGCAGCAGGCGTATGCCCGCCTGCAGTGGTCGCCGGGGCAGTGGCAGTGGGCGCTGGAAGCCGCCGCCAGCAGCGATGTGGTGGTGAACGACATCGCCACCGAGCGCGCAGCGGGATACGCGCTGCTGAACCTGGAGGCCGGCCACAGCTGGACGCTGCAGGCCGGTGACCTGCGCGCATTCGCACGTATCGACAACGTGCTGGACCAGCGCTACATCGGCTCGGTGATCGTCAATGACGGTAACGGCCGGTTCTTTGAACCGGGGCCGGACCGCCGCGCCAGCGTTGGCCTGCAGTGGTCATGGCGCTGAAGCGGTAGCGCCGGCCGTTGGCCGGCATCGCTCCGTGCAGGACGTCAGGAGGTTGCCGGCCAGCGGCCGGCACTACCCATCAATCGGCGGCTTTGGCCGGCATCGCGATCAATCCGGGGCCTTGGCGGGTACGAACGGCGAGGTTGGATCGCTGGCCGGGAAGGTCTCTTCCAGCGCCTCGTCCTGGTTGTCGCTGGCGTGCTGCTTGCGCTCGCGCCGCTTCAGCGGACTTTCCTGGCCACCGCGATTGCGGTCACCGCAGTCCTTGCGGTCCTGTGCGGCCTGTTCAGGCCGGCGCACGACGGGCAGTACGCCTTCGTCCGGTGTCGACATGCCGGCGCCACGGTCCTCGGCGTCGGCCAGATCGTGTTTGCCGCGCTGCTCGCCCGGCTCGGGGGTGTGGTTCTCACGCAGGGGGTCACGGGTGGTGGTCATGGGGCGTTCCTCCGGTAGGCCTCCACTAGAGCGCGGACGAAGTAAAGCCACTGCGAACCTGGCGTCATGAACATCTTTGTCACGACTGGATAACGGCGGCGCGCGTATTCCTGCCCACCCGCCCTGCTGCAGGAGCCGGCCATGCCCCGTCTTGAACGCCCCGCCCCGTCCGTGTTCAACGCCCTGCTGGATCCGCTTGGCCAGCGCAGCACGCAGCGCCGCACGCGCCGCCTGGAGGATCCGCAGGCGGTGGCGCAGGACTATCTGCAGTACATGCTGAGCGACTACGAGGAACGCCGCGGACAGGGGCATCGCAACTGGCGCGATCTGTGCCCGGTGTATGCCTTCGCGCTGACCACCCATGCCGCTGACTGGCCGCGTGGCGGTGAGGCCGATACCAGTGGCGAACTGGCCGAGCACTGGGACCAGATGCGCGGACAGTCGCGCCTGAACTGGGCACAGGCGCAGCCGGTGGTGGAAGATGCCTGGCGCGCGCTGGACCATATCCCCGCCGCTGCGGTGAGGCCGCTGCTGCAGTAGTGCCGGTCGCTGGCAGGCATCGCCTGGATTCAAGGAGCTGCCGGCCGGCGGCCGGCACTACCGCACGGTCTGCACGTGGCCGACACGGTTGTTTCACGGTAGCCGGCTGAAGCTGGCTACCCCTGCTGAAACACAGGTGCGCATCATGGCCCGCCCGATCTGGACCGGCACGCTTTCGTTCGGCCTGCTCAACGTACCGGTCTCGCTGATGTCCGGCGAGCGCAAGGTCGACCTGCACTTCCGCATGCTCGATTCGCGCGATCGCAAACCGATCCGCTTCGAACGGGTCAACGCCGACACCGGCGAGGAAGTGCCATGGAAGGACATCGTCAAAGCCTACGAGTACGACAAGGGCAGCTACGTCGTGCTGGAGGAAGACGATATCCGTTCGGCGGCGCCGGAAAGCCATGAAACGGTGGAGGTGGAAACCTTTGTCGACGCCAGCCAGATCGACCCGCGTTACTACGAGAAGCCCTATCTGCTGGTGCCGGGTAAAAAGGCCGAGAAAGGCTACGTGCTGCTGCGGGAAACGCTGCGCAGCACTGGCAAGGTCGGTATCGCCCGAGTGGTGGTGCGCACGCGCGAGTACCTGTGCGCGGTGATGCCCAACGATGACGCGCTGGTGCTGATGATCCTGCGCTATCCGCAGGAACTGGTCGAGCCTGACGACTACAAGCTGCCCAGTGGAAAGCCTGCCGATTACCGCATCACCAGCAAGGAAACGGCGATGGCCGAGCAGTTGATCGAGTCGATGGCCGGTGACTGGGATCCTTCCCAGTACCACGATGAGTTCCGCGAACGCCTGCAGCAGGTGTTGAACAAGCGCATCAAGTCCAAGGGCGGCACCACCCAGGTGGAGGACGAGCCGGCGCCGCGCGAGGATGCGACCACCAACGTGGTGGATTTCATGTCGTTGCTGCAGAAAAGCCTGGATGCCAACAAGCGCACGCCGGCGAAGAAGGTGGCCGCGCGCACGGCTCCAGCCAAGAAGGCAGCGGCGAAGAAGGCACCGGCAAAAAAGGCCGCCAAGAAGGCCGCCAGGAAGACCCCTGCGCGACGCAAGGCAGGTTGAGCCATGTCGTTGCATCAGTACCGCCGCAAGCGTCGGCTGGGCGGGGGGAGTGGACAGACCCCGGAGCCGGACGATGCACCGGCACGGGGCAATCCGAAGCGGCGGCCGATCTTCGTGGTCCAACTGCACCACGCCAGCAGCCGCCATTATGATTTCCGCCTGGAAATGGATGGCGTGCTGAAAAGCTGGGCGGTGCCGAAGGGGCCGTCGCTGCGGGTGGGTGAGAAGCGCCTGGCGGTGGAGGTGGAAGACCACCCTCTTTCCTATGCCGGCTTCGAAGGTGACATTCCGGAAGGACACTACGGCGCCGGTCACGTCGATGTGTTCGACCACGGCAGCTGGGCCTGCGAAGGTGATCCGCTGCAAGCACTGGCTGCGGGCAAGATCGACTTCGTGCTGCACGGGCAGCGCCTGGCCGGTGGCTGGAAACTGGTACGCACGGCGATGAAGGGCCGCCAGGTGCAGTGGCTGCTGATCAAGCGCGATGACGCGCAGGCACGGGATGCGGAGGCGGACGATCTGCTGGACACGCCAGCGCGAACATCCGCGAAGAGGTCCCGGGTTTCAGCGAAGAAGACGGCTCCAGCGCCACGTGGCGCACACCCACGCAAGGCCGATCCACGCTGGCATGCGCGCGCGTTGCAGCTGGACGGGGCGCGCGACAAAAGCTATCCGAGGCAGCTCAAGCCACAGCTCACCGATCACCGCGACACCGCGCCCGATGGCGAGCGTTGGCTGCATGAGATCAAGTGGGATGGTTACCGGTTGCTGGCCGATCTGCACGAAGGTGAGGTGACGCTGCGCTCCCGCAATGGCCTGGATTGGACGGCTGACTTTCCCGAAGTGGTGCAGGCGGTGCAGGCGTTGCCGGTGCGCGATGCGCGTCTGGACGGGGAGCTGGTGGTGCTGGACGACAACGGCCGCAGCGACTTCGCCGCGCTGCAGCGGGTGATCGACGGCAGCTCGAAACAACCGCTGCGCTACATCGTGTTCGACCTGCCGGGCGTGGCCGGGGTCGACATCAGCCGCGCGCCGTTGCTGCAACGCAAGGCACTGCTGAAGGAACTGATCGGCGATGCAGTTGGCACGCTGGCCTTCAGCGAGCACGTCATCGACCACGGCCCTGCCGTGTTCGAAGCCAGCGGCAAGGCGGGCTTCGAAGGCATCGTCAGCAAGCAGGTCGATGCGCCTTACGTGAACACCCGCGCACGCAGCTGGGTGAAAGTGAAGCACGAGGACACCGATGAATTCCTGATCATCGGCCACACCGCACCCAAAGGCTCGCGGGTGGGATTCGGTTCGCTGCTGCTGGCCACGCCGGACAAGGGCGGCCTGCGCTATGTCGGCCGCGTCGGTACTGGCTTCGACGATGAGGGGCTGCGCGCGCTGGCGGCCACGCTCGCGCCGCTGGCGGTGAAGGAGGCGGTGCTGGAGCTGCCGGCGCACGTCCCGTTCCGTGCGGCCAGCGTGCGCTGGGTCAAGCCGGTGACAGTGGCCGAGGTCGCGTTCCGCGGCTGGGGCAAGGAAGGGTTGCTGCGCCAGGCCAGCTTCAAGCGACTGCGCAGTGACAAGAAGAAGGAGAACCTAGCGATGAGTGCAACACCGGCCGATGACGGCGACGACGTTGCCATCACCCATCCTGAGCGCGTGGTGTTTGCGAAGAAGAAGCTCAGCAAGGGTGACGTCGCCGACTACTACCGGCAGATGGCACGCTGGATCCTGCCGGAAATCAGTGGACGGCCGCTGTCGCTGCTGCGCTGTCCCGACGGCGTCGGCAAGGCCTGTTTCTTCCAGAAGCACCATGGCCAGGGCCTGGGTGATGCGGTGCATGCGGTGCCGCTGCGGCAGAAGAGCGGGCGCGAGGACTACGTCTATATCGATGACGAACGCGGCCTGCTGCAGCTGGTGCAGATGAACACCCTGGAACTGCATCCGTGGGGCGCGACGGTGGCCGATCCCGAGCACCCCGACCGGCTGGTGTTCGATCTCGATCCGGGTGAGGGCGTGAGCTGGGCCGACGTGAAGCGGGGCGCGCGCGATGTGCGCGATCGACTGCAGCAAACCGGGCTGCAGAGCTTCGTGCGGCTGTCGGGCGGCAAGGGCGTGCATGTGGTGGTACCCCTGCAACCCGTGGCCGATTGGGACGAGGCCAAGGCGTTCTGCGAAGCGTTCGCGCAGGCGATGGCCGAACAGGCGCCGGATCGCTACGTGGCGACGATGAGCAAGGCCAAGCGCAGCGGAGTGATCTTCATCGACTGGCTGCGTAATACTCGGGGAGCGACCAGCGTGTGCTCGTGGTCGCTGCGCGCGCGGGAGAGCGCGGGAGTCGCGGTGCCGCTGCGCTGGGAAGAGCTGGCGCGCGTGAGCGCGGCCGATGCGTTTCCGATGGACAAGGCGTTGTCACGCGCATGCAATCGCCTCGTCGATGGCCGCCAGCGTGGTATGCGCCAGCAGCTCCAGTTGTTCGTCGTCCACG
>NZ_JBWKVP010000017.1:0-45958 GCF_059421765.1 Stenotrophomonas sp. GW821-FHT02D01
TGCGGGAATAGCTCAGTTGGTAGAGCGCAACCTTGCCAAGGTTGAGGTCGCGAGTTCGAGTCTCGTTTCCCGCTCCATGTTCCGACAGGCCCCATCGCGGGGTTTTGTCATGTCAGGGGCGTCGTTCCTGATCGCAGTACGTTGGCCTCATGGCAGAGTGGCTATGCACCGGATTGCAAATCCGTTTACAGCGGTTCGATTCCGCTTGAGGCCTCCAATTGAAAAGCCCTGACTTCGGTCAGGGCTTTTTTCTTTGTGCGGACCCCTGGCGCCAGCAGGGGTACCAAACTGCACATGCGACCCGGCGGGACCGGCTGCTAACGTCGCCGCACTTCTCTTCAACGGTGGTGACTGCAGTGCGGAACCTGGCGATCCAGCAGGCGGTATACGTTCCCCTCGGCGCCATGCTGGCGCTGATCGCTTTTGCTTTCACCGTGCCCGGCTACCACCCGCTCTCCCAGCACCTCAGCGAGCTGGGCCTGATACCGGGGCTGCCAGCCAAGGCGGTGCAGGTCGGCGCGGTGGTCAGTGGCTCGGCCATCATCGTCTTCAGCCTTGCGTTGCTCGCACAAAGCCGCCGTTTCGCGCTTACGGTGCTCACCTCCACCCTGTTCGGGGTGTCCATGGTCAGCAATGGCGTCTTCACCACGGGCAGCCCGCTGCATGGCCTCTATGGCATCGGCATCTTCTCGATCCTGACCCCGCTGCTGTTCCTGGCTGAGCTGGGCCCTGCTGCGTCGACGCGTATGGTCTGGATTGCGCGCGTCACTTCGCTGCTGGGGATGGCCTATCTGTGGCTGATGCTTTCCGGCTTCGACCCTGAGCCTTATCGCGGCGTCACCCAGCGCATCGCGCTGCTGCCGGCGTTCGGTTGGTACACCTTCGCCGCGCTGGAGCTGCGTCGATCCCGCGTCTGAATCAGCGGCTTCTTCTACCCCTGGTTCGCAATGCGCAGCCAAGGGTTCAGGCAGGCAAAGGCAAAGGATCGTCAGCGCGGAAATTGCGCGCCACCGGCGTGGTGGTGCCCACATAGTGACGGAACAGATAGATCAACGGTGCCCAGCGCTGCACGTCGATGTGCTGGGTACCGGCAACGGTGATCGCCTCGTGCGCATGCACCCGGCAGATCCGTCCTTCGACGATCATGAAGCCCTGATCCTGGGTTCCGCTGGGCCGGTGCGAGGCGAGCAGCGCGACCTCCACCTGCAACGGGCATTCGGCAATCGCCGGCGGGGCCACCTGCACCGAGTCGACGCGGCTGAAGCCGCCCAGTGCGAACTTGTCAGGCACATGCACGTACCCCATGGCGCGCTTCGACTCCGGCACGGGGTTACGAGCAGTGGCGCGGGCGATGGCTTCAACCTGCGCCGCCTGCGTGGCATCTGCGAAGTTCAGTACGCATTCGCCGCGTGCCAGAAGGTTGCTGCAGCCTTGGCCCTGTTCGCCGATGCCGAGCACCACGCGGTCGCCCAGCGCCCAGAATGATGAAAGCGGACTGATGTTCGCACTGCCGTCTTCATTCAACGTAGTCATCAGCACTACCGGTGTTCCCGGGTAGAGCACGGAGGGGGTGATGCAGCGGCGTTGGAAGTCTTCCGGTGGCATGCCTGAGCTCGTGGGGTGCGGGCGATGACTGTGCCCTGTGCAGGGGCGCGCATGCTTCGATCCGGGTCGAACAATGCGCGGAAAGCGGCATGCCACAATGCGGCCATGGTCCAGACCTCCCGCTCCTTCATCCATGTCGGCACGCTGGTCGGTGACCACGCACGCGCGGCCATGCTGTTGACGTTGATGGATGGACGGGCGCACACGGCGTCCGAGCTGGCCGGCGTGGCTGGCATCTCGCCGCAGACCGCAAGCAGTCATCTGCGGCGGTTGCTCGACGGCGGCATCCTGGCCGTGGCGGTGCAGGGACGCCACCGCTATCACCGGCTCGCCTCGACCGAGGTCGCCGACATGTTGGAAGGCATTCTGCGTTTCAGCGATCAACGGCCACCGCTCTCTCCACGAACCGTACAGGTCGATGCCGGCTTCCGTCGGGCGCGCACCTGCTACCGGCACCTGGCGGGTGAATGCGCTGTCGCCATCTGTGACCACCTGCTGAGCACCGGAGCGATTACCGCGGCGGCAGACCACTGGCAGATGACGGCTCATGGCGCCGCCATCCTGCGCGCGGTGGGTCAGCCGCTGGAAGCGTTGATCGCGCGATCGCCACAGGTGACGCCCGCGCGATACTGCCGCGGCTGCCTGGAGTGTACCGAGCGGCGCCCGCACATGGCCGGCATGGTCGGCGAAGCACTTCTGGAGAGTTTCCTGCAGAACCACTGGTTGCGTCGCCTCGAGGGGCGGCGCGACCTGCAGGTGACACCCGACGGGCAGAAGGCATTCCGGAGGCTGTTCGACGTACATGCCTGAGGCCCACTCCGCACCGCTGACAGTCTCAGTCGGCCACGACATTGCGACGGGGTATGGTCGAGTTCTGGTCTTCGGGAGCAGCAATGGCAGGCAAGGACATGAGGGGCCGCACGCACGATGCGGCTGGCCGGCAATGAGCAGATCCACCGCAGATGTGCGCTGGCTTACATTCCGGCTGAAGAACGGGCAGTCCATCGGCCCCGATCAACTGAAGGACGGCTGGGTCCTCGCCTCGGAGAGCCGTCATTGTGACGTGCGCCGCGAGCGCATCGAGGGCGCAGGCGTGGTCTATGCGCTGTATGGCCCGCCTGACCTTCCGTCTCCCCGGCGCGCTGAGTTGCGCATGCGCGACTTCCTCATGCGCTCCGGCTATACCTTCACCATGGGTACGCTCGGCCACTGATGCGGCCGGTCATTGCTACGCCTGGATTTGCCGCCGATGCGGACGGCATCGACAACGTCGGAAGGCGCGAACCGGCTCCCGAGCTGGAAGCCGGCCGGTGTGCAGGTCAGGGCGACGGGCAATCCATTTCCCTGCAGAGGCGATACTCGAGGTCGCACTGTGCAGAAGTGGGGCCACCGGGATTATGGGTGGCGCGAAGGCACTGCTGATACCTCAGGTCGCAGAATTCGCAGGTGCCGGCAGCGAACGCGAAACCTGAGACTGCTACGGCAAGGAACATCATGGTCTTCAAGGTCGTCTTGATCATCACATCAGTCCCTTGTTTGCCCTTCAATGGGCGAGGCCACAATAGCAGTCGTTGCCCGGCATGCCTGGTGCGGTGCCGCAAGTTGCGGATCAGGACGAAGTTTTTGCCGCGTTCAATGCCTCGACGATCTGAGAATCCGTAAAGCCGCAGTGGCCTTCGCCAATCGCTGGCAACACGCGCGGCAATGGCGTGGCGCCAGCGCGCTCGGCCAGTTGCGGATACACCGTCTGCATGTGCGGCACGATGCTCGGGTCGTTGTTGTTGAACTGGATCACCAGCGGTCGCTTGAGCGCGCCGGTCAACGCCAGCTTTTCGCGCACGTATCGCTGTGCCGGCGCAGCAGGTGCCAGCCGCTGCACGCCCGCGTTGAACGCCTTGTCGTCACCGAATCCGCGGTAGACGGTCGTAACGTTGCCGACCGGCATGCCGCCGGCGCGCGTGGCCAGTTCGTGCAGGATCATCGCGTGCAGGCTGATCGTGCCCGGCAATGCCTCCACGCTTACCTGCAGCCGTGCAGCCAGTTGCGCAGCCACGGCCGGCCGGGTCTGAAGCGCGGCGGCGATGCCTTGATAGAGCTCCATCTGCGGCAGTGCCGCAGCTTCCGCCGATGCCAGGCCCTGCCGGGGCAGTCCCTTGGCTTCGGGGAAAAAATAGTCGAACGCCACCAGGGTGGTCAGCAGGTCATTGGCCAGTTGTTCGCCAGGCAGGTTGGCCCCGCACAGCGACACGCCACCGGCGTAGTGCTGTGGCAGGCGTTCGAGGGTGGCGATGGCCACCGCACCGCCCATCGAAAAGCCGAGAATCCAGGTGCGACGCACGTCCTTCAGTTCGGACAGGGCGTGCGCGCGCAGGCGTTCCATGTCCACGATCGCATCTGCCACCGCCCAGCCCTGGCTGGCATAGGCGCTCTGCGCCACGGCGTAGCCTGCTGCAAGCAGGCTGGCGGTGCTGTCGTTGGCCGGCATCGGTGATGGCTGCGGCACGCCGACCGGCTCATAGCCATGCGCCAGCATCACCAGTTCGCCGTTCCAGCCGGTGGGCACATCCAGGCGCCAGCGTGCGCCCTGCAGCTCGCCGCTGGAGGTACGCGGCGTGGCGGGCGGCACGGCGGCCTGCGACACGTGCGGCAGCAGCAGGGCCAGTGCCAGGACCAGCCGGTGGAAGGTTCGCATCATGGTGTTTGCCCTGGCTGGTGCGGTCTGCGCGGAAGGTGCCGCCTGTATAGCGCTGCCCCTGCACGGTGGCTAGCCCCTGACGCAACGCAATCGAATTCGATACGATCTGCCGTATCTGCTCCCTTCCATTTGATCTGGGGTCCCGCCATGGTCGATCGCCTCGCCATCCTGCTCGAACGCTTCGCGGTCACCGCCTCGGTGTTCCATGCCGGCGCGCTGTGCGGCATCAACAGCCTGGAGGCCGAAGGCGACGCCGGCCAGCTGCACCTGGTGCGGCGCGGTCCGTTGCAGGTCAGTCATGGCACGCAGACGGTGCAGGTCGACGTTCCCAGCCTGCTGCTGTATCCGCGCCCGCTGCCGCATCGCTTCCACACCGATCCTCAGCACGGCGCCGACATGGCCTGCGCCAACCTCCATTTCGAGGGCGGCAGGCTCAACCCGATCAGTGCTGCGCTGCCGGATTTCATCTGCCTGCCGTTGGCCGAACTGTATGGCGGCCATGCCGCCCTGGAGCTGCTGTTCGAGGAGGCATTCGAGCAGCGCTGCGGTCGCACGGTGATGGTCAACCGCCTGTTCGAGGTGGTGATGATCCAGGTGCTGCGGCAGTTGATGGAGGGGGGCGAGATGCGCGGCGGCCTGTTCGCCGGGCTTGGCCATCCACGGCTGCGGTTGGCGCTGGTGGCCATGCACGAGGCACCCGCCCAGGCCTGGACACTGGAAGATCTGGCCGACGTTGCAGGCATGTCGCGCAGCGTGTTCGCCGCCAGTTTCCGCGAGGCCATGGGAACCACGCCCGGGCAGTATCTGCAGGGCTGGCGGGTAGGCCTGGCGCAGCAGGCGTTGCGGCAGGGGCGACCGTTGAAACGGATCGCCGACGAGGTTGGCTATGGCAGCGAGGCCGCGTTGTCTCGGGCGTTCAAGGCACACACCGGGCAATCGCCACGGCAGTGGCGCGGACAGGCGCGCGCTGCTGCCGGTTGAGCGTCACCCCAGCGCGAGCCGGGTCAGCTTCATGCCGGCGAACAGCCCGGCCAGGCCCAGGGCTACCGAGCCGCCGGCGTACAGTGCGGCCAGGCCATGCTGGCCCCGCTGCAGCAGCAGGCCGGTTTCCAGCGAGAAGGTGGAGAACGTGGTGTAGCCACCAAGAATGCCGGTGGCCAGCAGCAGGCGCAGTTGCGGCGACGCGCCGTTGCGCAGCGCAAACGCCTCGATCACCACGCCCATCAGCACGGCACCGCTGATGTTGACCAGGAACGTCGACCAGGGCCAGGTGCTGCCGGCGGCCACGCGGGCGCCGATCAGATTGCAGGCATGGCGCAGGCAGGCGCCGACACCGCCGCCCAGGAACACCAGCACATAGTTGTTGAACGTCTGCATTGCTTGCCTCGAGTGCGTGTTCGCAGGTTCGACGGCGTACGCAATGGCGGGCACGGCCTGCCATCGACGAACGCCGGGTTCGTCGCAGCAGGAGCCATCAGCCATCTCAGGCGGTTATCGGGGGAGCCCCATCCCCATCGACCGCCATGCTAACAGCACGCACTGGGTCAGGGCAGGGCAGTCATCACCACGCGTGCGACCTTGCCGCGGCTGACGCCCTCCATCAGCAGGTCATGGGCCATCAACCCCAGCGTGGCCTCACGGCGGTAGCCGACTTCCAGGCCACGCTCGGCAAGGATGTGGGCGACAAGCTCATAGGCCGCTTGCCAGACATCCAGATGGGCTTCGCTGGGCATGTGCATGTAAGCCGTGCCGCGTTCGCCGACACCCCGTCCCAACGGGCCGAACAGCAGCTCTCGCGGGTCCAGCTTCACCGCGTCGGCGATGCGGAACAGCTGTTCGGCTTTCACGTGGTTGGCCTTGACGTGGTCGTTGAGCCAGTTGCTGACCGTTGCCGTCGTCGTTTCGGCGGCACGCGCCAGGTCGGCAGGGCGTGCGTGCCCGGCGTCCTTCATGGCGACCGCGAGTCGTTGTCCAAGAGTATTCATCTATGCAAGCCAGCTTAACGCGTGGAAGCGAAAGAGGCCTTGGCGCAAGAATAAGTTTGATGATGAAAGGGATCGAAAATGGACGAATTCTGGAGCAAGCGGCAGGTCCGCACGCGGCTGGGCTTTTCCACCGACGCAGAGCTCGCCAGGTTGTTTGGAATCAGCAGATCCGCTGTCTCGCAATGGCCTAGAGGCTTTCCCATCCCGCCGCTCAGGCGCTACATCCTGCAGCAGCGATACCCTGCGTTGTTCCCGATGGATGACGACTCGCACGACGAAACCGCATGAGATGCGTCGATGGTTGTCGCAGACAAGCCGCCAAGATCGATTTGCTAAGTATGCTTAGCAACATAGACAGAATCGATCGACGTGTTCCCAGCGATGGTCCGATCTGTGATGGCTACCCGGGTTCGCCGGCTGGCGTTGTCGACATCGGCACGGACGTTTCTGATCCCGGTCGCTACGGCCTTTCATGAACGATTAATAATTTCAATCGCGAAAGTCGCGGCCTGTAATTGACGTGTCGTGAAATCTATGACTAATTGGCATCAACCGGCTGTGAAGGCGGGGAGTCTTTCAGTAGCTCGCAAGTGAATCGGTCGACCGTCAACGATGCAGAACAAGTCCAACGGAGGTCGTATGGAATACGGCATGCATGGCTTGGCTGAACGGGTACGCCGCGAACTGGAAGCCAGTTATCACAAACACGGATGCGGTCCGGCGTTCTGGGATACCTACCAGCAGGTGCTTGATCGTCTGGTTCCGCAGGGGACCGGGCGAACCGATGTCACCAATGAAATGGCGCTGATCATCGAACAACTGGGCATCGTCCGCCGCGCCCAGCTGGTACCGCCGCGCCCGGGCGACCCGGGCTGATTCAGAGCAGGCGCCAAGCGCCGCACACCAGCAGCGCCAGCAGCAACGATGCCAGGGCCGTGGTGCGGGGACGCCACCACCGGCGCGGCTGGCCTGCCATCACCTGCGGGCTGCAGTAGCGCACCAGGCTGGGGCCGAAGCCTGCCTGATGCTGCTGCTGGGTGCAGGCTTCCAGACAGGCACCGCAGGCCAGGCAGTCGGCCTGTGGACCTTGGCGGATGTCCAGGCGCATCGGGCACGCGCGTACGCAGGCCATGCAATCGAGGCAGTCGCCCAACCGATCCGCACTGAAGGTGGGCATCGGTCCGGCCAGCAGTGGATGCGCGGCGCGGAAGACGTAGTCCTGCGCAGTGGTCGGATCGAGCAGGCCACGACTGCGGCCGAGTACGCCGCCCAATGCCGGCGGGCGGGCGCCGCGCGGCTCGCCACGGCATGGGTCATACAACATGCGTGGGGTGTGCGGGTCGGTCAGCAACGGCTGCATGCGCGCGAACGGACAGAGTGATCGGCACACCTGCTCGCGCAGGAACCCGGCATTGCCCCACGTGGCGCCGGCATAGAACAGCACCCAGAAGGTCTCCCAGCCACTCCATGCGCCATCGAACGCGCCGGTGACCAGTTCGCGGATCGGGCTGAACAGCCCGACGAACGTGATCCCGGTCCACAGCGACAGCAGCAACCAGGCCAGCTGGGTGGCCGGTCGCGCCAGCTTTGCTGGCAGCACGCGGGCCAATGCCTGCGCGATCCCGTCGAACGCTCGTGTCCACAGCGTCTGCGGGCAGGCATGTCCGCACCACACGCGCCCGGCCAGGTGGGTGAGCAGGGCCAGACCCACCGCCATCACCGCCAGCAGCCCCAGCAACACGCCGATGTCATCCGGCCATAGGGTCCAGGCGAACAGGTCGAAGCGGCGCGCGTTGAGGTCCAGCAGCAGGGCCTGCCGTCCATCCCACTGCAGCCACGGCAGCGCATGGAACAGGACCAGCAACGCAAGGCCCAGGGTGCGGCGCCAACGCCATGCGCGCAGGGGCGAGGATGCGGTGATGCTCATCCCAGTGGCAGCTCCTCATCCTCTTCGTTCGGCACCGGCCGCAGCAGGTAGCCGGTCACCGCGCTGGAAAGTGCGGTGACCGCCCAGAACATGAAGAAGCCTGCGGTGTAGCCCAGTTCCCGGCTGATGGCCGTACCCGGGAAGCTGATCGCCTGCAGCCGCAGTGGATCGACGAAGGCGAAGAACACCACGCAGGCCAGGCCGGCGGCGATGAAACTGGGCCACAGGACTGCACCCCAATGCTGGATACGCCGCTGGCGGCTGGAAGTCGGTGTGTTCATGCGGGTTCGGGTTGAAGAAGAGGGCGGCGCGTATACTTCGCCGTGGTTGGCGCAGCATCCGCAGGGCATGCTTCCTGCAAGCGTGCCAGCCTAGGTGCGCCGCAGTGCGCTGACATTGATCTGGATCAACAGCGGTGGTGGCGGCATACGGCACACTGCCGATCCGCACTTGGTGCCCTGATGAACGCAACGCCCACGACTGTGCTTCCCATTGCTTCGCCAGAGTTGTGCAGCGAGGAGGAAGTGACCCGGTTGGTCCACGATTTCTATGCGCGCGTGCGTGAAGAGGAGCGTCTGGGGCCGGTATTCGAAGGGCATGTGCGCGACTGGCCGGAACACTTGGCCCAGCTCGTCGATTTCTGGTCGGCGATGCTGCGCGGGACCCGCAGGTTCAAGGGCTCGCCGATGTCCAAGCACATGGCGATCGATCTGGAAAAGGATCTGTTCGACCGCTGGCTGGTGCTGTTCCACATCACCACGGCCGAATGCAACAACCCGCCCATGCAGGCGCTGGCCGACGATGTGGCCGCCCGCATCGCCGACACCTTCTGGCGCCGCTACCAGATGCTACGCTGGCCGCAGGTCATGCTGCCGGTGCTGGGCGTGCCCACCAGGGATTGATCTGGGTCAAGGCGCACCTGCAGGCTTGGGGCGATGCTGGCGCCATGGACACGTTCTCTCCCGCTGCCGGTGGCCTGGCCTGGACCTTCGATCCCGATATGCTGCGCCGGCATGACCGTCCCGGCCCGCGCTACACCTCCTATCCCACCGCGCCGCACTTCCATGACGGCTTCGACGCACCCGCGCTGCGCCAGGCGATCGCCGACAGCAACCCGTTGGCGCGCGCGTTGTCGTTGTACGTCCACGTCCCATTCTGCTCCAGCCCCTGCTTCTACTGTGGCTGCAACCGGGTGATCACCCGCGACCGCGGGCGTGGGCACAGCTACGTGTCACGCGTGCTGGCCGAGGCGGACCTGCTGGCACCGCAGTTCGCCGACGGTCGTGAAGTGATCCAGCTGCACCTCGGCGGTGGTACGCCGAATTTCCTCGATGCCGATGCGATGGCCGCACTGGTCGAGGGCCTGCGCCGCCGCTTCGATTTCAGCGATTCGTCGCAGCGTGATTTTTCCATCGAACTGGACCCGCGTTTCATCTACACCAGCGACGTGGCGATGCTGGCCCGGCTGGGCTTCAACCGCGCCAGCCTGGGCGTGCAGGATTTCGACCCGCAGGTGCAGGAATCGATCAACCGCGTGCAGGGCGTGCGGCAGACGCTGGATATCCTGCGTGCGTGCCGCGACAGCGGCATGCGTTCGGTCAACGTCGATCTGATCTACGGCCTGCCCGGGCAGAGCCTTGAGGGCTTCGGCCGCACCCTGGAGCTGGTGCTGGCGCTGCGTCCGGATCGACTGGCAGTGTACGGCTATGCGCATCTGCCTCACTTGTTCCGTGCGCAGCGGCAGATCGACGAAAGCCGGATGCCTTCACCGGAAGACAAGCTGGCGCTGCTGGGCCTGGCTGTGGAGCGCCTGTCCGCAGCCGGCTACCAGTACATCGGCATGGACCACTTCGCGTTGCCGGAAGAAGATCTGTCGCGTGCCCAGCGCGCCGGCCAGCTGCATCGCAACTTCATGGGCTACACCACACACGCAGACACCGATCTGCTCGGCCTTGGCGTAAGTGCGATCAGTCACATCGGTGCCACCTACAGCCAGAATCCGCGTGACCTGCCGTCGTGGGAGCGCGCGGTGGACCAGGGGCAGCTGCCGGTCTGGCGCGGCGTCGCACTCAGTGCCGACGACCAGCTGCGCGCCGAGCTGATCCAGCAGTTGATGTGCCAGGGTGAGGTGGATGGAATGTCACTGGCCCAGCGCCACGGCATTGATTTCGAGACCTACTTCGCCGAAGACCTGCAGGCCGTGCAGCGCCTGCAGCAGGATGGCCTGGCCGAGTACCGCGATGGCGTGGTGCGTGCCAGCGAGCCCGGGCGGCCGTTGCTGCGCCTGCTGGCGATGTGCTTCGATCCCTATCTGCGCGCTGCGCAGGAGCAGCCGCGTTATTCGCGGGCGATCTGAGCGCGGCCCTCAGCGCTTGCCGACGCCGCGTTCGGGGTGGCGCGCGGCCATGCCACCACTGGAGGTGGTGCTCCAGTTGCCGCTCAGATCGCGCACGCTGGTGGAGTAGGAGCCGTCGCTGTACTCGGTGCGCCACCGGCCGCTCAGGTCACGCTTGCTGACCGAGTAGCTGCCGTCACTGTACTGGGTGCGGATGTTGCCGCTCAGGTCAGTGCTGCTGTTGGAGTAGCTGCCATCGCTGTGGGTGGTGCGCTTGCGGCCACTCAGATCGGTGGTGGTGGTCGAACGGCTGCCGTTGCTGTGCTCGGCGGTCACCCGGCCGGACAGGTCGCGCTTGATGCGGCTGGACGATCCGTCAGTGTTGCGGATATCCAGGCTTCCGTCGAGGTTGCGATGACTGTCCGAACGACTCTGCGCCGATGCCGGTGCGGTAGCCTGGGCGAGCATCGCGACCAGCGCCAGCGATGACGCGATCCCTATCCACTTCATGGCTGATCTCCTTGTGCGCGGTTAGGCGGCCGGGGCGGGGCGTTCGATTCTGCCATGCCGGCCTGAAGGCGTCCTGATCGCGGAAACGGCAGCTGAGTGGCCGCATTCTCTCCGGCGGGCTGCTGTGCGCAACCAGCGGTGCGGACCCTTTGTGGGAGCGTCAATGCTTGATTGGGTGGTGCCCGGAGCCGGAATCGAACCGGCATGGGGTTGCCCCCGGCGGATTTTAAGTCCGATGCGTCTACCAGTTTCGCCATCCGGGCCTGCAGCGCGCGCCGATTGTAACGGAATCGCCGCCGCTGACGCCGCCTAACGCTGCTTTTACGCAGTCGGGCGCGGGGCTGGGTACAGTCCGCCAACGTTCCCGGGAATGGCGATATGCGTGCACGTGGCAGGCGATGGATCGGATGCAGTGCCGTGCTGGGACTGATGCTGGCGATCGGCCCGGCCGCCGCGCAGCAGGGGCCTGCGCCCACCGGGGCGGTGGTGGACATGGCGACGGTGCAGGTGACCGGCGAACAACCCGGCCCCGGCCTCTGGAAGGTCACCGCTCCACAGGGGCATGTGTTGTGGATCCTGGGCACGGTCTCGCCGTTGCCGAGCGGTGTGCAATGGCGCTCCGACGAAGTCGAGCGGACCATTGCCAGCGTCGACCATGTGCTGGGCGATCCGGGTTTCGCCCTCGATGCGAAGATCGGTGTGTTCAAGGGCCTGACCCTGCTGCCACTGGCATTGAAGACCGCGCGCGATCCGCAGGGGCGCACGCTTGACCAGATCCTGCCGCCGGCAACGCACGCGCGCTGGCTCGGCCTGAAACAGACCTACCTGGGCAATGACCGTGGCGTGGAAAAGGACCGTCCGCTGGTGGCCTCCGGCCGCTTGTACCAGGCCTTCCTCAAGCGCAACGGCCTGCGCGATGGCAAGCAGATCAAGGAAGCACTCGGGCGCGCGTACAAGGCGCACGATCTGAAGCCGGAAGACGTGCAGGTCAAGCTGAAGGTCGACGACATCCGTGGCACGTTGAAGGAGCTGCAGGCCACCGAAGTCGATGACCGCGCGTGTTTCGAACGCACGCTCGACACGGTGGAATTCCAGGCACCGGTGCTGCGCGAGCGCGCCAACGCCTGGGCGCTCGGGGATGTCGCGGCACTGCGCCGGCTGTCGGGTTCGGCGATGGCCCAGACCTGCCGCGAACTGCTGCAGGATTCGGCCTTCGTGCGCCGGCGCGGCTGGAGCGATATGCCGCAGCAGGTACGCACGCGCTGGCTGCAGGGCGTGGATGCGGCGCTGAGCGGTCACCCAGGCACCTTCGCGACGGTGCCGGTCAGCCTGCTGCTGGGCGAGGGCTATCTGGATGCGCTGGTGCAACGCGGTTATCAGGTCGAGTCGCCGCCGGAATAGCCAACGCTTGAAGTCCTCGTGCTTCCTGTCATATTCCTCTGCACTCAGGAGGGGAGTGATGGACATGCCGTTGCATGCGTACGCTTATGTCAGCACGGCCAGGGAGGGACTGGACGTGCCCGAGCTCGATGCATTGCTGGCCGATGCGACCGCGTTCAACCGCATGGCCGGGGTGACCGGGGCGTTGATGTTCGATGGCAGCCGTTTCCTGCAGTACATCGAAGGCCCACGGGATGGGCTGGCTTCGGTGCACGCGCGGATCGGCAACGCGCGTCGCCACGGCAGCATCATCCAGCTTGCCGCAGGCCCGATCCCGAGCCGCTGGTTCCCGCGCTGGACGATGGCCAACCGGCACGTGGATGCGGCGACGCTGGGCAGCATCGTGGCGGCCCCGTGGCATGGTTTCAGCCTGGGGCAGGAGCCCCCGGATCATGGCTTCTGCCTGTTGTTGCGGGCCTGGACGGGGCGGCACGGCGAACTCGAGCCGGCGGCCGTCAGCCTCGGATCCTGATCCGGGCGTGGTCTGGCGCCGCTGCCGCGGTTAACCTTGTCGGCATGTTTGCCTGCACCCGGACCCTCGCATGACCCAGTGGACACCGTTGCCGCCTGCTGGACGCCGCGCATGAGCGCGCCGATCGGCGCAGCACAGATGCCGTCCCCGGCCATCATCGGCCTGGGATATGTCGGGCTGCCACTGGCGGTGGCGTTCGGCCGCCAGCTGCCCACCCTGGGATACGATATCGATTCCGCACGCATCGCCGAACTTGCCGGCGGGCAGGACCACACGCTGGAGATGGAACCGGATGAACTGGCCAGCGCGTCGCTGCTGCGCTACAGCAGCGATCCGGCACAGCTCGACACCTGCAACGTCTACATCGTCACCGTGCCCACGCCGATCGATGCCTACGAGCAGCCTGATCTGGAGCCGCTGCGCTCGGCGACGCGACTGATCGCCAGCCATCTGCGCGCCGGCGATCTGGTGATCTACGAATCCACCGTCTACCCGGGTACCACCGAAGAAGTCTGCGTGCCGCTGCTGGAACAGGGCTCCGGCCTGCGCTTCAACGAGGATTTCTACTGCGGCTACAGTCCCGAGCGGGTCAGCCCGGGTGACCGCCAGCGGCGCCTGGCCGACATCCGCAAGATCACCTCCGGTTCAACGCCGGACGTGGCTGCGGTGGTCGATGGCCTGTACCAGCGGATCATCACCGCTGGCACGTTCCCGGTGCCGTCGATGCGGGTCGCCGAAGCGGCCAAGGTGGTGGAGAACATCCAGCGCGACGTCAATATCGCGCTGGTCAACGAGTTGGCCCTGATCTTCGATCGCCTCGGCATCGACACCCAGGATGTGCTCGACGCCGCAGGCAGCAAATGGAACTTCCTGCCGTTCCGGCCGGGGCTGGTGGGAGGCCACTGCATCGGCGTGGACCCGTACTACCTGCTGCACAAGTCCGAAAGCATGGGCTACCACCCCGACCTCATCCACACCGCCCGGCAGGTCAACAACCGGGTGGGCGAACATGTGGCCAAACGCGTGCTGGCGATGCTCGCCGAGCGTGGCCGCATGCCAGCGCACTCGCGCATCCTGGTGCTGGGCGTGACCTTCAAGGAGGACTGCCCGGACCTGCGCAACAGCCGCGCGCTGGAACTGGCCCAGCGTCTGGCCGGCAGCGGCGCGCAGGTGGACGTCAGCGATCCGTGGGTGGGGCCAGCTGCCATGGCGGACGAGGGCGTGAACTGGCTGGCCGAGCCGGTGCCCGGCAGCTACGACGCGGTGGTGCTGGCGGTGGCGCATGAGAGCTTCAAGGCGATGGACGATGCCCATATCCGCAGCCTGTTGGCGCCCGGTGGGCTGGTCTATGACGTGAAGTCCGCCTGGCCGCGCAGCGTGATCGACGATCGCCTGTAGGTGCATGCGCGGTAGACTCGGGGCAGTTGCAACCGAGGAACGCCATGCACCGGTATATCGTCTACCTGCTCGCCATCCTGATGTTTCCGATCTGCCTGTGGCTGGCCACGATCTGGCCGGCCTGGTACTGGGGCGTCGGCATTACAGCTGCGATGGTCGCGCTGGGGACCTGGGACCTGCTGCAGAAACGCAGCACCCTGCGCCGCAACTATCCGGTGATGGCGCACTTCCGTTATGGCCTGGAATCGATCGGCCCGGAGATCCGCCAGTACTTCGTGCAGAGTGATCTGGAGGATGTGCCGTTCTCGCGGCAGCAGCGCGCGCTGATCTACCAGCGCGCCAAGAACCAGATGGACACGGTGCCCTTCGGGACCCTGCGCAGCACGTATGCGGTGGACTACGAATGGATCAACCATTCGCTGGCGCCCACCACCATCGCCAAGCATGATTTCCGCGTGCTGATCGGTGCGAACTGTGCCAAGCCCTATTCGGCAAGCGTGTTCAACATCTCGGCGATGAGTTTCGGTTCGCTGTCGGCCAATGCGATCCGCGCATTGAACGAAGGCGCACGCCTGGGTGGTTTCTACCACGATACCGGCGAAGGCTCGATTTCGCCGTATCACCGTGAGATGGGCGGTGACCTGGTCTGGGAGATCGGCTCGGGCTACTTCGGGTGCCGTGATGAGAAGGGCGGCTTCAGCGAGGAACGCTTCGTTGCCAATGCCAACCACGATCAGGTGAAGATGATCGAGATCAAGCTGTCGCAGGGCGCCAAGCCTGGCCATGGCGGGGTGCTGCCGGCGCCGAAGGTGACGGCCGAGATCTCGGTGACACGTGGCGTGCCGA
The DNA here is from genome assembly GCF_059421765.1 of Stenotrophomonas sp. GW821-FHT02D01. Classification (NCBI taxonomy): domain Bacteria; kingdom Pseudomonadati; phylum Pseudomonadota; class Gammaproteobacteria; order Lysobacterales; family Lysobacteraceae; genus Stenotrophomonas; species Stenotrophomonas sp. GW821-FHT02D01. Next base: position 15,214 of record NZ_JBWKVP010000017.1, read on the forward strand.
TGGGCGTGGACTGCGTGTCGCCATCGCGCCATTCGGCCTTCTCCACGCCGGTTGAACTGCTGCAGTTCGTCGCCCGCCTGCGCGAACTGTCCGGTGGCAAGCCGGTTGGTTTCAAGCTGGCCATCGGCCACCCGTGGGAATGGTTCGGCATCGCCAAGGCGATGCACGAGACCGGCCTGCTGCCTGACTTCATCGTCGTCGATGGCGCCGAAGGCGGTACCGGCGCGGCGCCCGCCGAGTTCGTCGATCACGTGGGTGTGCCGATGCACGAAGCACTGCTGCTGGTGCACAACACCCTGGTCGGCCTGGACCTGCGCGAGCACATCCGTATCGGTGCTGCCGGCAAGATCACCAGCGCGTTCGATATCGCCCGCACCATTGCGATGGGCGCCGACTGGTGCAATGCAGGGCGCGGTTTCATGTTCGCGCTGGGCTGCATCCAGTCGCTCAGCTGCCATACCGACAAGTGCCCGACCGGCATCGCGACCCAGGATCCGGCACGCTGGAAGCATCTGGATGCACCGGACAAGGCCACGCGCGTGTACAGCTTCCACGAGCACACCCTGCACGCGCTGAAGGAGTTGCTGTGCGCGGCGGGCTTGAACGATCCGGCCGAGCTCGGCCCGGAACACATCCTGCGCCGGGTGTCGCCGGTCGAGATCCGCTCGCTGGCCTCGCTGTATCGCTACCTGGAACCGGGCGAGCTGCTGCACAAGGTGCCCGACCACGCGGTGTTCCATTCGTTCTGGGCGGACGCACGCAGCGATTCGTTCCAGCCGCCACCGAAGATCCAGGCGCTGCGGGCCAGCAAGTCGCGATGACCCGCGTCGCAGGGCCGAGCCCATGCTCGATTGCACGAAAACCATCCATGCAAGGAGGCTGCATGCAGTTCAGGACGGGTACCGACGATGATGTGGGCACGCTGTGGGCCCTGCGAACGCGCTGCGTACGTAAGCTGTGCAGCAGCCACTATCCGCCGGAGGTGATTGCACCCTGGTCGGCATCGCCGCCCCCGGTGCAGTATTCACGGCTGCTGGGGCAGGGCGGCTGCGTCGTAGCCGAGGATGACCGGGGCAATGTGCTGGGGTTCGGTGTGCTCGATGCCGAGGGCAACGAGATCGACGCGCTGTTCGTCGATCCGGATCGGGGCGGGCAGGGTATCGGCCAGGCGCTGATGCAGCGGTTGCTGGCTCTGGCTGATCCGACGCGCGAGGTGGTGCTGTCGGCCTCGCTCAACGCGGTGCCGTTCTACCAGCGTCAGGGCTTCGTCGCCGAGCGCGAGGAACTGTATCCGCATCCCAGTGGCGTGGCATTGGCGTCGGTGAAGATGCGCCGGCCGGGGTGAAATTTCCGGCGCTATCGCGCGTTGATCAACGCGCGGCCAACCACGCGGTCACGCCCTCTGCCGCACGCAGTCCGCTGGCATAGCACGCCGTCAACAGGTAGCCACCGGTCGGCGCTTCCCAGTCCAGCATCTCTCCCGCGCAGAACACGCCGGGCAATGCACGCAGCATCAGGCCCTCGTCCAGCGCGTCCAGGCGCACGCCGCCGGCCGTGCTGATCACCTCGGCCATCGGCCGCGGGCGCAGCAGGCGCAGTGGCAGGCGCTTCAACGTGGCGATCACCGCGGCCAGATCGTTGCCGGCATCCTTGCCCAGTGTTTCGAACACCAGTGCGGTCTTCACTGCGTCCAGTCCAGCCTGGCGACGCAGGTGCTCGCCGAAGCTTCGCCCCTTGCGCGGCTGCGAAAGGTCGGCCAGCAGCCGTGCCTCGTCGCGGCCCGGAACCAGGTCCAGCCACAGCGTGGCGTGGCCGTCGCGGTTGATGGTATCGCGCAGATCGGCCGACAGGGCGTAGATCAGGCTGCCTTCGATACCGTACTCGCTGGCCACGCACTCCCCTTGCAGGGCGCGGGGCTCACCGTCGAGGCCATGCCAATGTGCGACGACCGGCTTCAGTGGTGCGCCCGCATGGCGTTGCGCGAAGAACGGCGTCCATGCAACGTCGAATCCGCAGTTGGCCGATTGCAACGGCGCGATATCCACGGCGCGGGCCTGCAGCGCTGGAATCCATGCGCCGTCGCTGCCCAGCTGCGGCCAGCTTCCGCCGCCCAGTGCCAGTACGGTCGCATCGGCACGCACCTCCAGTTCGCCGTTGTCGGTGGCAAAACGCAGTGCGCCGTTGTCGCTCCAGCCCAGCCAGCGATGGTTGACATGCAGGCGCACGCCCTGTTCCTTCAGCCGGCGGACCCAGCCGCGCAGCAACGGTGCCGCCTTGCGGTCGACCGGGAACACCCGGCCGGAACTGCCGACGTAGGTCTCCACGCCGAAGCCAGCGGCCCAGTCGCGCAGCGCCTGCGCGTCGAAACCATCCAGCCAGCGGCCGACGCGGCTGGCCTGCTCGCGGTAGCGGCTGTCGAACAGTGGACGTGCGTCAGAATGGGTGAGGTTGAGCCCACCCTTGCCGGCGATCAGGAATTTGCGGCCCGGCGAGCCCTTGGCCTCGTACAGATCGACATCCAGGCCTGCCGCGCGCAGCCGCTCGGCGGCAAACAACCCGGCCGGGCCGCCGCCGATGACGGCGATGCGGCGCGGCGGGCGGGCGTCACTGTTGGACATTGAGCAGCTCGACGTCGAACACCAGCGACGAACCTGCCGGAATCGGGCCGACCTGGCGGTCGCCATAGCCGAATTCCGGCGGAATCATCAGCGTACGCTTGCCGCCGACCTTCATGCCGGCGACGCCTTCATCCCAACCGCGGATGACCTGGCCCGCGCCCAGCGTGAAGGTGAACGGCTCGCCGCGCTCGACCGAACTGTCGAAGGTCTTGCCGTGCTTGTTGTCGGCGCGCTCGTCATAGATCCAGCCGGTGTAATGCACGCTGACCTTCTGGCCCGGCACGGCCTCGGCACCGCTGCCCGGCTGGGTGTCGATGCGCTCGAATGTGGCAATGGTGCCCCCCGGTGGCGGGCCGGACGGCTCCGACGAGCAACCAACGGCGGCGAGGGACAGCAGCAGGGGAAGCAGCAGGCGGCGCATCAGGCGTCTCCAGGGGCGATGAGTCGAGGGCGGCAAGGTTAGCGCATCGGCGCCGGGTATCATGGTGGCATGGCAAAACTCCTGCTCAACCTGCGCAATGTCGGCAACGACGAATATGCCGATGTCTGTACGCTGCTGAACCAGCACGGCATCGCTTGGTATCGCACCGAACCCAGTCCGTGGGGCATCTCCAATGGTGGCCTGTGGCTGCGCGAGGATGCCGACCAGCCGCGTGCCAAGGCGCTGATGGCCGAGTACCAGGCGGCCCGTGGCGTGCGGGTCCGTGCCGAGCGCGAACAGGCCCTGCGCGACGGCACTGCCGAGACCTTTGGCAGCCTGTTGCGCCGCCGCCCTGTGTTCGTGGTGCTGGTGCTGCTGGGCATGGCGGTGGCGGCGGCACTGGTGCTGCTGCCGTTCATGCTGCTGCGGGGGTAGGGGTGTTCGGCCGGGTTGCACCCGGCACCTGCAGAGGCCTTCAAGCAACATCACAAGCGGCTTTCCGTGGGATGGCGGGGCAGTGTGGGTTTGCGGGGCCGCCGTGAACCCATCCTTGGGGGCTTGGTCGCCGCATCCATGCGGCTCACACCCCGCAAACCCACACTGCCCCGCCTTCGACAGTTTCCGGTGTCTGTAGATCCACGACATGCGTGGATGAACGGTGGAGGCTGATGCGGGGGCGGTCAGGCGCTAAAATGGCGGGATGATCGCCAATACCGCTGCCTATCATTTCGCCGTCATCGACGCCCCTCAGGCCCTGTGCGACCAGCTGCAGGCGCGTGCCGAGGCGTCCGGCCTGCAGGGGACGATCCTGGTGGCGGGTGAGGGGCTGAATCTGTTCCTGGCGGGTACGCCGTCCGCGATCGATGGCTTCTACGCGGAACTGCGCGCTGATGCGCGCTTCGCCGATATGCGGGTCAAGACCAGCTTCAGCGAGCACCAGCCGTTCGCGCGGCTGAAGGCCAAGGTCAAGGACGAGATCATCAGCTTCCGTCGTGACGATGGCCAGCCGCTGGACTACCCGCGCGCGCCGGCCATCGATCCTGCCACCGTGCAGCGCTGGCTGCGGCAGGGGCACGATGATGCTGGCAAGCCGGTGGTGATGCTCGATACGCGCAACCTGCAGGAGATCGAGTACGGCACCTTCAAGGACGCGCTGGTACTGCCCATCCACAAGTTCACCGATCTGCCCGAAGCCTTGGCACCCCATCGCGAGGCGCTGAAGGACAGCACCGTGGTCAGTTTCTGCACCGGTGGCATCCGCTGCGAGAAGGCGGCGCTGTGGATGCTCAACGACGGAATGGAGAACGTGCTGCAACTCGATGGCGGCATCCTCGGCTACTTCGAGGAAGTCGGCGGTGAGGGCTACGAAGGTCGTTGTTTCGTGTTCGACGAGCGGGTGGCGCTGGATGCCGAACTGAAGCCGTTGGTGGACGAGCCGTTGCCCGAGCCACGCCCCAGCGCGTTCTGACCCTTCCACATTGGCCTGCGGGCCTGAACCGGCCAGGCAGGAATCAGCGTCCCGCCACCGGCACTGGCCGTGAGGGCAGGGCGACCCCATCAAACGGGGATCTTGTGACGGAAAACCGCCTGATGATCCCGTTGTCGATTCTCGACCTGGCCCCGGTCTGCGAGGGCAGCGATACCACTGCCGCCTTTGCCAACATGCTTGAGCTCGCCCAGCATGCCGATGCGCTGGGCTACCGCCGCTACTGGCTGGCCGAACACCACAACATGCCTGGCATCGCCAGTGCTGCCACGGCGGTGCTGATCGGCCATGTGGCCGGTGGCACCCAACGCATCCGTGTCGGCGCCGGCGGCATCATGCTGCCCAACCATGCGCCGCTGCAGGTGGCAGAGCAGTTCGGCACCCTGGCCTCGCTGTACCCCGATCGCATCGACCTGGGCCTGGGCCGCGCGCCGGGTACCGACCAGCCGACCGCCCGCGCCCTGCGCCGCTATTTCGACAGCGCCGACCAGTTTCCGCAGGACGTACGCGAACTGCTGCATTACTTCGAACCGGTGCAGCCGGGGCAGGCGGTGCAGGCCGTGCCGGGTGGCGGCCTGCGGGTGCCGACCTGGATCCTCGGTTCCAGCCTGTTCGGCGCACGCATGGCCGCCTCGATGGGCCTGCCGTACGCCTTCGCCTCGCACTTCGCCCCCGATTCCATGGATGAAGCGCTTGCGGTGTATCGCCGCGAATTCCGCCCTTCGGCCACGCTCAAGCAACCGCACGCGATGCTGGCGTTGAACGTGGTGGCCAGTGACAGCGAGGCCGAATCGCGCCGGCTGTTCACCAGCCAGCAGCAGAGCTTCGTCAACCTGCGTCGCGGCCGTCCGGGCAAGATCCCGGCGCCGATCGATGACATCGAAGCGTTCTGGCAGCCCCACGAGAAGCTGGGCGTGGAGCGGGCGCTGGCGTGCACCGTGCTGGGTGATCCGCAGCAGGTCGCCGATGGCATTGCGGCGTTCGTCGAACGCCATCAGCCCGACGAATTGATGCTCACTGCAAACCTGTACGACCATCGCGCGCGCCTTCGCTCGTTCGAGCTGGCAATGCACGCCTGGCATGCCCGCCACGCGGGCTGAACAATTGCGTCACGGCAATTTGCGGTGCGGACGCGTCTGATGGGGACTTCCACTTCCGGAGTCCCCCATGGACGAATCGCGTACCGAGCACATTGCCCAGCTGGCTGAACTGATCAAGGACGTGGAGGTGGCGATGTTCACCACCCGTGGTGTCGATGGGCGCCTCTACAGCCGTCCGCTCGGCACCCAGCAGGTCGCCTTCGATGGCGACCTGTGGTTCGCCACTGCGGCTGACAGCCCGAAGGTGGCCGAGATCGCGCTCGACCCGCGGGTCAACGTGGCCTATGCCTCGCCATCGAAGAATACGTATGTGTCGGTAGCCGGCGTGGCACGGATCATCGATGACCGCGCGAAGGTCGAAGAGCTGTGGTCGCCGGCGATGAAGCTGTTCTTCCCGGGCGGCCCGGATGACCCAAGCCTGCGCTTGATCCACGTGCGTGCAGAGACCGCCGAGTATTGGGACGGACCGGGCACGCTGCTTGGCTCGGCGTTGAGTTTCGTGTTGTCGGCGGTGCAGGATGAGCCGGCACGGTTGGGCGACAACGGTTTCATCGATCTGCGTTGATCCCAGCCCGTGGTAACGCGGGTTGATCCGGGCCCGTGGTAGTGCCGGCCGCTGGCCGGCAATCAGGGAAACGTGGCAGCCGGCCAGCGGCCGGCTCCACCATGGTGCGCTCAGAACCAGCGCTGGAACAGGTCGACGGTGTAGCCCACCAGCTGCCCGGAACTGAAGCCGAAGAAAGCGATCGCCACCAGCGCAGCCACCCAGTTGAACAACATCAGCGCGCCGTCGCGTTCAAGCAGGGCCAGCGCGAACAGCAGCAACTGGAAGCCGAACAGATAGTTGGTGAACGGAATCGGCAACGACAGCAGCAGGCCCAGCAGCACCAGCAGCAGGCCGCTGAAGGCGTGGGCGGGAGCCGGGGTCAGCAGTTGCGGTATGCGCGGCTTGAGCATGCGGTCGAGGCGGCGCAGGGCACCATCGATGCGATCCAGGAACTGGTGCATGGTGCCGCGCTTCGGCCCGCGACGGGCAATGAAGCCGGGCAGCCAGGGCCGGCGCATGCAGAACAGCATCTGCAGGCCGATCAGGATCACCAACGGACCGCTGACTGCGCCGCCCAGCCCCGGGATGGGGATGAAGGCCGGCAGGATGGCGACGAACAGGAATACACCAAAGGCACTCTGCTGCAGATCCTGCAGGATCTGCCCCAGCTTCATGTGCTGGGCCGGGTCACCGAAGGCGAACATCGCCAGCAGGGTCCGGATGCCCTCGTTGCGGTACTCCGGCGATGCAGCGCCGGGGCCGGCGTCAGGCGGTGAGCTCATCGGCCTGCTCGTCGGACAGGGTGCGAAGCAGCAGTTTGTCCACGCGCGCACCGTCCAGATCGACCACCTCGAAGCGCCAGCCGGCCCAGTCGAAGTACTCGCCCGCGTGCGGGATGCGGCCGAAGAAGTGGATGCACATGCCGGCCAGGGTGTAGTAATCGCCATCCTCGGCGTCGGGCAGGTCGTTGCTGCCGATCAGCTCGCGCAGGTCCTCGATCGGCAGCGAGCCGTCCACCAGCAGCGAGCCGTCCTCACGGGTCACCACCAGCGCGTCCTCGTCGGCATTTTCCGTTGCCTGCAGGCGGCCGACCACCGCGCCCATCAGGTCGCTGATGGTCACCAGGCCCTGGATCTCGCCGTACTCGTCCACCACCAGCGCCATCGACTGCTGTTCTTCGCGGAAGATCTCCAGCAGCTTCATCGCATGGGTGGATTCGGAGACGTACAGCGGTTCGCGCAACGTCTGGAACAGCGCGTTGTCGCCGCGTGCCATCCGCGTGGCCAGCGATTTCAGCTCAAGCACGCCGACCACGTCCATGTCGTTGTCGCGGTACACCGGGTACCGCGAGAACTCGTGCTCGGCCATGATCTCCAGGTTCTTGTCCAGGCCACCCAGCGTATCCAGCCAGGCGATCCGGTTGCGCGGGGTCATCAGGCTGTCGGCGGTACGGTCGCCCAGGCGCATCACGCGGTTCATCATGTCGCGCTCGTGGCTGTCGATCACGCCGGCCTCGTGGCTCTCGGCCACCAGCATGCGGATCTCCTCTTCGGTCACCGACGCGACCTCGTCCTTGCCCAGGCCGAACAGGCGCAGCACCAGCTGGGTGGTCTTGGACAGCAGCCAGACGAAGGGGAAGGCCAGCTTGGCCAGCCAGCTCATCGGCAGCGCCACCAGGCCGGCGATGTCCTCCGAGCGGGTCAAGGCCAGTCGCTTGGGCACCAGTTCGCCGAAGATCAGCGTGATGAAGGTGATGAAGGTGACTGCAAGGGCCTTGCCGATGCCGCCGGCGTAGGCGAAGCCCGGCATCAGCCCCTGGATCCAGCCGCCGATGGCTTCACCCAGTGCCTCGCCGCCGAGGAAGCCGGTCAGCACGCCGATCACGGTGATGCCGATCTGGACGGTGGACAGGAAGGCTTCCGGCTTCTCCGACAGCTCCAGGGCCTTGGACGCGCGCTTGGAGGTGCCGGCCAGCTGCTTCAGCCGGCTCTTGCGCGAGGTCATGACCGACATCTCGGACATGGCAAAGAAGCCGTTCAGCAGAACAAGCGCGAAAACAATCAGGATCATTTCAAACACGGGCATCGTCCCCGGTTGGTGGCAGGGAGGGCGGGTGCTTGCGATGGCGGCAGGCGCTCAGGAACGGGGTCCGGCGCGGCGCTGGGGGATAAGGGTCGTCGTCCATAAGGTGCGCCCGAAGGCGCGCTGGCATCTTAGCAAAGGGCCGTGGCTGGGTGGCAAATGCCTGTTCAGTTTTGGGCGTCCCGACCCCCGGAAAGTGGCAGGGATACCCGTGATGGTCATCTAGCCGTCATAATTCGCACTGGTGCCGTCCTTCCCGCGACGGCTGACAGGTTTCTCAATGTTCTCTCTGCAGACCATTTTCGGTTCCGGCAAACAGTTCTACACCCTGCTCGATGAGGCTGCCGTCGCGGCTTCCGATGCCGCCAAGGCACTGCATTCGATGCTGCGCGACGCCGATCGCCAGCCCGCCCTGGATGCCTTCAAGCTGGCCCGTCTGCGCGAACGCGCGGCCTCGGACAAGATCAGCCAGGCGCTGGTGGACAGCTTCATGACCCCGATCGAGCGCGAAGACATCGAAGCGCTGGGCTCGGCCCTGTACAAGATTCCCAAGCAGATCGAGAAGTTCGCCGATCGCTATTCGCTGGCCACCACCCACCTGGAACACATCGACTTCGCGCCGCGCGCGGCGATGCTCGAGCAGGCCGCTGGCGTGGTGGTGGAGATGGTCGCCGACCTGCGCCACATGAACCTGGACCGGATGACCGCGCTCAACGAGCGCCTGCGCTCGCTGGAAAACGAGGCCGATCGTCTGATGCTCGAGCTGTACCGCGACATCTACTCCGGTCGCCTGGACAACCTGCAGATGTTCCTGCTCAAGGAATTCTTCGAGATCCTGGAAAAGGCCATCGACCGCTGCCGCGAGGCCGGTGTGGTGGCGTACCAGATCGTGTTGAAGAACAGCTGACGGGCCGGTACCGATGCTCACCCTAGTCCTGGTGGTGATCCTGGCCGCGCTCGTCTTCGAGTTCATCAACGGCTTCCACGATACCGCCAACTCCATCGCTACCGTGGTGGCAACCAAAGTACTGTCGCCCGGTTGGGCGGTGATGCTTGCCGCCTTCATGAACCTCATCGGAGCCCTGACCGGCACCGCGGTCGCACTGACCATCGCGTCGGGCCTGCTCAACACCAACGTGGTCGACGTGACCCCGCAGGTGATCCTGTGCGCGCTGCTCGGCGGCATCATCTGGAACCTGATCACCTGGTGGAAGGGCCTGCCGTCCTCGTCCTCGCACGCGTTGATCGGTGGCCTGTGCGGCGCCGGCCTGGCTGCGGCCCACAACAACTGGGACGCGCTGATCTGGTCCGAACGGCTTGGCAGCTGGGCGCAGAACAAGGGCCTGCTGTGGAAGGTGTTCGTGCCGATGATCACTTCGCCGATCGCAGGCTTCCTGCTCGGCATCGCAGTGATGGTGCTGTTGTGGGCGCTGATCGCAGGCCTGGCCAAGATCGGCGGCGCGATCGGCCGGCTGGCACGTCCGCGCATCGTCAATGCGTTCTTCGGCAAGGCACAGATCGCTTCGGCGGCCTACATGGGCTTTGCCCACGGCCACAACGATGCGCAGAAGACCATGGGCATCATCGCGATGACCCTGATCGGTGCCGAGGCGACCGGCGCGTTGAACGACCTGCCGTCGTGGCTGGCCTTCATGCATCCGGACGCGCACGCCGGCGACGGCATTGCCATGTGGATCGTGCTGACCTGTGCGGTGGTTATGGCCGCCGGTACCGCCTCGGGCGGCTGGAAGATCATCAAGACCCTGGGCCACAAGATGGTCAAGCTGCACCCGATCCACGGCTTCGCCGCGGAAACCAGCTCGGCCACCGTGCTGACCCTGGCGGCGCACTTCGGCATGCCGGTATCGACCACCCACAGCATCTCCACCGCGATCATGGGCGTCGGCTTTGCCAAGAACCCGCGTTCGCTGCGCCTGGGCGTGATCGAGCGCATCGTCTGGGCATGGATCCTGACCATCCCGGCGGCAGGCGGCTGTGCTTACCTGATCCTGAAGCTGTTCGAGCTGCTCGGCTGGGCCTGAGTTCCACGCCAATGCTGGAAACAAAAAGCCCGCCGGATTCCGGCGGGCTTTTTTCATGGGCAGATCATTTTCCCGTATCCACGCATGGCGTGGATCTACCGTGTCGACCAAGGTCGACACCTACCAACAGCAGCAGGAAGTCGACACCCACCAACAGCAGCCGGAACCTGTCGAAGGTGGGGTGGGTCCGGTTGCGGGGGTGTCCGCGGCATGGATGCCGCGGCCAAGCCCCCAAGGGTGAGGGCGCTTTGCTTGCGAAGCACTGCTTCGCAAGCGCCCGAACGCACAGCCGCCAGCGGCTGGGCCGGTCTGGGGGTTTACGGCGTCCCCCGCAACCGGGCCCACCCCGCCAAGCCACGGAAAGCCCGCTTTTGACGTTGCCGTTGCCGTTGCCGTTGCCGTCGATTCTGCAGGTGCCGGGCCGCAGGCCCGGCCGACAACCCCTCAATTGCGCTGGAACAACGCCTGCACATCCCTGCGGAACGCCGCCTGGCTGTCAGCCCGGCTGTAGAACATGTGCCCGCCCGGATAGCTGCGCACCTGCACGCGGTCCGGGTTGCTGCCCATCGTCGGCATCTGGTCCACCGTCAGGATCGAGCCCATGAACGGGCAGGACAGGTCATTCCAGCCGTGCACGATCAGCACCTGCAGATGCGGGTCGATCGCCACGGCCTGGCGCAGCTGGGTCACCGCACCTTCGCGCAGGTCACCATTGCGATCCCACAGACGGTTCACGTCGTAGTTCAGTGCCTGGTAGCGCGCATCCACCTTCCAGCCGACCTCGCGGGTGACGAAGTCGACCATCGCGGTGGTGGTCGGGGCGATGATGCTGTCCAGCAGCGGATCGTTGGCGCGCTGCTCCGGATCGTTCGGGAACGGATCGAACGCAGTGACGTTGGAGTCGTAGCGGCTGCCCAGCGTGCCCTTGTCGCGGAACACTTCGCGCAGGTAGGCCTGGGTCTCCAGACGGCCGCCGGCGCGGCGTACGAACTGCGGGTCCAGGCCGGTCAACTCGGCCACCCGGCGCAGCATCGCCTCGGTCGCCTGCGGATCGCTGCGGCCCTTCATCAGCGCGGTGGCGTAGTCACCGCGGGTGTACTCGACCACCTCGCGCATCGCCGCGTCGGTCAGCTTGCCCTGGCGTTCCAGGTGCGCGGCAGCGATCGACGGCAGGGTCTGCATCCACGCCATCGGCGAGACATCGGCGTTGTCTTCCAGGGTCGGGCTCAGGTAAGGCGACACCAGCACCAGGCCGTTCATCGCCACGCCCAGGCGGGTCTGCAGGAAGTGGGTGATGCGCGGGCCGCGATAGCCGCCATAGCTCTCGCCGGTCAGGTACTTGCGCGAGGCCATGCGCTGGTTGCGCAGCAGCCAGTCGTAGATCGTGCGCGAGAGGTACTCGACATCGGCACTGGGCGTATACAGCTGTTTCTTCGCTTCCTCATCGCCGATGCGGGCGCGGCTGAAGCCGGTACCGACCGGATCGATGAACACCAGGTCGGTGAAGTCCAGCCAAGTGCCGGGATTGTCGTGCAGCTTCGCCGGCGCCGATGCGCTGTCGCCTTCCGAACCGAAGGTCACCACCTTCGGGCCGATGGCGCCCAGGTTGAGGTACACAGAAGACGCGCCGGGGCCGCCATTGAGCGCGAAGGTCACCGGTCGGTCCTTGCCCGGCATGGTGTAGGCGGTGAACACCACATCGGCGATCACCTTGCCCTTCGCATCGCGTACCGGCAGGGTGCCGACGGTGGCGGTGTAGTCGAGGGTGCGGCCCGCCAAGCGCATGCTCTGGCGAGCCGACGCATCGGCCGGCAGGGGAGTGGCTTCGGTCTTTTCTTCTTTCGTTTCGGAGGCGCCGTCAGCAGCAGGCGCGGCCAGCACGCAGGCAGGGGCGATCAGCAGGCCGACGCAGAGCGCGGCAGAGTGCAGCAGGAACTTCATGGCACCGGAACGGCAGCGGAAGGGACCCCGATGCTAGGGCGGGGTGCCGCGCACCGTATGTGTCCAAAGGCATGGGCCAGCGTTGTGGCCTGATCCGGTCAAGCGACGGTCGGTGAGCGCGCCGCGTCGTCGGCCAGCAGTCCGTACACGGCCGAGTCGGCCAGTTCACCCTGGATACGCCAACGCTGCCGCAGCAGGCCTTCGCGGTGGAAGCCCAGGCGTTCGAGCACGTGTGCCGAGGCGTGGTTGCGTGGATCGATCTCCGCTTCCACCCGGTGCAGTTGCAGGGTGTTGAACAGATAGGCCAGCACCTGCTGCAGCGCTTCATGCATGTAGCCGTGGCCCTGCCTGCCAGGTGCCAGCAGATAGCCGATTTCCGCGCGCGCCGCGTCCCGATCCAGGGCAAACACCACGCAGATGCCAAGCAGCGGGCCGTCCACCGACTCGCGCAGGGCCAGCTTCAACTGCGTGCCGGTGGCCTGTGCAGCCAGGTCGTCGTCGATCTGCGCGCGTGCTTCGGCCGGACGCGTCCACGCCGGGTGGTTCCACCAGTGCATCACGTCCGGGTCGGACTGCAGGGCGAACAGGGCCGCGGCGTCATCGCGGCGGATGGGGCTCAGCACCAGGCGCGCGCTGTGCAGCGGCAGCCCGGGGAACAGCAGTGAGTTGGCGGGCAATGGGGTCGTCCACGCGGATGAACGCGCATTATGGACCCGCAGGGTTTGCCGATGGCGGCCGATCCAACGGCCCGGTAATGCCGGCCGCTGGCCGGCAGCACGAAGAGGTCCGGTAGTGCCGGCCGCTGGCCGGCAACACGAAGAGGTCCGGTAGTGCCGGCCGTTGGCCGGCAACCCAGGTATCCCGCTGGTTCACGAAAAGCAGCCGGCCAGCGGCCGGCACTACCGGGAATCAGACTTCCAGCGAAGCCAGATCGCCCTTGCTCTCCAGCCAGCCCTTGCGGTCCGACGCGCGCTTCTTGGCCAGCAGCATGTCCATCAGTGAATGGGTCTGCTCGCCATCGTCGATGGTCAACTGCACCAGGCGACGGGTGTCTGGATGGATGGTGGATTCACGCAGCTGCGGCGGATTCATCTCGCCCAGGCCCTTGAAGCGGGTCACGTTGATGGCGCCCTTGATCTTCTCGCGTTCGATCTTGTCCAGCATCGAGCGCTTTTCTTCCTCATCCAGGGCGTAGAACACCTGCTTGCCCACGTCGATGCGGAACAGCGGCGGCATCGCCACGAACACGTGGCCGGCATCGACCAGCGCCGGGAAGTGCTTCAGGAACAGTGCGGTCAGCAGCGTTGCGATATGCAGGCCGTCGGAGTCGGCGTCGGCCAGGATGATCACCTTGCCGTAGCGCAGGCCGCTGATGTCTTCCTTGCCCGGGTCACAGCCGATGGCCACCGCCAGGTTGTGCACTTCCTCCGAGGCCAGCACGCTGTTGGAGGACACTTCCCAGGTGTTGAGGATCTTGCCGCGCAGCGGCAGGATCGCCTGGAAATCCTTGTCGCGGGCCTGCTTGGCGCTGCCGCCTGCCGAGTCGCCCTCGACCAGGAACAGTTCGGTGCGCGACAGGTCCTGGCTGATGCAGTCGGCCAGCTTGCCGGGCAGGGCAGGGCCCTGGGTGACCTTCTTGCGGACGACCAGCTTCTCGGTCTTCAGGCGCGCACTGGCGCGCTCGATGGCGATCTGCGCGATCTTCTCGCCCAGCTCCACGTTCTGGTTCAGCAGCAGGCTGAACGCATCGTGCGCGGCGCCTTCGACAAAACCGGCGGCCTGGCGCGAGGACAGGCGTTCCTTGGTCTGGCCGCTGAACTGCGGGTCGGTCATCTTCAGCGACAGCACGAACGACACGCGGTCCCACACGTCTTCCGGGGCCAGTTTGACGCCGCGCGGCAGCAGGTTGCGGAAGTCGCAGAACTCGCGCAGCGCTTCGGTCAGGCCGGTGCGCAGGCCGTTGGCGTGGGTGCCATGCTGTGCGGTGGGAATCAGGTTGACGTAGCTTTCCTGCACCAGCTCGCCTTCCGGCAGCCAGGCCACGGCCCAGTCCACGATCTCGGTGTCTTTCTTCAGGTTGCCCACGAACAGATCAGCCGGCAGCGACTCGCGATCCCCAAGCTCCAGCTTCAGGTAATCGCGCAGGCCGTCTTCGTAGTACCAGGTGTCGACCTCGCCGGTGGCTTCGTCGGTCAGCTTGACGGTCAGGCCCGGGCACAGCACGGCCTTGGCGCGCAGCAGGTGCTTGAGCGCACGCACGGCGAACTTGGGCGTATCGAAGTACTTCGGGTCCGGCCAGAAGCGCAGGCGGGTACCGGTGTTCTTCTTGCCGACGGTGCCGACCACTTCCAGCGGCGAGGCGCGGTCGCCGTTGCGGAAGGTGATGCGGTGTTCGGCACCGTCGCGCTTGATGTGGATTTCCACCAGGGTCGACAGCGCATTGACCACGCTGACGCCGACGCCATGCAGGCCGCCGGAGAAGGTGTAGTTGTTGTTGTTGAACTTGCCGCCGGCATGCAGGCGGGTCAGGATCAGCTCGACGCCCGGGATCTTCTCTTCCGGATGGATGTCCACCGGCATGCCGCGGCCGTCATCGCTGACCTCCACGCTGCCGTCCTTGAACAGGGTGATCTCGATCGAGCGGGCATGGCCGGCGAGGGCCTCGTCCACCGAGTTGTCGATCACTTCCTGCGCCAGGTGGTTCGGGCGCGCGGTGTCGGTATACATGCCGGGGCGGCGCTTGACCGGGTCAAGGCCGGACAGGACTTCAATATCGGCGGCGTTATAGCGGGCGTTCATCTGTCTTCGAAAGCGTGGAGCGACGGGCAAGTGTGCGGTCTGGACCGGGAATTTGCACGCCTGCGGTTCAGCCTCGTTGGCGGGGAGGGGGTAAAATGGCAACCGCTGGAACCGAACACCGGCGCCCCCCACATCCGAGCCATACCGCGAGGAGGACTCCATGAAGAAGTTGCTGACCATTGCGATCCTGGCTGCCGCCGCTGTTGCAGTGCCGATGGTGCTGGCGCAGAACGCCGGCCAGCCTGCTCCGCAGCAGGGTGACCAGGCCGACAAGGCGCAGTCCGAAGCCGAGGCCAAGGCCAAGCGCCGCGCGCAGGCCAATGCCGAGATGAAGGCCAAGGGCCAGCCGGTGCCGCAGCAGGAAGAAGAGGAAGAGGCACGCAAGAAGAAGTAATTCTTCCGCCCCTCCGAGGCCCTTGCCACAAGGGTTTCCCCCTCGAACGCCCCGCCCAGCGGGGCGTTTCTTTTTGCCGATGGCGCCATCTGCCCCTTGGGTTGGCGGCCATCTATCTGTAAACTATGGCTTTCCGGGAGTAAGTGCGTGTCCACCATTTGCGAATGGGCTGGCACGGCCAAGCGTGGCCTCCAGCAAAGCGGGTCGCAGGTGACGGTCGAAGTGACCGGCACGGCCGCCCCGACCTCGCAGGGTGGTTCCCCGCTGGCGCATTGCGCTGGCCGGGCCCGCGCCTCCCTCGCTGCTCCAGCGAACCGGAAAACCCCCTTTCTGCTCCACGCCCGCCCCCCGGGCAGGCGTGGCGCTGCCGTTTTCCATTTCCAGACAGGATGCTTGCAGCCATGACTCCCTTGATTTTCGTAACCGGCGGCGTGGTGTCCTCGCTCGGCAAAGGTATTGCCGCCGCGTCACTGGCCGCCATTCTCGAAGCGCGTGGCCTGAAGGTCACGATGATGAAGCTCGATCCGTACATCAACGTCGACCCGGGCACCATGAGCCCGTTCCAGCATGGTGAGGTGTATGTCACCGACGACGGCGCCGAAACCGATCTCGACCTGGGCCACTACGAGCGCTTCGTGCGCACCCGCCTGAGCCGCAAGAACTCGGTCACCACCGGTCGCATCTATGAGGAAGTGATCCGCAAGGAGCGTCGTGGCGACTACCTGGGCGCGACCGTGCAGGTCATTCCGCACATCACCGACGAGATCCGTCGCTGCATGGACGAAGCCACCGAGGGCTTCGACGTGGCCCTGGTGGAGATCGGCGGCACCGTCGGCGACATCGAGTCGCTGCCGTTCCTGGAGGCGATCCGCCAGGTACGCACCGAGCGCGGCCCGGAAAAGGCGCTGTTCATGCACCTCACCCTGGTGCCGTACATCGCCGCCGCGGGTGAACTGAAGACCAAGCCGACCCAGCACTCGGTGAAGGAACTGCGCTCGATCGGCATCCAGCCGGACGTGCTGCTGTGCCGTTCGGAACAGCCGGTACCGGATTCGGAGCGTCGCAAGATCGCCCAGTTCACCAACGTCTCCGAGCGCGCGGTGATCAGCGTGCCCGACGTCGATGTGCTGTACCGCATTCCGATGGGCCTGCACGCACAGGGCCTGGACGAGATCGTCATCAACCAGCTGAAGCTGGCCGACAAGGCCGGCCCGGCCGACCTGTCGATGTGGGAAGACGCCGTCGATGCCACCCTGCATCCGCTGGATGCGGTGACCATCGCGGTGGTCGGCAAGTACATCGACCACCAGGACGCCTACAAGTCGGTCGGCGAAGCGCTCAAGCACGGTGGCCTGCGCCAGCGCACCAAGGTCACCCTGAAGTGGCTGGAAGCGCAGGACCTGGAAGGCAGCGACATGTCCGCGCTGGCCGATGTCGACGGCATCCTGGTGCCGGGTGGTTTCGGCGACCGTGGCTTCGAAGGCAAGGTGCTCACCTCGCAGTACGCCCGTGAGCACAAGGTGCCGTACTTCGGCATCTGCTACGGCATGCAGGCTGCGGTGGTCGACTACGCGCGCCACGTGGTGGGCCTGGAAGACGCCAACAGCACCGAGAACGATCGCCAGTCGCCGAACCCGGTGATCGGCCTGATCACCGAATGGCGCACGGCCACCGGCGACGTGGAAAAGCGTGACGACAAGAGTGACCTGGGCGGCACCATGCGCCTGGGCCTGCAGGAGCAGCGCCTGAAGCCGGGCACGCTGGCCCGCGAACTGTACGGCAAGGACGTGGTCGCCGAGCGCCACCGCCACCGTTACGAGTTCAACAACCGCTACCGCACCCAGCTGGAAGACGCCGGCCTGGTGATCGCCGGCAAGTCGATGGACGACACCTTGGTGGAAGTGGTTGAACTGCCGCGCGACCAGCACCCGTGGTTCCTGGCCTGCCAGGCGCACCCGGAATTCCTGTCCACCCCGCGTGATGGCCACCCGCTGTTCATCGGCTTCATCCGTGCCGCGCGCGAGCGCAAGGCCGGCGGCAAGCTGCTGCAGGAAGTGCGCGCCTGACTTGTCATGGGGGCCGCTGGCCCCCATCTTGCTCGCTTCAACCCCAGCGCACCGGCACTGCCGGTGTAGCGGACAACAAGGAAACGCCATGAAACTGTGTGGATTCGAGGTCGGGCTGGACCAGCCCCTGTTCCTGATCGCCGGCCCCTGCGTGATCGAGTCGATGCAGCTGCAGCTGGATACCGCCGGCAAGCTGAAGGAAGTGACCGACAGGCTCGGTGTGAACTTCATCTTCAAGTCCAGCTTCGACAAGGCCAACCGCACCTCCGGCACGGCCTTCCGTGGCCCGGGCATGGAAGAGGGCCTGAAGGTGCTGGCCGAGGTCAAGAAGCAGATCGGCGTGCCGGTGCTGACCGACGTGCACGAATACACCCCGATGGATGAAGTGGCCTCGGTGGTGGACGTGCTGCAGACCCCGGCGTTCCTGGTCCGCCAGACCGACTTCATCCGCAAGGTGTGCTCGGCCGGCAAGCCGGTCAACATCAAGAAGGGCCAGTTCCTGGCGCCGTGGGACATGAAGCCTGTCGTCGAGAAGGCCAAGGCCACCGGCAACGAGCAGATCATGGTCTGCGAGCGTGGCGCCAGTTTCGGCTACAACAACCTGGTCAGCGACATGCGTTCGCTGGCGGTGATGCGCGATACCGGCTGCCCGGTGGTGTTCGACGCCACCCATTCGGTGCAGTTGCCGGGCGGGCAGGGCACCAGTTCCGGCGGCCAGCGCGAGCATGTGCCGGTGCTGGCGCGTGCCGCTGTTGCCGTGGGGATTTCCGGCCTGTTCGCCGAAACCCATCCGGACCCGTCCAAGGCGCTGTCCGACGGCCCCAACGCGTGGCCGCTGGACCAGATGGAAGCCCTGCTCGAGACCCTGATGGAGCTCGACGCGGTGACCAAGAAGCACGGCTTCTCGCGCTTCGCGTGAGCCAGCACCCGCAGGCGGCGCTGGAGATCCAGCGTCGTCGCCGGCGCTGGCGGCAGTGGCCGTGGGGCCCGATCGCACTCGGCCTGGCATTGCTGTCGGTGTCCGGTGTATTCGCCATCGGCATGCTGTTCGGTGCCGGCATGCGCCCGTCGAGTGCCGGCGGTCCAGTAGTGAACCTGATGCCCTTCGTCATCGCCCTGGCGGTGGCCGAAGTGCTGACCATTTCCGCAGGGCTTTTCGCCGCAGTGCTCGGCTGGCGCCTGAACCGGGGCAGGGTTACCGCTGCGCTGGCGATGGTCGTGCTGTCGCTGTGGGCGGGCATCCTGTTGCACGATCTTCTTTGATGAATACGATGCCTGAACCCTCGCGCAGCTGGCCGTGGGGCCTGATCGCCCTGTTGCTGTCGGTGCTCGCCTGGGGCGGCTTGCTTGTGGGCGTGCTGGCCTTCGCCGCCAGCTTCCGTCCGCCGGGGGATGGCAACAACGGCGTGCAGGCCATGCAGTACTGGATGCTGGGCGCGCTGGTCACGCTGGTGCTGTCCTTCGTGGGCAGCCTGGTGGCGATGGTCATGGCCTGGCGACGTCGGCGCGGGCCGGTGTGCGCGACCATTGCCGGTGCCCTGCTGGTGATGCTGGTGTCGCTGGTGATGATCGTAATCGGGTCCAGCTGGGGCTGATGCCCATCACGCCATTTGGCAAGTGAGGGGTAGCCGGGGATAATCACGCGGCATTCGTTTTTGTCGCCCCCTCTCCATACAGGTAACCGGCCCGACCATGAGTACGATCCGCAGCATCCATGCCCGTGAAATCCTCGACAGCCGTGGCAACCCCACGCTGGAAGCCGAAGTCACCCTGGAGGACGGTTCGTTCGGTCGCGCCGCGGTTCCCTCCGGCGCATCGACCGGCACCAAGGAAGCGGTGGAGCTGCGTGACGGCGACAAGACCCGTTACCTCGGCAAGGGCGTGCGCAAGGCCGTCGACAACGTCAACGGCGCCATCGCCAACGCACTGAAGGGCTTCGAGGCTACCGACCAGGCCGGCCTGGACCGTCGCCTGATCGATCTGGATGGCACCGAGAACAAGGGCCGCCTGGGCGCCAACGCACTGCTGGGTGTTTCCATGGCCGCCGCGCACGCCGCCGCTGCCTCCAGCAAGCAGGCACTGTGGCAGTACCTGGCCGCCAAGACCGGCGCGACCCCGTCGCTGCCGGTGCCGATGATGAACATCATCAACGGCGGCGCGCACGCCGACAACAACGTAGATTTCCAGGAGTTCATGGTGCTGCCGGTCGGCTTCACCTCGTTCTCCGAAGCGCTGCGTGCCGGTACCGAAATCTTCCATTCGCTGAAGTCGGTGCTGAAGGGCCACGGCCTGAGCACGGCGGTGGGCGACGAAGGCGGCTTCGCGCCGGACTTCCGCAGCAACGTCGAAGCGCTGGACACCATCCTCGAAGCCATCGGCAAGGCCGGCTATACCGCCGGTGAAGACGTGCTGCTGGGCCTGGACGTGGCCTCCAGCGAATTCTTCGAGAACGGCAAGTACAACCTGGTCGGCGAGAACAAGCGCCTGACCTCCGAGCAGTTCGTCGACTTCCTGTCTGACTGGGCCGCGCAGTACCCGATCATCACCATCGAAGACGGCCTGGCCGAGAACGACTGGGCGGGCTGGAAGCTGCTGACCGATCGCATCGGCAAGAAGGTGCAGCTGGTCGGCGACGATCTGTTCGTCACCAATCCGAAGATCTTCCAGGAAGGCATCGATTCGGGCACCGCCAATGCGATCCTGATCAAGGTCAACCAGATCGGTACCCTCAGCGAAACGCTGGAAGCGATCGCCATGGCCGACCGTGCCGGTTACGCCGCCGTGGTCTCGCACCGTTCTGGTGAAACCGAGGACACCACCATCGCCGACATTGCGGTGGCGACCACCGCCACCCAGATCAAGACCGGCTCGCTGTGCCGCAGCGATCGCGTGGCCAAGTACAACCAGCTGCTGCGCATCGAGGAAGCCCTCGGTGCCGGCGCGCGTTACGCTGGTCGTGACGCGTTCGTGTCGCTGAAGCGCTGAGCCGATGCGCGACTGGCGCTGGCTGCTGTTGTTGCTGGCCCTGCTGCTGGCATGGCTGCAGTACCGTTTCTGGTTCGGCCCGGGCAATTCGGGTGAAGTGATGATGCTCGAAGCCCAGGTCGCCAACCAGGAGCGGGACAATGACGGTCTGCAGCAGCGCAACGATGCGCTTGCTGCCGAAGTGAAGGACCTCAAGGAAGGCCAGTCCGCCATCGAAGAGCGCGCGCGCAGCGAGCTGGGCATGATCAAGCCCGGCGAGAAGTTCTATCGCGTCGTGGAAGATGCACCGACGCGTCCGGCGCAGCCTGCGCCGGTTGCGGCCCCGGCCGGTGACCATCCGGCGGACGTGCCATGAGCGCGGCGATCTGGGTGGTTGTTCCGGCCGCAGGGCGCGGCACGCGTTTTGGTGCGCCGTTGCCCAAGCAGTACCTGCAGGCGGGCGGGCAGACCCTGCTCGCCCACACCCTGGACGCACTGCTGGCACACCCGGCCGTGGCCGGGGCGATGGTGGTGATCGGTGCGGACGATGCCGACTGGCCGGGCTGGAGCGAATGGGCCGGAAAGCCGGTGCTGACCTGCACCGGTGGCGCCACCCGCGCCGCCTCGGTGCTGGCGGGGCTGCAGGCCTTGCCGGACAGCGTGCGTGCCGATGAATTCGTGCTGGTGCACGACGCGGCGCGTCCGAACCTGTCGCAGGCCGATCTTGGCCGCTTGCTGGAAGTGGGCCGCACCGATCCGGTCGGCGCCATCCTGGCCGCGCCGGTACGCGACACGCTCAAGCGTGCTGGCGACGATGGCGGCATCGATGGCACCGAGCCACGTGAGCGCCTGTGGCGTGCACTGACGCCGCAGCTGTTCCGCCGTCACCAGCTGATCCGCGCATTGTCCGAAGCGGCCGCTGCCGGTATCGACGTCACCGACGACGCCATGGCCATGGAGCGCCAGGGCCAGCGCCCGCTGTTGGTGGAAGGCAGCGAGGACAACTTCAAGGTCACCACGCCGGCCGATCTCGATCGTTTCGAATTCGTACTCTCCCGCCGCGCCGGCTGACCGCCCGCGCGGCCCTGCTGCAAGGGCTGCATCCATGAGCACCTCCCCGTTCCCGCCCGTCCGTATCGGCCAGGGCTACGACGTCCATGCCTTCGGTGAAGGCGACCACATCATGCTCGGTGGCATCGCGGTGCCGCACAGCTGCGGCGTGCTCGCCCACAGCGACGGCGACGTCATCCTGCACGCGTTGTGTGACGCCATGCTCGGTGCGATCGCGCTGGGCGACATCGGCCAGCACTTCCCGCCCACTGACGACCGCTGGAAGGGCGCGGACAGCAGCGAGTTCGTGCGCCATTGCGATGGCCTGCTGCGCGAGCGCGGCTGGCGTGTCGGCAACACCGACATCACCGTGATCTGCGAACGGCCCAAGGTCGGCCCGCATGCGCTGGCCATGCGCGAGCGCATCGGTGAACTGTTGCAGCTGCCGTTGGATGCGGTGAGCGTCAAGGCCACCACGTCCGAGAAGCTGGGCTTCACCGGCCGTGGCGAAGGCATCGCTGCGCAGGCGGTCGTGCTGCTGGTGGCCGCATGATCCCGTTGCCGCTCGCGTTTGGTGCGCCGCTGCTGCAGGCGCGCATCCGCACCACGCCGGAAGATTTCCAGGTCGATGAGTTGCCCGCTTTCGAAGCGACCGGTGAAGGCGAGCATCTGCTGCTGCATATCCGCAAGCGTGGCGCCAATACGGTGCACGTGGCCAAGGTCCTGGCCAAGTGGGCGGGCCTGCCGGAAATGGCGGTCAGCTACGCCGGCATGAAGGATCGCAACGCGGTCACCACCCAGCGTTTCAGCGTACATCTGCCCAAGCGCGTCGCGCCCGATCTAGCCGATCTGGCTAGTGACGAGATCGAGGTGATCGACTCCACCTGGCACAACCGCAAGCTGCAGCGCGGTGCGTTGGCGGGCAACCGCTTCAGGCTGGTGCTGCGCGATGTGCAGGGTGACGCGGCGGCAATCGACGAGCGCCTGCAGCAGATCGCCATGCGCGGCCTGCCGAACTGGTTCGGCGAGCAGCGCTTCGGGCGCGATGGCGGCAACGTTCCCGCTGCGTTGGCGATGTTCGGTGGCCGCCGCATGCGCAAGGACCAGCGTTCGCTGCTGTTGTCGGCGGCGCGTTCGGCCTTGTTCAACCGCGTGCTCGCTGCACGCGTGGAGCAGGGCAGCTGGGACCAGCCGCTGCAGGGCGAAGTGTGGATGCTGGACGGCAGTCGCAGCGTGTTCGGCCCCGAGCCCTACAGCGACGTGCTGGCCGAGCGCCTGGCACGTTTCGACATCCACCCCAGTGCTCCGTTGTGGGGCGAGGGTGAACTGCGTAGCAGTGACGCGGCCCGTGAGCTGGAACTGGCAGCACTGGATGATGACGAATCCAAGGCGCTGCGCGCCGGCCTGGAAGAGGCGCGGCTGAAGCAGGAGCGGCGCGCGCTGCGTCTGCGTCCGGCGCTGCTGCAGCACCAGTGGCTGGCCGATGATGTACTGGAGTTGTCCTTCGCGCTGCCGCCGGGCTGCTATGCCACTGCGGTCCTGCACGAGCTCGGTCCGGTCGAAGACGCGTCGCAGGCCTGACGGAAATGGTGGCGGAGGCGAAGAGCATCCACGCATGGCGTGGATCCACTTTCCTCCGCCCGCCACAGTAGATCCACGCCATGCGTGGATGCGTTACCTCAACGCCGCGCCAGCAGCACCAGCACTGCGCCGGTCCCGCCTTGCCCGGTCGGGGCGGAATGGAAGGCCAGCACGTCGTTGCGCAGGCGCAGCAGCCGGTCCACCAGGTTCTTCAGCACCGGCGCACTGCCATCGGACTGCAGGCCCTTGCCGTGGATGATGCGCACGCAGCCGTACTCGTGGGCGTGCGCCTCCAGCAGGAACTGGCGCAGCATCATCTCGGCCTGCGCGGCGGTGGCGCCGTGCAGGTCCAGTTCGTCCTGCACCGAGTACTGTCCGCGCTTCAAGCGCTGGAACAGGCGTGGCGGCAGGTTGTCGCGCCTATAGCTGGCAACGTCGCCCGCTTCCAGCGGGGCGTTGTCGCGCAGCAGCCGAGCGAACTCACCGGCGGCTTCTGCGTCGTCGCGCTCGGCCATGCGCGCGCGCGGCTTGGGCCTCGGCGCAGCAGGCGCGGGCTCCACTTCCTTGCGCAGCGGCGTCACTTCGCCGATGGCTGCACGGAACAATGCAGCCGGATCTTCGTCTTCAGGGTGCGACATGCGCACAGGTTAAACCGCTTGCGCGGGTCTGCCTATGACCGTTCGGTGTCGGCCGTGACCGCAGACAGGGTAGGACCCAGCGCCCGCTTGCGGCACAATAGTCGGCGCACTTGCGGAGCTGCCGCCTCCTTGGAGGAGAAGGGCCGGCTTCGCCCACGTTGCAAGGTGACGGGATCGAATTCTTGGAAAATCAAGCGGTTAAATCGAAGATGCGCATCCTGGTCAGCAATGATGACGGTGTCGACGCGGCGGGCATCCGGATGCTTGCATCCGTGCTGCGCGAGGCCGGGCACGAAGTCACGGTGGTCGCACCCGACCGCGATCGCTCCGGCGCCAGCAATTCGCTGACCCTGGATCTGCCGATCCGGCTCAAGCGCATCGACCACTACACCGTGTCGGTGGCCGGCACGCCCACCGACTGCGTGCACCTTGCGCTGACCGGCCTGCTCGAATTCGAGCCTGACATTGTCGTGTCCGGTATCAACAATGCCGCCAACCTCGGCGACGACGTGATCTATTCCGGCACCGTCTCGGCGGCGATGGAAGGTCGTTTCCTCGGCCTGCCTGCAGTGGCGGTGTCGCTGGTGACCCGTAACCACGACCCCAAGCATTTCGAGACGGCGGCGCGTGCCGCAGTGGAGATTGTTGCCCGCCTCAAGGCCGATCCGCTGCCGGCCGACACCATCCTCAACGTCAATGTGCCGGACCTGCCGTGGAGCGAGGTCAAGGGCTTCGAAGTCACCCGCCTGGGCAACCGTCATCGCGCCGAAGGCTGCATCGCGCAGAAAGACCCGCGCGGCAACGAGGTGTACTGGATCGGTCCGGCCGGCCGCGAGCAGGACTCCGGCCCGGGCACCGATTTCCATGCGGTACGCACCGGCCACATTTCGATCACCCCGATCCAGGTTGACCTGACCCGCTACCAGGCACTGGAAAAGGTCGCCAGCTGGGTCGGCGGCCTCAGCGCCGCGCTGGACCGGCCGGCATGAGCCCACGCCTGCGCCTGCAGCCGGAAGCAGTCGGCATCGGCATGACATCGCAGCGCGTGCGCGACCGCCTGGTCGACCGCCTGCGCGAAGCCGGCATCGTCGACGAGTCGACGCTGAACGCGATCCGGGTGGTGCCGCGCCATCTGTTCATCGATGAGGCCCTGGCCTCGCGCGCATATGAAGACACCGCGCTGCCGATCGGCCACGGCCAGACCATTTCCCAGCCGTGGGTGGTGGCGCGGATGACCGAGGCCGTGCTGCAGGTGGCGCCGAAGAAGGTGCTCGAAGTGGGTACCGGCTCCGGCTATCAGGCCGCAGTGCTTGGTGCGCTGGGGCTGGAGGTCTATACCGTCGAGCGCATCGGTGACCTGCTGCGGCAGGCGCGCAAGCGTTTCCGCGCGCTGGGCATGAACATCCGCACCAAGCACGACGACGGCCGCGTGGGCTGGGCCGAGCATGGCCCGTTCGACGCCATCGTGGTTACCGCCGCCGCACCGGCACTGGTCGATGCGCTGGTCGAGCAGCTGGCCGCAGGTGGTCGCTTGGTCGCCCCGGTCGGTGGCGCGGGCGCACAGTCGCTGGTGCAGCTCGACCGCAAGGATGACGGCAGCATCGAACAACGCGTGCTGGCACCGGTCACCTTCGTGCCGCTGCTGTCTGGCATGCTCGATTGAATCCACGGAGCAGGGTTGCATGAAGATTTTCGGGCCGCTGTACGAGCGGGCAATGAAGTGGGCTGCGCATGAGCGCGCGCCGACCTATCTGATGGTGCTGAGCTTTTTCGAAGCCATCATCTTCCCGGTGATGCCGGAAGTGATGCTGGCGCCGATGTGCGTGGCCCAGCCCAAGCGCGGCTGGTGGTTCGCCACCCTCAGCCTGGCCGGCTCGATGGTCGGCGCGCTGATCGGCTACGCGCTGGGCCACTATGCATTCGAAGCGGTCAAGCCGGTGTTCGAGGCGCTGGGCATGCTGCCGGCGATCGAGCAGGGCATTGCTACCGTGCAGGCGAAGATGGTGGAGTCGCCCTGGGCGGTGTTCACCTTCCTGGTACTGGGTGGTTTCATGCCGATTCCGATGAAGGTCTTCACGTGGGCATCGGGTATCGTCGGCGTGCCGATGCCGCAGTACCTGTTGAGCATGTTGATCGGTCGTGGCAAGCGCGTGTTCGTGCTGGCTGCGGTCATCCGTATCGGTGGTGCGCGCGCCGAAGCAGCGCTGCGCCGATGGATTGAACCGCTGGGCTGGATCGCCACCGCGTTGGTGGTGGTGCTGATCGCCTGGCTTGTATGGAGGTCGAAGTTCGCATGAGTGCAGATCGTCTGAGCAAGGGAGTGCGCATCGGCGCGCTGGCGTTGCTGGTATCCACCCTGGCCGCCTGTGGCACCGCCACCGTGGTCCGGCCCAGTGGCGGCGGCAGCAGTGGCGTCAGCACGCCGAAGACGTCGGTGCCCAAGCCGGGGCAGACGGTGGTCGTGCGCAAGGGCGACACCATCTATGCGCTGGCCCGCATCCACGACATCACGCCGGCCGACCTGATCGCCTGGAACAACCTGGACAACCCGTCGACCATTTACCCGGGGCAGGTGATCCGCCTGTATCCGGCCGGTTCCGGTGGCGGCCGTGCGCCGACCACCGTGGTCACCGCGCCGCGTCCGGCTGGCAGCACGTCTGGCGGCAGTACCGCGCCGACGCCGGGTCCGGCTGGTCCGGTCAAGAGCAACATCGCCTGGCGCTGGCCGGCCGATGGCGCAGTCGTGGGCCGCTACGTGGCCGGCGATGCGACCAAGCAGGGCGTGGACATCGCCGGCACCAGCGGCGCGCCGGTGAAGGCCACGGCCAATGGCGTGGTGGTGTATTCCGGCGCCGGCCTGGTCGGCTATGGCGAGCTGATCATCATCAAGCACAGTGACCAGTGGCTGTCGGCCTACGGCCACAACCGCAAGCGCCTGGTCAATGAAGGGCAGAGCGTGAAGGCCGGCGAGCAGATCGCCGAGATGGGCCGTACCGGCGCCAACCGGGACATGCTGCACTTCGAGATCCGCTACAACGGCAAGCCGGTCGACCCGCAGCAGTATCTGCCGGCGAAGTGACCGGACATTCGCCCGCCTTGCGGGCGGATCACGGGAGCGCCGGGCCATGCCCGGCGGCCTGGGGCCTCAGCCTTCCAGGATGAAGGCGGCCGCGACCTTGCGGCCTTCGCCGGCAAGGATGTTGAAGGTGCGCGCGGCAGCCGGATTGTTCATCACTTCCAGGCCGATACCACGCGACAGGCAGGCGGCCATGACAACCGCCGGCGGAAACGCCTGGCGCTCGCCGGTGCCGAGCAGTATCAACGCCGGCTTCAGTGCCAGGATCGGCTCCAGGTCAGCCACCTGCAGCGCCGCGACATCGGTCACCGGCCACTGTTCGACCAGCTGGTCCGGGGTTAGGAAGAAGCTGTTGCCCAGAACGCGATCATTCACCCGTGCCGAGCGACCGTCAGCGGCGCGCAGGCTGTAGGCGTAGTCGGGCAGTTCGTGGTTCAGCTGCATGGCAGGGTCCGATCAGCCGCGCGGCAGCACGATCTGGCGGTGTTCCTTGCTCGGGCGATACAGCACGGCCACATGGCCGATACGCTGCACCAGCGCACTGTCGGTGGCCTGCACGATCTCGCCGATCATCACGTCGCGGGCGTCACGGTCTTCGGCGGCAACCTTCACCTTGACCAGTTCGTGGCGTTCCAGCACTTCGTTCAGCTCGGTCAGGAAGGCCGGAGTGACGCCCTTGCCGCCGGTCTGCAGCAGGGCCTTCAGGTCGTGGGCTTGGCCGCGCAGGAAACGGGTCTGGGAAGGGGTCAAGGCAGTGGGCATGCAGAAAACACGGTTGAATGGGACGATCAGGGTATCATGGCGACCCCATCAGCCCCTATTTCCAATGGCTACCCGCAGCAAAAGCAGCCAGCGCTGGCTCAAGGAACACTTCTCCGATCCCTTCGTGAAGAAGGCCCAAGCCGAAGGCATGCGCTCCCGTGCGGCCTACAAGCTTGAAGAACTGCTCGAACGTGACCGGCTGCTGAAGCCGCACATGGTGGTGGTTGACCTCGGCGCGGCCCCGGGCGGCTGGTCTCAGCAGGTGCGGAGACAGATCGGCGATACCGGCCGCGTGCTGGCCCTGGACATCCTCGACATGCCGCCGCTGGCCGGCGTGGAGTTCCTTCACGGTGACTTCAGGGAAGAAACCGTCCTATCGCAGTTTGAAGCCATGCTCGGGGATCAGCCGGTAGACCTTGTGCTGTCGGACATGGCCCCCAATAAGAGTGGTGTGGACGCGGTCGACCAGCCGCGGATGATGCACCTGGCGGAGCTGGCCATGGATTTTGCCGACAACCACCTCAAGACTGGTGGGGCGTTCCTGATCAAGCTGTTCCAGGGCGAGGGCTTTGACGACTACGTGCGCGACATGCGCCGCCGGTACGACAAGGTCTCCATCCGCAAGCCGGAAGCCTCGCGCAAGCGCTCTCCCGAGGTGTATGCCTTGGGTCAGGGAAAACGCGCCCACATGAAGTAAGCTCGACCCCGTAAGTTCGACCCCAACGCAACGCCAGCACTAAGAGGAACACCGGAGCCAATGAGGATGAACGACTTGACCAAGAACCTCCTGCTATGGGTGGTCGTCGCCGTCGTGCTGATGGTGGTCTTCCAGAGCTTCTCGCCCAAGACCTCGGGGGCCGGGGCGCAGGGCGCTTCGTACTCGCAGTTCCTGGACCAGGTGGACACCGGCAACGTGCAGAAGGTCGCCTTCGGCGGCGATACGCGCGGCGGTACCAGCCAGATCACCTACACCACCCGTGGTGGACAGTCGTCCACCATCACCGCACCGTTCGATCGCGACCTGATCAACGTGCTGCGCACCAAGAATGTCGAGATCGTGCAGGAAGAGCCGTCCAGCGGTATCTCCCTTGGTGCGATCCTGATGAATTTCCTGCCGGTCATCCTGATCATCGGCTTCTGGTTGTTCATCATGCGGCAGATGCAGGGCGGTGGCGGCGGTGCCAAGGGCGCGATGTCCTTCGGCAAGTCGCGCGCCAAGCTGCAGGGCGAAGACCAGATCAAGGTCACCTTCGCCGATGTTGCCGGTTGCGACGAGGCCAAGGAAGAAGTCGGCGAACTGGTCGATTTCCTGCGTGACCCGTCCAAGTTCACCAAGCTCGGCGGCAAGATCCCGCGCGGCGTGCTGATGGTCGGTCCTCCGGGTACCGGCAAGACGCTGCTGGCCAAGGCCATTGCCGGTGAAGCCAAGGTGCCGTTCTTCTCGATCTCCGGTTCGGACTTCGTGGAAATGTTCGTCGGCGTCGGCGCCAGCCGTGTGCGCGACATGTTCGAGCAGGCCAAGAAGCACGCGCCGTGCATCATCTTCATCGATGAAATCGACGCCGTCGGTCGCCACCGTGGTGCCGGCCTGGGCGGCGGTCATGACGAGCGCGAGCAGACCCTGAACCAGCTCCTGGTCGAGATGGACGGTTTCGAAGGCGGCGAAGGCGTGATCGTGATCGCCGCCACCAATCGTCCGGACGTTCTGGACCCGGCGCTGCTGCGTCCGGGCCGCTTCGACCGCCAGGTGGTGGTCGGTCTGCCGGACGTGAAGGGCCGCGAGCACATCCTCAAGGTGCACATGCGCAAGTTGCCGCTGGCCGACGACGTCGTGCCGATGGTGATCGCGCGTGGTACTCCCGGCTTCTCCGGTGCGGACCTTGCCAACCTCTGCAACGAGGCAGCCCTGTTCGCCGCCCGTGGCAACGAGAAGGAGGTCCGCATGGACCACTTCGATCGTGCCCGCGACAAGATCCTGATGGGTGCCGAGCGCCGCTCGATGGCCATGAGCGAGGAGGAGAAGACCCTCACCGCTTACCACGAAGCCGGTCACGCCATCGTCGGTCGTTTGGTGCCCGAGCATGACCCGGTCTACAAGGTCACCATCATCCCGCGCGGCCGTGCGCTGGGCGTGACCATGTACCTGCCGGAAGGCGACAAGTACTCGATGAACCGCGTGGCGATCCAGTCGCAGCTGTGCTCGCTGTACGGTGGTCGCGTGGCGGAAGAACTGATCTTCGGTACCGACAAGGTCACCACCGGTGCGTCCAATGACATCGAGCGTGCCACCAAGATGGCCCGCAACATGGTCACCAAGTGGGGCCTGTCCGAGCAGCTCGGCCCGATCGCCTATGGCGAAGAGGACGATGAGGTGTTCCTGGGCCGTTCGGTGACCCAGCACAAGAGCGTGTCCAACGACACTGCCCGTCGCATCGACGAGGAAGTGCGCAACATCCTCGACAAGGCGTACGCCCGCACCACCGAGCTGCTGACCGAGAACATCGACAAGCTGCACACGATGTCGCAGCTGCTGCTGCAGTACGAAACCATCGATGCGCCGCAGATCGACGCGATCATGGAAGGTCGTGATCCGCCGCCGCCGATGGGCTGGAACAAGTCCAACAAGGATGGCGGCAACAACGACAAGGGCGGCGATGCCCGTCCGTTGCCGCCGATCGCCGGTCCGGCCGAATCGATCTGACGGCCTGCCGTACGCAATGCAAGACGAGGCCGGGGCAACCCGGCCTTGTTGTTTCCGGGCCCCGGCCCATCCGATCCCGACCGTCCGCTGGAGTCCGCATGTCCGCCCCCAAGCCTGAACCGATTTCCCACACCGCCGAGATGGTGATCGCCACCGTAGTCGGCGTCGCTGTCGGCCTGACCGTGGACAATCTGCTGCTGGGCTGTGGCGTGGGTATTGCGGTGGGCATCCTGCTGAGCATCATCAAGACGCTGTACGTGGACCGGAAGCGTCGGCGCAAGTAGGGTTCTGCGGCCGGGCTGCGCCCGGCACCCACGGTAGTGCCGGCCGCTGGCCGGCAACCTCAACAGCAACAGCAACAGCCGGCATTCCGTGGGATGGCGGGGCGGTGTCGGATTGCGGGGACGCCGTGAACCCATCCTTGGGGGCTTGGCAGCCGCATCCATGCGGCTGACACCCCGCAATCCGACACCGCCC
>NZ_JBWKVP010000018.1:0-41609 GCF_059421765.1 Stenotrophomonas sp. GW821-FHT02D01
CTGTCGAAGGCGGGGTGGGTCCGGTTGCGGGGGTGTCCGCGGCATGGATGCCGCGGCCAAGCCCCCAAGGATGGGTTCACGGCGTCCCCCGCAACCGGACCCACCCCGCCATCCCACGGAAACCCGCTGTTGCTGTGGCTTGCGCCTTGGCCTCTGCGGGTGCAGGGCGCAGCCCTGCCGCCGTAAACTAACCTTCGTTGCCTGCAGGATTGACCATGTTCGACATCTCGCCCCAGCTCGATTGCGCCGGCCGCATCCTGCGCCTGGACCGTGCCCGGGTCATGGGTATCGTCAACGTCACCCCGGATTCGTTCTCCGATGGTGGTGCCCATGACACCACCGAGGCGGCGGTCGCGCATGGCCTGAAGCTGGTGGAGGAGGGCGCCGACCTGCTCGACATCGGCGGCGAATCGACCCGTCCGGGCGCGGCGCCGGTGTCGATCGACGAAGAACTGCGTCGTGTCGTGCCAGTCATCGAGCAGCTGGCAGCGCGCACGGCGGTCCCGATCAGCATCGATACCTTCAAGCCGGAGGTGATGCGTGCCGCGGTTGCTGCAGGCGCCGGGATGATCAACGACATCTTCGGCCTGCGCCAGGACGGTGCGCTGCAGGCGGCGGCGGACGCAGGCGTGCCGGTGGTGCTGATGCACATGCAGGGCGAACCGGGTCACATGCAGGCCGACCCGCAGTACGACGATGTGGTCGCCGAGGTCCATGGCTTCCTGGTGCAGCGGCTGTTCGCCGCGGAGATGGCCGGCATCGCCAAGAAGAATCTGGTGATCGACCTCGGCTTCGGCTTCGGCAAGACCACGGCCCACAACATGATGCTGCTGGCCCGCTCGGAGCGTTTCCTTGAACTGGGCGTGCCGATGCTGGCTGGGATGTCGCGCAAGCGCAGCCTGGGCGAGCTGACCGGTCGTCAGTCGCCGGCAGAGCGTGTCGCTGCGTCGGTGGCCGCACACCTGATCGCCGTGCAGCGCGGCGCCCGTATCGTGCGCGTGCACGATGTGGCAGCGACGGTCGATGCATTGAAGGTCTGGCAGGCGGTCGAGGCGGTACCTGCCGTGCGGGTGGACGCCAAGCCGACCCTCCGCTGGCCGGACGAAGACTGATGGCAGTGGATCAGCGGCCGCTGGCGATCGCCGTGATGGGGCCGACCGCCAGCGGCAAGACCGCCACCGCGATCGCGCTGGCGCAGCAGCTGGACGGTGAAATCGTCAGCGTTGATTCGGCGCTGGTCTATCGCGGACTGGATATCGGGTCGGCCAAGCCGGATGCGGCCGAGCGCGCGCAGGCACCGCACCACCTGCTGGACCTGCGCGATCCCTGGCAGACTTATTCCGCCGCCGAGTTCGCCGCCGACGCCGCCCGCGTGGTGGCCGACATCGTCGCCCGTGGCAAGACTCCGATCCTGGCCGGCGGCACGGGCCTGTACTTCCGCGCGCTGTTGCAGGGTCTGTCGCCGATGCCGGAGGCCGACCCGGCGATGCGCGCCGTGCTGAGCGCCGAGGCCGCCGAGCGAGGCTGGGCAGCGCTGCACGCCGAACTGGCCGCCGTTGACCCCGCCGCCGCAGCACGCATCCATGCCACCGACCCGCAACGCATCCAGCGGGCGCTGGAGGTCTACCGGCTGACCGGCACGCCGATCAGTGAATGGCAGCGCCGCCCCGGGGTGGCCCCGTTGCCGGTGCGCACGTTGAAGCTGATTCTGGCGCCGCGCGACCGCGCCGTCCTGCACCAGCGCATCGAGGCCCGCTTCGACGCCATGCTCGCGCAGGGCTTCCTCGACGAAGTGCGCGGCCTGCGTGCATTGCCGGAAATGCGGGCGGTGGCCGCACCGCTGGACCTGCCCGCCGTCCGCGCGGTGGGGTATCGCCAGGCCTGGGAGTACCTGGACGGGGACGGGGACGCGGCCCGCTTCCGGGACAAGTCCATTTTCGCCACCCGGCAACTGGCCAAGCGCCAGCTTACCTGGCTGCGCGGCGAGCTTGATGCGCGCTGGTTCGACCCCCATATGGATGGGGAGCGCCTCGCAGGCGCGGTGTCGACCTTCGTTGCACGCTGAACCGACGCTGGCCGTGTACCATCATGGGCCGGCAAGCGGCTCGGGGGCCGCGGCAACCGCCGGCTACCAATAAGAACAATAATCAGGAGTGTGCAATGTCCAAGGGGCAATCGCTGCAGGATCCTTTCTTGAATGCACTGCGGCGCGAGCGCGTGCCGGTTTCGGTGTACCTGGTCAACGGCATCAAGCTGCAGGGCACGATCGAATCGTTCGATCAGTTCGTCGTCCTGCTGCGCAACACCGTCAGCCAGATGGTCTACAAGCACGCCATTTCCACCGTAGTGCCGGCGCGCAACGTCAAGGTCGGCCCGGGTGGTGGGTACGTGCAATCAGGTGAGGATGGTCAGGCGGGTGATGAAGCAGACGAATGATGTTGGAGCGGTGAATGTTTGACCGCTCGAAAAAGGGCGAACACGCCCTGTTGATCCAGCCGCATTTCGGCAAGCTGGAAGACGATGTGCTGGAAGAATTTGGTGATCTGGCCCGCTCGGCCGGGGCCAGCATCGCGGTGACCATCACCGCGCGGCTGGATCGCCCCAACCCGTCGACCCTGATCGGCAGCGGCAAGCTGGATGAGATCAAGGCCGCCGCCGAAGCCACCGGCGCAGACCTGATCCTGGTCAACCACGCGTTGAGCCCGGGCCAGGAGCGCAATCTGGAGCGTTTCCTCGAGCGCCGGGTGATCGACCGTACCGGCCTGATCCTGGACATTTTTGCCCAGCGTGCGCGCAGCCATGAAGGCAAACTGCAGGTCGAGCTGGCCCAGCTGCGGCATATGTCGACACGGCTGGTGCGCGGCTGGACCCATCTGGAGCGCCAGCGTGGTGGTTCGATCGGCCTGCGCGGCCCGGGTGAAACCCAGCTGGAAACCGATCGTCGCCTGCTGCAGAAGCGGGTTGAACAGCTGCAGAAGCGGCTGGAAAAAGTCGAAGTACAGCGCACCCAGATGCGTCGTGCGCGTGTGCGCAGCGAACTGCCGCGCGTGGCCCTGGTCGGCTACACCAATGCCGGCAAATCGACCTTGTTCAATGCGATGACCGGCGCCGAGGCCTATGCGGCCGACCAGTTGTTCGCCACCCTGGATCCGACCGTACGCCGGATCGCCGTGCCCGGTGGCAACGTCGTGCTGGCCGATACGGTTGGTTTCGTACGCGACCTGCCGCATGACCTGGTGGCGGCCTTCCGCTCGACCCTGTCTGAAGCGCGGGAAGCGGATTTCCTGCTGCACCTTGTCGATGCCGCCGATCCGCACCGCGAGGAGCGCATCGCCCAGGTCGACGAAGTGCTGACCGCCGTCGGTGCCGGCGACCTTCCGCAATTGCTGGTGTTCAACAAGATCGACCGCATCGAGGGTGCCGACGTGCGCCACGACGGCCAGGACGGCGTGCCGGATGAATCGCGGCGTGAGCGGGTGTGGATTTCCGCACGCGACGGGCAGGGCATCGAGTTGTTGCAGGCCGTGCTCGGCAAGCGGTTGGGGCTGCAGCACGTCACCGGCGAGTTGCGCCTGCCACCCAGTGCCGGCCGCCTTCGCGCTCGCCTGCACCAATTGGAAGTGGTCCGCAGTGAAGAGGCTGATGAAGAAGGCTGGCTGTTGCAGGTCGATCTTCCCGTCGCCGAGGCCGAGAAGCTGGCGGCCAGCGCCGATGGCGAGCCGATCCGGGCCCTGCTGCCGGAGAAGCTGCCCGAATGGTGAGGTAGTGCCGGCCGTTGGCCGGCATGTCCTGCGGCCGCGACACCACCCTGCCATCTGCGGTACAACGTGCAGGTTCTTCACTTTTCAGCTACCCCGATGTCCTTCCCGACCGACGCCGAACTCAATGCCCAGGCCGCTGCGCTGGGCCAGCGCCTGCAACAGGCTTCGCTGCAGCTGGTGACTGCTGAAAGCTGCAGCGGCGGCTGGATCGCCAAGTGCATGACCGACATCGCCGGATCCTCGGCGTTCTTCGACTGCGGCATGGTGGTCTACAGCTACGAAGCCAAGCAGCGCCTGCTCGGCGTGCGCGCGCAGACGCTGGAGCAGTTCGGTGCGGTCAGCCGCGAAGCCGTGCTGGAGATGGTCTCCGGGGCGCTGGTCAATTCCGGTGCCGGCATCGCGGTGGCGGTGACCGGTATCGCAGGGCCGGGCGGTGGCAGCCCGGACAAGCCAGTCGGCAGTGTCTGGATCGGCTGGAAGCGCCGTGGCGGCTATGCCCGGGCCGAACTGTTCCAGTTCGATGGCGACCGTGAAGCCATCCGCCGGCAGACCGTAGCGGCGGCATTGCACGGCATCGACGCCCAGCTGTGACATGCTGCTCCGGCAATCAACCGGAGTAGGCAACGATGTGGGAGACGCTGGGCACCGTCCGTGACCTTGGCCGGCTGCAGGAAATTGCCGCCGTCCTGATCCGCTACGGCTTCGGCGACGTCGTGCGGCGCATCGGCCTGGCCACGGTACTGGAACGCGCCGGCCGACTGCTGCACTGGAACGAGGAGCGGCAGGAGATGCTGCGGATGACCGCGCCGGTGCGCGTGCGCAGCGCCCTGCAGGATCTCGGGCCGACGTTCGTGAAGCTGGGCCAGGTGCTCGCCACCCGCGTCGACCTGCTGCCGCCGGACTGGATCGCCGAACTCTCCGAGTTGCAGAACGCGGTCCCGGCATTGCCCTACGAGAAGATCCGCGAACAGCTCGAGGCCGATCTCGGTGCACCGCCGTCGCAGGTGTTTGCCTTCCTTGATGAAGCCCCGATGGCCGCAGCTTCGTTGGCCCAGGCCCATCGGGCGCGGTTGCGTGATGGCCGCGAAGTGGTGCTGAAGGTGCGCCGCCCTGGTATCCGTGACGTGGTTGAAGCCGATCTGCGCCTGCTGGCACGGCTGGCCGAAATCGTTGAGGCTCGGCTGCCGGATCTGCGCCGCTACCGGCCCGCCGAGGTGGTGCAGCAGTTCACCGTGTCGCTGCGCCGCGAGCTGGATTTTGCCGCGGAGTGCCGCAACGCCGAGCGCATCGCGCGCAACTTCGAGGGCCGTGACGACATCCTGATTCCGGCGGTGCACTGGCAATGGACCTGCGAAAGCCTGAATGTCCAGGATTTCGTCGACGGCATTGCCGGACGTGATCTGGCCGGTGTCGATGCGGCCGGCATCGACCGCCGCGAACTGGCCCGGCGTGGCGCCGACATCGTATTGAAGATGGTGCTGGAGGACGGCAGTTTCCATGCCGATCCGCACCCGGGCAACATCATCTACCTGCGCGACGGCCGCATCGGCGTGATCGATTTCGGCATGGTCGGCGCGTTGTCGGAGGTGCGTCGCTTCCAGGTCGCGCAGCTGCTGCATGGTCTGGTCGAACAGGATCCGCAGGGCGTGGCCGATGTGTTGCTGGACTGGGCCGGTGGCGTGGAAGTGGACGAGAACCGGTTGCAGCACGACATCAGCCTGTTCGTCGACCAGTACCGCGGCGTGCCGTTGAAGGACCTGCGCATCGGCCTGATGCTGGGCGACATCACCCAGCTGCTGCGCAGCTACAACCTGACCCTGCCGGCAGACTTGGCGCTGATGATCAAGGCCTTCCTGACGCTGGAGGGCATGGGCCGCCAGCTCGACCCGGATTTCGACATGGCCAGCGCCGCGCGCCCGTTCCTGGAGCGGGTGGTACTGCAGCGCTATGCGCCGCGGGCGCTGTTCAAGCGTGGCCGACGCAGCCTGCTCGGCATGATCGACTTCGCCGGTGATTTGCCGCGGGACCTGCGCAAGCTGGTCCAGGCGGCGCGCCGTGGCCGGCTGCAGCTGAAGGTCGAGACCACCGCGCTGCAGGGCTTCGGCGACCAGGTCAACCGCGCCGCGAACCGGCTGGTGATGGGGATCGTCACTGCAGCCTTGATCATCGGCTCCTCGATCGTGATGCACAGCGTAGGAGGCGTTTCCAGCCGTTGGCTGCTGGCGCTGGGCGTGTGCGGTTTCATCGGCGCAGGGTTCTGCGGGGTGTGGATCCTGTTCTCGATCTGGAGAAGCGGCAAGCACACGTAGTGTGCTTGCCGCGGTGGTTCCCGCCGGGAACCGCGGCATCGCGCAGCGATTCCTGTAGCGCCGACCGCTGGTCGGCTGCTTCTGCCTTTGCCGCCCCCAACCAGCCACGCCGCATTCCCGGTAGCGCCGGGCCATGCCCGGCGGCTTTCGCTCCTGCCGGAATCGCCCTCGGCACTTGCAGTCCCGGGTGTTAGTAGTAATACTACTAACCATGGACCTGACAGACACCCAGCAGGCGATCCTGCAGTTGATCGCCGAGCGTATCGAGAGCGAAGGCGCACCCCCTTCGCAGACTGAAATCGCGCGTGCCTTCGGCTTCAAGGGCGTACGCGCAGCGCAGTATCACCTGGAGGCGCTGGAGCAGGCCGGGGCGATCCGTCGCGTGCCGGGCCAGGCCCGCGGCATCCGTCTGGTGCAGGCGCCGCCGGTGGAGAAGCTCGCCGAGCCAGGCCTGCCCGACAGCGTCCTGCGTCTGCCGATCCTGGGTCGGGTTGCTGCGGGTCTGCCGATCGGCGCCGACATCGGCTCGGATGATTTCGTTGTGCTGGACCGGGTGTTCTTCTCGCCGGCACCGGACTACCTGCTGAAAGTGCAGGGCGATTCGATGATCGACGAAGGCATCTTCGATGGCGACCTGATCGGTGTGCACCGCACCCGCGATGCCCATTCCGGGCAGATCGTGGTGGCCCGCATCGATGACGAGATCACCGTCAAGCTGCTGAAGATCGCCAAGGATCGCATCCGCCTGCTGCCGCGCAATCCCGATTACAAGCCGATTGACGTGCTTCCGGACCAGGATTTCTCGATCGAGGGCCTGTACTGCGGGCTGCTGCGACCGAACCGTTGACGATTCATCCTGCAATTCCCGCGGTCTTTTGTGGCGATTCTCTGGTTCTGCTGAGGTTGGTACGGATGTCCGATAATTTTTTTCCGAACGCCGGGCAGAATCTCAGCCTGTGCGATACGCCAGCCTTAAAGTGAACCCATGGCCAAGAAGACTTCCAAAGACAGCACCTCCAACGACGTGACCTCTGCAAGGACCAATCCGATGGACGAGAACAAGAAGCGCGCCCTCGCTGCAGCTCTGGGCCAGATCGAAAAGCAGTTCGGCAAGGGCTCGGTGATGCGCATGGGCGACCGCGTGGTCGAGCCCGTCGAGGCGATCCCGACCGGGTCTCTGATGCTGGATATCGCATTGGGCATTGGTGGCCTGCCCAAGGGCCGCGTGGTGGAAATCTACGGTCCGGAATCCTCCGGCAAGACCACCTTGACCCTGCAGGCCATCGCCGAGTGCCAGAAGCTGGGTGGAACCGCCGCCTTCATCGATGCCGAGCACGCGCTGGACCCGATCTACGCAGGCAAGCTGGGCGTCAATGTCGACGATCTGCTGCTGTCGCAGCCGGATACCGGTGAGCAGGCGCTTGAAATCGCCGACATGCTGGTGCGCTCCGGTTCGGTGGACATCCTGGTGGTCGACTCGGTCGCCGCGTTGACTCCCAAGGCTGAAATCGAAGGTGAGATGGGCGACCAGTTGCCGGGTCTGCAGGCGCGTCTGATGAGCCAGGCGCTGCGCAAGCTGACCGGCAACATCAAGCGCTCGAACACCCTGGTGGTGTTCATCAACCAGCTGCGCATGAAGATCGGCGTGATGATGCCGGGCCAGAGCCCGGAAGTGACCACCGGCGGCAACGCGCTGAAGTTCTATGCCTCGGTGCGCCTGGACATCCGCCGTATCGGCGCGATCAAGAAGGGCGACGAGATCATCGGCAACCAGACCAAGATCAAGGTCGTCAAGAACAAGCTGGCGCCCCCGTTCAAGCAGGTCATCACCGAGATCCTGTACGGCGAAGGCATCAGCCGCGAAGGCGAGCTGATCGATATGGGTGTCGAAGCCAAGCTGGTCGAGAAGGCCGGTGCTTGGTACAGCTACGGTGAAGAGCGCATCGGCCAGGGCAAGGACAACGCCCGTGGCTATCTGCGCGACAACCCGCAGGTTGCCGCCAAGCTTGAGGCTGAGCTGCGCGAGAAGTTCCAGCCGACCGAAGCCGTCCGTGAGGAAGGCGAAGACGAAGGCGACGACGAGTAAAGGCTTGCTGTGGGGCAGGGCGGCGCCGTCAGTGACGTCGCCCTGTCCTGCAGATTCGGTTTCCCCGACGGGGGACGCGCCAGGGACGGCGCATTTGATTGAAGGCGAGAATGAACGATTCCGACGCCCCGGCACCCGGCCGTAAGCGCCGCGTACGCGAACAGACGCCTGTCCAGCGCGCCTTGGGCCTGCTGGTCCGTCGTGAGCACTCGCGCAAGGAGCTGACCCGCAAGCTGACGTCCCGGGGCATCGAGGACGAGGCTGCGCAGGCGGCGGTCGACAAGCTGACCGAGGCAGGTTGGCAGGACGACACCCGGTTTGCCGAGAATCTGGTGCGCATGCGCGCCAATACGGGTTATGGCCCCATCCATGTACGTGCCGAGCTGGGAACCCACGGGCTGGACAGCGAGCAGATCACTGCCGCGATGGATACCTTCGAGGGCGACTGGACGGAGAATGCCCGGGATCTGGTCCGCCGCCGCTTTGGTGAGGCCGGTCCGCAGGACCTCGCGCAGCGCCGCAAGGCCGCCGATCTGCTGGCCCGCCGGGGCTTCGATGGCGACAGCATCCGCCGCGCGACCCGCTACGATCCGGACGACTGAGACTGATGGCGCCGGGCCTGATACCCTTTGGGGTTTCGGCGGTCCGTTCGACCCTGGCCACTGCGGCCGGCGGCACGGGCCCCGGCCCGCAGACTGCCAGCCCCCATGAACGCATCCGCCAAATTCACGACATCCCAGATCCGCAGCGACTTCCTTGAATTCTTCAAGGGCAAAGGCCACACCATCGTGCCGTCGGCGCCGCTGGTGCCGGGCAACGATCCGACCCTGCTGTTCACCAACTCCGGCATGGTGCAGTTCAAGGACGTTTTCCTGGGCGCGGAAAAGCGCAGCTACGTGCGCGCGGCCGACGTCCAGCGCTGCCTGCGTGCCGGTGGCAAGCACAACGATCTCGACCAGGTGGGTTACACCGCCCGCCATCACACCTTCTTCGAAATGCTGGGCAACTGGTCCTTCGGCGATTACTTCAAGAAGGATGCGATCGCCTGGGCCTGGGAGCTGCTGACCCAGGTCTGGAAGCTGCCGGCCGAGCGCCTGCTGGTGACGGTCTACCAGACCGACGACGAGGCCTACGCACTGTGGCGCGACATGATCGGCATTCCGGAAGACCGGATCGTCCGCATCGGCGACAACAAGGGCGCGCCGTTCGCCTCGGACAACTTCTGGCAGATGGCCGATACCGGTCCGTGCGGTCCGTGCACCGAGATCTTCTACGATCACGGTGACCATATCGCCGGTGGTCCGCCGGGCTCGCCGGACGAGGACGGTGACCGTTTCATCGAGATCTGGAACCTGGTCTTCATGCAGTTCGATCGCCAGCAGGACGGCACGCTGATGCCGCTGCCGGCACCGTGCGTGGACACCGGCATGGGCCTGGAACGCCTGGCCGCGATCCTGCAGCACGTACATACCAACTACGAGATCGACCTGTTCCAGGCGCTGATCCGCAAGGCATCGGAGCTGACCGGCACCGCTGATCTGGAAAACAAGTCGCTGCGCGTGATCGCCGACCACATCCGCGCCTGTTCGTTCCTGATCGTCGATGGCGTTCTGCCGTCCAACGAAGGCCGCGGCTACGTGCTGCGCCGGATCATCCGCCGCGCACTGCGGCACGGCTGGATGTTGGGCGTGCGCCAGCCGTTCTTCAGCAAGCTGGTGCCGACCCTGGTCGAGCAGATGGGCGAGGCCTACCCGGAACTGCCGGCACAGGCCGATACCGTGGTGCGTGCCCTGCAGGCAGAAGAAGAGCGTTTCGCCGAGACGCTTGACTCGGGCATGAAGATCTTCGACGACGTTGCGGCCAAGGTCAGCAATGGCGTGATCCCGGGCGTGGACGCGTTCCGCCTGTACGACACCTACGGCTTCCCGCTCGACCTGACCCAGGACATCGCCCGCGAGCGTGACCTGACCGTGGACATTGACGGCTTCAACGCCGCGATGGAGACGCAGCGCGAGACCGCGCGTGCCGCCGGCAAGTTCGGCGGTGGCGTGACGCTGTCGGCCGATCTGGTCGCCACGCTCAAGCCGACTGTCTTCCTGGGCTATGACCGCCTGCAGGCCGACGGCCTCGGCGTGGTGGCGATCCTCAAGGATGGCCGCCCGGTGGAAGCTGCCCAGGCCGGTGACGAGGTCATCGTGCTGACCAACCAGACCCCGTTCTACGCCGAGTCCGGTGGCCAGGTCGGCGACACCGGCACCTTGTCCGCTGCCGGCGTACAGCTGCAGGTGAGTGACACCCAGAAGTTCGCGGGCCAGTTCCATGGCCACGTCGGCAAGCTCACCCAGGGCAGCCTGAAGATCGGTGACGTGCTGTCCGGCCAGGTCGATGGCGAGCGCCGTGGCGCCACCATCCTCAACCACTCGGCGACCCACCTGCTGCATGCTGCCCTGCGCGAAGTGCTTGGCACCCACGTGCAGCAGAAGGGCTCGCTGGTGGCGCCGGATCGCCTGCGCTTCGACTTCTCGCATTTCCAGCCGATCAGCGCCGAGGAACTGGCGATCATCGAGCGCAAGGTCAACCAGCAGGTGCGCGCCAACAACGCCGCCGAAGTGCACAACATGGGCATGCAGGAAGCGCTGGACTTCGGCGCGATGGCCCTGTTCGGCGAGAAGTACGGCGAGAACGTGCGCGTGCTGAAGATGGGCGACTACTCCACCGAGCTGTGTGGTGGCACCCACGTCAACCGGACCGGTGACATCGGTCTGTTCAAGATCACCTCCGAAGGCGGTGTCTCGGCCGGTGTGCGTCGTATCGAGGCCGTCACCGGCCAGGGCGCACTGGACTACGTGGATGCCGAGGAGGCCCGTCTGGCCGAGGCCGCCGAGCTGCTGGGTGGCAGTGCTGCCGACGTGGTCGAAAAGATCCGTGCGCTGGGCCTGCGCCAGAAGCAGCTGGAGCGGGAGCTGGAGGCCGTGAAGGCCAAGGTCGCCGCTGGCGCCACCGCCGACCTGTCCGGCCAGGCCGTCGAGGTCGCCGGTGTGAAGGTTCTGGCTGTCCGCCTGGAAGGCTTCGACGCCAAGGCCCTGCGCGATGCCATGGACCGCCTGAAGCAGCAGCTCGGCGACGCGGTGATCGTGCTGGCCGGTGCCCAGGACGGCAAGGCGGCGCTGGTCGCGGGCGTGAACGGCAGTGCAATGGGCAAGGTCAAGGCCGGGGAACTGTTGTCCCATATCGCCGGTCAGATCGGGGGCAAGGGCGGCGGACGCCCGGACCTCGCCCAGGGTGGTGGCGAGGACGGGCCCGCCCTTGCTACCGCGCTGGCT
Organism: Stenotrophomonas sp. GW821-FHT02D01; assembly: GCF_059421765.1. NCBI lineage: Bacteria > Pseudomonadati > Pseudomonadota > Gammaproteobacteria > Lysobacterales > Lysobacteraceae > Stenotrophomonas > Stenotrophomonas sp. GW821-FHT02D01. The sequence continues at coordinate 11,480 of NZ_JBWKVP010000018.1, forward strand.
GCGGTCGTCGAATGGGTCAGCCCCCGCCTGTGATGAATCCCTGCCGTCCCCCTCCTTGTAGGAGCGGGACGGCTGACGGTACCATTGCGAATCTTTTCCCTTTGTCGTGGGCGCGCTTCTTGACGGAGCGTCAAGCCGGTGGGGGATACCCTTCCACACGGTTCCATGGAGACTTAAAAAAATGTTGATCCTGACTCGCCGCGTCGGCGAAACCCTGATGATCGGTGACTCGGTGAGCGTCACCGTGCTTGGCGTCAAGGGTAACCAGGTGCGTATCGGCATCACTGCGCCGAAGGACGTCGCCGTGCATCGCGAAGAGATCTACCAGCGCATCCAGCGTGGTGACGAAGCCGGCAGCACCGGTGGTGAAAATTCTGCGGAATAAGGCTTTACCTTCGCGCGTGATTAACGTTATGATTCACGCCCCGCTGAGGTGCAACGCACCAGACGCGGAGAAAACCCCGGAGCGATGCCCGAGCGGCTGAAGGGGCTCCCCTGCTAAGGGAGTATAGGGTCAAAAGCTCTATCGAGGGTTCGAATCCCTCTCGCTCCGCCAGATGCAAAAGAACGCCCGCAGATCCTGGATCTGCGGGCGTTTTCTTTGTGCGTAGCGTTGACCTGCGGCCGACGATCGCGGTGCTAGGTTCGCAGCATGACCGCCGAGCGGAGCACGCGATGACCAGTGCGAAGAAGGCCACCTTCCTGCAGCGACGTCTGGCGTTTCCGTGACGGCAGGATGGCTACGCTCCGGGCCTTTGTTGTCGACCCCGGATCAGCTGCCTGATGCAGCCAGCGCCTGCGAAGGTCCGGCCAACGGGCCGCAGCTGGGTATGATCGACGCATCATGACGCCGCCTGATTCCCCGCAGGACCCGCTGCAGCGCTTCCGTCCGGCGACGCAGGCGTGGTTCCGTGCCGCGTTCGACGCCTCCACGCAGGTGCAGGATCAGGCCTGGTCGTCGATCGGTGCCGGTCAACATACCCTGGTCATCGCGCCAACCGGATCGGGCAAGACACTTGCCGCATTCCTGCATGCCATCGACCAGCTGTTCGCCGAGCGTGATCGGCAAGCGCGTGCAGCGCCGTCGGCCAAGCCGGTGCGGCGCACCCGCGTGCTTTACCTGTCCCCGATCAAGGCGCTGGGCAGCGACGTGCAGCGCAACCTGCAGGTGCCGCTGCAGGGCATCATCGACGAGCGCGCCCGACGCGGCGAGCCGGCGGTGCAGCTGACAGTCGCATTGCGTACCGGCGATACCTCCAGCAGTGAACGTGCAGGCCTGGTGCGGCGGCCGCCGGACATCCTGATCACTACGCCCGAGTCGCTGTACCTGATGTTGACCTCGCAGGCACGCGAGATCCTGCGCGATGTGCATACCGTCATTCTCGATGAAATCCATGCAGTGGCCGGTGGCAAACGCGGTTCGCATCTGGCGCTGAGCCTGGAACGGCTGGATGCGCTGCTGCACGAGCCGGCGCAGCGCATCGGCCTGTCGGCCACGGTGCGGCCGGTCGACGAGGTGGCGGCGTTCCTGGGCGGCGACCGCGCGGTGAGCGTGGTCCAACCCGGCTCGGCGCGGCAGCTGCAGATGCGCATCGTGGTACCGGTGGAAGACATGTCCAGCCTGACTACGCAGGGCACGCCCGGAGAGCGCGACGGCGGCGCGCGGATCGGCTCGATCTGGCCGCACGTGGAGGCAAGCATTCTCGACAATGTGCTGCGCCATCGCTCGACGATTGTCTTTGCCAATTCGCGTGGCGTAGCCGAAAAGTTGACCGCGCGCCTGAACGAGCTGCACGCCGGACGCAGTGGCGAAGACGGCGCAATCCGTGGCGATTCGGGTAACGGGTTGGCCTATGGCTCTTTCACCGGCAGTACGGTCAACCGGGTCTCCGCTGCGCCGGCACTGATTGCACGCGCGCATCACGGATCGGTCTCCAAGGAGCAGCGCGGCGAGATCGAGCAGGCGCTGAAATCGGGTGCACTGCGCTGCGTGGTGGCCACGTCCAGCCTGGAGCTGGGGATCGACATGGGGCTGGTTGACCTGGTGATACAGGTGGCCGCACCGCCGTCGGTGGCCAGCGCCCTGCAGCGCGTTGGTCGCGCCGGCCACCAGGTGGGCGGCATGTCCCGCGGTCTGGTGTATCCGCGTACGCGGCGCGACCTGATCGATGCCGCCGTGGTGGTGGACAGCATGCTGGCCGGACGCATCGAGGCCATCGCTCCGCCGCGCAACCCGCTTGATGTGCTGGCCCAGCAGACGGTGGCGGCGGTGGCGATGGAGCCGTGGCAGGCCGATGCCTGGTATGCGCGGGTACGCCGTGCCGCGCCGTACCGCTCACTCCCGCGCAGTGCTTTCGACGCCGTGCTGGACATGCTTTCCGGCCGCTATCCGTCCGAGGATTTCGCCGGCTTCCGGCCGCGGCTGGTATGGAACCGGCAGAGCGGTGAGCTCAGCGCTCGCCCTGGTGCGAAGCAACTGGCGGTTACCAGCGGCGGCACCATTCCCGACCGTGGCATGTACAGCGTGGTGCTGCCTGAAGGAGAAGAGCGGGCCGGATCGCGTCGCGTCGGTGAGCTGGACGAGGAGATGGTCCACGAGTCGCGGGTGAATGATGTGATCACGCTGGGCGCGACCTCATGGCGGATCGACCAGATCACCCACGATCAGGTGGTGGTGACGCCCGCACCCGGACGTTCGGCGCGCCTGCCGTTCTGGCGTGGCGAAGGTGTCGGCCGCCCTGCCGAACTGGGACAGGCCGTCGGCGCGTTTCTCGCCGCGTTGGAGGCGCACATCGATAGCAGTGACATCCCGACGCCGGCACTGCACGCACGCCTGCAGGCCAGTGGCCTGGACGCCAACGCGATCAGCAACATGCTCGGCCTGGTTGCCGAGCAGCGGCAGGCGACGGGCGTGCTGCCCACCGATCTGCGCCTGGTGGTGGAACGCTGCCGCGACGAGCTGGGCGACTGGCGGGTGATGCTGCATTCGCCGTATGGCCGCCGCGTGCATGATCCGTGGGCATTGGCGGTGGCAGCACGATTGCGCGAGCGCTGGGGCATCGACCCGGCCGTGGTCGCCAGCGACGATGGCATCATCGCGCGGATTCCCGACAGTACCGGGCGCGTTCCGGGGGCGGACATGTTCGTGTTCGAACCGGAACGGTTGCGCCGCACGATCACCGCGGCCGTCGGTCATTCGGCACTGTTCGCGGCGCGCTTCCGCGAGTGTGCCTCGCGCGCACTGCTGTTGCCGCGACGCACGCCGGGGCGTCGATCGCCGCTGTGGCAGCAGCGCCTGCGCGCCGGCCAGTTGCTGGAAATCGCGCAGGCCCATGCGGAGTTCCCGATCCTGATCGAGACCGCCCGCGAGTGCCTGCAGGATGTCTACGACCTGGATGCGCTGGACGCGCTGATGCAACGCGTTCAACGCGGCCAGGTGCAGTTGCTGGACGTCGCGACCGAGGTGCCTTCGCCGTTCGCGGCCAATCTGCTGTTCGGCTATGTCGCCGAGTTCATGTACGAGGCGGACGTGCCGCTGGCCGAGCGCCGCGCTTCGGTGCTGTCACTGGACAGTGGCCTGCTTGCCGAGCTGCTGGGCCAGGTAGACCTGGGCGAACTGCTGGATGCAGGGGTGGTCGATCAGGTTGAACGTGAACTGCAGCGGCTGGAACCTGCGCGCAGGGCCCACGGCATGGAAGGCGTGTCCGACCTGCTGCGCGAGCTTGGGCCGTTGCCTGCATCGGACCTGGCGCTGCGACTGTCCGATCCGGAATGCGTGGAAGTGCACCTGGCAGCGCTGCAGGCGCAGCAGCGCGCCATCCCGGCTTCAATTGCCGGCCACATGCAGTGGGTCGCCGCGGAGGACGCCGCACGTGTGCGCGATGCGTTGGGTACGGCGCTGCCGGGCGGGCTGCCCGAGGTGTTTCTTGCAGGCATGCCCGATCCCCTCGGCGATCTGCTGGCCCGCCACGCACGTACGCATGCGCCCTTCACCAGCAGCGCGCTGGCCAAGCGGTTCGGGCTGGGTGTGGCGGTGGTCGACGGCGCGCTGGAAAGGCTGCAGGAGCAGGGGCGGGTGCTGCGTGGCAATTTCGGCGCAGCGCGGCGACAGCAGGGAAATGAGGGGGGGCATCCGTCGCCGGATGTAGTGCACGAATGGGTCAGCGAAGATGTGTTGCAGCGTCTGCGCCTGCGTTCGCTGCAGGCCGCACGTGAAGCCACCCGGCCGGTGCCACCGGCAGCCTATGTGCGCCTGCTGCTGGAGGGGCAGGGGGTGTTGCTGGAAGGCGGCGCCGGGCGTGCCCGCAATGGTGCCGTTGCGGCCATGCTTGAGGGCAGCGACGGCGTTGCCCGTGTGGTCGAGCAGCTGGCGGGGTTGCCGCTGCCGGTTTCGGTGTGGGAACACCAGGTCCTGCCGGCCCGGGTGCGCGACTACGCACCGGCCCTGCTTGATGAGCTGCTGGCCACCGGCAGGGTGCTGTGGGCAGGGCACGGGCGGCTGGGTGACGACGACGGTCTGGTGTCGCTGCACCTGCAGGAACATGCCGCCGAAACGTTGCCGCTGCTGCCGGAAGCGGATCCGGCGCTACGTACACCGATGCAGGACGCGATCGTGCAGGTCCTGGCCGATGGAGGCGCCTACTTCGCGCGGCAGCTGGCCACGCAGGTGCAGTCACGCCTGGCCGGTAGTGCGGCGGCGGCCGAGGACTTCCAGCTGGCGCTATGGCAGCTGGCCTGGAGGGGCGAAGTGAGCAGCGACCTGTGGTCGCCGTTGCGGGCCCTGGCCGGTGTGCGCCAGCAGCGGGCGCGCGTTGCGTCGGCCTCGCGGCGCACGCGGGGTTTCCGTTTCATGCCGACGCTGGACGCGCGGGCCACGGCGCTGGACCCGGCCATTGCCAGCGGGCCGACCTTGGCGGGGCGATGGTCGTTGCTGCCCCGCGATCGCAGCAACGACACGGTGCGCGCGCTGGCGCTGGGCGAAGGCCTGCTTGATCGCTACCGGGTGGTGACCCGGGCGGCGGCAATGACCGAAGCGGTAACCGGTGGGTTCCCTGCACTGCAGCCTGTCTATCGAGGCATGGAAGATGCCGGGCAGGTCCTGCGCGGCCGCTTCGTGGCGGGGCTGGGCGGAGCACAGTTTGCAGAGCGCGGCACCATCGACCATCTGCGCGAGCTGTCCGAGCGTGTGCCGCGTGAGCTGTCGGTCGTCGCGCTGTCAGCGCTGGATCCGGCCAATCCCTTCGGCAGCCTGCTGCCGTGGCCGCAGCCGGTGGCCGGTGCACGTCCGCTGCGGCGTTCCGGTGCGATGGTGGTGATCGGCAACGGCCGGTTGCTGCTGTACCTGGCGCAGGGCGGGCGGCAACTGTCCAGCTGGATCGAGGGCGGAGCAGGGGATGCGGCCAATACTCTGGTTGCCGCTGCACAGGCCCTGGCCGTGGCATTGCGCCGGGGGCGGCGCCTGTCCTTCACCCTGGAACGGATCAATGATGTGCCGGTGCATCGCGGTGCGCTGGTGGACGCGCTGCGGGCCGCAGGCTTCAGCAACGAGCCGCGCGGGCTGGGATGGAACGGCTGAGCGCGGCGGAATCACCTCGATGAATGCTCACCCCCGTGGGGCCTGGCCCCGGATCGGATTGCCGGACTGTGATGCAGTTCGTTACGCGCCTGCCCCGGTGGCTGCAGAGTCCGGGTAGTGTGGCCATCGTGCACGTTGCGCAGACGGTTCTTCACTCGACAGGAGACTCACATGAAGCTGTTTTCTGCTGTGCTGCTGTCCCTTCTTTCGCTGCAGGCATCGACGGCGCAGGCAGCCGACGCTCCGCCTTCGCCCCTGCTCGGCCGCTGGTCGCTGGAGATCGCCACTTCCGCACTCCCTGAGGCACAGCGGCCGCAACAGGTCGTACTGGAATTCAAGGATGCCGGTGCGGGCAGGTGGAGCTCGCACGTGGATATCGTCCTGCATGACGGCAAGACCATGAAATCCGACGGTACGCTGGCGCTGGACGGTACGCCTGCGGCGTTGACCGGCAGCTACGGCGCCAACCAGGCAACGCTGAAACTGCCGGCGCCGAATACGCTGGTGATGCAGCTGGTCGATCACGGCGCGCCGGCGTCCACCCGCGTGTACACGGTGGCCGCCGATCGTTCAACGATGACCGAAACCAAGGCCTTCTTCGGCCATGACGGCACGCCGATCCTGCAGACGAACCTGTTCAAGCGGCTGCCGTAGTGATGTGATGCAACGGCACCCACAGAAGCTTGCTCTGCGGGTGCCGTTGCTGTTCTGTCATGCCGCGGCGGGATCGCGCTTGCCGGTGTCGATGCCGTACCGGTCGATCGCCTGCTGCAGCAGGCCCCGTTCCACATGCCCGTCGTCGGCCAGGGCCTTCAGTGCCGCCAGTACGATGAAGTGGCGATCGACTTCGAAGAACGTGCGCAGCGATTCGCGAGTGTCCGAGCGGCCAAAGCCATCGGTGCCGAGTGCGATGAAGCGCCGGTCGTTGATGAAGGGGCGGATCTGGTCGCCGACGATCTTCATGTAGTCGGTCGCCACCACCACCGGGCCGGCATGGTCCTGCAGGCACTGCTGCACGTAGGGAACGCGCGGCTCGTCGGCCGGATGCAGCAGGTTCCAGCGCTCGGCAGCCAGGCCATCACGGCGCAGTTCGGTCAGGCTGGTGGCACTCCAGACATCGCTTGCGATGGCGAAATCCTGCTGCAGCAGATCGGCGGCGGCCAGCACCTCGCGCAGGATCGAGCCACTGCCCATCAGCTGCACGCGAGGCTGTGCCGTGCTGTCGGCAGCGGCGGGACGCAGCAGATGGAGTCCCTTCAGGATGCCGGCTTCGGCGCCGTCAGGCAGTGCAGGGTGCGGGTAGTTCTCGTTGAGCAGGGTGATGTAGTAGTAGATGTCTTCCTGGTCCACATACATGCGGCGCAGGCCGTCGTGGATGATTACTGCCAGTTCGAAGTTGTAGGTCGGGTCGTAGGACACGCAGCTTGGAATCACCGAGGACAGCACGTGGCTGTGGCCATCGTCGTGCTGCAGGCCTTCGCCCATCAGGGTAGTGCGGCCGGAGGTGGCGCCAAGCAGGAAGCCACGGGTGCGCGCGTCGGCCGCTGCCCAGGCCAGGTCGCCGACGCGCTGCAGGCCGAACATCGAATAGAAGATGTAGAACGGAATCGTGGCCAGGCCGTGGTTGCTGTACGCGGTGCCCGCTGCGATCCACGAACAGATCGCGCCGGATTCGTTGATGCCTTCCTGCAGGATCTGGCCGTCCTTGGACTCCTTGTAATAGCTCAGCTGGCCGGCGTCCTGCGGGGTGTACAGCTGGCCCAGGAAGGAATGGATGCCGATCTGGCGGAACAGCCCTTCCATGCCGAAGGTACGCGATTCATCGGGCACGATCGGGATCACCAGCCTGCCCAGTTCGGGATCCTTGAGCAGGGTGGTGAGGATGCGTACGAAGCCCATGGTGGTGGATTGGCCACGATCACCGCTGCCCTGCAACTGCACGTTGAACGTGGACAGCGGCGGCAGCGGCAACGGATCCACCTGGGTCAGCCGTGCCGGCAGCTGGCCGCCCTGCGCCTGGCGACGCTGCGCGAAGTAGAGCGCCTCGGCGCTGCCCGGTTGCGGGCGCAGGTAGGGCATCTCTTCCAGCTGCCCGTCGCTGACCGGCAGGTCGAAGCGGTCACGGAACGCACGCAGCGCGTCGGCGCTCATCTTCTTCAGCTGGTGGTTGATGTTCTGGCCTTCGCCGGCCTCGCCCATGCCGAAGCCCTTCACCGTCTTGGCCAGCACCACGCTCGGGCGACCGCTGGTGTTCACCGCCTGCTGGTAGGCGGCAAATACCTTCTGCGGATCGTGGCCGCCGCGTGCCAGTGCCCAGATCTCGTCGTCGCTCATGTCCGCCACCAGCGCCAGCAGTTCCGGATAGCGCCCGAAGAAGTGTTCGCGCACGTAGGCGCCACTCTGCGACTTGAAGGTCTGGTAGTCGCCATCCACGCACTCCATCATGCGCTGGCGCAGCAGCCCGCTGTGATCGCGTGCCAGCAGCTCGTCCCAGCCGCTGCCCCAGATCACCTTGATCACGTTCCAGCCGGCGGCGCGGAAGGTGCCTTCCAGTTCCTGAATCACCTTGGCGTTGCCACGCACCGGTCCGTCCAGGCGTTGCAGGTTGCAGTTGACCACAAACACCAGGTTGTCCAGGCGCTCGCGCCCGGCCAGCGAAATGGCCGCCAGCGATTCGGGCTGGTCCATTTCGCCATCACCGAGGAAGGCCCAGACCTTGCGACCCTGGTGCTGTTTCAGCCCCCGGTATTCCAGGTAGCGCATGTAGCGGGCCTGATAGGCCGCCGTCAGCGGGCCCAGGCCCATCGACACGGTGGGAAACTGCCAGAATCCGGGCATCAGCCGCGGGTGCGGATACGAGGACAGGCCCTCGCGTCCGGCTTCGCGGCGGAAGTTGTCCATCTGCTCGGCACTGATGCGGCCTTCCACGTACGCCCGGCCGTAGATGCCCGGGGCCGAATGACCCTGGATGTAGATCATGTCGCCGTCGAAGGTTTCGGTCCGTCCACGGAAGAAGTGATCGAAGCCCACGTCATACATGACTGCTGCGGATTGGTAGGTGGCGATGTGGCCGCCGACATTGGAATGCCTGCCGGCACGCAGCACCATCACCATGGCGTTCCAGCGGATCATCGCGTTCAACCGCCGCTCGATGGCCAGGTCACCCGGGTAGGCGGGCTGGCGTTCGGGGGGAATCGTGTTGGTGTAGGCGGTCCACGCGCGGGTGTGCAGGTCGCCATGCTGCTGCACATCGAGTGCATCGAGCTGGTCCAGCAGATAGTGCGCGCGGGGGCGGCCGCCGGCCTCGATCACCGCCTGCAGGGACTCGCGCCATTCGCGGGTTTCCTGCGGATCGGCGTCGAGAGGGAAGTGTGCCTGGTTCATGCTGCGTCTCCAGAGAGCGCCGGTTCTGCACCTGCACGGCACCGCCGGCAGGGCGACAGCTCTGGAGCGGAGTCGCGCCGGCAGGTCCGTGGCGCGGGGGCGGCCGTGGTGGCTGCCGAGGAGACAAGCGTAGGCGCCGTATCGGCTGGCGGGTAGACGGGCGACGATTGGGTCTGCGCGAACCTTCGCTTGGCCATGCAGCGCTGCAATGCGGATGTCATCGTTGGTGTGCACCCTGCTGGGTTTTCCAGCCTCGGGGTGGTTGGTCGGTTGTGAACAGCGTCAGGATCTGGGAGAAGAGCTACGCCTTGCGGCGCCGCCTGCTGCGTGGCTTCTTCCTTCGGCGTGGTTCACAGGCTGCCGATGCCGAGGACCTGGCCCAGGAGGTCTACCTGCGGCTGCTGCGCAGTACCGGCGAAGATGCCCAGGCGATCGAGAATCCCGAAGCCTATCTGTTCGCGGTGGCGGCCAACCTGGCGCGTGAACAGGCACGCTCGCGCTCCGGCCTGCCGCAGATCGAGGACGTCGACCTGCTGGCCGAGGTGCTCCGCAGCGAGGAGGACATCGAAGCTGATTTCGAGCGGGCGCAGCGCTGGAGCGGAATCCGCGGCGCCATCGCGCAACTGCCGCCGACGACGCGGCGGGTGATGGAGCTGCACTATCGCGATGGGCTGGATTGCCGGCAGGTGGGGGCACAGCTGGATGTGTCGGTGCACATGGTGCGCAAGCACATCGGCAAGGGACTGGATGCCTGCAGGAAGGCGCTCGGCGCCGGGAAGGATGGATGAACCGGCAGGAGCCTGCAGCGATGGATGACGAGGTGGCCGAGCAGGCCGCGCACTGGTTCCTGTGCAACCGCGAGGGTGACCTGAGCGCCGCTCAGCGCATCGAGTTCATGGCATGGATGAAGCGCTCTCCCGAACACATACGCGCGTACCTGCATGTCCTGCACGTGCACCGGCAGGTAGGCGCGGTGATGGTGGCGTACGGACAGGAGCAGGGGGACAGGGCCGCATTGCCGGAGCTGCCGGCAACGGCGAAAGTCGTGCCGTTGTTTGCCGTACCGGTGCCCGTGCCGCGCGCCGTGGTCGCATCGCGATCACGCCGGCCACTCTGGAGGCGGGTGGCTGCGGTGGCCTGCTGCCTGTTGCTGGTGGCCGGACTGGTGCCGTGGCTGATGCCTCGCGAACAGATGCTGATCGCCGGCCACGGGCAACTGCGTGAGGTGGTGCTGGCTGACCGGACGCAGGTGCGCCTGAACGCAGACAGCCGTCTGCGGGTGAACATCGGCTGGTTCAGCCGTCGGGTTGAACTGCTGAGCGGCGAGGCCACGTTTGATATCGCAGCGGATCGCCGGCCGTTCGAGGTGCAGGTTGGCGATCTGCAGATCCGCGACATTGGCACCGTGTTCGATGTGTCGCGCCGTTTGCAGAGCACGCGCATCGGCGTGGTGTCGGGCGAAGTGGAGGTCTGGACCGCCGGCAGCGGGCAACGACGGCTGGCGCAGTTGCCTGCCGGGAAGGTGGTCCAGGTCGATCACCGCAGCCATGCGGTGCAGCCATTGGAAATACCGGTGTCCATGCTGCTGGACTGGCAGCAGCGCCGGGTGTCGTTCCGCGATGAGCGGCTGGACGAGGTGGCGGCTGCGTTCAACCGCCACAACCAGGTACAGGTGCGGCTGACCGATGACGCGGCGCGGGCGGCGCGCCTGTCCGGCAGCCTGGAGGCGCACCGGGTCGCCGCGCTGCAGGCATTCCTGCAGCGGGACGCACGCTTCGTCATCCGCCGCGAAGCGGACACGGTATGGGTGTCCAGCCGCTGATCGCGGTTCGGCGAACGGCTGTCAGAAAAAATTCATCGAATCGGCGTTCTCCACTTCCGCCGATGCCGGCTCTTACTTGGGAGAAGCCGCTGTCGCATGCCGACGCGGTACCAGCAGTCCTCTCTCCTCCAAGGAACCGTGATGCGCAAGAAGCTCTATCTGTCGGTGGTACTGGCCTTGTCTCCCTGTCTGGGTGCGCATGCACAGGTGGCGTCGGCCAATGGGCTTGAGACCCGGATCACCGCAGCGATCGCCGCGCAGCCGCTGAGCCAGGCGCTGGAGCAGCTGTCACGCGGTTCGGGCGTGCAGTTCCTGTATGCCGGCGCGGGCGCTGCACCCATGGCGGGCGCGGTACCGCGAGGAGCCACCGTCAAGCAGGCGCTGGACACGCTTCTGGCCGGCACCGGCCTGCGCTACACGGTGGTGGACGGCAACGTGATCGCCATCGACGCGGCACCGGTCTCGCGGGAAAGCCGGCCGGCCGCACCTGCATCGCGCCCACCGGAAGCGGTGGTGGCCCCGACCCTGGGCACGGTCAAGGTGATCGCCGCCCATGAGGTCATCGACCAGAAGAAGACCTCGCCGGTGATCAAGGATTCGGTGATCTACGACGAGATGGACAGCTATGGCGATGAGACGCTGGCCGAGAGCCTGATGGCCGCGCCCGGCCTGAGTGCGGTGGAAGATGCGGGCGAACCGCGTTACGTGACCGTGCGCGGCGTGCAGGCCAATCTCAACTACACGACCATCGACGGCATCGCGATCGCAAGCGTGGGCGGCAGTGGCTCCGGCGAGCGCATGAACAACCTGCAGCTGATTCCCAGCGACATCGGCACCCGCACCGACATCTACAAGAGCTTCAGCGCCGAGCAGGCACCGGATGCCATCGGTGGTGTGATCGACATTATCAGCCGCAGCGCCTTTGACCGCTCCGGCAAGTACGTGTTCGCCGATGTGGCCGGCATCTATTCCACGGCCGAGACCAATGTGGGGCGCAGCGCGGGTGGCGACCACAAGACCCTGGGCCACTTCGGCAAGAGCGCCAAGGCAGTGTTCTCCAACCAGTTCGGCGGCGACGATCAGTTCGGCATCGTCGCGGTCGCGCGCTACGAACAGCGCTCGCGCAACAGCGTCAAGCGCTGGGTGGAATCGAACTACTACTACAACGATGCCGGCAAGTACCTCACCGATGGAACCACTGGCCCCGACGAGGCGAAAGGCTGGAACGGCCTGCGCGCGCCGGGAAACTTCAGCACCGGCACCTACACCAACTACATCACCAACTTCGGTGGCTCGGCCAAGCTGGAATGGAAGCCATCGGACGCCCCGTTCTATGCCTCGCTGCTGCTGTACTCGTACCGGTTCTACGAGAACTCGACGATGAACAAGACCGATCTGTATGGCAACGCCAAGTTCCCGATACGCAACCAGAGCGAGGATGGTGGCACCACCCAGATCAACAGCATCTACATCAAGAACCGCCACGACCGCTGGGACCGCAGCAACCGCGGCGCGATCGCCAGTTTCAACTGGGATATCGGTGACCTCTCGCGGCTGACCCTGCGTGCCGGCCACACCGAAGAGACCTTCCACAACAACCAGGTCTACTGGGGCGTGCGCGCCTACCCGAGCAACCTGTTCGTTGACTATGCCAACGACAGCCATGGTTTTCCGAACGCCGTGGGTGTTTCCGATTCCAGCCTGCTGACCAGCTCGGCCTTCAAGCTCAATCCGGCGCAGGCCTATATCTCGCCGCGCGACGCCAAGGAAAGCATCGACAACCTGCGCGCCGACTTCAGCTACAACATCGATGCCGACGCGCGCGGTTTCGGTCTGGCCGCCGGTGCCGAGTATCGCCACCTGAAGATCTGGCAGGACATCGATTTCGATTACTACAAGACCAGCGCGACCTTGAATGACTATCTGTACCCGGGTTCGACCCTGCTTGGCAGCGTTCCCGGTTTCCCGTTGATCGACAACCGCAAGTGGCATGACGAGCTTTACCCGAAGCTGGGCAACAACGATGCGGCCTACCCGAATGCCGACTTCACCAGCGATTACAAGTACGTGGAAGACATTGCCAACGCCTACGTGTCGGCGCATTACGCCTGGGACCGGCTGCTGCTGATCGGCGGCCTGCGCTACGACCACACCACCTTCGATGCGTTCAGCCCGTTCAGTGATGATGGTGGCACCACCTACACGTCGGCGTTCCGCAAGAGCAGTGGCGGTTACAACAACCTGCTGCCGTCGCTGAACGCCACCTTCAAGCTGAGCGAAGACCAGCGCCTGAGGTTCTCCGCCAGCCGCACGCTGGGCCGGCCGACGCCCAGCAACATCGCCCAGGCCACCAGCACCAGCTGCGGCGACGACGAGTTGGGCGGAGGCTTCTGCACCATCAAGCAGGGCAATGCCTCGCTGCAGCCGCGCCGCTCGACCAACCTCGATCTTGCCTGGGACCTGTACTTCAACGGCAACAACGGCCTGGTCTCGGTGGCGTTGTTCGACAAGGTCATCAAGGACGACATCTATACCCTGACCACGTTCGAGAACGTCGGCGACATCCGCTACCGGATCACCCAGCCGATGAACACCGATGAGTCGACGCTGCGCGGTGTCGAGTTCGCGGTAGCCAACCGCAACCTGCAGTGGGGCCGCCACCGCTTCGACATGTACCTCAATGCCACCCGCCTGGACGGGCAGACCCACTACCGCATCAGCGACGGCAGCGAGCGCCGCCTGGACCGCCTGCTGTACCAGCCGGACTGGTCGGTGAACGGCTCGGTGATCTGGCGCATGCCATGGAAGAGCTCGCAGCTGCGCGTATCCGGCACCTACCGCAGCCGGATGCTGGTCGACTTCGGCGATACCCAGTGGCTGGATTCGTACTACGACCCGTACATGACCTTCAACCTGGCCTTCAGCCACAAGGTCAGCAAGCACGTGACGCTGAAGTACGAGGCCAAGAACCTGTTCAATACCCAGCCGACCTACAGCACCGGTCCGAACGGGCGCTTCCGCACCGAGATCGATGACTACGGCCGCTTCTTCTACTTCCACATCATCTACAACTGAAGGCGACCGTCTTGGATACGATCAATCGCAGGCGTTTCCTTGCCCTGTCCGGACTTTCCGCATTGGGTGCGTGGGCCGGAACGGCCCGCGCGCTGGCCGCGCAGAACGATGTGGCAGCGCTGAATCCGCGCAATCTGCTCGCATCGCCGCGCTTTGCCAGTACGCCGTTCACTCTCGGCGTGGCGTCGGGTGATCCGTCGGCCGACGGCGTGGTGCTGTGGACGCGGCTGGCCACCGAGCCACTGGTGTTCGGCGGCGGCATGCCAACCCGGCCGATGGCGGTGGCATGGCAGCTGGCCGCCGACGAGAGCATGCGCACCGTGGTGCGGCAGGGCACCGCGCTGGCCCACCCCGAGCTTGGCCATGCGCTGCACGTGGAACTGGACGGCCTGCTGCCGGGGCGACCGTACTGGTACCGCTTCACCGTGGGAGGCCATGCCAGTGCGATTGGCCGCACCCGCACCCTGCCTGCGGCCAACGCACGGGTCGACCGCGTGCGCTTCGCTGTGGCCGGTTGCCAGCACTACGAGGAGGGGCACTACAGTGCATGGCGGCACATTGCCGAGGAGCCGCTCGACTTCGTGTTCCATTACGGCGATTACATCTACGAGGGCGAAAGCCAGCCTGGCGTGCGCAGGATGAACGGCCAGCCGTTCACCAACCTGCGCAACCATGTTGGCCCGCAGACCTACACGCTCGACGACTATCGCCGGCGCTACGCGCAGTACAGGACCGATACGGACCTGCAGGCCGCGCACGCCGCGTCGCCGTGGTTCGTCACGTTCGACGACCACGAAGTGGACAACAACTGGGCCGGCGCCGAGGACCAGGACGGCACGCCCAGTGAAGTGTTCCTGCTGCGCCGCGCACAGGCGTTCCAGGCGTATTACGAGAACATGCCGTTGCGCGCGTCGTCGTTCCCGCGCGATGGTCATATGCAGATGTACCGGCGCGCGCGCTATGGCACGCTGCTGGACCTGCACCTGCTCGATACCCGCCAGTACCGCAGCAAGCAGGTGGACATCGCGCAGCGCGGGCAGGTGGAATCTCCCGAACGCAGCATTGTTGGCGCAAAGCAGGAGCAATGGCTGTTCGACGGCCTGGTCGATGCCGCGCCGCGCTGGCACACCATCGCCCACCAGGTTTCGCTGGGCAACTACCTGCGCGAGAAGGACGGCGTGGTGCAGGCCTCCGACGACCAGTGGTCCGGTTATCTATCCAGCCGCCGGCGCCTGCTCGATCACATCCAGAAGGTGGGCTTCGGCAACGTGGTAACCGCCTGTGGCGATGCGCACCGCCACTATGCCAGCGACCTGGTGCAGGACAACGCCGATTCCGGGGTGATTTCCAGTGAGTTCCTGGCCACCTCGATCACGTCGGGTGCGGACGGGCAGGGCGTGGATGCCTATGCAGAGAACCAGCTGCGGCACAGTCCGCACCTGAAGGCGACGACGGACAAGCGTGGTTATGTGCTGTGCGAGGTCACCCGTGATGCCTGGATCGGTGACATGAAGACGCTCGATACCGTCATGCAGCCGAACGGCGCGCTGCAGAGCTGGAAGCGCTATGCCGTGGAGCACGGCCGGCCGGGGTTGCAGGAGGCCTGAGCGGGATGTTCCACGCTGTGGAGCCGAGCACGCGCCCGGCTCCACAGAATCACTTTCAGCCGTGATCGAAGCGCAGTGGTTCGCTGCCCATGGCAGGGTCGCTGGTGCCAGGCCGGCCGTCTTCGGCGCGTCCGGCGAGGCGTTGCTCGACGCCCTGCGAGCGCACGATCAGGTCGTACCAGCCTGCGGTTGGTGCGGGATCCCAGGCCAGTACGGTTTCCGCGCCGGCCACCAGCTGCAGTTCGCGGGTGGGCATGTGGCCGACGTAGGCGCCGGCCTGCACCTGGACCTTCCGCGCCGAAGGCGATGGATTGCGCAGTGTCAGGCGCATCTGGCCGTCCGTGCGCTCCACGTGCCCGTGCAGCGGCGCGAGCGTGCCATCGCCGCGATAATGGCGATGGAATCCATTCGGTCCCAGCAGCCAGAGATCGTAACGACCCTGCGCATCCAGCGGCCAGCGATCCTGCAGCGGGGCACCCGGTACCACGGTGTAACGGCGCGGAACGGCGTCCAGGCGCAGGCGGTCGTAGACATGCAGCACGGCCGCGGCGCCATCGCTGGCCAGCTGCAGGGTGAGACCAGCGCCATCCACCGATGTGGCCTGCACCTGCGGCCGATAGGGCAGTGCCCGTGCAGGACGTACGCCTGGCTCCTGGCGGGCCGGATGCAGGCCATCGGGCAGCGCGGGCACGGTACGGCCGGGCAGGGCGGCGGCGCGCGCGGCGACAGCGCTGACATCGGGCAGCGCCTTGGCGAAGGGGCGGGTGTCGCGCTGGGCGAAGTCGAAGGCGTTGCTCAGATCACCGCAGACCGCACGCCGCCACGGCGAGATGTCCGGCGCGGCGACGCCGAAGCGGCGCTCGATCAGACGCAGCACCGACGTGTGGTCGTACACCTGCGAGTCGACCCAGCCGCCGCGGCTCCACGGTGAAATCACATACAACGGTACGCGCGGGCCAAGCCCATAGGGGCGCCCACGCAGCTCGGCGGCATCGTATTTTTCGTCGCCTGGTGCCGGGTGGCGGTGGTATTCGCCCTCGGTGCTGACCGCCGACGCACCGGCCCAGCCGGCACCAAGCGGGGAGGGCGGTGCCGGTGGCGGCACATGGTCGAAGAAGCCATCGTTCTCATCGAACATCAGCAGCAGGGCGGTACGGCTCCACACCTCTGGATCGGCGGTCAATGCATCCAGCAGGCGCGCAGTATAGGCGGCGCCCTGCGCGGGGCTGGACGGACCGGGGTGCTCGCTGCCGGCTGCGTCGGCGATGATGAAACTGACCTGCGGCAGGCGGCCGCTGATCGCGTCCTCGCGCAGCTGCGCCAGGCCACGGGTACTGACGCCGCGCGCGCGCAGCTCCGGGTCATGCCCCGGGGCGCCGCGGTACGCCTGGCGGAAGGTCTCGAACCCGGCAAGCGGGTTGTCGGTGAAGTTGTCGGCCATGTCCTGGTAGATCTGCCAGGACACGCCGGCCTGCTGCAGCCGCTCGACATAGCTGGCCCAGCGGTACGAGTCCGGATGGCCGCCCAGCTCGGGGAAATTGTCGTGCGAATTGGCGATCACCGGGCCGCCTGCCTGGCCCTGGGCGTCGTTGTGGCCGGTCCACAGGAACACGCGGTTCGGGTTGGTGCCGGCCTGCATCGCGCAGTGGTAGGCATCGCACAGCGTGAACGCATCGGCCAGGGCGAACTGGAACGGCATGTCGCTGCGCTGGAAGTAGCCCATCGAATGGTTCTGCTTGGCCTTGGGCCAGTGCGCCATGCGCCCGTGGTCCCACGCCTGCTGTGCATCAGGCCAGGTGTGGGGCGTGCCTTCCACCCGCATGTAGCCGAAGTGCGCAGCGGTATCCAACGGGAAGGGGGCGATGGCGCGTTGTCCGCTGGCGTCGGGCTGCAGCCACAGGCTGCGCGGGCGGTCGCCACCGGGCAGCGGCGATGCCGGGGCAACGAAACGGTCACCGAAGCCACGCACGCCCGGCAACGTGCCGAAGTAGTGGTCGAACGAGCGGTTCTCCTGCATGAACACCACGATGTGCTGCAGGTCCTGCAGGCTGCGCGTGCGCGAAGCAGGGGCGATCGCTGCTGCCCGGGCGATGCTGGGCAGCAGCGGCGAAAGGCCGGCGGCGACGCCGGCCTGCAACAGTCGGCGTCGGCCGGTATCAGTCACAGGGTCACACTCACAGGTCCACGCGGAAGGAGATGCCGACGGTGCGCGGGGCGCCGATGAAGGCGTTGTCGCGGCCGTCCACCCCCGCAAGATAACGCTTGTCGGTCAGGTTGCTCACCACCAGGTTGGCGCCCATGCCCTTCAGGCGCGGCGACAGGCCCTGCAGGTCGAAGCCGATGTTGGCGTTGAACACGGTGGCCGAGGGCAGCTTGTTGACGTTGGCCGCATCCAGGTAGCGTTCGCCCAGGTAGCGGCCGGACAGGCCGAAGTTCCAGTTCTCGCCCTGCCAGTCGGCCGACACCACCAGGATCTGCTCCGGCTGGCCGATCACCTTGGCGCCATCGACGATGCCCAGCTGCGTGTCGCGCGCGTCGTTGCCGCTGCCCAGGTACTTGGAACGGTTGTAGGTGTAGGCCGCATTGATGCGCCAGCCATTGTCCCAGCCGTAGCCGAAGGCCGCTTCCAGGCCGTTGCTCTCCACACCGCCGAAGTTCTCGTAGACGCCATCGGTCTCGCCGAGGTAGTCGATGCCGCTGACCAGGCCGGCCGGCAGATAGACGATGCGGTTGTCGAACTTGATGTTGTACAGGGTGACCGAGGCGGTCAGCGGCCAGCGGCTGATGCGCATGCCCAGTTCGATGTTGTCGGCGGTCTCCGGTTCGACGTTGCGGAAGCGCTGGGGATCGGTTTCACCCAGCACCCCGGACGGGATAGCGGCGAAATTCTGCGAGTAGCCGGCGAACAGTTCCATACCCTCCACACCCGGGGCCCAGGTGAAGCCGGTGGACAGCAGCGGATCGGACTTTGAGTCGGACTTCACATTCTCGGCGGCGCCGATCACGCGGCGGCGGGACTGGTCGACGAAGAACTGCTTTACGCCCAGGCGCGCGCTGAACGGGCCGAAGCGGGCCACGTCCTCGACGTAGTACATCTGCTCGTCGACCTTGTACTTGTCCTCGAACTGCACCCAGTAGGGCTGGTGGTCGAAGGCGATGTCCTGGCCGACGTTGAGCAGGCGGTGCCAGTCGCGGCGCACGGAACGGTCCAGCTTCTCCACCCACAGCCCGCCGCGTACGGTGTTGTCGATGGCGCCGAAGGTCTGCCGCCATTCAACGTCGGCGGTCACGCCCACGCGATCGTTGTCGTAGTGGGAGTGGCGGTAGGACTGCGCGCCCTGCACGTTGCCGGCGTAGCAGTTGGGGTCGTACTCGGCGCTGAAGCCGAGTCGCGGCGTGCAGCTGGCCAGGCGCTGGGCGGAACTGCCGTCGGGGTTCACGAAGTAGATCTGGCCGCGATTGCTGCCACCGTAGACCGTCCTGCCGCCGAGGTACTCCGACTGCGGGCGACCGGCACCGTCGTCGTTGACGTCGGCCAGGTACGGCGGCAGCCAGTCACCGCGGCCTTGCATGCGGTGCCCGTAGGCGGCCATCGAGGCCTTGAAACCGTTGCCGCCATCGAAGGCCGCGCGCAGGTAGCCGAACGTGTTCTCGCGCAGTGCGCGCGAACCGGAGCGGTAGTTCTGGTCCAGATACGGAATGCCGGTCAGGGTGCCGACCAGGCCGTCGCGGTCGGGGTTGGTGGCGAACCCCTTCGGCGAAACACTGGTGTACTCCGGCTCGTCGGCATCGTTGTAGGACAGGTAGCCGGTCAGGGTCCAGCGGTCCAGCTCGGTGATGAACTTGCCGGCGATGTTGTCGTTGCTGGTGTGGCCGGTGCCATCGATCCAGTCGTGCACGCGCGCCGACGATGCGCTGATCCACGCGCGGGTGTGTCCTGCAAGCAGGCCGGTGTCGTAGCGTACGTAGTACTTGCGCGCTTCATTGTCACCGGCACCCACCACCATGCGCAGTCGCTGCTCCTGCAGTGGGTCGCTGGTGAGGAAGTTCAGCGTGCCACCGAGTGCTTCGTTCGAGCGCGAGGAGATATCGGCCGTGCCCTGGCTCACTTCCACCGTTTCCAGGTCGAGCGTGTCGATGTAGCGGTTGGCCAGCGAGCCGCCGCCATAGCCGGAACCACCATTGGGCAGGCCATCGATGGTGGTGCCGATCTGCTGGGTGTCGCGGTTGGTGACAAAGCCGCGCATGCTGATCTGCGTGCCCCACACCGACGAACCGGTGGCATCGGCTTCGCTGACGACCACGCCGGGCACTTCGTTGAGCGCGCCATTGACGCTGCTCAACACGGTCTGCCGGTTCAACGTTTCCTGGCGCACCGAGGTCTTGGCATAGCTGGTGGCCTGGCCGATCACCTGCACCTGGTCCAGGGTCCGCGCGTCGGCGCTTCGCGTATCGGCCACATCGCCCTGCGGTGCTTCAGCCAGGGCATCCAGTGCGGGAGCAATCAGCAGGGCAAGCAGCGAGATACGGGGAAAGCGCGCAATCGTTCGCATCGAAACCGGACCTTCAAGGGAGGAAAGTCCGGGAGTGTCGGCAGCGCCGATGACATGGCGGTGACGCGCAGATGCAGGGAGTGTGTTGTGTGACGGCCGGCAAGACCGGGGAATTGCTCAGTAGCGCGCGTCCTTGGGTTTAGGATCGCGCGGCCAGTCCTTGGCCTTGCCGGCGAAGTCCGGGCGCGGCTGGTTGATGAAGTAGCTGGCGATATCGACCGCGTCCTGGTCGGGCATCACCTGCTGGCCCAGTGGCGGTTCACGGGTCATTGCCGGCGGCATGTTGTGCTTGACGAAGCCTGCGGCCTTGTACAGCCGCGCCATGCCGGCACCGATGTTGAAGCTGCGCTCGCCCCACAACGGCGGGAAGGCGATATCGCCGCTGGCATCGCGCCGGCCTTCGCCGTTGTCGCCGTGGCAGGCGGCGCACTGCGCGCCATACAGCGCCTGTCCACGTATCGGGTCCGGTGTCAGCGTGCTGTCGATCGGCCCTTCGCTGGGCGCGGCCACGCGCGCACCCTCCGGTACCGGGCGGCTCAGCCACGCCATGTATTCCAGCATCGCACGCATCTCCGGCGCGTCCTTGGTCAGCGGTTTGCCGTTCATCGATCGCTGCAGGCAACCGTTGATGCGCTCGGCCAGGCCGATTTCCCTGCCCGGTCGCGGCATGTAGCGCGGGTAGCTGCCGCCTCCGGTGTTCAAGTAGTGGTTGCCGAACGGTCGCTTGCCCTCGGCCATGTGGCACGAATTGCAGTTCAGATCGTTGCCGACGTTGTCCGGCAGCAGGCGTGCGGTCTCGTTGAGCAGGCGACGGCCGAACATCACCGCGTCGGCGTTGCCGAGGCTGGCGATCTCCTCGGCACTGGGCACGTGGTACTGGCCCACCACCTGGCCGTGGCTGTCGAGGATGTCCAGGGTCCTCGCGACTTCCGCGTCCAGGTCCGGGTACAGGTGCTGGTACAGCAGCGTGCCAGCACCGGCCAGCAACACCGCAACGACCGCGCTGGCGATCAACGCTGTCGAACGCTTCTTCGAACGCCTCATTGCGCCGTCTCCTGCGGGACCACATGCGCCGGCTTGTCACGCACCACCCGGCGCATGCGTGCTACGTCCAGTTCAGTGACCGCGCTGGCCTGGTTGCCCCAGCTGTTGCGGATGAAGGTGAGGATGTCGGCGAGCTGCGCATTGGGCAGCTGCTCGAAGCCCGGCATGGTGAATGCCATGCGGTCATGCGCGGTATGTGGCGTGCGCCCGCCGGTCAGGGTTACCTGCACCAGCGAGCTGGGATCATCGGCGAAGACGATGGAGTTGCCCGCCAGGGCTGGGTAGACCCGTGGCATGCCGCGGCCATCTGCGCGATGGCAGGCCTGGCAGTGTTCGGCGTAGGCCAGCGAACCGGCCACCCGGTAGTCGCCACCGCGCAGTGCGGCGGTGGTGGTGTCGGTGCCCGGCGTCCACTGCGCGCTGCGCCCTTCGCGGGCCGGCAGCTGCTTCAGGTACCGCGCCATCGCCAGCAGATCGGCGTCGGACAGGTACTGCGTGCTGTGCTCGACCACATCGGCCATGCCGCCAAAAGCTGCGGAGCGATCGGTGCGGCCGGTACGCAGGAACTCGACGATCTCAGCTTCGCTCCAGCTGGCCAGGCCGGTCTGTTCATTGCGCAGGTTCTTCGCGTACCAGCCTTCCAGCACCGAGCCGGACAGGAACTGGCGGCTGCCATCGTCGGCCATCGCCTTTTCCTGGAAGGCCAGCCCGCGCGGGGTATGGCACGCGCCGCAATGGGCCAGGCCTTCAACCAGTTCGGCGCCGCGCTGCTGGCCGGCATCCAGGGTGGGATCAGGGCTGAAGCTGCGCGGGCGTGCGAACAACAGCTGCCACCAGGCAAGCGGCCAGCGCATGTTTGCCGGCCACGGAATCGTGCTGTCGGCGTTGTCCTGCCGGACCGGCTGCACCGCACCCATGAAGTAGGCGTACAGCGCCTTGATCTCGGCATCGCTGGCGATCACGTACGAGGCGTAGGGCATGGCCGGATACAGCGGCTGGCCGTCATGGCGGATGCCACGCCGCACCGCGCGCTCGAAATCGGCGTAGTCGTATGCGCCGATGCCGGTCTCCGTGTCCGGTGTGATGTTGGTCGAGTACAGCGTGCCCATCGGGGTCTGCATGCCAAGGCCGCCGGCGAACGGCCTGCCGCCCGGTGCGGTATGGCAGGCGGCGCAGTCGGCAGCACGCGACAGGTACCGGCCCTGTTCGATCAGGGCCGGGTCGTGGATGTCGACCTCGGCCTGTTGCGGTGGGGCGAACCAGTACGGTGTACTGCGGGCGATGCCGTAAGCGGCGGCCAAGGTGGCGGCCAGGGCAATGGCGAGCTTGAACGGGGTGCGCATGCCGGCACTGTGGCCATTCGTGCGATGGCGTTCATTGATCCGGATCAATGCTTTGGCCGGTCGCGACATTGTGACAAGCTGAATCGATCCTGCGCTGTCATCAACCCGTCATCCAGCTGCGATAGATGGCGCCGGGCGTGGCCGCTAACCTGCCACGCTGTCGCACTTTTCCCCTGACTGCCCATGAAGCGCCTGCTGCTGCTTTTGCTGGCGTGCGCCGGCCTGTGGCTGGCTGCATGCTCTTCTTCGATGACGGCCTCGTCCACCTCGCTCAGCGATCGTCTGATCGCGCCCGGTGGCGTCTCGACCCTGCTTGATCAACCGCGTATCGCCGCAGCTGTGGCCGCGCTGCCGAACCGGCATGGCTTCGCCCCGGGCCGTGATGGCGTGCCGATCTTCTGGCGTGCTTTCGATCCGGGCGACTACGGTGCGCGCTACCACTACCTGCCGCAGCAGCACCAGAACGGCCTGCCGCTGGATACCGGGTTGAGCCTGTCCGTACCGCAGCCGTTCCGCGCGCAGGCACCGCGCGGCACCGTGGTGCTGCTGCACGGCTGGATGATGAACGGTGATTCGATGCTGCCATGGTCGCTGCAGCTGGCCGAGTCGGGCTACCGCGTGATCACCCTGGACCTGCGCAACCATGGCCAGTCCGGCGCCGGTACCTCCGGCTACGGCACCTATGAGTCGGACGATGTTGTGGATGTCATCGCCGAACTGCGCGCGCGCGGCGAAGTGACCGGCCCGCTGTACCTGTTCGGTGTTTCCTACGGCGCTGCCACCGCATTGTTCACCGCCGACAAGCTGGGCGACCAGGTCGCCGGCGTGGTGGCGATGGAATCGTTCGCCAATGCCGGGGTTGCGATCCGCACCATGATTCCGCATCTGATGGGCCTGCAGCCGGAAGGGTTGAAGGCACAGGCCATCGCTTCGTATGCACGCTGGCGCTACGGCAGCCAGGACATCAACCAGGTGGTGGCCGCCGCCAGCCGCCGCATCGACGTGGATCTGGACAAGGTGGATGTTGCCCGCGCGCTGGCCGATACCCGTGCCTGCGTGCTGCTGCTGCACGGGCAGGGCGACCAGCACATTCCGGTCAGCCAAGGCCGCGCGTTGGCGCAGGCCAATCCGCGTGCGCACTACATCGAGATGCGCGGCGAAGATCACATCACCCTGCCGCTGCGGCTGGACCTGCTGGCCGGGGTGGTCGATGACTGGATGGCGCGCGACGAGCACCATCCGAAAGCCGCGTGTCCGGCACCGCAGTTGCCGGCCCAGGCCGAATGGCTGGTGCATGGCGTCGATACACCCGCAAAAACCCCAGCACGCGGCTGAGCTTCAGGGCAGGCGGCGGGCCAGCGAACGTGCAGATGCCGCTACACCCAGCAGCATCGCTGCCACGCACAGGAAGGCAAAGCCCAGGCTGGTGGCATGGGCGAGCGCGCCGATCGCTGCGGGGCCTGCAAGAATGCCGGCATAGCCCAGCGTGGTGACTGCGGTGATCGCAATGCTCTCCGGCATCGCGCGCTGCTGGCCGGCCATCGAGAACAGGGCGGGCACGATGTTGGCGCAGCCCAGGCCCACCAGCACGTAGCCGACCAGCGCCATGGCGAAGGAGGGCACCAGCGTGGCCAGCGCGAAACCGGCCGCAGCGGTGATGCCGCCAATGACGATGGTACGGGTGCGGCCAAGGCGCTCGACGATGCCATCGCCGAACAGGCGCATCGCCGTCATCGCCAGCGTGAACACGGCAAAACCGGCACCGGCCTGGTCGCGCGGCACGTGGCGTATTTCGGCCAGGAACACCGCGCTCCAGTCCAGCATCGAACCCTCGGCCAGGAACACCACGAAGGCGAGCACGCTGATGAACAGCACCACGCCGTGCGGCAGGGCCAGCATCGGGCCGTCATGCAGAATGCGCTGCGGGCGCCAGTGCGGTGCCGACAACAGGGCCACCAGCAGCATCGCCGCCACGGCAACCAATGACGCCAGCCACAGGGGCGTGCCGAGAACCAGCAGGCCGGTCATGCAGCCGGCGCCGATGAAGCCGCCGATGCTGTAGAACGCGTGGAAGCCGGACATCATCGGCCGCCCTGCATCGCGCTCGACGGCCACCGCTTGCATGTTCATCGTGCAGTCCATCGCCCCCACACCCGCGCCGAACACGAACAGCGTTGCTCCCAGTGCCAGCGGCGTGGGGGCGAGCGTCAGCAGTGGCAGGGCGAGCAGGATCAAGGCCGTGGTCGCAATCATCAAGCGGCGCGAGCCCAGGCGCGCGGTCAACGCACCGGCCAGTGGCATCGCCAGCAGCGAGCCGAGGCCAAGGCACAGCAGCAGCCCGCCCAGGCTGGCGTCGGACAACCCAGCCTTGGCCTTGGCGAAGGGCACCATCGGTGCCCAGGCAGCGGTGGCAAAGCCGGGAATGAAGAACGCAGCGCGGGTCGCGTGCTGCTGGGCGCGGGGAGAAGAGGGCGTCATGCGCGAGGAAGGCTCCAGAAGATCCTCTTCATGAAAACGTTTTCAGAAGCCATCGGCAAGTGCCATGGATGACATCGGGCGACGCATACGAATGCAGTGGTCCGGATGCGTCACCGTTGATTAACGTCGCCAGCGCAAAGTAGCCCGACGGTCGGCATTCCGCCCGGCCGCCGCCGGAGATCAGCGCATGAGCACCACACCGACCATCCTCCTCGTCCATGGGTTCTGGGGCGGGGCCGCACACTGGGGCAAGGTCATCCTGGAGCTGCACCGCAAGGGCCACGACCAGGTGAAGGCGGTCGAACTGCCGCTGACCTCGCTGGTCAACGACGCCGAGCGGACGCGCAGGATGATCCGCCAGATCGATGGCCCGGTCGTACTGGTCGGGCACTCCTACGGAGGCGCGGTGATCACCGAAGCCGGCAACCAACCGAATGTGCAGGCGCTGGTCTACATCGCCGCATTCGCGCCGGACAGTGGTGAGAGCCCCGGTGGCATCACCCAGCAGCACCTGCCCGAAGCAGCACCGAACCTCGCTCCGGACAGCGATGGCTATCTGTGGCTGCGTGCCGACAAGTTCCATGAGAGCTTCTGCCAGGACCTCAGTGCCGACGAAGGCTGGGTGATGGCGGTGACCCAGAAGGCGCCGCTGGCCAGCACCTTCGGCGATGCGATCAGCGATCCGGCGTGGAAGCACAAGCCGAGCTGGTACCAGCTTTCCAGCCAGGACCGGATGATCGCGCCACAGAACCAGAAGGCCATGGCCGAACGGATGCAGCCCAAGCGCCTGCTGCAGCTGGAGGCAAGCCATGCCTCGCTGGCCTCGCATCCGGCCGAAGTGGCAGCACTGATCCTGGAGGCCGTGGCTGCCGTCGACGGCTGACTAGCGCCAGGCAGCAGTCCCTGGTCAGGCACTGGCGCCACCACGACAGCGGGGGCGCAGGAGAGTAAACTCCTGCGCCGGCCGCCCTTGGCCGCATTCCCCCCTTCCCCTCGAGCCGCCGCCAGAGGATCCCACCCCTTCGTGGAGGTCCCGTCGTGTCGTCTGTGCCTGTTCGTTTTTCCGTGCTGTCCCTGCGTCGCCGCCCATTGGCGAGGGCCCTTGCCAATGGTCTTCTGCTGACCACAGTGGCCACTGCCGGCGCCGCCTCGGCGCAATCGGCGCCGGCTGAAGAAGAGGGCAGGACGCCCTCGCAGACGCTGCAGACCGTGCAGGTCACCGCCAACCAGCTGGGCACCATCACCGAAGGCAGCGGTGCCTACACGCCGGGCACCATCGCCACCGCCACCCGCCTGGTACTGACCCCGCGGCAGACCCCGCAGACCATCAGCGTGATCACCCGCGCGCAGATGGACGACTTCGGTCTGGATGGCATCGATGACGTGATGCGGGTGACCCCGGGCATCAGCATCGTCACCTACGACAGTGAGCGCACCGAGTACTACGCACGTGGTTTTGCCGTGCAGAACTTCCAGTACGACGGCATTCCGATGTCACGCGACTCGGCGTACTCGGCCGGCAATACGCTCAGCGATACCGCGATCTACGACCGCATCGAAGTGCTCAAGGGTGCCACCGGCCTGCTGACCGGCATGGGCGACCCCGGCGCGACCATCAACCTGGTGCGCAAGAAGCCGGGCAAGGAATTTGCCGGCAGTGCGACGCTGGGCGTCGGCCGCTGGGACGATTACCGTGCCGAAGTCGATGTCGGCGGACCGCTGACTGCCGATGGCCGCGTGCGTGGGCGCGCGGTAGGTGCCTGGCAGGACAAGCATTCCAATCTGGACTTCTACCAGCGCACCAGCAAGGTCGGCTATGCCGTGCTGGAAGCCGATCTGGGCGAACGCACGCTGCTGACAGTCGGTGGCGACGTGCTGGAGAGCGATCCCAAGGGCTCGACCTGGGGCGGCATCCCGCTGCTGGACAGCCAAGGCAATTTCAACGACATGCCGCGCTCGTTCAACAACGGCACCCACTGGAGCGGTTGGCGGCAATACGTGCGCACCGGCTTTGCCACGCTGGAACATACCTTCGACAACGACTGGGTAGCCAAGCTGCAGCTCAACCATCAGGTCAACGGCTACGATGCGGCACTGGCCGGTGCGGCCGGTGGCAATCCCGATCCGGTCACCGGCGAAGGCGTCTCGTTGTGGCTGGGCAAGTACGTCGGCAAGACGGTCAGCAACGCGGCCGACTTCTATCTGAGCGGCAATTTCGGCCTGTTCGGTCGCCAGCATGAACTGGTGGTCGGCGGCAGTGCCTCGCGCAAGCGCTGGACCAACACCGGCTATTCGCCGCAGCCCGGGTACCCGACCGCCGTTGCCGATTACAACAGCTGGAAGGGCGACATCCCGGAGCCGGAATGGCAGCGCGGTTATGGCAACAATGAAGTGACCCGCGAGAACGGCCTGTACGTGGTCGGTCGCTTCGACGTGGCCGACCCGTTGAAGGTGATCGTCGGCAGCCGCCTGGCCAGCTACCGTTCGCCGCAGACGCGCGAGACGGGCGTGTTCGTGCCTTATGCCGGCGTGGTCTACGACCTTGGCCAGCACTATTCGGTGTATGCCAGCTACAGCACCATCTTCAAGCCGCACAGCGAACGCGACGAACAGGGCAAGGCACTGGATCCGCTGGAAGGCCGCAGCTATGAAATGGGCCTGAAGGCGGAGTTCCTCGACGGCCGCTTCAATGCCAGCGCGGCACTGTTCCAGCTCGACCAGGACAATTTCGCCCAGCCTACAGGCGGCAAAACGCCCAACGGAGAAGACGCCTATCGCGCACTGATGGGCGTACGCACCAAGGGCTACGAACTGGAGATGTCCGGGCAGTTGGCCGAGGGCTGGCAGGTGCAGGGTGGCTTTGCGCACAAGATCGCCCGCCAGGCCGGCAGCAAGGTGACCACGCTGGAGCCGGAAAACCAGTTCAGCCTGCACACCAGCTACCGCCTGCGCGGTGACTGGCAGGGCCTGACCGTCGGTGGCGGTGCGCGCTGGCAGGACTCCACGTTCGGCGACATCACCAACCCGGCCAGTGGCACGTCGGTGGTTCATCGCACCCAGCCGTACTGGCTGCTGGATGCCATGGCCCGGTACCAGTTCAACGATCGCCTGTCGGCCACGGTCAACGTCAACAACCTGCTGGACAAGCGCTATTACACGATCTTCAGCTGGTACAGCACCTACACCTGGGGCGAGCCGCGCAACGTGCGGCTGGCAGTGACGTACAAGTTCTGATCGCGTTGCAACAGGACATGCCCGCGATGCCGGATGGCATCGCGGGCATGCTGGTTACAGCTTCAGGTCGAACACCAGCACTTCGGCGTCGTTGCCGTTTTCCAAGGTCAGCTGTGCCTCGTCGCTGACCTGCAGTGCGTCACCCGCTTCCAGGGTGATGCCGTTGACCTGCAGCTGGCCACGCGCCACCTGCACATACGCGCCGCGGCCGGCAGCCAGGGCGTGGTGCAGCTTCTGCTCGCCATCGAGGATGGTGGCGAAGATGCGCGCATCCTGATGGATATGCAGCGAACCATCGGCGCCATCCGGCGAGGCGATCAGGCGCAGCTGGCCACGCTTGCTCTCCGGCGTGAAGTGGGTCTCCTCATACGACGGCGCGATGTTCTCGGCCTCCGGGAAGATCCAGATCTGCAGGAAATGCACCGGATCGCTGGCCGAATGATTGAACTCGCTGTGGCTGACGCCGCTGCCTGCGCTCATGCGCTGCACGTCGCCGTAGCGCAGCACCGAACCGGTGCCCATCGAGTCCTTGTGTTCCAGCGCGCCGCCCAGCACGTAGGAGACGATCTCCATGTTGCTGTGGCTGTGGGTGCCGAAACCCTGGCCGCCGATCACCTTGTCTTCGTTGATGACCCGCAGCGGGCCGAAGCTCACATAGCGGGGGTCGTAGTAGCTGGCGAACGAGAAGGTATGGCGCGAGGACAGCCAGCCATGCTCGGCCAGGCCACGGGTAGCGCTCTTGCGGATCTGCAGCATGATGGAATCTCCTTGTTCGATGGTTTCGATGGGGCGGGGTGGGCGGGTAGCCGCTGTGTTTCCCCGTTGAAGAGAAGTATCCGCTTGCACCTTGGGTTTGAAAAACGGATAGTTTTGACAGCCATCATCGAAAATTTCGAATGCTCAAGCTCAGCCTCGATGCCCTGCAGATCCTGGACGCGATCGACCGCCGAGGCTCCTTTGCCGGCGCCGGCAAGGCCCTGCACAAGGTGCCTTCGACCATTTCCTACACCGTGGCCAAGCTGGAAGAGGACCTTGGGGTGCAGCTGTTCGACCGGATCGGGCCGCGGGCGGAGCCGACCGAGGCCGGGCGCGCGCTGCTGGAGGAGGGCAGGCACCTGCTGCGTGCGGCCCGGGAGCTCGAACTGCGGGTGCGGCGGGTGGCGTCGGGCTGGGAGGCGGAATTGACCCTGGCGGTGGATTCGGTGTTCCCGACCTGGCTGTTGGGGCCGGATATCGCCGCGTTCCGCGAGGTGGCGGCGCCCACCCGGCTGCGCCTGTTTGGCGAAGCACTGTCCGGTACCTGGGAAGCGCTGCTGGACCGGCGCGCCGACCTGTTGGTCGCGGCTCCCGGTGAGGGTCCCAGTGGCGGGGGCTACGTGGTCGAGCCGCTGGGCAGCGTTGATTTTGTGTTTGCGGTGGCACCCGGGCAT
Source organism: Stenotrophomonas sp. GW821-FHT02D01 (assembly GCF_059421765.1). NCBI lineage: Bacteria > Pseudomonadati > Pseudomonadota > Gammaproteobacteria > Lysobacterales > Lysobacteraceae > Stenotrophomonas > Stenotrophomonas sp. GW821-FHT02D01. The sequence goes on from NZ_JBWKVP010000018.1 coordinate 41,025, forward strand.
CCGCTGGCGTCCGTACCGGGTGTGCTGGGCCGCGAGCAGTTGGCGCCGTACTGCGCGATCGCCGTGTCCGACTCGGCGCGGCGGCTGCTGCCACGAACGGTGGGGCTGTTGATGGGCCAGGAGACGTTGACCGTGCCGGACATGGCCAGCAAGTTGAAGCTGCAGTGCCAGGGGCTGGGATTCGGCTTCCTGCCCGAGCCCTGCGCGCGCGCGGCGGTGGCGCGCGGCCAGCTGGTGATCCGCGAGGTCGAGGAGCACAAGCCGGAAGAGACCTTCTGGTTGGCCTGGCGCACCGGCGAAGATGGCGCGGCCCTGCGCTGGTGGCGCGAGCGCCTGCGGCGGCCGGAGCTGCTGGCGCAATGGTGGCATGCGATGGCAGAGGGGTAGGATTCGGCAGGGCTGCGCCCTGCACCCGCCGAATCGACGGCAACGGCAACGGCAACGGCAACAGCCAAAGCCAAAGCCAAAGCCAAAGCAACAGCGGGCATTCCGTGGGATGGCGGGGTGGGTCCGGTTGCGGGGGACGCCGTGAATCCGTCCATGGAGGCTTGGGCGCGCCATCCATGGCGCTTACACCCCCGCAAC
>NZ_JBWKVP010000019.1:0-21114 GCF_059421765.1 Stenotrophomonas sp. GW821-FHT02D01
TGGCGCCATGGATGGCGCCATCGAGCCCCCATGGACGGGTTTACGGCGTGTCCTGCAAGCCCACACCGCCCCGCCAAACCACGGATCACCCCAGAGCCGGCTGTTGCAGTTGCTGTTGCAGTTGCCAGGGTTGCCGGCCAGCGGCCGGCACTACAGCAGGTGCCGGGTGCAACCCGGCCGAACCCCCGCCGGGGTAAACTAGCTGGATGGCTTCCCGTCCCGCGCACGACCTGCTCCGCCGCGTCTTTGGTTACGACGATTTCCGTGGTCCGCAGCAGGACATCGTGGAGCATGTGGCTGCCGGTCACGATGCCCTGGTGCTGATGCCCACCGGCGGCGGCAAATCACTGTGCTACCAGGTGCCCGCCCTGCTGCGTGACGGCTGTGGCATCGTCATCTCACCGCTGATCGCGCTGATGCAGGACCAGGTCGAAGCCCTGCGCCAGCTCGGCGTGCGCGCCGAATTCCTGAACTCGACCCTGGACGCCGAAACGGCCGGCCGGGTCGAACGCGAACTGCTCGCCGGTGAGCTCGACATGCTCTATGTCGCTCCCGAGCGCCTGCTGACCGGCCGCTTCCTGTCGCTGCTGTCGCGCAGCCGGATCGCCCTGTTCGCCATCGACGAAGCCCATTGCGTGTCGCAATGGGGCCACGACTTCCGCCCCGAATACCGGCAGCTGACCGTCCTGCACGAGCGCTGGCCGGAGATTCCGCGGATCGCCCTGACCGCCACCGCCGACCCGCCAACCCAGCGCGAGATCGCCGAGCGTCTGGACCTGGCCGAAGCACGTCACTTCGTCAGCTCCTTCGATCGCCCCAACATCCGCTACACCGTGGTGCAGAAGGACAACGCCCGCAAGCAGCTGAGCGATTTCCTGCGCAGCCATCGCAGCGAGGCCGGCATCGTCTACTGCATGTCGCGGCGCAAGGTGGAGGAAACCGCCGAGTTCCTGTGCACGCAGGGGTTCAATGCCCTGCCCTACCACGCCGGCCTGCCCGCGGAAGTGCGTGCCAACAACCAGCGCCGTTTCCTGCGCGAAGACGGCATCGTCATGTGCGCGACCATCGCCTTCGGCATGGGCATCGACAAGCCGGACGTACGCTTTGTCGCCCATACCGACCTGCCCAAGTCGATGGAAGGCTACTACCAGGAAACCGGCCGCGCCGGGCGCGATGGCGAAGCCGCCGAGGCCTGGCTCTGCTACGGCCTGGGCGATGTGGTACTGCTCAAGCAGATGATCGAGCAGTCCGAGGCCAGCGAGGAGCGCAAGCAGCTGGAGCGGTCCAAGCTCGACCACCTGCTGGGGTACTGCGAATCGATGCAGTGCCGCCGCCAGGTGCTGCTGGCCGGTTTCGGCGAGACCTATCCCAAGCCCTGCGGCAACTGCGATAACTGCCTCACCCCGCCGGCGGCCTGGGACGCCACCATCCCTGCGCAGAAGGCATTGAGCTGTGTATACCGCAGTGGCCAGCGCTTCGGCGTCGGCCACCTGATCGATGTCCTGCGCGGCAGCGAGAACGAGAAGGTCAAGCAGCAGGGCCACGACAAGCTGAGCACCTACGCCATCGGCCGCGACCTGGACGCGCGCACCTGGCGCAGCGTGTTCCGCCAGCTGGTGGCCGCCAGCCTGCTGGAAGTGGACAGCGAGGGCCACGGTGGCCTGCGCCTGACCGATGCCAGCCGCGATGTGCTGACCGGTCGCCGCCAGATCAGCATGCGCCGCGATGCGGTCAGTGCCAGCGCCGGGCGCGAACGCAGCGCGCAACGCACCGGCCTGTCGGTGCTGCCGCAGGACCTGGCCCTGTTCAACGCGCTGCGCGGCCTGCGCGCCGAGCTGGCGCGCGAGCAGAACGTGCCGGCCTTCGTGATCTTCCACGACAGCACCCTGCGCAACATCGCCGAACAGCGCCCGACCTCGCTGGACGAGCTGGCCCGGGTCGGTGGCATCGGCGGCACCAAGCTCAGCCGCTATGGCCCGAGGTTGGTCGAGATCGTGCGCGAAGAGGGATGACCCCGGTAGCGCCGGGCCATGCCCGGCGGCCCGCATATCGACCGCGCTTCCCGCTCGCCGGGCATGGCCCGAAGCTACCAGGCTGCGCGATTGCGCACCCTCGCCCGGCTCAAACCTTGAACCACCCGTTCAGCCGGATGTGCATGTCCGCCCACTTGCCGCTAGATTAGCGCCATGTCCCTCGCCTCGACCCTGCTCCGTGTCGTGCTCATGCTCAGCCTGTTGCTCAACGGGCTGAACGCGGCCATGGCCAGCGGGCACGAGGACATGGGCCGCATGGCCCATGCGATGGCCTCGGCGATGACCGATGAAGGCGACGCTGACTGCCACCACCACGCCGGCATGACGGCCGACGAGGCGCCGCAGGCCAAGGCCCCCGCCCACGACGCACACTGCCAGATCAAGGACTGCGTGCGCAGTTGTGCCCAGCACCCGCTGCTGGCCGTGCAGGCACTGCCTTTCCTGACCGGTCCCGGTCTTTCCCTGACCCCGCAGCCGATGCCTGCCAATGGCCGCCCGGCACCGCCGCTGCCGCCGATCTCACGCCCTCCCATCGGCTGATCCAACACGCCTTGTGCGCGCTGCGCACTGAAGCCGGCCCTGCGCTGGCGTCTTTCCGTGTTTGGAGTCACCACCTTGAGTACCCGTATTCCTCCCGGCCCGGGCGCTGTGCCCATGCCGTCGCGCCGTCTGTTCGTGCAGGGCATCGCTGCTGGCGGCGTGGTTGCCGGCATCGCCGCGGCCGGCATCCCGCAGCGCGCGCTCGCCGCCGCTTCTGCCGCGCCACGCCTGGCCGGCGCACCTTCGGTCATCAGCGATACCCGCGTCGAACTGGCGATCGGCGAGTCGCTGGCCAACTTCACCGGCCGCACCCGCCCGGCAATCACCGTCAACGGCTCACTGCCGGCACCGATCCTGCGCTGGCGCGAAGGCCAGACCGTGGACCTGTTCGTGCGCAACACGCTCGGCCAGCACCCTACTTCGATCCACTGGCACGGCATCCTGCTGCCGGCCAACATGGATGGCGTGCCTGGCCTGAGCTTCAACGGCATCGGCCCCGGCGAGACCTACCACTACCACTTCGACCTCAAGCAGTCCGGCACCTACTGGTATCACAGCCATTCGCTGTTCCAGGAACAGGCGGGGCTATACGGCGCGCTGATCATCGACCCGGCCGAACCGGCGCCGTACCGGCATGACCGCGAGCACGTGATCATGCTGTCCGACTGGACCGACATGGATCCCGGCGCGCTGTTCCGGCGAATGAAGAAGCTCGCCGAGCACGACAACTACTACAAGCGCACCCTGCCCGACTTCCTGCGCGACGCGCGTCGCGATGGCTGGTCCGCCGCCCTGTCCGACCGAGGCATGTGGGGCCGGATGCGGATGACGCCCAGCGACATCTCCGACATCAACGCGCACACCTACACCTACCTGATGAACGGGACCGCGCCGGCCGGCAACTGGACCGGGCTGTTCCGCAGTGGCGAAAAGGTGCTGCTGCGTTTCATCAACGGTGCGTCAATGACCTACTTCGACGTGCGCATTCCCGGCCTGAAGATGACCGTGGTCGCCGCCGACGGCCAGTACATCCATCCGGTCAGCATCGACGAGTTCCGCATCGCCCCGGCCGAAACCTACGACGTACTGGTGGAACCCAGCGGCCAGGATGCCTTCACCATCTTCTGCCAGGACATGGGCCGCACCGGCTATGCCGCCGGCACCCTCGCCGTGCGGCATGGGCTGCAGGCACCGATTCCCGCGCGCGATCCGCGCCCGTTGCTGACGATGGGCGACATGGGTCATGACATGGGCGGCGGTGGCCACGGCGGCCACGACATGGCAGCAATGAAGGGCATGGAAGGCGGCTGTGGTGCCAGCATGGGCCACGGCGCACATGGCGGCGGCGAGACCGCCAGCAAAGCGCCAAAGCATCCGGCCAGCGAGCGCAACAATCCGCTGGTGGACATGCAGAGTTCGGCCACCGAGCCCAAGCTGGACGACCCCGGCATCGGCCTGCGCGACAACGGCCGCCAGGTGCTGACCTATGGTGCGATGCGCAGCCTGTTCGAAGACCCCGATGGCCGCGAGCCCGGCCGCGAGATCGAGCTGCACCTGACCGGCCACATGGAAAAGTTCTCCTGGTCGTTCGACGGCATTCCCTTCGCCGGTGCCGAACCGCTGCGCCTGAACTACGGCGAGCGCATGCGCATCGTGCTGGTCAACGACACCATGATGCAGCACCCGATCCACCTGCATGGCGTGTGGAGCGACCTGGAAAACGCGCAGGGTGAATTCCAGGTGCGCAAGCACACCATCGACATGCCGCCCGGTACACGCCGCACCTATCGCGTACGCGCCGATGCCCTCGGCCGCTGGGCCTACCACTGCCACCTGCTGTACCACATGGAAGCAGGCATGATGCGCGAAGTGAGGATCGAAGAATGAGCCGTTCCCTGCTTGCCCCAAGCCTGTTGACCCTCGGCCTGTTGGCCGCGCTGCCCACGTTCGCGCAGTCCCATGCCGGCCATGACATGACAGCACACGCGCCTCCTGCCGACGCCACGCCAGCGGCCGACGTGGATCATTCGAAGATGGACCATTCGAAGATGGATCACGGTGCGATGGACCATTCAACGATGGACCATGGCGCGATGGATCACGCGACAATGGGCCACGGCACGCCCGCGCCGACGCAGCCGCGCGAACCGATACCTGTCCCCACCGATGCCGATCGTGCGGCCGCGTTTCCACCCATCGCGCATGGTGCGATGGAGCACCCACCGGAAATCCACAGCCTGCTGCTGATCGATCGCCTGGAACACTGGGATGGAAAGAACGGCAACGGCCAGGCCTGGGAGGCCAGTGGCTGGATCGGCGGCAACATCAACCGCCTGTGGCTGCGCACCGATGGCGAACGCAGCGAAGGCCGCACGGAATCATCAGGCGTGGAAGCGCTGTACGGGCGTGCAATTTCGCCGTGGTGGGACGTGCTGGTCGGTGTACGCCAGGACTTCCGCCCCGCCGATTCACGCACCTGGGCGGCGATCGGCATCCAGGGCTTGGCGCCGTACAAGTTCGAAAGCTCGGCCACGCTGTATGCCGGTTCCGGTGGCCAGCTGATGGCCAAGGCCGAGATCGAATACGACGTGCTGTTGACCAACCGGTTGATCCTGCAGCCCCTGCTGGAAGCTACCGTGGCCAGCAAGGACGAACCGGAGCACGGCATCGGCCGCGGCCTCAACAAGGTCGAAGCCGGACTGCGCCTGCGCTACGAGTTCAATCGCCGCTTCGCGCCGTACATCGGCATCAGCCACGAACGGGCTTTCGGTGATACCGCCGACTATGCCGGCGACCATGCACGCGACACACGCTGGGTCGCCGGCATCCGCATGTGGTTCTGAGCAGCGGATCATGAGCAGCAGCCAGCCCCGGCAACCGCCGGGGCCGGCTACACTGCCGCACGTTCCATTGCAGGCTGCACCATGTCGTTGCATATCCGCCGCGCCACCCTGGCCGACGTCGACGCGTTGTCGGCGATCGCCATCGCCACCTATATCGAAACCTGGGGCGATTCCTATCCGCCGCAGGACCTGCGCACCTTCCTGCAGGATCACTACGGCGCCGAGCCGCAGCGAGCGGAACTGTCCGACCCGCGCAGCGCGGTGTGGCTGCTGCTGGAGGGTGAGACGGTGGTGGGCTATCTGGCCGCCGGCGCCAACACCCTTCCGCATGCCGAAGCACGTGAAGGCGACATCGAACTGAAGCGGCTGTACATCCTGGCCAGCCACCAGAACGGCGGCCACGGCGCGCGCCTGATGGATGCCTTCATGACCTGGCTGGACCAGCCGCAGCGCCGCACTCTGTGGGTGGGCGTGTGGGAAGAGAACTTCGGCGCGCAGCGCTTCTACGCGCGCTACGGCTGCAGCAAGGCCGGCGAGTATGACTTCATCGTCGGTGACAGCCGCGACCGCGAGTTCATCCTGCGCCGGCCCTGAGCAGCGTCAGAAATCGAACAGCTCGGAGAGGAAGCTCTCTTTCTTCTTTTTCTTGTAGCCCTGGCTGTACTGGCCACGGTTGTCATCATGGCGCTGGCCGAGATGACGGGTATCGCGATGCATCACCGGCGGCGGAGCAGCCTGCGGTTGCACAGGCGCGGGCCCTGGCGGCGGCATGGCGGCACCTGCACCGTCAGTGGCGCGCTCGATGATCTTGTCGAGTTCGCCACGATCCAGCCATACACCACGGCAGCTCGGGCAGTAGTCGATCTCGATGCCATGGCGCTCGGCCATCTGCAGGGTCTGGGTCTTGCACACGGGGCACAGCATTCGCATTGCTCCTGTCGGTCTGGCCTCGACTGTACCTGTGTGCGGATGACTGTGCGGCAACGCATGACCGATGGCACAGGGACTTCCGGCGCGTGCCGCCACGTCCGCCGCCCTGCAGACTGCCTCGCGACCTCGCTGCAAGGAATGCATGTGACTGCCCGTGACTCGATTCCCACCGGCGTCCGCCTGTTGCTGGTGCTGCTTGGCGTTGGCCTCGGCCTGAACGTGCGCGACATCAGTTCCACGCTGGGCGCGCCGATTCCCGCCCTGCCCATGCCCTACGGTGGCAGCCTGCTGGACAACGCGCTGGCGGTGCTGGTGGCACTGCTGCTGGCCACGCTGCTGCGCCCCCGCGGTGTGGGCCTGCTGGCCAGCCTCGGCCTGCGCGGAAACGGCATGCGTGGCCCGTTGTGGGTGCTGCTGGCCAGCCTGCCGTGCTGGCTGGGGCTGGCCCTGCTGGGGACGCCCAACACGGCGCTGACGACGCTGGACGCCACGATGCTGGCCGTGCTGTTCCCGCTGGCCGAAGAAGTGCTGTTCCGCGGCCTCGGCTTCGTGCTGCTGGTGAAGATCGTACGCGGCCCCTGGCCGTTGCTCGCACTGCCGCAGGCGCTGCTGTTCGGCATGGTGCACTGGCTGGGCTTCGGCGGCTTCGACGGCGGCGGCATGGCCCTGTTCGTCGGCCTAGTGATCGCCTTCGGCGGCTTCATCTTCGCCTGGCTCGACCACCTCGACGGCAACACCCTGTGGTGCGGCCTGGCCCTGCACGTGTCGATGAACCTGGCCTGGAATGTGTTCAGCCTCGACGACGCCGTTGCGCTGGGCTGGCAGGCCACCAGCCTGCGCATCGGCACTACGCTGCTGGCAGTGGCAGCGCTGGCCTGGCATGCGCGCCGCCAGCGCAACCCCGCGCTGTAACGCCGGCTTAGCCGATCCTGCACACGGGGATCACTGGGGGCTTGCGCATACTTGCGCGCCTTTCATGCCCTGCCGTCCGGAGTTGTTGCGTCATGCTGCTGTCCAAGCGCCACGTTGAACCACGCGTCCTGCTGATCGAAGACGCCGAGGAAACCCGTGAACTGAGCCGGATGGCGCTGGAGAGCCAGGCCTGCCACGTCGCAGGCGTCAGCAGCGCCGAAGCCGCGCTGGGCCTGCTGGCCGCCGGAGAGCGCTTCGACCTGATGTTCACCGACGTCAATCTCGGCCTGGTCAGCGGCATCGAGGCCGCCAACCGCGTGCGCAGCCTGTATCCGCAGCTGCCGATCCTGGTGACCTCCGGCATGGACCAGCATGCCGTGCTGCCGCAGTTGCACGACGGCATCCATTTCCTGCCCAAGCCCTACAACATGAGCGAGCTGCTGGATGCGATCCGTCTGTGCTTCCGCCATGCCGCCGATGCCGCGCTGATGCCGGCGCCGCAGGCGAGCGCGGCCTGAGGCTGGCATCCACGCATGGCGTGGATCTACTGGTGCAGCCACGCATGGCGTGGATGGAGTCGGCCGTCAGCCGCCGGTATACGGCCCTTCGCCCGGAAGTACCTGCAGCAGCGCACGGGTGATCACGCGCGGATACACGGTGAGATGGTCTTCGCCATCAATCACGATGTTTTCCACCTGCAGCTTGCGACCACTGCGCTGCAGCTGGCCGGCGAAGTCGGCGGCCTGCCGCAGCATGTCATTGCCCGTTGAGTAACGTGGCCCCGGCTTGACCGTCTCGTAGCCGCCCACCGACAGCAACACGCGGATGGGCTGTGAAGGCATCACCGCGGCTTCCTGCATGCGCGGCAGCAGGCCCTGGTCGAACCACAGCGACGGACTGGACAGGATATAGGTGCCGAACATGTCGGGCTGGGTCGTCAGCACGTAAGCACCCAACAGCGCGCCATAGGAATGACCCGCAAACACGCGCCGGGCCGGATCGGTACGGTAGCGCGCATCGATCAGCGGCAGCGCGTGGTCAGCCAGGAAGTCGCGGTAATGGGCCGCGCCACCATAGGTGACGTCATCGCTGTAGTAGCCGGCAGGGGTGCGCACAGGATCACTGGGGGTGTAGTCGCGCGAGCGGCTCTGTTTGGAGGTCAGGCCTTCCTGCGGCGGCAACCCGACCAGGATGAAATCCTCGATGTTGACGCCCTGCTGCCCCACCAGGTTGCGCACGCTGCGCACCAGCGGAAAGCTGTACAGCGCATCGGTCACGTACACCACCGGATAACGCTTCTGCGGATGCGCCGCGTAGCCGGCAGGCAACGCCACCCACAGGGCATAGTCGCGCCCGATCGGGTCATGCACGCGCAGTGACTCGGTATCGGGCAGCACAACGCCTGGCACGGCCGTCGCGCTTTCCCTGGCTTCCTTCTGCGTTGCCGGCGGCGCCACCGACATCGCGCACCCTGCCAAGGCCAGGCAGGCCAGCACACTCCATCCACGCACACGCTGCATCCGCGCTCTCCTGTTGCGGGCGGCGCACCCAGGTGGCGCCGCTGATGCATCCTCACACACCGCGTTGTTGCGCGCCAAACCTCTCAAGGCGACGCAGGCGGCGGTACCGGGAACAACGTACGCAGGCCCTGCAGGGCGGCCGGGTGGTAGATGGTCGCATGGGTCTCTTCCGGCAGCGGCTGGTACTTCACCAGCGTTGCCGGCGATGCCTGCTGCAGCAGCGCCGCCAAGCGCGCGCTCGACGCTGCCAGTTCCGGCTGGCCACTGCTGGCCAGGAACAGCCGCGCGCCGCTGCGCGCGACCGACGGCACCTGCTTGCCTGCGCCAGACAGCAAGGCGCCGTGGTTCCACCACAGGCTGGGGTCCAGCGCGATATAGCTGTTGAACAAGGCCGGTTCCTGCAGCAGCGTCTCGATCACGAACAACCCGGCCAGCGATTCCCCAATCAGTGCCCGCTCGTCGGTGGTCGCATAACGCTGGCGTACCTGCGGCATCAGTTCATCGCGCAGGAAATCACGGTACGCCGCCGAGCCACCGATGCGCGGCGCGATCTTGCGATCCTCCGCCACGTTGCTGGGGCCGGTCATGTCGCGGCGGCGCTCGGTGTTCTCGATGCCAACCAGAAGGAACGGGCGCATGCTGCCGTTGCCGGTCAGCACCTGCACCAACCCGGCCACGTGCAGGAAGTCCTCGCCGATGCCACCGTCGGGCATGTACAGCACCGGCAGCGGCGTCTTCGGGTCCAGGCCCCACGGCTGCGGGCGATAGACGTTGATGCGACGGGTTTCGCCCAGCGCCTTGGATTGGAAGGTGAAGGTCTCACCGATGACCAACGGCGAAGCGACCGCTGGCTGAGGCGCCGGTTCGGCGGCCATCAGCGGCGCGGCGGAGACACAGGACAACAACAGCGACAGCACGATCAAGCGCATTGGGCGCCCCATCCAGCGAAAGATGCCGAGCATAGCGCCCGGACGCGCGCATTGGTGCCTGCCGGATGCGTAGATCCACGCCAGGCGTGGATGACTTGCCGTGACTCGCGCCCGGTTACGGCCCCTCATACCGCGCGTGCACCGCCATGTGTCGTGTTTGAACCGCCAAGGACACCACTATCGTCGCACCTGCACCGAAATGCAGTGGGTACAACTGAAACGCACAGAGGACATTGATGGCGAAAGTGAAGCCAGCTTTACACGCGTTGGTTCACGGCAGATGCATCGTAATGTGCGGTTTGCGGCATCTTCCAGCGCGATCAACCAGACGCGGAAACGAATGCGTCGTGTACTGACGCTTGCTGCGCAAGTCAGGCCTGCGCCACCATCGTCGCGCGTCTGGATTGCGCATGTCCTTGCGGAAATTTCTGATTGAAATCCAAGCGCAGGCGTAAGCACCATGCTGCGCCACCGACAACGGGTGGCACCGGGCCTGCAAGCCTGGGAAGACAAAAAGCATGTTGTTTGCGCTCACCCGTCGGCACTGTCTCCGGACCGTGCCGGCGGGTGATCCGTCGGCCTTTATGGCGGGCGGTGCGTGGGGGTCTTCGGATCCGCCGGTTAACTGCTTACTGTCTTCCCGGCTTGCAGACACGCACCGTCCGCCACCCGCCTCACGCGGTGGCAGTCCCACCCCAGAGCTGAGGAAGCCGAGATGACCGAAGGTCCGCCCTATGCCTCATATGCCGCCAGCGTCAACGACGACGATGACAACCCTGCGCCCGAACTGAGCACGTTCCTGGGTTGCCTCAAACGCATCCGCGCGGGCGAAGGTGCAGACGGCCAGCCCTGGCCCGATACCAGCCTTCCCGCAGGGCGCAGGCTGGCACTGTCACGCGTGGAGCGGGCGGCCGTCGGCATGCTGACCGTGGCAGAGATGCTGCACGCCGCCGATCGCTGCCGATCAATGGCAACGCCGGACCGGCATCTGGATGACGGCGTGGTCGAAGGGCTGTTCTTCGCCTTCCGCGGGCTGGCGGAACTGGTATGCCGGGATATCCGGCCTGAGTAGGACCCCTGCACCGTAATCCAGCCCATACTCGGGCCGGGCCCGTCCCGGGTTCCATCGACACTGACACAAGGAGGTTCGCATGTTGAATGCCATGATCATTGCCGCGCTGGCCGCAAGCCCAGCCGCGCCCGTACCGTACGCCGACTGCCTGCTCGGCAACATCCAACCCGGTCTGTCCGACCGCGCCGTGCAATTGGTGCAGCAGGCGTGCGCCGCGAAGTACCCCGACAGCTTCACTGCCTCGCTGGAACTGGAGCGCAATTACAGCGCCCAGCGGCAGGCCCGGTTCGACGCAGAGCGCGCCGCAGTGGAACGTGCTGCGAACGCGGCTGCGGTTGCCGCACAGGCAGCGGCAGACCGCGAGGCAGCCCGTTCCCAGGGCGCGAAGGCCAGGTAGGACCTCAGGTTTCTGCAACAAAAAAGGCACCGCTTGGCGGTGCCTTTCTGGATGACCGGAGTCATTGCCTGCAATGGTGGGCCGTGATGGATTCGAACCATCGACCAAAAGATTAAAAGTCTTCTGCTCTACCGACTGAGCTAACGGCCCATGCAAGGCCCCGGCCTTTCGGCGGGGTGGGCATTCTACCGTACTTTTCCGGGCGGGGTGAAGCCGGGGATCTACCAGGTTGCCGGCCAGCGGCCGCCACTACCCCGGCTGCGGGCCTCTAAACCTTTCCGTCACCCGCCGCATCTCACCTGCGACCCTGCCCCGGAGCGATGGATGCGCCTGCCACTGCCGCTGATGCTCGCCCTGCTGCTGCCGTTTGCCGCCGCTGCGGCGTCGCCTGCACAGGTGCGGACCGACGACATCGGCCGCTTCTGGGCTACCTACGATGCAGTGCTTGCCGAGCCCGATGCCGCGCAGCGGGTGGCCCTGGTGCAGCAGCGCTATATCGAGCCCGGCAGCCCTGGCCTGCATGCGCTGATGAAGGTGCGCAACTACACCGCCGCCGAATACGCACAAGCAATGCTCGCCTGGCCGCGCTTCTGGGCCTCGGTGCGGCCGCTGACCGCCAACGCCCGGCAGGCCAGCGCCACGCTGGAGCGGGATCTGGCTGCCTTCCGGGTGCTCTACCCCGCCCTGCGCCCGGCCAGCATCACCTATGCGGTGGGCGTGCTGCGCACAGGCGGCACCACGCTGGGGGACCAGGTGCTGATCGGCGCGGAAATGGCACTCGGCGATGCAAGCGTGGATGTCAGCGAACTGCCGGAGCCGTTGCGCAGTCGCCTGCGGATTTTCTACGACAGCACGCCCGGCGCGAACAACGCGCAGAACAACCTGCATGAGTACGTGCACACCCAGCAGCGCGAGACCACGGGGTCGCTCGCGCAATATGCGGTGCGCGAGGGCGTGGCCGAGTACATCGCCGAGCGGATCAGCGGCCGCCGCCCGGCACTGCCGCTGTACACCTATGGGCCGTTGCACGAATCGGAGATCCGCGCTCGCTTCAGCGCGGAGATGGATGGCGATGCGCTGGACAGCTGGCTGTACAACAGCGCCCGCAATGCGTTCGGGGTGAGTGATGCGGGGTACTACGCGGGGTATCGCATCGCGCAGGAGTACATGCGGCAGCAGGCGGATGAGCAGGCGGCGATCGCACGGATGATTGAGCTGGATTACAGCGATCCGGTTGCCGTGCGCGGTTTCATTGAAGCATCGGGTTGGTTGCAGCAGCGGTAGCGCCGGGCCGCGCGCGGCGGGTCAGGCAGTGCGAACCAACGGTTCGCACCCACCGGCCAGCGGCCGGCCCTACCAGAGTCGGTCAGGCGTACAGTGTCGGGTCGGGCACGCCGGCATCGGCGAAGCCCTGCGCGCGCAGGCGGCAGGCATCGCAATGCCCGCAGGCCGCGCCGCTGGCATCGGCGTTGTAGCAGGACACGGTCAGGCCGAAGTCCACGCCCAGTCGCACGCCTTCGCTGACGATCTGGCCCTTGCTGAGGAACTGCAGCGGCGCATGCACGGTGATGCCCGCGCCTTCCACGCCCGACTTGGTCGCCAGGTTGGCCAGCGCCTGGAAGGCGGCGATGAATTCTGGGCGGCAATCGGGGTAGCCGGAGTAGTCCACGGCGTTGACGCCGCAGAAGATGTCGTTGGCACCAAGCACTTCGGCCCAGCCCAGCGCCAGCGACAGCATGATGGTGTTGCGTGCTGGCACGTAGGTGACCGGGATGCCCTCGCCGCCCGCCTCGGGCACGTCGATGTCGTCGGTCAGCGCCGAGCCGCCGATGCTGCGCAGGTCCACGTCCACGGTCTTGTGCACGATCACACCCTGGGCCTTGGCCACGCGTGCGGCGGCATCCAGCTCGGAGGTGTGGCGCTGGCCGTAACGCACGCTCAGGGCATGCACGGCGAAGCCCTGTTCCTGGGCCATGGCGATGACGGCGGCTGAATCCATGCCGCCGGAGAGAAGCACGACTGCCTTCTTCATGGGTAAATCATCCGGTTGGGGGAGAAAGCCAGCACGCTGTCCCGCGCCGGAGCTACATCAGGAAACACTGCGCCGGCTTATCGGCCCGGCTCGTCGTTCCACAGGATTTTATGCAACTGCATCTGGAAGCGCACCGGCAGCCGGTCTTCGACGATCCAGTCGGCCAGCTGGCGGGCAGTGATTTCACCCTTGCTGGGTGAGAAGAACACCATCGTGCGCTGCACCAGCTGGTGTTCGGCGACCATGGCCTTGGCCCAGTCGTAGTCTTCGCGGTTGCAGATCACGAACTTGATCTGGTCACGCGTGGTCAGCAGCGGCAGGTTTTCCCAGCGGTTGCGCGCGACCTCGGCCGAGCCGGGGGTCTTGATGTCGACCACGCGCGACACGCGCGGATCGACGGCGCTGACGTCCAGCGCACCGGAGGTTTCCAGCGACACGTCGAGGCCGGCATCGCACAGCTTCTGCAGCAGCACCAGGCAGCGCTTCTGCGCCAGCGGCTCGCCGCCGGTCACGCAGACGTGGCGCACGCCCTGGGCCTGCACGTGGGCCACGATATCGTCGATGTCCCACCAGGTGCCGCCGTGGAAGGCGTAGGCGGTGTCGCAGTACTGGCAGCGCAGCGGGCAACCGGTCAGGCGCACGAACACGGTCGGCCAACCGGCGGTATCGGCTTCGCCCTGCAGCGAGCTGAAAATCTCGGTGATCTTCAAGCGCGGCAGGGGCGACTGCACGATCTCGCTGGGCGTGGCAACGGCGGCGGACGGGGGAACGGCGGTCATGGCAGGGACTTCTTGGTGGGACACGTGGCGGGTGGGCTACCGTGGCCGGTAACGAACGCAGCCGAGCATGGCTCGGCTCTGCAACAGCAGCCGGTCGGGCATGGCCCGGTGCTACCGGATCCGGACGGGTTTGCCGACCCGGAAACGAAAGCAGCCGAGCAAGGGCTCGGCGCTACGGGGAACACATTGTACGCCCGGTCAGCGGATCAGCGGATCTGATTGCCGAGGCGGATCGACTGCAGGCGGTCCTGCGCGGTACGCGCGGCATCCGAGCCCGGGTATTGCGCCACGACGGTCTCCAGCGTCTGCTGGGCCTGGTCGACCTTGCCTTCGCCGTACTGCGAGAGGCCGACCTTGAGCAGGCCGCCAGCGGCCTTGTCGTGGGTGGGATAGCGCGAGAGCAGTTCGCGGAACTGGGACTCGGCCATCGGGAAATTGCGGGTGGCGTAATAGCTTTCGCCCAGCCAGTACAAGGCATTGGGGGCGTAGACGCCGTTCGGGTACAGCTCCAGGAAGCTCAGGAACAGCTGCGCCGAATCATCGTACTTGCCCGCCTTCAGTGCGTCGAAGGCCACGTTGTAGGACGTACGCTCGTCACCGGTGACGGCCAGGCTGCCCGGGTCACCATGGACGGAAGGCGGCCGCTCGGAAGTGGCCGCCGCTGCGGGTTTTGCCGGGGCTGCAGGAGCCTTCGGCGCGCTCGCCGGAACAGCGGGCAGGGCCGGGGCGGCAGAGCCCCCTTCCAACCGGTTCAGGCGGCTGTCCAGATCCAGGTACTGGTCCTGGGCGGTCTGCTTGAGCTGGGCGTTGTCGTGCTGGAGTTGCTCGATCGAGGCCTGCAGGCTGGTGACCTGCTGCCGCAGCTGGTTGATCTGGTTCAACAGGTCCTGGTTGGCACTGTTGTTGTACATCTGCTGCTCGAGCGAACCGACGCGGTCGGCCAGGCTCTGACGTTGTGCATGCGCCGGTGCGGCAGCCACGAGGGCTGCCGCAACGACCAGCATCAGTTTGATGCCAAGGCGCATGGATTACTGCGCGGTGTAGACGATTTCGACGCGACGGTTCTGCGACCAGCAGGACTCGTTCGACTCGGTGCAGACCGGACGCTCTTCACCGTAGGAAACGACGGTCAGCTGCGACGCCGAGCCACCGTTGGCCTGCAGTGCCGAGTTGACGCCGTTGCCACGACGCTCGCCCAGGGCCTGGTTGTACGCGCGCGAACCGCGCTCGTCGGTGTGGCCCTGCAGGGTGATGCGCGAGGACGGACGGTCACGCAGGTACTTGGCGTGGCAAGCCATGATGGCCTGGAATTCCGGCTTCACGTCTTCCTTGTCCAGGTCGAAGTAGACAACGCGCTGGCGCAGGCAGGCATCGGTGTCCAGGTCGCCCGGGCCGTACAGGCCGGAGGTGGACGGACCGGTCGGGGTGGTGGTCGAGGTGCCGGTATCGACCGGAGCCGGGGCTTCTTCCTTGACCTTCTTCGAGCAACCGGCCAGGACGGCCACAGACAGCAGGGAAACAAGCAGAACGCGGGTGGACTTGTTCATGGCGATACCTTTGTGGCTCCTAAGCCGATGAGGGGTTCAATACAGAGAAAATATTAACACTCTTTTAGCGCTGGGTACGGTATGGGGACCATGCCGGCTCGCGCACATCACCATCTGCCAGGACCAGGCGCTGGCGCACGCGCGCATCGGCCGAGACGGCGTACAGCACACCACGACCACCCTCACGGGCGGCATACAGCACCATGCTCGCGTTGGGCGCGAAGCTCGGCGATTCGTCCAGCGAACCCGGCGACAGCGTGCTCCAGCGGGGCGAACCCAGCGAGCTGTCCATCATCGCGATCTTGTAGCTGTTGCCCGAACCCTGGGCAACGGCGATCTTCTTGCCGTCGTAGGAGACCGAGGGCTTGGCGTTGTAGTTGCCCTGGAAGGTCACGCGCTCGGCGCTGCCACCACCGGCACCGACCTTGTAGACCTGCGGACGGCCGCCGCGGTCGGAGGTGAAGTACACCGCGCTGCCATCCGGCGCCCAGGTCGGCTCAGTATCGATGGCGAAGTGGTTGGTCAGCTGGGTCAGCTGCTTGCTGCCCAGATCCATCACGTAGATCTCCGGGTTGCCCGAACGCGACAGAGTCAAGGCCAGCTTGCGGCCGTCCGGCGAGAACGCCGGGGCGCTGTTGATGCCGCGGAAGCTGGTGACAAGCTCACGGGCGCCGGTGGAGATGTTCTGGATGTAGATGGCCGAATTGCCACGCTCGAAGCTGACGTAGGCCAGCTTGTTGCCATCCGGGCTCCACGACGGCGACAGCAGCGGCTCGGCCGAACGCACGATGGTCTGCGGGTTGAAGCCGTCCGAATCGGCCACCATCAGCGCGTAGCGCATGGCGTCGCCCTTGCCGCTGGCGGTCACGTAGGCGATGCGGGTCCAGAAGGCACCACGGACACCGGTGATCTTCTCGTAGATGGCATCGGCCATCTGGTGGGCAACGTCGCGCATGGCATTGCCACGTGCGGTCATCGCCAGGCCGAGCAGGCGCTCACCCTTGGGCACGTCGAACAGTTCGTACTCGACGCGGTAGGCGCCGGCACCGGCGTCCATGACACGGCCGACCACGATGTAGTTCTGCTTCAGCGCGCGCCAGGTGGCGAACTGGATGTCACCGCCACGGATCGGCTTTTCGACGATCTGCGCTTCGGGCAGCGTGCGGAACTGGCCCGAACGTTCGAGGTCGGCACGGACCACGCCGGCGACGTCGGTCTGCGGAGCACCGGCTGCCCCCTGGTAGGGCATCGGCACGATGGTGATCGGGAGGGCGGAGGCATTGCCGCCGATGATGTCGATATCCAGCCCCTTCTGCTGCGCGACGGCAGCAAAGGGCAGCAACAGGGCCGCAAACACGGCAAGCCAGCGAGGCATCTTCTTCATGGAGCGCTCAAATAGGGGGAACCGGAACGAGGGATAACAAAACGGCAGTGAACCGCTTCGCAATCATGAACCAAGGGTACGTGAATTCCTGGTCAGTGCCAGCCGGGTCTCTCACATGCCGTTAACGTCGCGGCCAACTTTCGTGCGGATGACTCGTCCCAAGCATGGCGTGGACGGGCCCATACGATCCAGAGCTAAAGGCGTCATTGGATGACGGGACAGCCCCAAAGGGCTGCCCTGCCCCGCGCCTCAGCGATCCTGGGCGGTGAACGTGAAGTTGATCGTGCGTGCGAATACCTGCTCGAAACCGCGGTACGGCAGCGGCTGGGCGTTGAGCACGGCGGCCTCGATCGAGCGCTTGCCGGCTTCATCGAACGGGCAGCCGGCGCTGACCGTGGCGCTGCGGACGGTACCGCCCGGCAACTGGTTGATGGTGATCTGGCAGCGCTGGCCCAGCGGCACGCTGTCCGGACGCACCCACTGCGCCAGCACCTTGGCCTGGATGGCCGCCGCGTACTTGGCAGACAGATCGTCACTGCTGCCACCACCACCAGCAGCCGGCTGTGCGGCACCACTGGCACCGGCAGCAGCCGTGCCTGCGGCATTGCGCGCGGCAGCGACCTGGCGCAGCTTCTGCTCGGCCAGCTTGGCTTCCTTCTCGGCCTGCTCGCGGCGGGCGCGGATGTCGGCGATCTTCTTCTGCTTCTCGGCCTCGGCCTTGTCAGCGGCCAGGCGCTCCTGCTCGGCCTGCTTCTTCTTGGCGTCCGCTTCCTGCTGCTTGGCCAGGCGCAGTTTCTGCTCGGCCTCTTCCTGGCGCTTGCGCTCGGTCAGGTCGATCTGCTCCTGGCGGCGCTTGGCTTCCTGCTCCTGCTTGGCCTTTTCCTGCGAGATCGCCAACGCGCTGACCGCGTCCTGGTCCTTGGTATCGGGCTGCGCCACGCGCTCCTGCGCCTGTTGCTGCTGCGGCGTCGGTGCGTCCTGCGGGCGCGGCTCTTCAATCGGCTGCGGTGGCGGGATGGTGTCTTCCGGCACCGGGATCGGTTCGGCCACCGGCGGCGGCAGGTCTTCCAGCTTTTCCGACTGGCGCAGGGCCTGGCGGGCAGCGGCAGCTTCGGACGCGGACAGCGCCAGGCTGGCCTCGACCGAGGGATCACCTGCGGCGGCATCGGTATTGCGCTGCGGTGACCACAGCCAGGCGCCGATGAAGATCAGCGCGACCAGCAGGTGCACCAGCACGGCCAGCAACAGGGGCTGGCCCCAGCCGGGCTCCTGCTTGTGCGGTGGCGACAGGACGTCAGTTCGCATCGGTGGCCAGGCTCACCTTGTCGACATTGGCGCGCTTGATCACATCCATCGCCGCGATGACCTTTTCATAGGCCACGGCACGGTCGGCGGCGACGATCACGCGCACATCCTTGTCCTGCGCGGCGATGCCGGACAGGTGGCCCTGCAGTTCCTCGGCAGTGACTGCCGTGGGCTCCTTGGCGTCGGGCAGCTTCAGGCTGAGCTGGCCGTCCTGGCGCACCGAGACGATCAACGGATCCTGCTTGCTTTCCAGCGCCTTGGCATTGGAATTGGGCAGGTCGACGTCGAAGGTCAGGGTGAGCATGGGCGCGGTGACCATGAAAATGATCAACAGCACCAGCATGACGTCGATATAGGGAACGACGTTGATTTCCGATTTCAGCTTGCGGCGCTTGCGGCGACCGATGGCAGCGGACATGGCTTGGACTCCCGGGTCTGGCGCTTACTCGTCGCCAGCGCTCTGGCGCTGCAGGATCGAGCTGAACTCGTCGGCGAAGGTCTCGAAACGCACCGACATGCGCTCCACGCGGGTGGTGAAGCGGTTGTAGGCCCACACCGCCGGGATCGCCACGAACAGGCCGATGGCAGTGGCGAACAGCGCTTCGGAGATGCCCGGGGCGACGGCGGCGATACCGGCCTGGGCGCCGCTGCTGATCATGTCGTGCATGGTCACCATGATGCCGAACACGGTACCGACCAGGCCCACGTACGGGGCGGTCGAGCCGATGTTGGCCAGCAGTTCCAGGTTGCGCTCGAGCTGGTCGACTTCGCGGGTGTAGGTGGTGCGCATCGCGCGCTGGGCACCTTCCAGCTGGGCGCGGCCATCCAGCCGGCGCTTGTCGCGCAGGCGGGTGTACTCGCGGAACCCGGCTTCGAAGATCGCTTCCAGGCCGCCGACATTGCGGCTGCGGTCGGTGGCCGAGCTGTACAGCTTGCCCAGGTCGGCACCGGACCAGAAGCGGTTCTCGAACTCGTCGGCTTCGCGGGTGGCCTGCTTGAAGATGCGGGCCTTGCGGAAAATGATCACCCAGCTGACGAACGAGCCGACCAACAGCGCCAGCACGATGATCTTCACCGGCAAGCTGGCCTTGGCCATCAGTTCGAGGTAGTTGATGCCGCCGCCGGTGGTGGCCTGGGCAAGGGTCTGGGTCGCGGCATTGCTGACGTCAGCCGGCAAAGCCTCGGTGACCGTGGCCTGCAGGGCCAGGAGCGTTGCGATCATCCGTTGTTCCTCAAGAGTTCTGTTCGGATTCGGGGTGGAGGTGGGGTTGCAGCGCGGCAAGGACGGAATCGTCCATGCCACGCGGGCGGAAACTGGCCGCGTCCAGTGCGGCGATGCGGACCTGTGCGGACAGCAGCAGCTGGCCGTCGCGCAGGACCTGCTGGTCGAAGACCATGCTGGCCTTCTTCAGCTGGACCAGGGTGGCGCTTACCTGCAGCTGGTCATCCAGCCGTGCCGGCTTGATGAAATCCATCTGCATGGAGCGCACCGCGAAGACCATGCCGTGCTCGGACCGCATGCGCTCCTGGCCGTAGCCCAGCGCGCGCATCCATTCGGTCCGGGCCCGTTCCATGAAGGCCACGTAGCGGGCGTGGTAGACCACGCCGCCAGCGTCGGTATCTTCCCAGTAAATGCGTGTCGGCCAACTGAATCGCGGTTCAACCGACATCGGGGACCTCGGCAAACAGGTCCTGTGGCGGGTTCTTCGGCTTCAGGCCCAGGTGCCGGTAGGCCTTGTGGGTGGCCATGCGGCCACGCGCGGTGCGCACCAGGAAGCCCTGCTGGATCAGGTACGGCTCGACCACGTCTTCCAGCGTGCCACGCTCTTCGGACAGCGCCGCGGCGAGCGACTCGATGCCCACCGGGCCACCGTCGAAGTAATCGACCATGGTCTTCAGCAGCCGGCGGTCAAGCTCGTCGAAGCCTTCCGGGTCGACCTTGAGCATCTGCATTGCGGCCTGGGCCACGGTCTGGTCGATGTGGCCACCGGCCTTGACCTGGGCGTAATCGCGCACGCGGCGCAGCAGGCGGTTGGCGATACGCGGGGTGCCACGCGCGCGGCGCGCGATCTCCCCTGCCCCGTCGGCGGTGCAGTCGATGGCCAGGATCGCGGCCGAGCGGCGCACGATGCGGGTCAGTTCTTCGACGCTGTAGAACTCCAGGCGCTGGACAATGCCGAAGCGGTCGCGCAGCGGCGCGGTCAGCAGGCCGGCGCGGGTGGTGGCGCCGATCAGGGTGAACGGCGGCAGGTCGATCTTGATCGAGCGCGCCGCAGGGCCCTCGCCGATCATGATGTCGATCTGGAAATCTTCCATCGCCGGATACAGCACTTCTTCCACCACCGGCGACAGGCGATGGATCTCGTCGATGAACAGCACATCGTGCGGCTGCAGGTTGGTCAGCAGCGCGGCCAGATCGCCGGCCTTCTCGATCACCGGGCCGGAGGTCACGCGCAGGGCCACGCCCAGCTCGTTGGCGATGACATGGCTGAGGGTGGTCTTGCCCAGGCCGGGTGGGCCGAAGATCAGGACGTGGTCCAGCGCATCGCCACGACCCTTGGCGGCCTGGATGTAGATCTCCATCTGCTCGCGCACCGGCACCTGGCCGAGGTAATCGGCAAGTCGCTTGGGTCGGATGCTGGCGTCGGCGGCGTCATCCTCGCGGGTGGCGCCGGCGGCGATGATGCGGTCGTCGGTCATGTGCTGATTATGCGGTAAAAGCGGGGAGATTCGGCCGGGCTGCGCCCGGCACCTGCAGAAGCAACTGCAACTTCAACTGCCGAAGCGACAGCAGAAGCAGGTTTCCTGATGGAAGGCGGGGTGGGTCCGGTTGCGGGGGACGCTGCAAGTACGTCCCTGTAAGCTCGGTCGCGCCATCCATGGCGCTCACG
>NZ_JBWKVP010000020.1:0-19613 GCF_059421765.1 Stenotrophomonas sp. GW821-FHT02D01
GCCGCATGGATGCGGCGACCGAGCTTACATGGACGTACTTGCAGCGTCCCCCGCAACCGGACCCACCCCGCCATCCCACGGAATGCCAGCTTTTGCCGTTGCCGTTGTTTCGGCGGGTGCAGGGCGCAGCCCTGCTGCACACCCCTCACACCACCGGAATGCTGTGCTGCCCAAGACTGCGGTACGGCGGGGTGGCCATCACCATTTCCGCCAGCGAGTAGGCCAGCTCGCGCTCGGCCATCACCGTGCCATCGGCACCGTGTTCAAGCAGATGCTTCACTTCGGCATCGCTGTGCGCACGCGCCAGCAGGGTCAGGTTGGGGTTGATCGCACGCAGCTTGGCCAAGGTCTCACCGGCTTCCAGCGGCTGCGGGATCGCCAGCACCGCGATCTTCGCGCGCTCGGGATGGGCTTCGGCCAGCACCTTGTCCGAGGCCGCGCTGCCGCGGATGCCGGGCAGACCAGCGGCATGCGCCTCGGCCACGTGTTCCTTGTTGTCATCGATGATCATCACCGGCACGCCACGGTCGCGCAGCACCTGCGCCAACGCACTGCCGACGCGGCCGTAGCCGATGACGATGGCATGGTCGTGCAGGTCCAGCGACGGCCCCGGTGGCAGCTCGGTCTCCACCGCGGTGGGCGTGGTTTCCTGGTGCTTCAGCAGCCAGCGGTCGAGCAGGCCGAACACCAGCGGGTTGAGCATGATCGAGATCAGCGCGCCGGCCAGCACCAGCGCCTGGCCGGTCGGCGGCAGGATCTTCAGGGTCACGCCGAGGCCGGCGATGATGAAGGCGAACTCGCCGATCTGCGCCAGGCTGGCCGAGATCGTCAACGCGGTGCCGGTGGGGTGGCCGAACGCGCGCACGATGAAGAACGCCGCCGCCGATTTGCCGAACATGATGATGCCGGCGGTGGCCAGCACCTGCCACGGGTGCTCGATCAGGATGCCGGGATTGAAAAGCATGCCCACCGAGACGAAGAACAGCACCGCGAAGGCATCGCGCAGCGGCAGGGAATCGCTGGCCGCCTTGTGGCTGAGTTCCGATTCATTGAGCAGCATGCCGGCGAAGAACGCGCCCAGCGCGAACGACACACCGAACAGCATCGCCGAGCCAAACGCCACGCCCAGCGCGATCGCCAGCACCGACAGGGTGAACAGTTCGCGCGAGCCGGTACCGGCGATGCGCTCCAGGATCCACGGAATGACCCGGCGCCCGACCACCAGCATCACTGCCACGAACAGGCCCAGCTGCACGAACGTCCAGCCGATGCTGGCCAGCACGCTGCCGAGGGTGTGGTGTTCATTGGCCGCGTCGGGCCCGAACACACCGGCCATCACCGGCATCATCACCAGTGCCAGCACGCAGGCCAGGTCCTCGACGATCAGCCAACCGACCGCGATCTTGCCGCGCTGGGTTTCCAGCAGGCGGCGCTCTTCCATCGCGCGCAGCAGCACTACGGTACTGGCCGTGGCCAGCGCGAAACCGAACACCACGCCGTGGATGACCGGCCAGCCCATCAATGCCGCCAGGCCCCAGCCGAGCAGGGTAGCGACCAGGATCTGGCCGATGGCACCGGGAATGGCGATGGCCTTGACCGCCATCAGGTCCTTCAGCGAGAAGTGCAGGCCGACGCCGAACATCAGCAGCATCACGCCCAGCTCGGCCAGCTGGTTCGCCAGTGCCTGGTCGGCGACGAAGCCCGGCGTGAACGGCCCGACGCAGATGCCAGCAACCAGGTAACCGACCAGAGGAGACAAGCGGAGCTTGTTGGCCAGCGCGCCGAAGATGAAGGCGAGCCCGAGACCAACGGCAACGATGTTGATCAGGTCGGTGTCATGGTGCATCGGCTCTCGCAGAAATCGGGGGGATGCCCCGATTTTCACCTAATGAGCCAAATGCGGCAAACCTTTAGAGCAAATAGGGTCAGATACCTTTTCCTGCAGGAAGAGGGATCTGACCCCGGATGAACCCGCCGGGCAGGGCCCGGCGCGCCCGTTACCGCTTACCAGTTGTACTTGATCCGCCCGTACACATACGCACCATTGAAGCCGAACGGCGAGTAGTTGCTGTACGGCAGCATGCCGAAGGTCGAGTTCTGCAGATCTTCGGTGCGGTCCGGGTACTCGTTCAGCAGGTTGTCGGCACCTACCGTCAGCGTCCAGTTCGCACTCGGCTTGTAGCTGGCCGACGCATCCAGCACCCACTTGTCGCCGTAGGTCTGGTCACGCGTGGCCGTGGCCGAGTTGCGCACCGTGAACTTGCCGTAGCGGGTTGCCGCCAGGCCCAGCTCCCAGTGGTCCGAACGCCAGGTGCCGCTGAGGATGGTCTTGTCGTGCGGGTAGCTGTCTTCGATGCGGCCAATCTCATCGCGGCCGATCAGCGACTGGGTCAGGCCCAGCGTGCCGAACACCGCCGGCGTGCCGCCCACGCGCTGCACTTCGGTGTCGTTGTAGCTGTACGCCGCAGTCAGTTCCAGGCTGCTGGCGCTGAACGGCACGGTGTAGCTGGAGACGAAGTCAACGCCGCGGGTGCGGGTGTCCAGACCATTGGTGAAGTACGAGAACGCAGTCACCTGCGGCAGGCCGAGCGTGGTCAGCAGCGCGCTGCTGGCGGCATTGGTGCTGATGCTGGACGACAGCGCGATGCGGTCGTCGATGTCGATCTGGTACGCGTCGACGGTGATGTACAGGCGATCCACCGGCTGCAGCACCAGGCCCAGGCTGTAGGAGGTGGACGTCTCGGCCTTCAGCGGAGAAGCGCCCAGCGCCTGTGCGGCCTGGCTGGTGGTCGGGAAGGTGCCGCGTTCGACGAACACGCCGTTGGTGAACTGGCTGGTCACCGCCTGGTAGCCCTGCTGCGGCAGCGATGGCGCGCGGAAGCCGCTGGAGGCGGTGGCGCGAAGCGCGACCTTGTCGGTGAACGCATAGCGCGCCGACAGCTTGCCGGAGAAGCGGTCGCCGAAGTCCGAGTAATCCTCGTAACGGCCGGTGATGCCGGCGGAGAACTTCTCGCTCAGGTCCGCTTCCAGGCCCGCATAGACCGCGTAGTTGTGGCGATCGGTGTGCACTTCGTTGGTCGGGGTGAAGCCGCCGAAGCCCTGCGCACCGGTGCCGGTGTAGGAGTTCAGCTCGCCCGGGTTCTGGTCCCACTTCTCGCGGCGGTACTCACCGCCGAAGGACAGCGTGACCGGATAGGCCAGGCCCCAGTCCAGCGACTTGGTCAGGTCGGCGTTGAAGATGTCCTGCTGGTACTTCAGCGTGCCGTCGTAGAACGAACGCGGGCTGGTCGCGCCCAGGCTGTAGTTGATGCTGTTGCGGGTGTGGAAATCCAGGGTGTTCTCGCCGTGGTTCAGGCTCAGGTCCCAGGTCCAGCCGTTGTCGGTGTTGCCTTTGACCCCGGCCACCAGCGAGCGGTCCTTGGAATACTGGTTGATCTCCGGCACGAAGCCGTCTGGATAGGTCTGCGCCAGCAGCGCGGTCTGTCCGTTGTGGTTGCGCGAACGGTAGAACGCGAACGAGGTGATGTCGCGGTTGCTGAGCAGCGCGCTCGCATAGCCGGTCACGTGGTCGCTGAAATCGTAGCTGGCATTGACCGAGGCAGCGGTGGCGTCCACCTTCGGGTCGCCGACGATGAACGTGGTCTGGCCCACGGACGGGTAGTTGACGGTGTTCGGCGTGGTGCCGCGATAGGGGCCGGCGCGGTCGCTCTCGTCCTGTTGGCTGATCTGGCCGGCCACGTGCACGCGGCCACGGCCGTTGCCGAATTCCACGCCGGTATCGCCGGACAGCTGGTACTTGTTGCCGTCGCCGGCCGAGTACTGGCCGTAGTCGACGGCCAGGCTGCCGCCGCTGCCGCTGCCCTTGAGCACGATGTTGATGACGCCGGCGATGGCATCCGAACCGTACTGTGCCGAGGCGCCGTCACGCAGCACTTCGACGCGCTCGATGGCGGCGATCGGAATCGCGTTGATGTCCACCGCCGACGAACCGCGGCCGATGCTGCCGTTGACGTTGATCATCGCCGAGGTGTGGCGGCGCTTGCCATTGACCAGCACCAGCACCTGGTCCGGCGACAGCCCGCGCAGCTGTGCCGGGCGCACGCCGCTGGTGCCGTCGGTCAGCGCGGGGCGCGGGAAGTTCAGCGACGGCAGCGCGCGCGACAGCGCGGTGGCCAGCTCACCGGTACCGGTGGACTGCAGGATCTCGGGGGTGATGATGTCGATCGGCGACTGCGATTCGGCGACCGTGCGGTCGGCCACGCGGGTGCCGGTGACGATCACCGTATCCAGGGTATTGGCGGCGGTGCCGGTCTGCTGGGCGGCGGCAACGAACGGAGAGCCACCGAGTGCGACAGCGACGGCGGCGGCGATCAGGCTGGTCTTGCGGGTCATCGGGAGGGGGCTCCGGTTGGCGGGATGGCACCGGAATCGACATCACGGGGGTGAGGCGGACGACGGTTGTTGCGGTGCGCAATACAGGAATTAACGGGATATTCAGTGCCTGTCAAATGCCGGTCATCAGAAAAAACGTTGCAGCAGCAACCATTTAGCTACGACAGGCAGTGACGGGGAAGGGGCCCGGGAGGCGCGCGGACAGGACGTGGGAGAGAGGAACGTCGCCCGCCGCGCATCCCGGGGCGCGTCAAGTATTCGTTAACGTTAGAATTGCGTCGCAGGAACAGTGCTTACCAGCACATTCCATTCGGTTATATGGACGCCTCCCCCCATGATTTCGCTTCGTAATTTCGCCTTGCGCCGCGGCGAGCGGCTGCTGTTGTCCAATGTCGACCTGACCCTGCATGCCGGTTACCGGGTAGGCGTGGTCGGCCGCAACGGTGCTGGCAAGTCCAGCCTGTTCGCGGCGGTGAAGGGCGAGCTGGAGGCCGACAAGGGTGACGTCGACCTGCCCGGCAAGATCCGCATCGCCAGCGTCGCCCAGGAAACCCCGTCCCTGCCGGATCCGGCGCTGAGCTTCGTGCTGGGCGGTGACGTCGAGGTTGCCGCCGTGCTGGCCGCCGAGGCCGAGGCCACCGCCCGTGAAGACTGGGAAGCCGTGGCCGAGGCGCATACGCGCATGGCCGAGCTGAACGCCTACGACGCTGAAGCGCGCGCCGGCAAGCTGCTGCATGGCCTGGGTTTCCCGGCCGAAACGCACCACCGCGCGGTGTCCTCGTTCTCCGGCGGCTGGCGCGTGCGCCTGAACCTGGCCCGCGCGCTGATGATGCCCAGCGACCTGCTGCTGCTCGACGAACCGACCAACCACCTGGATCTGGATGCGGTGTACTGGTTGGAACAGTGGCTGCTGAAGTATCCGGGCACCCTGCTGCTGATCTCGCATGACCGCGAGTTCCTCGACAACGTGGCCACCCACACCCTGCACCTGCACGGTGGTGGCGCCAAGCTTTACCCGGGCGGTTACACCGACTTCGAGCGTCAGCGTGCCGAACAGCTTCGCCAGCAGCAGATCGCGCATGAGAAGGAACAGGCCGAGCGCGCCCACCTGCAGAGCTTCATCGACCGCTTCAAGGCCCAGGCCAGCAAGGCCGCACAGGCACAGAGCCGGATGAAGCGCCTGGCCAAGCTGGCCGGCACCGAGGCGGTGCGCGCCGAGCGCGAATTCCGCATCGAGTTCGCACCGCCGGCCAAGCTGCCGTTCTCGCTGATCCGCCTGAACCACGTCGAGGCCGGCTACGGCAGCGACTCGGTGATCCTGCACAATGTGGGCTTCGGCCTGGAAGCGGGCCAGCGCATCGGCCTGCTGGGCCCCAACGGCGCCGGTAAAACGACACTGGTGAAGACCCTGGTGGGCGAGCTGGCACCGATCGCCGGCGAGCGCGCCGCGCACCCGGACCTGCGCATCGGCTACTTCGCCCAGCACACGGTCGAGTCGCTGCATGAAGGCCAGTCGCCGATGGAGCACTTCCGCGACCTGGCCCCGGATGCACCGAACCAGTCGTTCCGCGATTTCCTCGGCAAGTGGAATTTCCCGGGCGACCGTGCCTTCGAACCGGTGGATGGTTTCTCCGGTGGCGAGCGTGCACGCCTGGCGCTGGCATTGATCGCCTGGCAGCAGCCGAACGTACTGCTGCTGGACGAACCGACCAACCACCTTGATTTGGAAATGCGCGAAGCCCTGGCTGAAGCCCTGGCCGATTTCGACGGCGCGATCGTGATGGTTTCGCATGATCGCCATCTGATCGGCCTGGTCTGCGACACCTTCTGGCGAGTGGCCGACGGCGTGGTTGAACCGTTCGACGGTGACCTCGACGCCTATGCCGCCTGGCTGCGCACGCGCCCGCAGGCGCAGGGCACCAAGGCACGCATGGAGCAGGTGGAGGAGCCGGTGGTGGTCAAGACCGCACCGGTCGCGCAGGTGGTGCAGAAGAAGCCGGTCAACCCGCACAAGCTGGCCAGCGCCGAAGCCAAGGTCGCCGAGCTGGAAGGTGTGCTGGCCGAACTGGACCGGCAGCTTGCCGACTCGAGCAACTACGCCGATGCCACGCGCATGGCCGTGCTCGGCCGCGACCGTGAAGCCACTGCCGCGCAGCTGGAAAAGGCCGAAGCGGCCTGGATGGAACTGCTGGAGTCCTGATCGGTAGTGCCGGCCGCTGGCCGGCAATGCGATGCGCCCACAACGATCAAGGGGGTGCCGGCCAGCGGCCGGCACTACCTACGCGCCCTGCGCCTGCAACCACTCTCGGAAGCGCCTGGCTGGCTCACGTTCGGCACGCGAGCGCAGACGGGTCAGCCAGTAGCGGCCCAGTTCCAGCGTGGTGGCAAACGGCTGCAGCAGCCGGCCCTCGGCCAGGTCCGCTTCGAACATGCGCAACGGCAGCAGGGCAACGCCCGCGCCACCGGCCGCAGCCACCGCCAGCGTCAATGACGAATCGAACACCGGTCCGCGCGCTTCCACGCCGTTGGCCCCAGCCATCTGCAGCCAGCGTGGCCATTCGTCGCTGCGGTACGAACGCAGCAGCGGCAAGGCCGCCAGATCGCGGGGGTGCTTCAGCCGTCGCGCCAGTGCCGGCGCGCACAACGGTGCGAACGGCGCGTCCAGGATCGCCGTGCAGGCCTGTCCCTGCCAGTCGCCATCGCCGAAACGGATTGCCAGGTCCAGGCCTTCACCGGCCAGGTCGATGCGGTTGTTGTGGGTCTGCAGCCGTAGTTCGATATCCGGGTGGGCCGCATCGAACGCGGCCAGCCGCGGCAGCAGCCAGCCGGTGGCAAAGGTACCGACCACGCCGATCGTCAGCACTTCCCGCGCCGGGCCACCGGTGTAGCGGGCGATGCTGGCTGAAATGCGCTCGAAGGATTCATTGAGCACCGGGTACAGGGCTGCTCCTTCCTCGGTCAACGCCACGCCGCGGGGCAGCCGATGGAACAGGCGGATACCCAGCCGGTCCTCCAGCCCGCGTATCTGGTGGCTCAGCGCCGCCTGGCTGACGCAGAGTTCCAGGGCGGCCCGGGTGAAGTTCTGGTGCCGCGCAGCCGCTTCGAAGGCGCGCAACGCATTCAGCGAAAGGGTGGGGTGAAGCATGGGGACGTGTGAGGC
Organism: Stenotrophomonas sp. GW821-FHT02D01; assembly: GCF_059421765.1. NCBI lineage: Bacteria > Pseudomonadati > Pseudomonadota > Gammaproteobacteria > Lysobacterales > Lysobacteraceae > Stenotrophomonas > Stenotrophomonas sp. GW821-FHT02D01. The sequence continues at coordinate 7,553 of NZ_JBWKVP010000020.1, forward strand.
AGGATGATGGCTGATGGTAGCGCCTTGCCATGGGGGTTGGATAAATAAAGGGTTCGATGCGTCATGCATGAATTTATCTCATGGCTGACGCTGAAAAAACGCGCTGGTCGCCTCTGCCCACCCTTCCAATAATCGGGACAGCTTCCACGAGGATTCCGCATGCTTGCCCGTCGTCGATTCCTGCAGTTCAGTAGTGCCGCAGTTGCGTCCACCCTTGCGTTGCCGCTGCTGGCCCGGGCTGCCGCACCCGCCACCGTGCCCGCCACACCGGTCGATGCCGCCATCGCCGCCGCCGCCGACTTCGCCGCACTGGAAAAGGCGTGCAGCGGTCGACTCGGCGTGACCCTGCTCGACACCGGCAGTGGTCGCCGCCTCGGCCATCGCCAGGACGAACGCTTCCCGCTGTGCAGCACCTTCAAGAGCGTACTGGCCGCCACGGTGCTCAAGCAGGCCGAGCGCGATCCGGCACTGCTGGACCGGCGCCTGCCGGTGCGGACCCAGGACCTCCTGGAGCACGCGCCGGTCACCCGTCGCCACGTCGGCAAGGACCTGACCGTGCGTGACCTGTGCCGGGCCACGTTGATCACCAGCGACAACACTGCGGCCAATCTGTTGTTCGCAGCGATTGGTGGGCCGCCGGCAGTGACCGCGTTCCTGCGCGCCACCGGCGACACGATCACCCGCAGCGATCGCCTGGAGCCGGAACTGAACAGCTTCGCCATCGATGATCCCCGCGACACCACTACGCCGGCGGCCATTGCATCGACGCTGCAGCGCCTGGTGCTGGGCAATGCACTCAGGCCTGCCTCACGCCAGCAGTTGGCCGACTGGCTGATCGACAACGAAACCGGCGATGCCTGCCTTCGTGCGGGCCTGGGCAAGCGCTGGCGGGTGGGCGACAAGACCGGCAGCAATAGCGAAGACGCCCGCAACGACATCGCCGTGTTGTGGCCGGTGCAGGGCGGTTCGCCCTGGGTCCTGACCGCCTATCTGCAGGCGGGCGCGATCAGCTTCGAACAGCGCGCGGCGGTGCTTGCGCAGGTCGGGCGGATCGCAGATGGGCTGATCCGCTGAAGGGCGCTCTGCCGAAAGGAGAGGACACTTTCAGCCGTGTCCGGCTTGCCCGATCCGGATCGAACCCGCATCCTGCGCGCGTTCGATCCACACGGAAGTCCCCCGATGAGCCATGAACTGGTCTACCTGCTGCTGATCTTCGCGCTGCTGGTCATCCCGCGCGCGCTGCAGCGGTTCAGCCTGCCGGCGCCGCTGACCTGCCTGCTGTTCGGCATCATCGGCATGCTCTGGCTGGGCGACCAGGCGCACGACGCGGTCATCGCACTGCTGGCCACGCTGGGCATCTCCTCACTGTTCCTGTTCGCTGGCCTGGAAGTTGACCTGCAGGCCCTGCGGCGCGGCATGTGGCCGCTGCTGGCGCATCTGCTGATCCGCAGTGCGACCCTGTTCGGCGTCGGCTGGCTGGCCTGGCGTTACGCCGGCCTGCCATGGCAGGCGGCAGGGCTGCTGGCGCTTGCGCTGCTGACCCCCTCCACCGGTTTCATCATGGATTCGCTGTCGCGGCTGGGGCTGAGCGAGGACGAGCGGTTCTGGGTCACCAGCAAGGCCATCGCCGGTGAACTGCTGGCCCTGGCGGCGTTGTTCATCGTGCTGCAGGCTGGCGATCCCGGGCACATGGCGCTGTCCAGCCTCGCCCTGCTGGCGATGATGATCGGCCTGCCGCTGCTGTTCATCGCGCTCGGTCGCTGGGTCGCGCCGCATGCACCGGGCTCGGAATTCTCGCTGCTGGTGATGGTCGGCATGGTGGCGGCGTACATCACCTACCTGTTGGGCGTGTACTACCTGGTCGGCGCCTTCATCGCCGGTCTGGTCGCGCGCCTGCTGCACCAGCGCATGCCGCTGCTGGCCTCGCACGAAAACCTGCATGCGCTGCGTCTGTTCGCCTCGTTCTTCGTGCCGTTCTATTTCTTCAACGCCGGCACCAAGGTGCCCAGCGAAGCGCTGAGCTGGGAGGCGCTGGGGCTGGGCATCGTTATCACTCTGGTGGTGCTGCCGCTGCGCATCGCGGTGGTCTGGCTGCAGCGTCGCGTGATGTTCGGCGAGAGCTTCCGCAGCAGCCTGCGTGTATCGCTGGCACTGGCACCGACATTGATCTTCACCCTGGTGCTGGCCGCGATCATGCGCGATCGCTTCCAGATTCCGGCGGTGCTGTTCGGCGCGTTGCTGCTGTACGCCGCCTTGACCACGCTGCTGCCCTCGCTGGTGTTCCGCACGCCGTTCGATGTCGACCCGGTCGAGCAGGAGCCGGCAGGGCAGGGCGAAGATGCACCCGTGGCGGCGACGGACGTGGTTGCCGTCGCCCCTGCAGCCGAGCGCTGAGGTGGATCCAGGGAGTGCGGTTTGCGCGCATCGGCCATGGCCGTTAGGGTTGGGGCATGAAACCGATCGCCGCTGTTGCTTCCGCCTTCGCCCTGCTCGGCCTCGCCGCCTGCTCGCAGCCATCGCATACGGTCAACCACGATCTGTCGACCGCGCCGGCCGACGCCTTCATGGCCGCGGTCGCTGCCCATTGTGGCCAGGCGTACGAGGGCAGGGTGGTGGAAGACACGCCGGCACCCACCGGCAAAGACCCCTTCGCCGGGCAGAAGCTGGTGATGCACGTGCGGGGCTGCGCCGACCCGGGCCATGAGCTGCGCATCCCGTTCCACGTCGGCGATGACCATTCGCGCACCTGGGTGTTGACCCGCACCGAGCACGGGCTGCGCCTGAAGCACGACCATCGCCACGCCGATGGCAGCCCCGATGCGATCACCCTCTACGGCGGCGACAGCAAGCCGCCGGGCACCGCCGAACGCCAGCAGTTCCCCGCCGATGGCGAGTCCGTAGCGATGTTCCGCCGCGCCGATATGCTGGCTTCAACCCACAACACGTGGGCGATGGAGATCGAGCCGGACCAGCGTTTTGTCTATGAGCTGACGCGCCCGGAAGGGCGCCGTTTCCGGGTCGAGTTCGATCTCAGCAAGCCGGTCGCGCTACCGCCGGCGCCCTGGGGTGATGCAGCGGCGCCGGCACCTTGATCGGCCCCCTGGCATGCTGCCGCGGACAGCCCGGCGCTACCCCTCAACGCGTGCCGAAGCGCGCCCGGCAGCCGTTGCTGACCCACACGTTGCCGCGCGAGTAGCCCCAGGTCCGGCCTTCCTGGCAGGCGCTGCCGGACAGCTGCTGCTGCAGCACAGGCCGGCCCTGGCGTTCATCCCAGTTGCAGCTCTGCTGGCGGTTGTTGTTGCTGCTGCAGGTCACGGTGTAGTTGCTGTTGCCACCACCCCAGCCGCCGCCATTGCCCCCACCATTGCCGCCGCCCCAGCCACCGCGGGCCTCGGCGAACTCGGCGCGGCAGCCGCGGTTGACCCAGATCGCGCCGTTGCGCACGCCCCAGTTCTGGCCTTCCACGCACTGCGTGCCGGAGATCTGCCGGACCACGCGTGCGTTGCGCCAGCCCACCGGGCAGCTGCGTTCGCGGTTGTCCTGGCTTTCGCAGCGCACGGTGCCGCTGTTGCCGTTGCCGTTGCCACCACCCCAACCGCCGCCGTTGCCGCCACCCCAGCCGCCTCGGCCCTGGGTGAATTCGGCGCGGCAGCCGTTGTTGACCCAGATGCTGCCATTGCGGGTGCCCCAGGTTCGGCCTTCCACACAGGCCGAGCCGGACAGCTGGCGGACCAGCCGGGCATCGCGCCAGCCGGTGTTGCAGACGCGTTCGCGGTTGTTCTGGCTCTCGCAGCGGACCACCCCGTCCTGCGCGGCGGCAGGGGCAGAGTGCAGGGCGAGCGCGGTAAAGGTGCCAAGGATCACGGCCAGGCTGGCCAGGGACTGCGGTTTCATGGCGACATCCCCATACGGGAGTAGGTGCGCGACTATAAGGACGGGGGCGATCAAGCCCGCGTGACCGTCCGCATTTGCCCCGGCCGGGGCCTCGGCCGCAGAATAAGAGGCTTTCCGGCCCCCATCAGGCGCCGGCGTTCTCCAGCGGAGCTTTCCCCCCATGCGTACCCACTTCTGCGGCCTGGTCGATGAGACCCTGATTGGCCAGACTGTCACCCTCGCCGGCTGGACCGACGTTGCCCGTAACCAGGGCGGCGTCTGCTTCATCGATCTCCGCGATCATGAAGGCATCGTGCAGGTGACGGTGGAGCTCGACAACGCCGAAGTGTTCGCGGTGGCCGCCTCGCTGGGCTATGAGGACGTGCTGCAGGTGGAAGGCGTGGTACGTGCCCGCCATGCGGTCAACGACAAGCTGCGCACGGGCAAGGTGGAAGTGATCGCCACCGCCATCACCGTGCTGAACAAGGCCGCACCGCTGCCGTTCCACGCCCACGAGAACCCGGGCGAAGAAACCCGCCTGAAGTACCGCTACCTGGACCTGCGCCGTCCGGAGATGCAGCGCATGCAGCGCACCCGCATCAAGCTGGTGCAGGCCCTGCGCCGCCACCTGGACGAGAAGGGCTTCCAGGACATCGAAACGCCGATCCTGACCAAGGCCACCCCGGAAGGTGCACGCGACTTCCTGGTGCCGGCGCGCATGCACCCGGGCGAGTTCTATGCCCTGCCGCAGAGCCCGCAGCTGTTCAAGCAGATCCTGATGGTGGCCGGCTTCGACCGCTACTACCAGATCGCGCGCTGCTTCCGCGACGAGGCCCTGCGTGCCGACCGCCAGCTGGAATTCACCCAGCTGGACATGGAGTTCGCCTTCGTCCGCGAGCGCGACGTGCAGGACTTCGTCGAAGACATGATCCGCGCCATCTTCAAGGAAGTGGTCGACGTCGAACTGGATGCCAGCTTCCCGCGCATGACCTGGGCCGAGGCGATGCGTCGCTATGGTTCGGACAAGCCGGACCTGCGCATCGCGCTGGAACTGGTGGACGTGGCCGAGCTGGTCAAGACCAGCGAATTCCCGGTGTTCACCGCTGCTGCCAACGATGCCGATGGCCGCGTCGCCGCCCTGCGCATCCCCGGTGGTGCCAGCCTGTCGCGCAAGCAGATCGACGAGTACGCCGCGCACGCCGCCAAGTACGGTGCGAAGGGCCTGGCCTACATCAAGGTGGGCGAGAACGGTGAAATCAGCTCGCCGATCCAGAAGTTCTTCAGTGAAGAGGGCTTCGCCGCCCTGGTCGCCCATGTCGGCGCCGGCAACGGCGACATCGTGTTCTTCGGTGCCGGCGGCTACAACAAGGTGTCCGACTTCATGGGCGCGCTGCGCCTGAAGGCCGGCAAGGACTTCGGTCTGGTCGCCGACAGCTGGGCGCCGCTGTGGGTCACCGACTTCCCGATGTTCGAATGGGACGAGGAAGCGCAGCGCTACGTCGCCCTGCATCACCCCTTCACCGCGCCGGCCGTGGACGACATCGCCGACCTGCGCGCGCACGCCAAGACCGCCGTTTCGCGCGGCTACGACATGGTGCTCAACGGCAATGAAATCGGCGGCGGTTCGATCCGTATCCACCGCCCCGACATGCAGAGCGCGGTGTTCGAACTGCTCGGCATCGGTGCCGAAGAAGCCCGCGCCAAGTTCGGCTTCCTGCTCGACGCGCTGAACTACGGCGCGCCGCCGCACGGTGGCATCGCCTTCGGCATCGACCGCATCGCCGCGCTGATGGCCGGTACCGAGTCGATCCGCGACGTCATCCCGTTCCCGAAGACCACCGGTGCGCAGGATCTGATGACCGACGCGCCGTCGCCGATCGTCGACGAGCAGCTGGCCGAAGTGCACATCCAGGTTCGCCCCAAGAAAAACTGATCAGGAGATCCAGGCAATGACCGAGTTTGCGTTTTCGCTGGAGTGGGAAAAGCTGGGCAATGAAGGCTCCGAGGCCAACCTGGTCACCGAGCGTGCACGTGTCTTCGGTGGTTGGCTGGTCCGTGTCGGTACCAACCCGTCGGCCATGGCCCTGACCTTCGTCGCCGACGGCGAAGGCCGCTGGGACGGTGAAGACTTCGGCGTCGAGGATTACGAAGACGACGAAGAGGAAGAGTACGACGAGGACGAGGAAGGCGAAGAAGAGGAAGACGGCGAGGAAGAAGAGGACGACGAGGAATACGAAGAAGAGGAAGAGGAAGAAGACGACAAGGAGCCGGCGGAACGGGCTTGACCCGAACCGTGGTCCTGACGTCAACTCGACCCATGTATTCGATCCGCCGCGCCACTGTGGACGACGCGCCGACCCTGTCGGCGCTGGCCGCACGCACGTTCACCGAAACCTTCGGCCATCTGTATCCGCCGCAGGACCTGCAGGACTTCATCGACGAGGCCTACACGGTCGAGCGTCAGCGCACGATCCTGGCCCACCCCGATTACGCGGTGTGGCTGCTGGAGCTGGACGGGGAGGCGGTCGGCCATGCCGCCGCCGGCCCCTGTGGGTTGCCGCATCCGGACGTGAAGCCCGGTGACGGTGAGCTCAAGCGCCTGTACCTGATCAAGACGCAGCAGAGCTGCGGCTGGGGCAGCCGCCTGCTGGAAACCGCGCTGGCCTGGCTGGAGCACGACGGCCCGCGCACGCTGTGGCTGGGCGTGTGGTCGGAAAACTTCGGCGCGCAGCGCTTCTACGCCCGGTATGGTTTTGAAAAGGCCGGCGAGTACCTGTTCCCGGTGGGCGATACCAACGATCTTGAGTTCATCCTGCGCCGTTTGCCGCATCCGGCCTGAAACCGTTCACCGCCGCTTGCCCCTGGCTTCTGTTCAATCACCGTAGTTCCGCCCCGCTGACCGCCAGGCTGTTGCACATGACTCCCCCCGTTCTGTTGTTGCATGGCATCTGGAATGCCCGTGCCTGGGTCGGCCCGCTGGCTTGGCGCCTGCGTGCGCGTGGCTTCCAGGTCCATACCTTTGGCTACTCGTCCGTATTTGGCGGTCCCGATGTGGCCGTGCCGCAGTTGCTGGAGCGGCTGGCAGATGCAGGCCCGCTGTCGCTGGTCGGGCACAGCCTGGGTGGCCTGCTGGCGCTGGAAGCCCTGCGCCGGCAGCCGCAGCTGCCCGTGCAGCGCGTGGTCTGCCTGGGCTCGCCACTGCGGGGCAGTGGTACTGCGCGCTCGTTGTCCGAACATGGTTGGGGCCTGGCCCTGGGCCGCAGCAGCGAGCTGCTGCTGGACGGGCTGCCGGACTGGCAGGGCAAGGCCGCCGTCGGCCTGATCGCCGGCTCGGTGCCACATGGGCTGGGCAGCCTGCTCGGGGCGCTGGATGACGATTCCGACGGTACCGTGGCGCTGGCCGAGACCCGCCTGCCGGGCCTGGCCGACCACTGCGTGGTGCGCACCAGCCACAGCGGCCTGGTGGTGTCACTCGATGCCGCGCGGCAGACCGCGCATTTCCTCCGCCATGGCCAGTTCGACCATGGCCGGGACGCCGCTGCGGCCTGAGCGACGTCACCCAGCGCCGCTGCGCTCGCCGGGCATGGCCCGGCGCTACCGACCTGCCTTGGTGGGTGCGCACCGTCCTCCCTTGGTGGGTGCGAACCGGCCTGCCTTGATGGGTGCGAACCGTCCTGCCTTGGTAGGGGCGAACCGTCCTGCCTTGGTGGGTGCGAACCGTCCTGCCTTGGTGGGTGCGAACCGTTGGTTCGCACGCTCTCGCCGGGCCACGCCCGGCGGCATCCATACGCCCTCGACACGGTCAGCGGGCCCGATCAGGTAGAATCCGCGGCCTTATCCATCAACGCACGTACGGAAAGACCCATGGGTAGAGGCCCCTCCATCGAGAACCGCAAAAACGCGTCTGACGCGAAGCGCGGCAAGATTTTCACCAAGATCATCCGTGAGATCGGCGTGGCCGCTCGCGGCGGTGGAGGCGACCCCAACAACAACCCGCGTCTGCGTGTGGCCGTGGATAAGGCGCTGACCGCGAACATGTCCAAGGACGTGATCGAGCGCGCCATCAAGAAGGCCACCGGTGAACTGGAAGGCGTCGAGTACGAAGAGATCCGCTACGAGGGCTACGCGCCCGGTGGCGTGGCCGTCATCGTCGATTGCCTGACCGACAACCGCGTGCGCACCGTGGCCGATGTCCGCCATGCGTTCAGCAAGTGCGGCGGCAACATGGGCATCGAAGGCTCGGTCAGCTTCATGTTCAAGCGCGTGGGCGTGCTGCACTACGGCGCCGGCGCCGATGAGGACGCCATCTCCGAAGCGGCCATCGAGGCCGGTGCCGATGACATCGTGGTCTACCCGGAGGATGGCGCGATCGACGTGCTCACCGCCGCGGATAGCTTCCACGCGGTCAAGGATGCGATGCAGGCGGCTGGCCGCACGCCGGACCATGCCGAGCTGACCTTCCGTGCCGACAACGACATCAAGGTCGAGGGCGACACCGTCCTGCAGGTCAAGAAGCTGCTGGACATGCTGGAAGACCTCGACGACGTGCAGGACGTGTACTCCAACGCCGATCTCGGCGCGGACGCCTACGCCTGAACGGACGCTGCGCCGGTCGCCTTTGGCGGCCGGTGAGCGGACAATGCGGACCATGATGACCCCAGACGTTTCCAGCCATCACCGCCGCATGCGTCCTTCCCGGATCAGCGGCCTGCGCGCGTGTGCCGCATGACCCGCATTCTCGGCATCGACCCGGGTTCACAACGGACCGGGGTCGGCATCATCGATGTCGATGCCAGCGGTCGGGTCAGCCACGTGCATCACCAGCCGCTGGTGCTGCTCGGCGCCGATGACTTCCCGCAGCGCATGAAGCTGCTGGTGCTGGGACTGGCCGAGCTGTGCCTGGAGTTCCAGCCGCAGGAAGTGGCCATCGAAAAGGTGTTCATGGCGCGCAACCCCGATTCGGCGCTGAAGCTGGGCCAGGCCCGTGGCGCGGCGATTTCGGCGGTGGTGCTGCGCGACCTGCCGGTGCACGAATACGCCGCCAGCGAGATCAAGCTGGCGGTGGTCGGTCGTGGCGGCGCCGAAAAGCAACAGGTTCAACACATGGTCGGGCTCATGCTCAACCTGAAAACCAAGCTGCAGGCCGACGCGGCCGACGCGTTGGCCGTGGCCATCACCCATGCCCACGTAAGGGCAACGGCCAACCGCCTGGGGCTGACTGCCCGCCAGGCGTGGGGCCGCAAATGAGGAGCTGCACGCAATGATCGGTCGACTGCGCGGAATCGTCGCCTACAAGGCGCCGCCGTGGCTGGTGGTGGACGTCAACGGGGTAGGCTACGAGCTGGAGGCGCCGATGAGCACCTTCTACGACCTGCCCGAACTGGGCCGTGAGGTCACGCTGTACACCCATTATTCGCAGAAGGAAGACAGCGTCTCGCTGTACGGCTTCCTGCGCGAAGGCGAGCGCCGCCTGTTCCGCGATGTGCAGAAGGTCAGCGGCATCGGCGCGAAGATCGCGCTGGCCGTGCTGTCCGGGGTCACCGTCGAAGAATTCGCCCGCATGGTCCAGGCCGGCGACATCACCGCGCTGACCCGCATCCCCGGCATCGGCAAGAAGACCGCCGAGCGCATGGTGCTGGAACTGCGTGACCGCGCGGCGCAGTTCGGTGCCGGTGGCGCTCTGCCGACCGGCAGTGGCCCGGCCCCGGCCGATCCGCTGTCCGATGCCACCGTGGCGCTGCAGCAGCTGGGCTACAAGCCCACCGAGGCGGCGCGGATGGCGCGCGAGGCCTTCAACGAGGGCGACGAAGTGGCCATGGTCATCCGCAAGGCCCTGCAATCGGCGCTGCGCTGAGCCGCTCCGTTTCCTTCCCCATTACACCCTGAGCTTCGCCAGGAGCCCCATGTCCAGCAGTCAAACCCCGCACACCGCCCATGGCGGCCATGGTCACGCTCCCCCCGCCGGGGGCCTGGCGCTGATCATCGGTGCGATCGGCGTGGTCTTCGGCGATATCGGCACCAGCCCGCTGTACACCCTGAAGGAGGCGTTCTCGCCCCACTACGGGCTCAGCAGCGACCATGACACCGTGCTGGGCGTGCTGTCGCTGGCGTTCTGGGCGCTGAACATCGTGGTCACCCTGAAGTACGTGACCATCATCATGCGCGCCGACAATGACGGCGAGGGCGGCATCATGGCGTTGATGGCGCTGACCCAGCGCACGCTGCGCAATGGCTCGCGCTCGGCGTATGTGGTCGGCATCCTTGGCATCTTTGGTGCCTCGCTGTTCTTCGGCGATGGCGTGATCACGCCGGCGATATCGGTGCTGGGTGCGGTCGAAGGCCTGGAGGTGGCGGCCCCCGGGTTGCATGCCTTCATCGTGCCGATCACCGTGGTGGTACTGCTGGCCGTATTCGCGGTACAGCGCTTCGGCACCGCGAAGATCGGCAAGCTGTTCGGCCCGATCACCTCGATCTGGTTCATTTCGCTGGCCGCGATCGGCATCTACAACATCGTCGACGCGCCTGAAGTGCTGAAAGCCTTCAACCCGTGGTGGGCGATCCGCTTCTTCATGGAGCACGGCTGGCACAGCATCTTCATCCTCGGCGCGGTGGTGCTGGCGGTGACCGGTGGCGAGGCGCTGTACGCCGACATGGGCCACTTCGGTGCCAAGCCGATCCGCCACGCCTGGTACTTCTTCGTGCTGCCCTGCCTTGTGCTGAACTACCTGGGGCAGGGCGCGCTGGTGCTCAACCATCCCGAGGCGGTGAAGAACCCGTTCTTCGAGGCGGTGCCGTCGTGGGCGCTGTACCCGATGATCATCCTGGCCACGATGGCTGCGGTGATCGCCTCGCAGTCGGTGATCACCGGTGCGTTCTCGGTCTCGCGCCAGGCCATGCAGCTGGGCTACATCCCGCGCATGCGCATCAAGCACACCTCGCACGACACCATCGGCCAGATCTACATCCCCGGCATCAACTGGGGCATCGCGGTGATGGTGATCGGCCTGGTGCTGGCCTTCCGCAGCTCGTCCAACCTGGCCGTGGCCTACGGCATCTCGGTGTCGGCCACCATGCTGATCGATACCCTGCTGCTGGCCCTGGTCGCACGTTCGCTGTGGCCCAAGGCACGCAACTGGATCCTGCCGCTGTGCGTGGTGTTCTTCATCATCGATCTGGGCTTTGTCATCGCCAACGGCGCCAAGCTGCTGCAGGGCGCCTGGTTCCCGGTGGTGCTGGGCATCTTCCTGTTCACCATGATGCGCACCTGGCGCCGTGGCCGCGAGCTGCTGCGCGACGAGATCCGCAAGGACGGCATCCGCATCGACACCTTCCTGCCGGGCCTGATGCTGGCGCCGCCGGTACGCGTACCCGGCACCGCGGTGTTCCTCACCGCCGACCCGACCGTGGCCCCGCATGCGCTGATGCACAACCTCAAGCACAACAAGGTGCTGCACGAGCGCAACGTGTTCCTGCATGTGGTGACCCTGCCGGTGCCGTACGCGGCGGAAGGGCAGCGCCTGAAGATCGAATCGGTGGGCGATGAGTTCTATCGGGTCTACGTGCGTTTCGGCTTCATGGAGACCCCCGACGTACCGCTGGCGCTGATGCGCTCATGCGACCACGGTGGCATCTACTTCGACCCGATGGACACCACCTTCTTCGCCAGCCGCGAGACCATCGTCGCCACCGCCAACCGTGGCATGCCGATCTGGCGCGACAAGCTGTTCGCGCTGATGCACAGGAACGCCGCCCCGGCGACGGGCTTCTTCCGGATTCCGGGCAACCGCCTGGTCGAGCTGGGCGCGCAGGTGGAGATCTAATTTCCACCTGCGCTACGTCCCACGATTTGCTGCGCAAATCGTGGGACCCGCCCGCATTCCGCCTTATCTCCCCGCCTGTCGGCGCGCCCCCTTGAACAACAAGGGGGCTCCACTTTCGGAGGCGCCGCGCGCCAGAAGCTGAGCACGCTCTGCTCCTCGGTTCCATCCACGCATGGCGTGGATCTACCGTGTCGACCAAGGTCGACACCCACCAAAGGCAGGCCATGCCGTGTCGGCCAAGGTCGACAACCACCAGGAGCAGGCCATGGCATTCCGGCAGATCGCGGCGATCTGTCGAAGGCGGGGTGGGTCCGGTTGCGGGGGCGTGAGCGCCATGGATGGCGCGACCGAGCTTACAGGGACGTACT
>NZ_JBWKVP010000021.1:0-2500 GCF_059421765.1 Stenotrophomonas sp. GW821-FHT02D01
CCACAGCTAGCGCCATGGTTTCATAGCCTCCCACCTATCCTACACAGACGAACTCAACGTTCAGTGTAAAGCTATAGTAAAGGTTCACGGGGTCTTTCCGTCTTGCCACGGGAACGCTGCATCTTCACAGCGATTTCAATTTCACTGAGTCTCGGGTGGAGACAGCGCCGCTGTCGTTACGCCATTCGTGCAGGTCGGAACTTACCCGACAAGGAATTTCGCTACCTTAGGACCGTTATAGTTACGGCCGCCGTTTACTGGGGCTTCGATCAAGAGCTTCGCCTTGCGGCTGACCCCATCAATTAACCTTCCAGCACCGGGCAGGCGTCACACCCTATACGTCCACTTTCGTGTTTGCAGAGTGCTGTGTTTTTGATAAACAGTCGCAGCGGCCTGGTTACTGCGACCCTCTTCAGCTATAGCTCGCACGAGCCACCAAAAAGGGTGCACCTTCTCCCGAAGTTACGGTGCCATGTTGCCTAGTTCCTTCACCCGAGTTCTCTCAAGCGCCTGAGAATTCTCATCCTACCCACCTGTGTCGGTTTACGGTACGGTCTGCGTAAGCTGAAGCTTAGGAGCTTTTCCTGGAAGCGTGGTATCAGCAACTTCGCCATAAAGGCTCGTCTCGGTGCTCGGTCTTGAAGGATCCCGGATTTGCCAAAGATCCAAACCTACCGCCTTTCCCCGGGACAACCAACGCCCGGTATGCCTAACCTTCTCCGTCCCTCCATCGCACTTACGCGAGGTGCAGGAATATTAACCTGCTTCCCATCGACTACGACTTTCGTCCTCGCCTTAGGGGCCGACTCACCCTGCGCCGATTAACGTTGCGCAAGGAAACCTTGGGCTTTCGGCGTGCGGGTTTTTCACCCGCATTATCGTTACTCATGTCAGCATTCGCACTTCCGATACCTCCAGCAGACTTCTCAATCCACCTTCAACGGCTTACGGAACGCTCCTCTACCGCGTACATATAAATATGCACACCCCAAGCTTCGGTTCTGTGCTTAGCCCCGTTAAATCTTCCCCGCAGACCGACTCGACCAGTGAGCTATTACGCTTTCTTTAAAGGGTGGCTGCTTCTAAGCCAACCTCCTGGCTGTCTGTGCCTTTCCACATGGTTTTCCACTTAGCACAAAATTTGGGACCTTAGCTGTGGGTCTGGGTTGTTTCCCTTTTCACGACGGACGTTAGCACCCGCCGTGTGTCTCCCATACAGTCCGTCTCGGTATTCGGAGTTTGCAATGGTTTGGTAAGTCGCGATGACCCCCTAGCCATAACAGTGCTCTACCCCCGAGAGGATACATATGAGGCGCTACCTAAATAGCTTTCGAGGAGAACCAGCTATCTCCGGGTTCGATTAGCTTTTCACTCCTAATCACAGCTCATCCCCGTCTTTTGCAACAGACGTGGGTTCGGGCCTCCAGTACCTGTTACGGCACCTTCACCCTGGCCATGACTAGATCACCCGGTTTCGGGTCTACTGCCCGCGACTATGCGCCCTTATCAGACTCGGTTTCCCTTCGCCTCCCCTATACGGTTAAGCTTGCCACGAACAGTAAGTCGCTGACCCATTATACAAAAGGTACGCAGTCACCCCTTGCGAGGCTCCTACTGCTTGTACGCACACGGTTTCAGGATCTATTTCACTCCCCTCTCCGGGGTTCTTTTCGCCTTTCCCTCACGGTACTGGTTCACTATCGGTCGGTCAGTAGTATTTAGCCTTGGAGGATGGTCCCCCCATGTTCAGACAGGGTTTCACGTGCCCCGCCCTACTCGTCTTCACTGAAATGGCCCTTTCAGATACAGGGCTATCACCTTCTATGGCCGCTCTTTCCAGAGCGTTTTCCTAGAACCAAATCAGCTTAAGGGCTAGTCCGCGTTCGCTCGTCGCTACTTACGGAATCTCGGTTGATTTCTTTTCCTCTGGTTACTTAGATATTTCAGTTCACCAGGTTCGCTTCCAGCAGCTATGTATTCACTGCAGGATACCCGCAAGCGGGTGGGTTTCCCCATTCGGACATTACCGGATCAAAGCTTGTTGCCAGCTCCCCGATACTTTTCGCAGGCTGCCACGTCCTTCATCGCCTCTGACCGCCAAGGCATCCACCGTGTGCGCTTATTCGCTTGACCATATAACCGCAAGTTGCCTTGGGTTATATATTTGACCTGGGGGTACAAAGCCCAGATACGAATATAACGACTCAATTAATAAGGAATCTTCCGATTCCCGCCTTAGCCTCACGACACGTCTGATAGATGTATCTCAAACGCTCGCTACGTCACAAGTTTTAAAAGAACACGTACCGGCCACAGTGCCGATGCGTATATAAGATCGATTGTATGCGTCATTCAGAGAATGGTGGGTCTGGGTAGACTCGAACTACCGACCTCACCCTTATCAGGGGTGCGCTCTAACCACCTGAGCTACAGACCCGGAAGACTCTTCCGGAACAGCTTAGATGGTGGAGCCTGTCGGGATCGAACCGACGACCCCCTG
>NZ_JBWKVP010000022.1:0-1203 GCF_059421765.1 Stenotrophomonas sp. GW821-FHT02D01
GCGCCCCCAATGGCGGCAATGTTCTTCCAGGGAACATTGGGCAGCTTCATGGCATATTCGCAGATAGGCGGTAGTGCTGGGTCGGCTTCGCCTGGCCCGCAGGGTCAGCCGCCGGGTTCGCAGGGTGGTGGCGGTGGTGCGTACATGCCTCCGCAGCATTCGGTGAACAGGGCCGATAGTGCTACCGGGCAGGTTGCCATGCCAAAGATCAACGATGTTACGCCCGCCTCTCCTGGCCAAAGAGGTAATGCTGTACCCAATGGCTCTTGATTGATCGTGCCGCTCGAGATTTGAAGAGGGTTTCTTATGATTAGTTTGCGGTCCATACGCCTTTGCACTCTTGGATTCGCTTTTCTGGGGGCACATGTCGCCTACGCGGAAGGCGGCTGTCCCCCCCGGCTCGTATCCTATCGGGGGCCAGGGTGTGCAAGGCTGCGCCCCGATTCCAGGTGCAGGGGGCGGAGTTTCGCAGCAGAGCCCGTCGCCGCCCCCGAGACCTTTGGGTGAATGGATAAGAACCTGGGGCGGCGTCGCTGTATCCCCGACTACGTCAGACGCCGGTGTTTCAACCGGCCAGCTTTCGAAGAAGGCTGCTGAGCGCGATGCCATGGCAAAGTGTGCAGATAGCGGAGCACGAGACTGCAAGGTAAGCGTTACCTACTTTAATCAATGTATGTCTTGGGTAGTGCCCAGCGGCCGCACAGGGAATGGCAGGTCTGGAATTGGTACCGGCCCAACGCTCGAGCGTGCGGGGGAAATGGCGCAGGGAATCTGCCAGAACGATCAGCCAGGGGCATGCACTGTGATCCACGAGAACTGCACGGAGCAGATCTTTAAAAAGTACTAGCCGATCTTTAGTTGCGGTGTAGGTCTGGCCCTTGCGAGTGAATATCCACTCGTTCGGAAGTAACGAGGATCTCTAGTCGAAATGCCATCGTTTGACGTTGGTTGAGCTGGCCACTCGACCGAGAATCTGGAGGTTGCCCTCGCCGAGGACGCTCAAGAAGAGATGGCCTGATGTGGTGACCGGCAAGGATGACACGGCGGAAGAGCTGTTCGACCGCAACCTGAGCTACATGCAGTTGGCGCTGACGTCGGTGAGCGTGCTGGACGTGGCCGGCGACGCCACCCTGGACAGCGCGAAGACGCGTGCGATGTGGTTTATCGGCCTGGGCACGGGCGGTCCTGCAGTCACTGCCGGTG
>NZ_JBWKVP010000023.1:0-792 GCF_059421765.1 Stenotrophomonas sp. GW821-FHT02D01
TCGGGGACCGTGTATGGTGGGTAGTTTGACTGGGGCGGTCTCCTCCTAAAGAGTAACGGAGGAGCTCGAAGGTACGCTCAGCGCGGTCGGACATCGCGCACTGTGTGCAAAGGCATAAGCGTGCTTGACTGCAAGATCGACGGATCAAGCAGGTAGGAAACTAGGACTTAGTGATCCGGTGGTTCTGTATGGAAGGGCCATCGCTCAACGGATAAAAGGTACTCCGGGGATAACAGGCTGATACCGCCCAAGAGTTCATATCGACGGCGGTGTTTGGCACCTCGATGTCGGCTCATCACATCCTGGGGCTGTAGTCGGTCCCAAGGGTATGGCTGTTCGCCATTTAAAGTGGTACGCGAGCTGGGTTCAGAACGTCGTGAGACAGTTCGGTCCCTATCTGCCATGGGCGTTGGAGATTTGAGAGGGGCTGCTCCTAGTACGAGAGGACCGGAGTGGACGAACCTCTGGTGTTCCGGTTGTCACGCCAGTGGCATTGCCGGGTAGCTATGTTCGGAAGCGATAACCGCTGAAAGCATCTAAGCGGGAAGCGCGCCTCAAGATGAGATCTCCCGGGGCACAAGCCCCCTGAAGGAACCATGTAGACTACGTGGTTGATAGGTCAGGTGTGTAAGTACAGCAATGTATTGAGCTAACTGATACTAATGATCCGAGAGGCTTGACCATATAACCTCAAGTTGCCTTGGCCGACATGACATGTCGATAGATCCAAGTGCACGCTACGTCACAAGACCAAACGAGAGGCAGGCGCTCAGGCGCGTCTCTTTGCAACGC